>NC_010125.1:3015000-3615000 GCF_000067045.1 Gluconacetobacter diazotrophicus PA1 5
GTTTCCGGAAGCGCTGGATTACGCGGCCCTCGGTGACGCCGGCTTCAACATCTATTCCGGCCGTGGCCAGCTTCTGGAAGCCCTGCCCTACCGGACCCTGCGCGCGCAGGCGGTGGAGGTGGCGCGCCGCCTGCTGACGCTGGGGCTGCGCCCGGGCGAGCGGGTCGCGGTCGTGGCGGAGAGCGACGGCGACTTCGCCCGCATCTTCTTCGGGTGCCAGTATGCCGGCCTGGTGCCGGCGCCGCTGCCGCTGCCGGTCGCATTCGGCGGCCGCGAGGGCTATGTCGCCACCCTGCGCGGCATGATCCAGAGCGCCGGCGCCGCCGCCGTCATCGTGCCCGATATCATCGCGGGCTGGACCGACGACATCGTGGGCGGTTTCGATCTGCGCTTCGCGGGGCGTCCGGCGGATTTGATGGCGCTGCCGGCGGATACGATCGACCTGCCCGTCGTGTCCCCCGACGACCTGTCCTACCTGCAGTTCTCATCGGGCAGCACCCGCTTCCCGATGGGCGTCGCCGTCACCCAGCGGTCGGGCATGGCCAATGCCCGCGCCATCGCCCGCGACGGGTTGAAGGTGCGCGAGACCGGGGACCGCTGCGTCTCGTGGCTGCCGCTGTATCACGACATGGGGCTGGTCGGCTTCTTCCTGACCCCGATGACCTGCCAGTTGACCGTGGATATGCTGCCGACGCGGGAATTCGCGCGGCGCCCGCATGTCTGGCTGGACCTGATCAGCCGCAATCGCGCCACCATTTCCTACAGCCCGTCCTTCGGCTTCGAACTGTGCGCCCGGCGGGCCACGTCGATCGCGCTGGACCTGTCCTGCTGGCGGATCGCGGGGATCGGCGGCGACATGATCCGCCACCACATCCTGGAAGAATTCGCCGAGCGATTCGCGGGCGCCGGGTTCGACGGGCGGGCCTTCACCGCCAGCTACGGGATGGCCGAGGCGACGCTGGCCATCAGCTTCGTTCCCCTGCAGACCGGAATCCAGACTGATACGGTCGACCTGCGCGTGCTGGAAACCCAGGGCGTGGCACGCCCTTCGGACGATCCGTCGCATGCCCTGCGGACGTTCGTGCTGTGCGGGCAGGTCCTGGACGAGCACGAACTGGAGGTTCGCGACCCGGCGGGCCGGCCGCTGCCCGACCGCAAGGTCGGCACCATCTTCGTGCGCGGGCCCAGCCTGATGCGCGGCTATTTCAACCAGCCGCAGGAGACCCAGCGGGTTCTGGACAGCGCGGGATGGCTGAACACCGGCGACCTTGGCTACATGCTCGATGGGCAGGTGGTCGTGACCGGACGGGCCAAGGACCTGATCATCATCAACGGCCGCAACATCTGGCCGCAGGACCTGGAATGGTCGGCCGAGACCGAGATCGGGTCCCTGCGCAGCCGGGACGTCGCGGTGTTTTCGATCGACCAGGAAACGGGCGAGACGGTGGTGGCGCTGATTCAGTGCCGGGCGTCCACCCCCGAGGCACGTGAACTGCTGCGCAGCGAGGCCGCGAGCCTGTTCCGCCGGCAGCACGGCGTCGATGTCTCGGTCATCCTGGTGCCGCCGCACACGCTGCCCCAGACATCTTCGGGAAAACTGACGCGCGCGCGCGCCAAGGCCATGCTGCTGTCCGGCGCGTTCGAAACCATTACCGAAACCGCATCCGTCGCCTGAAGCGGCGCCCCGTCGTACCCGCAACGATGCCCCGCGCTTCGATGCTGGCCAAGGCACCGGATTTCGATCATAAGGACGTCCTCTTTCCACGGAGGGCGGCGGCCAGCCCGGCAGGGATGGCCGCCGCCGCCCGGGACGCGACTGCGGCGCGCCGCACCGCGCGGCCCGGACGGGCCACGCAAAAGGACGCAAATATATGAGTGAAACGGTAGCAGACGTCTCTGCCCTGATCATCCAGACGCTGCTGGCGAACCCGAAGGTTCCCCGCGACATCAACGGCAGCAGCAAGATCGTCGAGGACCTGGCCTTCGATTCACTCGCGGTCATGAATTTCGTGATGGAAATCGAGGATTCGCTCGACGTGTCCGTCCCGCTCGACCGGCTTGCCGACATTCGCACCATCGACGACCTGGCCGCCTGCATCGTGTCCCTGAAACAGGCCGGCTGAGCCATGTCGATCTTCAGCAAATATGATGGGCTGTCCCGGTCGCTCGCGGCCGTGACGGCGGGAGGAGGCCGGAATCCATTTTCCGTCGTCATCGACCGTCCCCTGTCCTCGACCGTGGGGCTGATTGAGGGACGGGAGACGCTGCTGTTCGGCACCAACAACTATCTGGGCCTCAGCCAGTCCGAAGCGGCGATCGAGGCCGCGATCGAGACATTGCGGACCCATGGGGTCGGCACCACCGGATCGCGGATCGCCAACGGAACCCAGGGACTGCACCGCCAGTTGGAGGAGCGTATCGCCGGCTTCTTCCGGCGCCGCCACTGCATGGTGTTTTCGACCGGGTACCAGGCCAATCTGGGCACGATCTCGGCCCTGGCCGGCAAGGACGATTACCTGCTGCTGGATGCCGACAGCCATGCCAGCATCTATGACGGCAGCCGGCTGAGCCAGGCGCAGGTCATCCGTTTCCGTCACAACGACCCCGACGACCTGCACAAGCGCCTGCGCCGCCTGGACGGCACGCCCGGCGCCAAGCTGATCGTCGTCGAAGGCATCTATTCCATGATGGGCGACGTGGTCCCGATGGCCGAATTCGCCGCCGTGAAGCGCGAGACCGGGGCGTGGCTGCTGGCGGACGAAGCCCATTCGTTCGGCGTCATGGGCGCGCATGGCCGCGGAGTGGCCGAGTCCGACGGGGTCGAAAGCGACATCGACTTCGTGGTCGGCACCTTCTCCAAGAGCCTGGGCACGGTCGGCGGCTATTGCGTGTCGGACCATGACGGGCTGGACCTGATCCGCCTGTGCTCGCGGCCGTATATGTTCACAGCCTCGCTGCCGCCGGACGTCATCGCGGCCACCATGGCGGCGCTGGACGAACTGGAGCGGCGGCCGGAACTGCGGCACGCGCTGATGGACAATGCCAGGCGCCTGCATGCCGGACTGAATGCCGCCGGATTGCGCACCGGCCCGCAGGCCAGCCCGGTCGTGTCGGTGGTGCTGGACGAGGTCGGCCAGGCGGTCCATTTCTGGAACCGGCTGCTGGACCTGGGCGTGTACGTGAATCTCAGCCTGCCGCCGGCCACCCCGGACCAGCACCCGCTGCTGCGCACGTCGGTCATGGCGACGCACAGCCCGGCGCAGGTCGATCGTGCCGTGGAGATCTTCGCCACCGTGGCCGGGGAAATGGGCCTGCGCGCGGCCGGGTAGCGCGTTACCGCCGTGTAAAGATGCCTGCCTGCCGCAGCTTCCACAACAGCCACGGCAGGCAGAGCAGCGGATGCCGCGCCGCGAAGGGCGGAATTTTCAGATCGAAACCCGAATGGCGCCGGATCTTCCAGGCGATGTAGCCGGCCCCCCCGGCGAAGGTGAACGCGGCCTTGGCCAGGCGCGCGATGTTAAGGGGCCGCCCCATTCCCGCGCGCACCTGCCATTGCCGGCGCGCGCGGGCGCGCGTCGCGGCCGACAGCAGCGGATGCAGGACATCCCCCGTTTGGGTGAAGGGCAGGCCCGAGGCCGTCCAGGCCGCGATCAGCAGGTCGCGATACCGGTCCTGCTGTCCGGCGAGCAGCACCTGCGCGCGGCCGGCGGATTCGACACGCAACTCGGCTTCATAGGTATGGGCGAAAAGCTGCTGCCAGTAGATCGCCGCCGTTCCCTGTTCGGGACCCAGGCAAGCCGCCCACCACGCCGCCACGCCGACCGCGCGCACCAGGCAGCGCAGGATCCGGTCGGCGGCCTGGTCGTCGCGCGCCCAGACCAGACGCACCGGCTGGCAGAAACGCGCCCACATCGTGGTGTCCAGCGTGGCGCGCCCGGTCAGCGCCCGGAACTGCGACAGCGTCAGGATCGCGACCTTGGCGCGGATGCAGCGCCCCTGTTCCGTCCATTCATGGTACTCGACATTCGGCGGAAGCAGGGTATTCGCCGCCAGCGCCGCGCCTCCGCGCGGCCAGTCGGACTGGCGGTCCAGCACGACGTAGAAATCGAGGATACCGTCCGGGTCCGCCTGCCGCAGGCCCGAGCCGTAGAACAGTACCCCCAGGACGGGGGCGTCACCCACCAGCCGGCTGACGAACGCGGTCACGTCGGGGGCGACGGGCTGGATCAATTCGCCGATCAGCAGGCGCGCGACCTGTCCCGCCGCCGGCGAATCGAAATGCGGGTGGTCCATCAGCTCCCCCGGATGAAATCGAAGGCCGGCCCGGCCGACAGGAAGGTCTGGCCATCCGGTCCGGAATCCAGGGTTTCGCCATCCAGGACAAAATCCGCGCCGATCCGCAGCCCCAGCCGGTCGGTCCTGCCCCGGTCATAGGAGGGCGACGCATCCATCCACGCACCGGGATCGCCGCGCAGCGACGACCATGTCGCGGCAGCCAGACGCTCGGGGAAGGCATGGACGTTCAGATAGGACAGTCCGGCCCCGTTATGCGACGTGAACGGCCACATGCCGCCGGGCAGGCAGCACAGAGTGGTGGCCAGGAACAGGAAACAGTCCAGCGTCCGTGGCGCGTCCTGTCCGACCGTGAGCGTGACCGGATCGCCGGCGAGCCATTTGCGGCGCGTGGAGCGCAGCAGCAGCCGCCCGACCGACGATGCGATGGCCATTCCCACCGCGAGATCATGCGAAAAGCGGTTCAGCAGGACCGGCCGATGGGCGATCCGAATCCCCCGGGTAAAGGCCGCGGCACCATGGAACATGCCCAGTGTGGCCGGGCGCGCCGGATCGGACCAGCGAACGGTCAGCGCGTCGCGCCGGGCCGTGTGCCGCCGTAGATGACCGTCGCGCGCCAAGGCGGTCAGGCGTTCCAGCGCGGCGCTTCCGCGCAGGCCGAACCCGACATCGGCCGCGATCAGGTTGGTGTTGCCCGACGGCAGCACCACCAGCGCCGGAAGCGAATCGGCCGGATAGAAGCGATAGATGGCCGACATGACGTCGCTGACGGTACCATCGCCGCCGTCGATCGCGATCACCCCGACCTCGCGCCGGGCCAGGTCGGCCACGATGTCCGGCAGGGAGGTCCGGGTGGCCGAATGGACGAACAGCGCCCCCAGCGCGCGGGCCGCGCGCTTGCGAAACGTGCCGTCCTCGCGCCCGTTGCGGCGGCTGCGGGGGTTGTGAATCAAGGCGAACCGTTCGGTCACTCCGTGTCGCCCTTTCTCTGTGCCTTAAACATCCGTAGGGTCATAAGCCGCGTTCCCGGCGGCATTGCAAGATCGGAAAGCCGGGCCTGGTCCCGAACGCCGCAACGCGGTGGCCGCCCGGATGGCGGGGCGGAGGAGTGCACGACGCGTGATCGAGACCGCAAACACGACCACAACCACCTTGGCGCACCTGTCCGACCCGCATCTGGCCCATGACGGATTGCGCCTACCGGTCGGCGCGTTGATGAACAAGCGCATCATGAGCCAGTGGTCCTGGCGGCGCAGGCGGCGCTTCCTGCATGTCGACGCGATTCTGGAGCGCGTGGCGGCGGATGTGCGGGACGCGGCGCCCGATGCGGTGGCGCTGACCGGGGACCTGACCAATCTGGGCCTGCCGGTGGAATGCCGGCATGCGGCGGCATGGCTGCGAAAGAACATGCCGGAACCAACCTTCGTGGTGCCGGGCAACCACGACATGCTGGTGCGCGAGTCATGGCCGGACTCGGTCGGGCAATGGGCCGCATGGATGGCGGCGGCACCGGATGATTTTCCCTATGTAAGGCATGTCGGGTCCGTGGCGCTGATCGGCGTCAATTCGGCACGGCCGATGCCGTGGTTTACCGCCGCCGGGCGCATCGGCGCGGCGCAGGCGGACCGCCTGGCCGACATCCTGCACGAGACCGGGCGCGCCGGGGCGTTTCGCGTGGTCATGATCCATCATCCACCGGTCGATGGCATGGTGCCGCGCCGCAAGGCCCTGCTGGATAGCGGGCTGTTCCGTTCCGTCATCGGCCGGGCGGGGGCGGAGATGGTGCTGCACGGACACGCGCACCTGTCCGCGGTGTCCACCCTGCCCGGCCCGGCGATATCGGTGCCGGTGCTCGGAATCGCGTCGGCATCCATGCGGGCGCACCGGCAGGAGCGCATGGCGGCGTGGCACCATATCCGCGTCACGGCCACCGATCGCGGCTTTCACGCCGAGATCCATCGCCGTATCGTCGGCTTTGACCAGCCGGTCCGGGCGCTGCCGCCCTGGTCCTTCGATGTCTATCGCGTCCCGCGACCGATCTGATTATGTGTTAGGCGACATGACACGCGCGCCTCTTACCCTGCCTGTCATCCGGAGGATCGTTCCGGGGACGCTGGACCGCTACCTGATCGGACAGATGCTGCCGCCGTTCCTGCTGTCGCTGGGGGTGGTGATGACGGCCCTGCTGCTGGAACGGCTGCTGACGCTGCTGAACGTGCTGGCGTCCGATGGCGGGACGCTGAAGATCTTCGCCGGCCTGTTGGCCGACCTGGTGCCGCATTACCTGGGGCTGGCACTGCCGGCGGCCATCTGCGTCAGCGTCTTCTCGGTCGTGCGGCGCATGAGCCAGAACAACGAAATCGATGCGCTGATGGCCAGCGGGGTGTCGCTGCTGCGAATCGCCCGCCCGTTCGTCGTCATGGGGGCGGTGCTGGGGCTGGTCGGGTTCTCGCTGTACGGATTCATCCAGCCCTATGCCCGCTATGATTTCCGGCAGGCGCTGTATATCGCCAGCCATGCGGGCTGGACGCCGCACCTGCAGGCGCGGATGTTCGCGGCCCCGTCCGACACGCTGATGCTGACCGCCGACCAGGTCCAGGGGGCGGGAACCCGGCTGCGCCGCGTCTTCATCCGCGACAAGAGCGCCGGGCTGGAACGCGACATCACCGCCGACAGCGGCAGGCTGCTGATGACCGACGACGGCACGACCGTCCGGCTGGACCTGGCGCATGGCGTCATTGTCACCGACCGCAATGACGACCGCCCGACCCTGACGACGTTCGACACCACGACCCGCTTCTTCCAGACCAGCAGCAAGGCCCATGCCTTCCGCAACCGGGGCAATGACGAGCGCGAACTGACCGTCCTGGAACTGCGTCACGGCATCCGCCACCGCGACCTGGCCATTCGCCGCACCCATCTGGTGGCCGAACTGCATTTCCGCCTGGCCCGGGCCATGGCGATTCCCTTCATCCCGATCCTGGCCTGCGCGCTGGCCGGGATGGCCAAGCGGCAGCGGCACAATACGGGGCTGGCGATCGCCGCGATCAGCCTGGTCGGGTTCGATCACGCACTGCAACTGGGACTGAGCCTGGTCGCCAGCCGGTCGATGTCGCCATGGCTGGTCATCTGGGGGCCGTTCGCGGTCTTCGGCTTCGCGTGCGTCTGGCTGATCCTGCGCCGGGCCGGATCGGCGGGCAAGCGGCAATCGCGACTGCGGCTGCTGGGCCGGCTTCCGCACCGCATGGCGGCAGGCCTGCCGCGATGAGGCGCCCCCCCCATGACCACGCCGGACCGCCGATCGGCGGGGTGCTGACCCGCTACCTGACGCGCGAACTGGCCGGGCGTATCCTGACGGCGGGGGCGATCCTGCTGGCACTGATGGAAATCCTGGCCCTGCTGGAACAGTTGACGCCCATCCTGGAACGGCACCAGGGGCTGCGCGGCGCCCTGTATTTCATGGCCCTGCATGCCCCCCTGCTGCTGGGCAGCATCTTTCCGCTGGCGGTGCTGATCGGGTCGCTGGTCATGCTGGTCCATATGACGACCGCCAGCGAGATCGCGATCCTGCGTGCCGCCGGCCTGACGACGCCGGCGCTGGTGCGCCTGATGCTGCCGGCGGTGCTGGGGCTGGGGCTGGCCGCCACCCTGATCGACGACCAGGTGACGCCGCGCGCGGAACTGGCGCTGGCACGCTGGTGGAACCTGACCGACCCCCACCCCGAAGCCGGCCGCAGCTTCTGGTTCCGCAGCGGGACGACGCTGGTCGATGTCGGCTATGTCGCGCAGGGCGGGCGGGAACTGGGAATGGTGGACGTCTATGGCCGGGACGGTTCCGGCCGCCTGTCGCGGGTGGCGCATCTGGGCGGCGCGCACTATGCGAACGGCGAATGGACCGGCACCGACGCGCGCGGCCTGACGGTGCTGCCGTCCGAGGTGATTCCGGCGCCCGCCGAGCCGGCAGCCGAAGCGGCCGGGCCGATGCGCGGCCTGGGGTGGCCTGCCGGGCTGCGCCCCGATGACATGGTCCGGCTGTCGATGGACACGCCGCCACTGGCGGCATCGACCATGGTTGCGATGATGCGCGACCGCGCGCCGTCCACCCAGCCGCCCGCGGCCCTGCGCACCGCATTGCTGGGCCGCGCCCTGACCCCGCTGACATTCATGGTAATGTTGTTATTGGCAATCCCGGTGGTCTATATCCCACCGCGTAGCGGCACGCGGAGCTGGCTGCCAGTCTGGTGCCTGGGGGCCGGCCTGCTGTTCGTGGTATTCCAGGGATTGTTGCAGGCACTGGGAAATGCGGGTTCTCTGCCGGCATTGGCGGCGACGCTGCCCGGTATCGTGATCTTCACATTCGCAGTCAGCGCCCTGATGTTAAGGATAGAAGAAACATGATCGGCTCGACACTGCGCAACACGAACCTTCGCACCGGGCGAAGCTTCGACCTGGGGAAGATGAATCTTCGCCAGTTGTGGATCGCCTACCTGACCTATCCGACCATCCTTCTCTACATCGTCCTGGCCGTGTGCAGCTTCGCGGTGCTGGGACGGAATTTTCCCGGTATCCAGCCGACCGCGATCGCCGTCGGCGCGGTCATCCTGGTCTATCCGGTGACGTGGTACCTGCTGCACCGCTACATCCTGCATGGACGCTTCCTGTATCGCATCAAGCTGACGGCGGGACTGTGGAAGCGCATTCATTTCGACCACCACCAGGACCCGCATCTTCTGGACGTCCTGTTCGGTTCGCCGCTGAACACCATCCCGACGATCGCCATCATCACCCTGCCGATCGGCTACCTGATCGGGCACGTGGGCGGGGCCGCGGCCGCGCTGGGGACCGGGCTGGTCATTACCTGCATCTATGAATTCTTCCACTGCATCCAGCACCTGAACTACAAGCCGCGGGCGCGCTGGATCCAGAAGATGAAGCAGCTTCACGTCCTGCATCATTTCCATGACGAGGACGGCAATTTCGGCATCACCAGCTATGTCGTCGACCGCGTCTTCGGCAGCTATTATGGCGATACGCGCGCCCGGCCGCGCAGCCCCAGCGTGTTCAACCTGGGCTATGACACGGCCGAGGCCGCCCGCTATCCCTGGGTGATGGACCGGACCGGCGCCCCGCCGCGCGACCGCCCGGACGGCGCGGTGCCCCGACGGAACGTGACGTGACATCGGGCCCGCTGAACGTCCTGGTCCTGGCGGGCACGCGCGCCGGCGCGTCCGACCCCATGGCCAGCGCGGCCGGCGTATCGCACAAGGCCATCCTGCCGGTGGCCGGCCGGCCGATGATCGCGCGGGTCGTGGACGCACTGGCCGCCAATCCCCGGATCGGCCGCATCGTCATCAGTATCGAGACCCCGGATATCCTGGCCGGCCTGCTGGACCATCCGGTCGAATTCCTGCCGCCGGCGCCCGGCCCCAGCGCCAGCGTGATGGCGGCCCTGCACACCCTGGGCACGCCGCTGCTGGTCACGACGGCGGACCACGCGCTGCTGCGGCCGGAATGGATCGATGCGTTCCTGGATTCGGCCGGCGGGACCTGCGACATGGCCGCCGCCATCGCGATGGCGGCCGACATCACGCGCGACGTGCCGGCGACGAGGCGGACGATGATCCGCCTGGCGGACGGTGCGTTTTCAGGCTGCAACCTGTTCCTGTTCCGCACCCCGGCCGCCATCGGCGTGGTGCGGGCATGGCAGCGCCTTGAACAGGAACGCAAGCACCCGCTGCGCATGGCCCGCCTGCTGGGAATCGGGACGCTGGTCCGCTACCTGACCGGGCGGCTGACGCGCGCCGCCCTGTGCGCCCGGATCGGGATGCTGGGCCATGCCTCGGTCAGGCTGGTCGCCCTGCCCGACGGACGTGCGGCGGTGGATGTGGACAAGCCCGCCGACCTGGCCCTGGTCGAGACGATCCTGGCGCGCGCCGCCGCCTGAATCCCATGCGCATCGCCTATGTCATCAATTCGCTCGAAGGCGGGGGGGCCGCCTTTCCGGTGCCGGACATCACCCGCGTCATGCGCGGGGCCGGACATGACGTCGCCCTGTTCGCGCTGACCCGCCGCGACGGCCGTGCGCTGCCGGCCCTGCAGGCGGCCTCCCTGCCGGTGCAGGTGCGACCGGGGGGCGAAAAGGACCATCTGGCCGCCCTGCGCTGGCTGGACCGGTGCATCGGGGCATACCGTCCCGACCTGATCTGGACATCGCTGACCCGGGCCACCGTGCTGGGACAGGTCGTCGGGCTGGCGCGGCGCGTTCCCGTCGTCAGCTGGCAGCATAATGCGGGGCTGAGCCGCGCGAATATCCGCCTGCTGCGCGCCTTGCGGGGGCTGAGCCGTATCTGGGTGGCCGATTCACGCTGTGTGATGGATTTCATGCGCGACCGGTTGGCCATTCCGGCCGACCGGGCCGCGCTGTGGCCGATCTTCCGCGCCGACCCGGCCTGCCCCGTCGCCCGCCCCTGGCAGCCGGGCGAGACCGTGCGGATCGGGTCGCTGGGACGGCTGCACTGGGCCAAGGGCTATGACGTCCTGTGCCACGCGCTGGCAATCCTGAAGACGGACGGATCGCTGCCGCCCTTTTCGATCTCGATCGCCGGCGAGGGCGCCGGCCGGCCGCAGCTTGAAGCCCTGATCCGCGACCTGCGGCTGACGACCCTTCGCCTGGATGGCTTCTGCACCGACGTGTCGGGCTTCCTGGCAGCGCAGCATGCCTATGTGCAGCCGTCGCGGCGCGAGGGCCTGTGCATTGCCGTGCATCAGGCCATGCAGGCCGGCCTGCCCCCGCTGGCGTCCTCGGTCGGCGAGATTTCCCATACCGTCACGGACGGGATATCCGGCCGGCTTGTTCCCCCCGGAGACGCGCCCGCCCTGGCCGCCGCGCTGGCACACATGCTGCGCCGGCCGGAAGCCCTGGCCGGGATGGGACAGGCGGCACGCGCCCACGTGCTGGACCGTTTCGCCCCCGCGCGCTTCGACGCCGCCGGCCGGGCGATCCTGGAGCGCGTCCTGCCCCCGGCGAACGCCGGGACGGGACCGTGACGCGCCGCGATGCCCATCGACCTTGTCCAGAACCAGATCGCCATTCGCCGCGCCGTCGTCCATCTCTGCGGCCAGATGGGCTGGGCGGCGCTGCACGAACTGGTCCTGCCGGACGGGCGGCGGGCGGATATCATGGCGTTGCGGCCGGATAACGGCTTCGTCTGCATCGAGATCAAATCCGGTCCGCGCGATTTCCTGACCGATGCCAAATGGGCCTGCTACCGGGATTGGTGCGACCAGCTTTTCTTCGCCGTCGACCGGGGCTTCCCCCGGGACCTGTTGCCCGATACGGCCGGGATCATGGTCGCGGATACCGATGCCGTGCCCGGCGGGCTGAACGTGATCGCGGAGAGCGCCATCCTGCGCGACTCGGCGACCTCGGCCCTGGCGCCCGCGCGGCGGCGCAAGCTGACACATCTGTTCGCCATGCAGGCCGCCACCCGTCTGGGCCGCCTGGACGACCCCGCCGTGACCGCCGCGCTGCGGACCGCGCGACGGGTCGAATGACGCCACCCGGCTGACAGGAACCGCATTGTACGCCATGCAGGCTGCCAGACGCTGATCAAGAGAGGGCCACCGATGTCAGACGCCATCCTGTGCCGGTTCGAAGCCGCACGGTCCATTGTCCGCGACGCGGCCGACCTGGCCATGTCCATGCGTCCGCCCTCGGGCGGCCCCACCGCGAAGCTGAAGAGCGCCCAGGACTGGCTGACCGAGGCGGACGGCGCGGTCGAGGCCCTGATTTCCGCGCGGATCGACACCCTGTTCCCCGAGGACGGATTCCAGGGCGAGGAGGAAGGCCGCACCCGCACCGGACGCCTGCGCTGGGTGGTCGATCCGATCGATGGGACATCGAACTATGCGCGCGGGCGCAATCGCTGGTGCGTGTCGCTGGGCCTGCTGGACGGCGACCAGCCGGTCGCGGGCATCATCCAGGCCCCGGCGCTGGGCGAGACCTATACCGCCGTGCGCGGGCACGGCGCATTCCTCAACGGCCGGCCGATCCGGGCCTCGGCGGTGACGGACACGCGCTCGGCCATGGTGGAGATGGGGTGGAGCAGCCGCGTGCCCGACGGCGTCTTCGCCGAGAAGGCAGCGACCATCCTGCGCCTGGGGGCCATGCCGCGTTCGAGCGGGTCGGGCGCGCTGGCCCTGGCCGACGTCGCCTGCGGGCGGCTGGACGGCTATCTGGAGATCGTGATCAACCTGTGGGACGTGGCGGCGGCCCTGGTCCTGCTGGAGGAAGCGGGGGCACGCGTCTCGCCCTTCCTGCGCGATGGCGGGCTGGAGGGCGGGATCACCCTTCTTGCGGCGGCGCCTGGAATAGCCGCCGATCTGGCGGTCGCGCTGGAGGTTCCGCTGGACTGACCCATGGCCATGGTTGCGCCATAAAAAATCACTAGGAACAGGGATCTGGTCCGGGTCATTGTCCGAACGGTTCGGTAAACCCGGACGCATTTCGCACATTATCTGAACGGGCATCCGATAATGGATGTTCTGGGAGAAAACGGAGCATGTCTTTGCGAGACGGTCTTTCCCGCGGGACGCTGGCGGTGCTGGCGGCGGTACTGGCGCTGCCGGCCGGTTCGGCCCTGGCGAGCAGCGAGCGACAGCAATCCCTGGTGGACCGCGCCACCCTGACCGTACGCGACATGTTCGCCGGTGCCCGTCCGGACAGCAAAATCACCCGCTATATGGTCAAGGCCCGCGCGGTGATGGTCTGCCCGTCGATCTTCCGCATGTCGATCGGGTTCGGCGGATCGGGGGGCGGATGCGTCCTGCTGTCGCGCGACGCGCGGGGGTCGTGGTCGGACGCGGCCTTCTTCACCCTGGATTCGGCCACTGTCGGGGTCCAGCTCGGGATGCAGGATTCCCAGGTCATGTTCTTCGTCATGACCGATCGCGGGCTGCAGGCGCTGGTGGACAACCAGTTCCAGCTTGGCGCCGACGCGGGGGCATCGTTCGCCACCATGGGGTCGGGGATCGAGAGCGGTACCACCGGCCAGCGCAACACTGACATCATGGCCATCCAGAAATCCAAGGGCCTGTTCGCCGGCGCCGCGCTGGGCGGGTCGAAACTGTCGGTCAACAGCAGTGCCAACCGGTCCTACTACAACCAGATCGTCGGCCCCGAGGACATCGTGATCTCGATGCGCGTCAACAATCCCGGTGCCGACCCGCTGCGCAGCGCGCTGAGCGAGGTGCAGGCCCAGGCCTCAGCCGCGCCCGCACCCGCGATGCCGCCCCCGGCGGGCCCGCCGGGGGCCTATTCGCCGGCGGGCGGTGAACCGGCGCAGGTCACCCCCGCGCCGTCATCCGGCCCCATCAACGCCCAGCCCCTGTCGCCCCCGTAAGGGCCCCCTGCGGTTCCTTACGCGCCCGATAGGCACCGACATTGCGGTTATGATCGGCCAGGCTACCGGCGAAGACGTGGCCGCCCGTGCCGTCGGCGACGAAATACAGGGCGTCGCCGTCCGCCGGGTGCGCCACCGCGTCCAGCGCGGCGCGGCCCGGCGAACAGATCGGGCCGACGGGCAGGCCCGGCAGGGTATAGGTATTGTAGGCGCTGGGCGCCGCCAGTTCGGCGCGGGTCAGCGCGTGGCCTAGCGGCCCTGCCCCGTGATTGATGCCATAGACCACCGTCGGGTCGGATTGCAGGCGCATGCCGAGACGCAGCCGGTTGATGAAGACGCGCGCCACCTGCTTGCGCTCGGCGGGAATCGCCGTTTCGCGCTCGACCATCGATGCCAGGATCAGCAGGGTGCGCCGGTCGGGTATTTCGGGCACCGGCGTGCGATCGCGCCAGACCGCATCCAGGGTCGTGTCCATCGCGCCCCGCATCCGTGCCAGCAACGCGGCGCGGGACGTGCCCCATTCATAATCATAGGTCTGCGGCAGGACATCGCCCTCGGCCAGCGACGGCATGGGGCCGGACAGCACCGGTGCGCGATCGACGAGGTCGATGACCTGGATGACCGACAGGCCCTCGGGCACCGTTATGGGATGCAGCACAGGCCGGGCGTGGCGCAGCACGAACAGCGCGTCACGAATCGAGCCATAGGCCGGGAATTCCAGTTCCGCCGCATGCAGGACGCCGTCACGCCGCGTCAGATGCACTGCCACGCGAAAGACCAGTGCGGCCAGGCGTCCGTCCCGGATCACCCGCGCATGCTGCAAGGTGGCGACGGTGCTGCCCAGGCCGCCCCGGGGCACGACCACCGCACGGGCCTGCGTGGCCGGACCCTGCGCGCCATACAGCCACCATGCCCAGCCCGCGACGCCGCCCGCCCCCATACACAGGAGGGCCAGCAGCAGCAGGCCGGTTATAATGAGGCGCTTGAACATCCTGCCTGTCGGCGGCCGATGGCGCGGCCGGTCAGACGCCGCGCAGGATGACGCTGGCGTTGGTGCCCCCGAAGCCGAAGCTGTTCGACAGGGCGATATCGATCTTGCGGCGCTGGGCCTCGTGCGCCACCCGGTCGATCGCGCTCTCGCGAGACGGATTGTCCAGGTTCAGCGTGGGCGGTGCGACATTGTCGCGGATCGCCAGGATCGAGAAGATCGCCTCGACCGCGCCGGCCGCGCCCAGCAGATGGCCGATGGCGGACTTGGTCGAGGACATGGCCACCTTGCCGGCATCGTCGCCGAACAGGCGTTCGACCGCCTGCAGTTCCAGGTCGTCCGCCATGGTCGAGGTGCCGTGGGCGTTGACGTAGCCGATATCCGCCACGTCGATCCCGGCGCTGCGCACGGCGGCCTGCATGGCGCGATAGGCGCCCTCGTGCCCCTCGGCGGGGGCGGTGATGTGATAGGCGTCGCCGGACATGCCGTATCCGATGACTTCGCCATAGATCTTGGCGCCGCGGGCCTTCGCGTGCTCGTACTCTTCCAGCACCACGATGCCGGCGCCCTCGCCCATCACGAAGCCGTCGCGGTCGCGGTCCCAGGGACGCGACGCCTTTTCCGGCGTGTCGTTGAAGGCGGTGGACAGCGCGCGCGCCGAACTGAAGCCCGCGATGCCCAGCGGGCAGACGGCGGCCTCGGCCCCGCCGGCGACCATGACGTCGGCATCACCGAGCATGATCAGCCGCGAGGCGTCGCCGATCGCATGCACGCCGGTGGCGCAGGCGGTCACGACCGAATGGTTCGGTCCCTTGAAACCGTATTTGATCGACACATGGCCCGAGACCAGGTTGATCAGCGCGGACGGGATGAAGAAGGGCGACAGGCGCCGCGCGCGTCCCTCATGCACCGTCACCGACGCATCGTAGATCGTCTGCAGGCCGCCGATGCCCGAGCCGATCATGACGCCGGTCCGGCAGCGATCTTCCTCGGATTCCGGCTTCCAGCCCGAATCCTCGACCGCCTCGGTCGCCGCGACGAGGCCCAGATGGATGAAGCGATCCATCTTCTTCTGGTCCTTGACGGGCACCCAGTCCGACAGGGTCAGGCGACCCTCGGCGGTCGGGCCGGCAGGCACTTCGCCCGCGACATGCGCGGGCAGATCGGATGGGTCGAACGAGGAAATACGGCCGAAGCCGTTTTCCCCCGCGATCAGGCGCGACCAGTTATGTTCGAGCCCCAGCCCGAGCGGGCTGACAATGCCCATACCGGTGACAACGACGCGTCGACGTTCCGACGCCACTCCGGCAGACTGTATCAACCCGCTCCGCTCCCTGATCACGAAATCCGATTTCCCGGCCGACTTCAGGCGGCCTTCTGCTTCTCGATGTAGTCGATCGCGTCCTTCACGGTCGCGATCTTTTCGGCCGCGTCTTCCGGAATTTCAACGCTGAAGGCTTCTTCGAACGCCATCACCAGTTCGACCGTGTCAAGGCTGTCGGCGCCCAGGTCGTCGATGAAGGAGGCTTCCGGCGTGACCTTGCTTTCCTCGACACCGAGGTGTTCGACCACAATCTTCTTAACCTTGTCGGCGATTTCGCTCATCTGTCTTCGCTTCCTGTCTGCCCCATAGAAACGGGCGGTTCGAAATTCATTCGTCCTGTCTGACGTCCCGCAAACCGGAACCGCGGGAAACACGTCCAGCCCGCTTCGGACGAAGCAGCGGCGGATTAGCACGGTTTCTCGGCCGTCGCCAAGGCGGGGATCGTGTTTCCGCCACAATCTGCCGCCCGGCGCCTGGACGAATCCGGCAAAAGCGCACTGTTTTCCGTCATATCCCCTTCGCCGTCCAGCGGAATCGGCCCCGTCAGGGCATCGCCATTCCGCCGTTGACGTTCAGGGTCGTGCCGGTGATCCATCCCGCCTCGTCCGACGCCAGATAGGCCACGGCGGCGGCGATATCGTCCGGCTGGCCCATGCGGCCCAGCGGAATGCCGCCCAGCAGCTTTTCGCGCTGCGCGTCGGACAGCACGTCGGTCATGGCGGTCTGGATGAAGCCGGGGGCCACCACATTGACCGTCACGCCGCGCGGCCCGGCTTCCTGGGCCAGGGACTTGCTCATGCCGATCATGCCGGCCTTGGCCGCCGAATAATTGGCCTGTCCGGCATTGCCGGTCACGCCCACGATCGAGGCGATGCTGACGATCCGGCCCGCCCGGCGCCGCAGCATGCCCTTCAGGACAGCACGGCAGAGGCGGAACGGGGCGGCCAGGTCGACCTCGATCACCCGGTTCCAGTCCTCGTCCTTCATGCGAATCGCCAGCCCGTCGCGCGTCAGGCCCGCATTGTTGACCAGGATGTCCAGCGGGGCGCCGGCGATCGTCTCGGCCGCCGCGACCAGCGCGTCGGCCGCCGCCGGGTCGGACAGGTCGGCCGGGCAGACATGGACCCGCGTGCCGTCGGGCGCGATCTCGGCCGCGACCTGGGCCAGCACGGACTCCCGCGTGCCGGACAGGACGACCCGGGCGCCCTGGGCGTGAAGGGTCCGCGCGATCGCGGCACCGATTCCCCCCGATGCGCCCGTTACCAGCGCGGTCTTGCCATCCAACCTGAACATCAGCCTGTCCTCGTCCCTAGAATATCAGTCCGTATAAAGCGATCCATCACAGGGTCGCGAGAAATGCCTCGACGTCCGCCGGCGTGCCGACCGAACGGGTCGCCGCGTCGGGGACGATGCGCCGCACCAGGCCGGACAGCACCTTGCCGGCGCCCAGTTCGACGAAACTGTCGACGCCCATCGCCGCCATCGCCTCGACGCTCTCGCGCCAGCGCACGGTCCCGGTGACCTGGCGCACCAGCAGGTCGCGGATCGCCTGGGGGTCCGTCACCTTGGCCGCCGACACGTTCGCCACCACCGGCACGACGGGCGGCGCGATCTCGGCCCTCTCCAGGGCCTCGCCCATCGCGTCGGCGGCGGGGGCCATCAGCGAACAATGGAAGGGCGCCGACACCGGCAGCAGCAGCGCGCGCTTCACCCCGCGCGCCTTGGCCACGCCGATCGCCCGCTCGACGGCCGAAAGGCGGCCGGAAATGACGATCTGGCCCCCGCCATTGTCATTGGCGATTTCGATCGTCTCGGTCCGGTCCGGCTGGCCCTCGGTCCGCAGGATCGCGGCTTCGGCGCAGATGGCGCGGGCCTGGTCCAGGTCCACGCCGATCAGCGCGGCCATCCCGCCCTCGCCCGCCGGCACCGCCTTCTGCATGGCGGTGCCGCGCAGGCGCAGCAGGCGCGCGGTCTGGGCGATACCCAGCGCGCCGGCCGCCGCCAGGGCGGAATATTCGCCCAGCGAGTGGCCGGCGACCAGGGCAGCCGTGCGCTTCAGGTCCAGGCCGCCTTCCTTCTCCAGCACCCGCAGCACCGCCAGCGACACGGCCATCAGGGCGGGCTGGGTGTTTTCGGTGCGGGTCAGGTCCTCCATCGGTCCTTCGAACATCAGGGCCGACAGCTTCTGGTCCAGCGCGTCGTCGACTTCCTGGAACACCTCGCGCGCCGGGGCGAAAGCTGCCGCGAGTTCGCTTCCCATTCCGACGGACTGGCTGCCCTGGCCGGGGAAGATGAAAGCGTGAACAGGCATGGCGTCCTCGTTATTCAAGATGTTGCGCATGGATGGTGCGCCTTCCGGCCCGCGAGATGGCGGCAGGAGGTCGCCCGTGTCAATCGCCCGGGTCAATCGCCGGACGCGCGTCCCTGACGGGCCAGCAGCAGCATGTCCCACGGCAGGGCCGGGATTTCCCGCAGGCGCCAGAACCACCGGCGCCCGAGATGACGCGAGGCCGGCACCCGGGGCGGCGGCACACGCACGACGCGCCAGCCCGCCTGGCGCATCAGGACCAGGCACCGGGGCAGGTGATAGGCGCTGCTGGCCACCGCGACCGGGCCGCGATACCCCCGGGCCCGCAGCAGGGCCGTGCAGGCCAGCACCGAATCCAGCGTATCCCGCGCCGTGTCCTCGACCACGATCGCGCGATCCGGCACCCCGGCCGCGCGCAGCAGGTCCGCCATCAGGGCGGCTTCGGTCGGACGGCCGTCCGGACTGCCGCCGGTGGGAATGAACAGCGGCGACGGCAGGGTGCGCCCATAGGCGATGGCGGCTTCGGTCCGGTGGCGCAGGGTGGCGGTCGGCGTGCCGTCCGGACGGACCGCGGCCCCGAAGATCACGACGGGCAGCGCCGCCGTCACGGCGGTGCCTGGAGCAACACCTGGTTCAGGCCCGACAGGGTCGCGAACATCGTCCGCCAGATCGCATCGAACCGTTCGGCGGGCACGCCGCGAGACACCATGATCGCCACCAGATCGGCGACCGTGCGCGCGCCGTCCAGCAGCGGCACCAGTCCCCGCGTCTGCGGCGGCACCTTCAGGGCGACGATTCGGGTACCCAGCGTGACCGGCAGGCGGTCGTCCTCGAGCCGGATTCGCCGTACCAGTTCGACGCCCGACCCATCGCGCAGGATGGGGACGGCGGCGCGGTCCATCGGGTCCGCCCAGCCGATATCGTCGCCGGCCCGCCGGGCGTAGACCACGTGGGCCGGCACGTCGCCCGCCAGCGATTCGCCCACGGCGGCCCGCATGCGGTCCGGCACGGTGGGAAGGCATGAATACGGACCGGGATCGGGCTGGAACGCGTCCGGGTCATAGAGCAAGGGCGGAATCAGGCTGGCGGCCTGCAATCCCGCGCGATCCAGCAGCCCGAACAGGCCGGGCACGTCACAGGACGCAGCCGCGACCGTGATCCGCATGCCGCCGCCCGGCGCCAGCAGGCCCGCCAGATCGGCCAGGATCAGGTTGTGGCCGGCATGGGGGCGCAGGTCGCAGGCGATGAAATCATACGGCGCGTCCCGCAGCGTGGCGGAGGGGTCTAGGCGCGTGACGCCGCCGGGCCGGCCGGCACGGGCAAGGTCGGCGGCCAACGCCTGGGCGCCTTCCGCCCCCTCGACCAGCGCATAGAGCGGCTGCGACCGCGCGCGGCGCGCACCGAAGAGCCAGTAATCGACCTCGTGCAGGAAGCCGGACATCCTTAGCGCGGCAGCAGCTTGCCGCGCTGCCAGGCCTCGGCGGCCTCGTCGGCGCTCATGCCCTCGCGACGCATGGCGTAATCGAGGGCGCTGACGACCTTGTTGCCCAGCGTCAGTTCGTCCAGTTCGTCCAGCAGGTCGGAATCCAGCGTCTCGCGCGCCGCCGTGCGCAGCAGCAACCGTGCCTGCTGTTCGCCGCCCAGTCCGGCCTTGGGGTCGTCCAGCAGGCGCAGCCGGCCGCCATGATGCAGGAAATGGGGCTGCCAGAGCGGCAGGATCGTGGCTTCGCCGGTTTCGATCGCCTGGGCGGCGTGCTGGAACGCGTCCTCGTCGGGGCGGGCGTCGAGGGTGAAGCCGCATTCGGTCAGGCCATAGGCGGCGACGCCCTGCCGTACCCGTTCGATCACCGACTCCGGTGTCACGATGTTGCGGCTGACCGTGCCGTCATCGGTGGCGAGGTCGGCGATAGTGACGACGTACGGGGCGCTGCCCTCGGGCAGGGCCCAGCCGAAGACGGGCTTGTACAGCCCGCCGAACGCTTCCATCCCCAGCGCGGGGGCCAGCCAGTCGGGATCGATATCCGGCAGCCAGGCCGACACGAACAGGTCGATCCCGCCCGCCGCCATCGCCGCCGACAGGTCGTTCCGGGTCCCGGTGACGTATTCGACCTCCATCTCGTAGGCCTCCAGCACGCGCACCACGGCCGCCGCCGCCGCCGCGTGCAGAATGGTATCCGGATGGCCCAGCGTCACCGTCGTCATATCACCTCTCCCCGTATTCGGGGTGGTTCCAGCAGGTGGAACCCGTTTGCGCAAGGGGCCGGAGGGACAAAAAGCCGGGACGCGGGCCCGCCGTTACCAGATTTTCACGCGCGCCTCGGGCTTGAGGTAGAGCGTGTCGCCCGGCTTGACGTTCCATGCCCGATACCAGGCATCGATATTATGCATAGGCAGGTTGACCCGCGCCTGCGGCGGGGAATGCGGGTCGGTCATGATCCGCGCCCGCACGGTATCGTCGCGCATCTTCTGCCGCCAGACCTGCGCCCAGCCCAGGAACACGCGCTGGTCGCCGGTCAGTCCGCCGATCACCGGCGCGGGCTTGCCGTGCAGCGACGCATGATAGGCATCCAGCGCCAGGGTCAGGCCGCCCAGGTCGGCGATGTTCTCGCCCATCGTCAGCTTGCCGTTCACATGCACGCCCGGCAGGACCTGGAACGCGTCGTACTGCGCGCCGAAGCGGGCCGCCAGTTTGTCGAAGCGGGCCGCGTCGTCCTTGGTCCACCATTCCTTCAGTCGGCCGAGGTAGTCGAACTTGCGCCCCTCGTCGTCGAAGGAATGCGTCATCTCGTGCCCGATCACGCCGCCGATGGCGCCGTAATTGATCGCCGGGTCGGCCTTCGGGTTGAAGAACGGCGGCTGCAGGATCGCTGCGGGGAACACGACCTCGTTGAACAGGGGGTTGTTGTAGGCGTTGACGGTCTGCGGCGTCATGTCCCACTCGTCCCGGTCCACCGGGTGGCCCAGGTGACCCAGCCAGTAGCGCCATTCGAAGGCCACCGCCCGTTCCGCGTTGCCGTACGCGTCCCCCTGGCGGATCGGCAGGGTGCTGTAGTCGCGCCAGCGGTTGGGATAGCCGATCTGGATGGTGAAATGATCGAGCTTCTGCAGCGCCGCCGCGCGGGTCTGCGGGCCCATCCATTCATTATGCTGCAGCCGGACCCGGAAGGCGGCCTTCAGTTCGCCGGTCAGGGCGCGCATCGTATCGCGATAGGCCGGCGGGAAGTAGCGCGCGACATAGGTCTGACCCAGCGCCATGCCCATCGCGCTGCTGGTGACCGTCACTCCGCGCTTCCAGCGCTCGGGCAGTTGCGGCTGGCCGCCCAGGGTCTTGTCGTTGAAGTCGAACGAGGCCTGGACGAACGCGCGTGGCAGGTAGCGCGCCGCGTTGTCCACCAGGTGGAAAGCCAGCCAGGCGCGCAGCGTGGCCAGGTCGGTTTCGGACGCGATCCGGGCTTCGCCCACGACGGCATCGGGTTCGCCGACGATCAGGGTGCCCGACGTGACGATGCCGGGCGGCAGTTCGGCGCCGGTCAGGTAGGCCGCCCAGTCGAAGCCTGGCGCGCGCTTGCGCAGGTCCGACACTGTGATCGGGTTGTAGGTCCGGTCGGGGTCGCGCATGTCCTGCCGCGCCCAGTGCGCACCGGCCAGCCGGGTTTCGAACGCCACGATGGCGGGCGCCATCTTCGCCGCGTCCGGCCACTGGATCATGGTCAGGATCTGCCGCACATAGGCCTGATAGGCAGTCTTCTTCGCCGCCATCGCGGGCTTCAGGTAATAATCGCGGTCCGGCAGGCCGATCCCGGCCTGGTCCAGCGTCAGGGCATAGACGGTCGGGTCCTTGGCGTCGGGCTGGATTCCCAGCCCGAACAGCGAATACTGGAAACCCGACTGCGCCCGGCCCAGCAGGGCGGCGAAGGCCGTGCGGGTGTCCACCGCGCGGATCGCGTCCAGCCCGGGGGCCAGCGGACGGACGCCCAGGGATTCGATCCCCTGTTCGTCCATGAAGGTCGAATAGAAGGTGCCCAGCTTCTGGTCCACCGTCACGGGCTGCGCCACCGGATGGGCCGACAGGTCCCGCAGGATGGTCTGCACGCGCTGGCGCGAGAGTTCATGCAGCATGTTGAACGGCCCATAGGCCGTCATGTCCGGGGGAATGACGATGTCATGCACCGCACGGCCGTTGGCGTACCCGAAGAAGTCGTTGCCCGGCACGATCGCGGTGTCGCGGCCCGCCATGTCGAAGCCCCACGTGCCGTAGGACGGCGCGGCAGGCTCCTTGGCGGCGGAGGTCTGCGCGATATCGGCTGCCCGGGCACCCCCGGAGGCGAGCAGTCCGGCCGCAACCAGAAATGCCGTTCCGCACAGCAACGACGCACGCGCCCGCCCGCCCCGACGGCCCGATCCGTATCCCGTGAAATCTGACATCCTGCTCCCTTTATATCTCGCCACCCGGACGGGTGGCTTACTTGCGGCGGGCCGCCCCGCCCTTCGCCGGCTTCGCGGCCGAAGGCGGCTGCGCCATGGCGGCGACGCGATAGTCGAAGACCATGGCCCCTGCCAGGTACGGCGACGCGAACGCCTTGAACGCGTCATGCGCGGGGTCGAAGAAACCGGGCGCGGTCACAACCGGACGGCCCACATAATAATTGCGATCCCCCTCGGACGCGAACGAGACGAGGAATCCCATCTCGTATCCCTCGTCTTGGCCTTCCCCGCTGTCCTGTATCCCGCTTTCGATCGACAGCACCAGCGGCCGTCCGTCCGGGCGACGCGAATCGACCGCCAGTTCCAGGAAGCGCCGGGCGATTTCGGCCTTCTGGAAGGGGGTCACGGCCTTCTGGAAGCGAAACAGCACCATGTGCCGGACGAGGCCGGGACGAAAATCGGGGGCAGTGAAGGCGGCGACCCCCACCTGGGCCATCACCTGCTGGACGGCGGTGGCGGCGGCGTCGGGCAGCGGCGGGGCCGCCGGCGAGGTCGCGATTGGCAGGGAATAAGGCTGGGCCCGCGCCGGCAGGCCCGCCAGGAGACTCGCCGCCAGCAGCCCGGCGGCCGCAGCCTTGGTCCGGTCGAACATGTGGTAGTCCTTCTGCAGCAAGCCTTTCGAAGCGGGCGGCCGTGTCATGCCAGGGCGGCCTGACGGGCGAATTTCTTCTGGCGCAGGCGAATCGCACGATAGATCACCTGGGCGATCAGCGCATGGACCCAGCCATGGGGTGCCACGCCGATGGTCTTCAGGATCATGCCCGTGACGCGGGTCGTGTGCCGGAGCTGATAGACGCGCATGGCCCGCGCCATGTAGGCCGCGATGCAGCGCCGATGGTCGTAGGGCACGCCGGGCGGTTCGTTGGTCGTGTGGTAGGCCGAGGCCAGTTCGTCGTCCTCGGTTTCCGTCACCCGGCCCAGGGCGATGCGGGCGCGCTGCCACACGCCCAGGCGTTCGCGCTTCAGGTAGCGGTGCATATGGTCGTAGAACAGCTTGAAATGCCGGTATTCGTCGGCCGCGATCTGCCGGCAGATCGCCTTCAGCAGCGGTTCGTCCGTCGCGTCGGCCAGGGCGGTATAGAAGGACGAGGTCCCGGTTTCGACCATGCACCGGGCGATCAGCTCGCCGGTGCGCGAGCCGCGAATCGAACGGTCGACCTCCAGTTCCAGCTTGTAGGATTCGCGGTAGCGCGCGAAGGCCTCGGGGTAGTTCCAGGTCGGGTCGGCCATCATCGCCCAGCGCCCCAGCGCGTCGCCGTGCTGCACTTCCTCGATCGCCCAGTTGTCGGCGGCCGCCTGGAAGGCCGGGTCGTCGAAGAACACGTTGTTCAGGTACACGGCGTAATCGACGCCGTTCCGTTCGACGACCGAAGCCGCCTTGACCACCGGGATGATGTCGGGGTCCAGGCGCGCCGGATCGAAACTGTCCCAATCCATCTGTTCAATGCGCCAATGTTTCATCCTGCCCTGTCTTTCCCCCGGCTTTCGTCCCACCCGCGTTCCCCGGTATCCCGCACGGGGCATATACGGGTCTGAACAGATCCTTTTCAGCTTCCGAGATGGCATAAACGATCCGATTATGCCATGCAGAGCTGATCGGGACCATGCCCACCCCAGCATGCCACCCGGTTCGCCCCACCCCGGCTTACCCGGGCGCGCAACGATAACAAACGCGGATCAAACCGTATGAACATACATGAATATCAGGCAAAGGCCCTGTTGAAGGGCTTCGGCATGCCGGTTCCCGATGGGCGCGTCGTCCGTTCCCCGGACGAAGCCCTGCTGGCCGCCCGCGCGATGGGCGCCCCGCTGGTGGTGGTCAAGGCGCAGATCCATGCCGGCGGCCGCGGCGCGGGTCATTTCGCCCATGATCCCGGCGGCAAGGGCGGCGTACGCCTGGCCCGCACGCCCGAGGATGCCGAGCAGGCCGCCATCGCGATGCTGGACCAGACCCTGGTCACGCGCCAGACCGGCTCTGCCGGCCGCGTGGTCCGCCGCCTGTATATCGAGGCCGGATGCGATATCGGGCGCGAGCTGTACCTGTCGCTGCTGGTGGATCGCGGCACTGGGCGCATCGTCATCGTGGCGTCGCAGGACGGCGGCATGGCGATCGAGGACGTCGCCGCCGCCACGCCCGAGCGTATCCTGAAGGAACCGATCGACCCGGCCACCGGCCTGTCCGACTACCAGGCGCGCACGCTGGCGGCGCGGCTGGACCTGCATGGACGGTCGATCCGCGCCTTCACCACCGTGCTGCGCGCGGCCTATGACGCGTTCGTGGCGCTGGACGCCGCGATCGTCGAGATCAATCCGCTGGTCGTCACCCGGTCGGGCGACCTTCTGGCGCTGGACGCCAAGATGAGCTTCGACGACAACGCGCTGTTCCGCCATCCGGAACTGGAAGAACTGCGCGACGAGAACGAGGAAGACCCCCGCGAGCGCGAGGCCGCGCGCCACGGCCTGGCCTATGTCGGGCTGGACGGGACCATCGGCTGCATGGTCAACGGCGCCGGGCTGGCGATGGCGACCATGGACATCATCAAGATGGAGGGCGAGGAACCGGCCAACTTCCTGGACGTGGGCGGCGGCGCCACGCGCGAACGGGTGGCGGCGGCGTTCCGCATCCTGCTGTCCGACCGCAAGGTGCGCGGCATCCTGGTGAACATCTTCGGCGGCATCATGCGCTGCGACATCATCGCGGACGCCATCGTCGCCGCGTCGCGCGAAACGGGGCTGCACGTGCCGCTGGTGGTGCGGCTGGCCGGCACCAACGTCGAACAGGGGCACCAGATCCTGTCGGCATCGGGGCTGAGGATCATCCCGGCCGACGACCTGGCCGACGCGGCCACCAAGATCGTCGCCGCCGTGCGCGAAACCGCTTTCGCCGGGGGGGCCGCCTGATGTCCATCCTGGTCCATCGCGGCACCCGCGTCATCACCCAGGGCTTCACCGGCGCCCAGGGCACCTTCCATTCCGAACAGGCGCTGGCCTACGGCACCCGGCTGGTCGGCGGGGTGACCCCGGGCCGGGGCGGCGCGGTCCATCTGGGCCTGCCGGTCTTCGACACCGTGTCGCAGGCCCGCGAGGCAACGGGCGCGGACGCCACCGTGCTGTACGTGCCGCCCGACGGCGCCGCCGATGCCATCCTGGAGGCCATCGCGGCGGGCATGCCCCTGATCGTGTGCATCACCGAAGGGATTCCGGTCCTGGACATGGTGCGCGTCCACCAGGTGCTGGCCCGGTCGGACAGCGTACTGATCGGGCCGAACTGCCCGGGCGTCATCACCCCCGGCGAATGCAAGATCGGCATCATGCCCGGGGCGATCCATCGGCCCGGGCGCGTGGGCATCGTCTCGCGCTCCGGCACGCTGACATACGAGGCCGTGGCGCAGACGACGGCGGCGGGGCTGGGGCAGAGCACCTGTGTCGGCATCGGCGGCGACCCGGTCAAGGGGCTGGACTTCACCGACGTGCTGAAACGCTTCATCGCGGACCCGGACACGGATTCGATCATCATGATCGGCGAGATCGGCGGCACGTCGGAGATCGAGGCGGCGGCGCTGATCCGCGACAGCGGCACGAAGAAGCCGGTGGTGGGCTTCATCGCCGGTGCCACCGCTCCGCCGGGGCGCCGCATGGGCCATGCCGGCGCCGTCATCACCGGCGGGCACGAAACGGCGGGGGCCAAGATCGACGCCCTGCGCGCGGCGGGAATCCATGTCTCGATCAGCCCGGCGCTGCTGGGCCATACGCTGCTGGAGGTCATGGCGGGCCGCGCCTGACCCGCCCGCCGCACAAGGCGTGCCCGTCCCGTTGCGCGGGCCGGGCACGCCTTGGGTGACACCGCCCCCCCTTCTGTGGCAGAGCGTGTTCCTTATCGCCGACAGTCCAGGAACCAGCCCGATGCCCGATGGTGTCATCCCGTCCACCTCGCCGTGTCATGCCGACCCGTCGCTTCCGCCGGTGCGCACCGACTGGACGCGGGACGAGATCGCGGCGCTGATCGCCCTGCCCTTCCCCGAACTGATGTTCCGGGCGCAGAGCGTGCATCGCGCCCGCTTCGACCCCACCGAGATCCAGATTTCCACCCTGCTGTCGATCAAGACCGGCGGCTGCCCCGAGGATTGCGCCTACTGCCCGCAGAGCGCGAAGCACGAGGACGGCGGCGTGAAGGCCAGCCGCCTGATGGCGGTGGAGGCCGTGCTGAAGGAAGCCCGGGCGGCGCGGGACGCCGGGGCCGCGCGCTTCTGCATGGGCGCCGCGTGGCGTTCGCCCAAGGATCATGACCTGGAGACCGTTTGCGCCATGGTCGAGGGCGTGAAGAGCCTGGGCATGGAGACCTGCGTCACGCTGGGCATGCTGGACGACCGGCAGGCGCACCGCCTGCGCGAGGCCGGGCTGGATTACTACAACCACAATCTGGACACCTCGCCCGAGCATTACGGGTCCATCATTTCCACCCGCACCTATCAGGAGCGGCTGGATACGCTGGCGCATGTGCGCGATGCCGGGATCAATGTCTGCTGCGGCGGCATCGTGGGCATGGGCGAGAACGACGACGACCGCGCGGGGCTGATCGCCAGCCTGGCCAGCCTGCCGCGGCACCCCGAAAGCGTGCCGATCAACCTGCTGGTCCGCGTGGCGGGAACGCCGCTGGCCGGGGCCGATCCGGTCGATCCGATCGACTTCGTCCGCATCATCGCCGCCGCGCGCATCGCCATGCCGGCCAGCCGGGTACGGCTGGCGGCGGGGCGCGAGGACATGACGGACGAAGCGCAGACCCTGTGCTTCCTGGCCGGCGCGAATTCGATCTTCTATGGCGAGAAGCTGCTGACCACCCCCAACCCCGAAGCCAGCCGCGATGCCAGGCTGCTCGCGCGGCTGGGGATGCATACGAGTCTGGCCCAGGCCTGAACGCCGTCATTTAGCACTTGCGTCGCGCAGCGGCGTGTCGGAAACCACCGCCATGTCGTATGCGATCAAGGAGATGTTCGCGACCCTCCAGGGCGAGGGCGCGCATGCCGGCCGTGCCGCCGTGTTCTGCCGCTTTGCCGGATGCAATCTCTGGTCGGGGCGGGAGGCCGATCGCGCCACGGCCGTCTGCCGTTTCTGCGATACCGACTTCGTGGGCACGGATGGCACGGGCGGCGGCCGCTTCGCCGATGCCTCGTCGCTGGCCGACGCGATCGCCGCGACCTGGGAGGCACCGGGGCGCGAGCATGCCTTCGTCGTCTTCACCGGTGGCGAGCCGCTGCTGCAACTGGATGACGCGCTGATCGGGGCGGTGCATGAACGGGGCTTCGAGATCGCGGTCGAGACCAACGGCACCCTGCCCGTCCCACCCGGCGTGGACTGGATCTGCGTCAGCCCGAAGGCGGGCGCGGACCTGGTGCAGCGCACCGGGCACGAACTGAAGCTGGTCTATCCGCAGCCCGACCTGCTGCCCGAGCGCGTGGCGGGGCTGGATTTCCGGCAATTCTGGCTGCAACCCATGGACGGGCCCGCCCAGGCCGCGAACACGGCGGCGGCCGTCGCCTATTGCCGCGCCCACCCGCGCTGGCGCTTGTCGCTGCAAACCCACAAGCTGATCGGGATACCCTAGAAATGGCCACATCCCTGACCCCCGCCGATCCGTTGCAGGAAGCCGCGATCGTGCTGTTTTCCGGCGGGCAGGATTCCGCGACCTGCCTGGCCTGGGCCCTGTCGCGCTTCGGCCGGGTGGAAACCGTGGGCTTCGATTACGGACAGCGCCATGCGGTGGAACTGGCCTGCCGGGCGCGGCTGCGCGACGGAATGGCGGCGCTGGACCCGGACTGGGCCACCCGGCTGGGCCAGGACCATACGCTGGCGCTGGACGCTCTGGGGACGGTGTCGGACACCGCGCTGACGCGCGATGCCGCGATCACGATGAACGAGAACGGGCTTCCCAGCACCTTCGTCCCCGGACGCAACCTGATCTTCCTGACCTTCGCGGCGGCGCTGGCCGCGCGGCGGGGCGCGCGCCACATCGTCGGCGGCATGTGCGAGACCGATTATTCCGGCTATCCCGACTGCCGCGACGACACGATCAAGGCGATGCAGGTCGCGCTGAACCTAGGCATGGCCAGCCGCTACGTGCTGCACACGCCGCTGATGTGGATCGACAAGGCCGAGACCTGGCGCATGGCCGAGGGACTGGGCGGTGCCGACCTGGTCGAGCTGATCAACCGCGAGAGCCATAGCTGCTATCTGGGCGTGCGCGACGTGATGCATCCCTGGGGCCATGGCTGCGGCACCTGCCCCGCCTGCATGCTGCGCCGCGCGGGATGGGAACGCTATGTCGCGGACGGCGCCGATGCTTGACCTGGTCTTCACGCGCCGCTTTTCGATGGGGCACCGGCTGATTCACGACGCCAGCGAGAGCTGCGCCCTGCCCCACGGCCACAACGAGTTCGTGACCGTGCGGCTGCGCCCCACCGCGCCGCGCCCGCTGGATGGCGCGGGCAACATGGTCGTCTCGTTCCAGCGCGCCAAGGGACGCTGGCACCGCTTCGTCGACGAACGGCTGGACCATGCGCTGCAACTGGCCGAGGACGACCCGCTGCTGGCGTGGTTCCGCGCGAACGAGCCCGAGCGGGCGCGCCGCATCGTGGTGACCCCCGGCGACCCGACGACCGAACTGACGGCCTGCCTGATGATGGCCAAGCTGAACGCGCTGCTGGACGCCGATGGCGGCGTGCTGCGCTGCGCCGGGATCACCCTCCAGGAAACCCCCACCAACACCGTCGAATTCGAAGGCGAGCCGCTGGACGTGCTGCCGACCCCCCGCCCTGCCGCGCAATGCTGGTGGCGGCGTGCCGACGACAGTATCGCGGATATCTGACCCTATGACCGGTTTTGCCCGTTATCGCGCCGAATGGACCGGCAACATGGTCCGCGACGTGCTGGCCGGCATGGTCGGCACATTCGCGCTGATTCCCGAGGTCATCGCCTTTTCCTTCGGTCACCGGCGTGGACCCCGAGGTGGGGCTGTATGCCTCGTTCGTCATCAGCGTGGTCATCGCCTTCACCGGCGGCCGGCCGGCCATGATTTCCGGGGCCGCCGGGTCGGTCGCGCTGGTCGCGGCGGCGCTGGTGCGGGCGCATGGCGTGCAGTATCTGCTGGCCGCGACGCTGCTGGCCGGCGCGCTGCAGATCCTGGCCGGCGCGCTGCGGCTGCACCTGCTGATGCGCTACGTGTCGCGGCCGGTGCGCACCGGCTTCGTCAACGCGCTGGCCATCCTGATCTTCTCGGCCCAGGTGCCGCACATGCTGCATGTGACGTGGCACACCTACGCCATGATCGGGCTGGGGCTGGCGATCATCTATGGCGTGCCGCGCGTGTTCGGCGCCATCCCCTCGCCGCTGATCTGCATCGTGGTGCTGACGCTGGTCGCGGCGGCGTGGCCCATGCCGGTCCATACCGTGGCCGACCTGGGCCGCCTGCCCGACAGCCTGCCACACCTGGTCTGGCCGCAGGTGCCGCTGTCGCTGGCGACGCTGCAGACCGTCCTGCCCTTCGCCGTCGCCATGGCGACGGTCGGCCTGCTGGAATCGATGATGACGGCCACTGTCGTGGACGACATGACCGAAACCCACAGCAGCAAGCGCACCGAATGCGTCGGGCTGGGAATCGCGAACATCGCGGTCGGCCTGTTCGGCGGCATCGCCGGGTGCGGCATGATCGGGCAGACGGTGGGCAACCTGCGCTATGGCGGGCGCGGGCGGCTGTCGACCTTCGTCGCCGGGGCGTTCCTGCTGCTGCTGATGGTCGTGCTGCGGCCATGGGTGGCGCGCGTGCCCGTGGCCGCCCTGGTGGCGATCATGATCATGGTGTCGGCCAGTACGTTTTCCTGGCAGTCGCTGCGCACGCTGCGGACGCACCCGCGCGGCGCCAGCCTGGTGATGCTGGCGACCGTGGCGGTGGTGGTGGCCACGCACAACCTGGCGGCCGGGGTGCTGGTCGGCGTGCTGCTCAGCGGCCTGTTCTTCGCCGCCAGCGTCTCGCGCATGGTCACGGTCCAGAACACGTTCGATCCCGACAGCGGCACGCGGACCTATCGCGTCACCGGGCAGATCTTCTTCGCCTCGGCCGACCTGTTCGCCGAGCGGTTCGAGACGCTGGATACCGCGCGCCATGTCCGCATCGACCTGCGCCACGCCCATTTCTGGGACATCACGGCCGTCGGCACGCTGGAAGACATCGTGGCGCGCCTGGAACAGCACGGCATGACGGTCGAACTGCTGGGGCTGAACGACGCCAGCGCCACGCTGATCGACCGGCATTCGGGCCTGGAAGTCGCCCGCGCGTAAGGGCGGCTACGTCCCCGAAGGCGTGGCGAAGGGATCGGGGCCGGTGATCACGGGCTGCATCCCCTGCCCCTTCACGTCCCGTCCCTTCACACCCTGCGCTTTCATGCTCTGGGCCGCCTGAAGCGACAGCGCGGCGGCGCCCTGGGCATCACCGGCCTGCCCCGCCGCGCGGGCCGCCAGCGTCAGGGCGCGCGCCATGCCGCGATAATCGACGATCCCCTGCCGCAAGTCGGCGGCGTGTCGCGCCAGGTCCCGCGCCGTCGCCGGGTCGGTGGCCAGCACCATCCGCGCGCGCAATTCGTCCTCGTCCGCCTGCCATTTCGCCGGTACGGGGCGGGTATGGGCCAGCCGGGCGGCGGCGGCGGCCAGGGTGGCACGGTCGCCGCGCGCGTCCGCGATCAGGCCGCCGAGCAGGGCCGCCTGTTCGGTGGTCGCCGGGTCGGGGCTGGCCATGGCGCTGGCGGCCAGCGGCGCGGCCTCGGCGTCGCGCGACAGGCGATGCAGGGCGGCCGCCTGCACCAGGTCCAGTTCGGCATCGCCGCCGCCATGCCCCCGCAGCGCCAGCGCGCCGCGCGTGGCAGCCACCGTGGACAGCGCGTCGGCCGGTCGGTCCTGCGCCAGTTGCACCACGGCCAAATTGTATCCGGCGTCACCGATCGCCGGCGCGTCGTCGCGCGCCACGGCGCGGGTGCCCGCCAGGCGATACTGGCTTTCCGCCACCGACAGCCGGTCCAGCGCCACGGATTGCCGGCCGGATTCCATGGCCTGGGCCAGTGTCTCGTCCTGCGGCGCCACCGCCTTGCCGCCCGCGCAGCCGGCCAGCAGCAGGACCAGGGGGAGGATACGCGCCCTCATGGCTGGATTCTCGCGGCCGGCAGGCGCCGCTGGGGCGCGGACGTACCGCCACCCCCCAGCAGCCACAGGCCGCGCAACTGGTCGGTCAGCTTCTGCAGGCTGGCCGCCGTGACCTGTGCCTGGGTCAGCAGCACCGGCAGTTCGGCCGATGTCTCCTGCAAGTTTCGGGTAATCGCCGGCAGGCGCGGCGTCGCCTTGCGCAGATCGTCGGTCGACGCGCGGACATTGGCCATGGAACTGTCCGCCTTGGCCATCACCGCCGACAGGCGCTTTTCCACCGGGGTCAACTGGGCGATGGCGGTATTGAGCGAGGCGACCATCTTTTCCGACTGGCGGATCAGGTCGTCGCTGGTCATCAGGCGCCCCACCGTGCCCTTGCCGGAATGCATGTCGGTGATCGTGGCGTCGAGCTGCGACATCATGTGCTGGGAGCTGTCCAGCACCGGCAGGATGCGCGCCCTGATGTCGGCGAAGGTCTGGGTGATCATGTCGGCGGGGTTGGGGGCGCTGTGCGCGGTCAGCACCGCGTAATGCCAGTCCATCGGCGTGCCGGTGCCGCGCGAGATGTCGATGTAATCCGCCCCCGCCACGACGAAGCGCCGGCGGATGGTGGCCGTGCTGTCACGGCGGATATAGGGTTCGATATCCGGGTCGATATCGGCCACCGCGAACATCCCGCCCGAGGGATTGATGCGGATGCGCCGGATCGTGCCGGCATGGATGCCCAGCACCTCGATATCGTTACCCACCGACAGGCCGCTGACCCCGCCGTCGGGCAGGACGATCTGCAACCGGCCGGCGGGTGTCAGCCAGTCGCGCAGGACCCCGGCCTCGACGATCGCGGCGAAGCAGATCACCAGCGACAGCAGGACCAGCACGCCGACCCATTCGTCGGCATAGCGCACGCGCACCAACTGGCGCGCCAGGTCGGTCTTTTGATCCTGGGCCATCTATACCCCCCGCATCGGGAAGAGGCCTTCATCGAGAAGGCGCAGGTGGACATTCACGGCCTGGCGGTAATCCGCCCAGGTCGCGGCATTGCGCACGAACCACATTATGGCCGCCCCACGGTCGCGCGCGCCCGTCATCGCTTCCAGGAACGCGAGATGCGCATCCTGCGGCAGCGTGTCGGACTGGTCTTCCAGCAGCAGCAGGTCGGGCCGGCCGAGAAAGGCCCGCACGCAGGCCGCGCGGGCCAGGTCGGCGGCGGACAGGCGCCCCGGGGTGCTGAGCGGCAGGCCGGGAAAGCCGAAGGCCTGGCCCAGTTCCATCGCGGCGGCGATGACCTCGTCGGCCGGGCGGACGGTGTGGTGCAGTTGCGGCATCAGGATGTTGACGTGGGTGCCGAACAGGTCCAGCCACGACCCCCGCCGGGTGATCCGCCCGATGCGCCCCCGCAGGGCGTTCAACTGCCGGTCGCCCAGTTCGGTCCAGTCCAGCCCCATGAAGCGGACCGAGCCCGAGGCAAGGGACACCATGCCGGAACACAGATCGGCAAACAGCGTCGCGCGTCGCGTATCGCGGCATTCGATGACGGCGCAGTCGCCCGGCATCAGCCGCAGGTCGATCGGAACGGGCGCCATGCCGCTTTCGTCGAACGAGGGCAGCGCCGCGCGCAAATCCAGCAGGGGGCCAGTCGTCGCCATCCCTCAGAACCCCAGGCTGAACAGGATGTTGACGCCCAGCACCGTCATGATGCCCCGCGCGAAGCCGCGCGGCATGATGGTGGCGATCGTGTCGTCCACATCCACCAGCAGGCCGGTGATGCAGGCCCCCAGGCCCACGAAGAATCCGACCAGCACGAATTTCAGCGGAATGACCAGGAAGTCCCACGCCGACATGGCCGTCAGCACGTCGGAAAAGAAGGTCCAGACCGACATGCTCATCACCCCCGCCGTGTGGGTGACGATGAAGCCCATCAGCAGCGCCATGGTCGCGAACAGGATGCCCAGCGTGAAGCCGCCGACAGTGAAGGCGAAGGTGCGCGGCATGACCAGCAGCAGGAACGGGTCCAGTCCCTGCGCCTGCATGGCGCGGACCTGCCCGCCCAGGGTCAGCATGCCGATTTCCGTCAGCGTCAGCATGCCGCTGCGCCCCAGCAGGATGATCCCGACCAGCACCGGCGCGATTTCGCGCACCAGGACCGACACCAGGATCGATCCGGTCATCTGCGCCATCCCGGCGAAACCCAGCCAGTAGGCGGCCTGCGACACCACGGTCAGTCCCGCGAGGGTGGCGGTGAACAGGGTGCTGAGCACGCCCCCGCCCACCACCTGGCGCAGGCACAAGCGGAATTCGTCGCGCACCGTGCGCCGCCAGGAATTGGGCCGCACGCTTTCGCGCAGCACCCCCCACCCCATGCCGACCAGCACCAGCGCGAAACGGACCTGATGACGGGTCAGGCGCCCGATGCGCGCCAGCGGCGGAAGGACCCGGGCCGCCGCCGCCGCAAGCCAGTGCGGCAGCGCGCCCACGGGCGGGCCGGACGCCGGATGATCGGACGCGGGAGGCGGGCCCGCGTTCGCCTCCGGTCCCGCCATTACCGGCGCCCCGCCAGGACATAGGTCCGGGTCATGCCCGCCTGCGGCACGAAGAACCGCCCGCGTTCGCGGAACAGGAACCGCTGCCGCAGGACCTGATAGACGTCCTGCGTGACCTGGATCGTGCCGATTTCAGGCGCGCCCTGGGCCATCATCTCCGCCATGCCGATGGCGTCGCCCCACAGGTTGAAGACGGCCGGGTCGCGGCCCAGCATGCCGCCGAACACCGGCCCCACATCGATCCCCATGCGGAAGACCGGGTCCAGGTCGGCCTTGGCCAGGATCGACAGCGATGCCTCGCGCATCGCCAGGGCGGCGTTCGCCATCCGCTCGACCGCTCCCGGATCGGGCGTGTGCGAACAACCGGCCACGCAGACCAGGCGGTGGCCCAGCATCTTGATGGAATAGAGCCCGCACTGATGGGCCACCGCCTGAAGCTGCGTCGCCAGCGTTTCCACCAGTGCGATCACCTGCGCGGGATCGGCGTGCGGCGACGTGACCAGGTCGGAAAAGGTGATGACCATGACCGCCACCGCCGGAAACAGCCCGTCCGAAACCGGCTGCGTGGCACCGCCGGAGGGGCCGCCGGCGGAAGCGGCCACGCTGCCGGGCGGGACCAGGAACCCGTCCCCGAAGGCGTGCCGGGCTTCCTCGTCCGGGGGTTCGCCGGTCAGTTCGGGCGCGGCGGCGGCCACCGCGCTGTAATGCTGGGCGGAAAAGCGCGCCGCCACCATGCCGGCGATCATGGTGGTGAAATGCGACACCAGGGCGGCGCGGGGCGCGTCCTCCAGCGTGATGACGCCGACCGGCCCGGTCGCGCCCAGCACCGGCGCCAGGAACAGGCCGCGGCTGCCGAACGACCGCATGAACAGCCGGAAGAAATTGGCCGTGCGCGAGTCCTGGGCGGCGTCTGCCACACTGAACGCATCGCCATGCGCCACCGCGTCGAAGAAGGCGCTGAGTTCGGTGCGCGACAGTTCGAACCCGCCGGTATGGGCATCGTGGTGCGAATCATAGGAATCGACGCACAGCAGGGTCGCGCCGTCATGCATGATGCGCCAGACCGAAGCCCGCCGGGCCGAGGACTGGTCGGCCAGGCCGCGCGTCAGCACCAGCGCGTCGTCGGTCGGGTCGAACAGGCCGGGATAGCTGGCGACCGCCTGCAGGGCCTGGCTTTCATGCCCCGAGACCGCGCGCTGGCGTTCCAGGTCCTGCGACAGGCGCTCGCTCCGCCGGCCCTGGCGGAACAGCAGCGCCCCCAGCAGGGCCGCGAGCGCCACGATCAGCAGCGAGAACATCAGGTTCTGCCGCCCGTCCACCAGCGCGAAATTCGCGAAATCGCTTTCCGGCGCCACCAGCAGCAGCACCCATTTCTGCGCCGTGGCCGGCAGGGGGGCCGCGATGCTGATGAAATCGCGCTTGCGGTTGCGGATGGTGTGCGGACCATACCCCTGCACGCGATAGACATCGAAGGCCTGCGCCAGGACGGGATAGGTGGTGGGATCGATGGTCATCTTCGCCGGGTCGCCGCCGGCCTGCTTCGCCACGTCCGCCATGTGGCGGCCGGCCAGCAGGTGCCCGTCCTGGTCCACGATCAGGGCATGGCCGCTTTTGCCGATCTGCAGCGAATCCAGGAAGCTGGTCAGCTCGTTCATCGACAGGTTGACGGCGAACACCGCATTGCGGCCATCCGCCCCCTGGTAGGAGATCGAGGCGGTGATGATCATCTGCCCGGTCTGCGCGATCAGGTATGGCGCGGACCAGTACAACTTCCCCGACTGCGCCGCGCCGGTGTACCAGGGCCGGGTGCGGGGGTCGTATCCCGCCGCCGGATTGCTTTCGGTCCGCAACGGCTGGCTTTTCGCGTCGAAGAACTGATGGGCGAATTGCGACCCGGCCCCCTCGCCGGTCAGGTACGTCGTCTCCAGCCCATGGCCCGCGGGGTCGCGTTCGATCAGGTTGAAGTGGCCGTCCGCGTCGGCGAGGTAGAAGGAATGGATCTGCGGCACGTGGCGCAGCATGCTGCCGCCATAGGAATTGAAGATCTTCTGGATCGCCGCCTGGGCCCCGTGTTCCAGCATGTCGCGGGCGATCACCGTCCCCGCCGAGGCCGGGGAGAGATATTCCCCGACTTCCTGCGCGATATAATTCTGCTGGCTGACCAGCAGGTCGTGGGTCAGCGCCAGCGCGCCGCTGCGGATCGAGCGATAGGAATGAAGGCCGATTCCCCCGATGACCGCGACGACCAGCATCACCCCCAGGACGGGGACCCCGACATGCAGCAGGAAACGCCGGACCTGGTCCGAGTGGGCGTCCGCGGGGTCCACGATCTCGTCAGCGGGCAATGATCTCTTCCTGGTTCGATACGGCCTTCTGAAACAACCCCGAAAAGAATAAGGCATCGGAAACGCCCGCGCCAAGCCGCCATATCCCCGGCCGCCGCCGCGCCGGCATCAGGCCGACCAGATCGGCTCCTTGATCTTGTCCAGAAAACGGCCGTGCGCCGCCAGTTCCTGCTCGGTCGGGACGATAAGGCGCGGGGTGCGCGCGCCGGCGAGGTCATAGGCATAGGAGACCTGCGCCCCCCCGCCATCCTGCACCGTCAGGCCCAGTCCGCGCTGCCGGCCGCCCATCAGTTCCAGATAGACTTCCGCCAGCAGCCGGCAGTCCAGCAGTGCGTTGTGGGTGGTGCGGGCCGACAGGTCGATGGAAAAGCGGCGGCACAGCGCATCCAGGCTGTTGGGCAGGCCGGGATAGCGGTCGCGCGCGATGTCCAGCGTATCGACCATCCGGTCCAGCGACAAAGCCGGCCGCTCGGCGCGCTTCAGTTCCGCATTCAGGAAGCCGAAATCGAATCGCGCATTATGGGCAATCAGGTCGTCCTGCCCGATGAAGGCCAGGAAATCGTCGGCGATTTCGTGAAAGCGGGGCTTGCCCTCCAGGTCCGCCAGCGTGAAGCCGTGAACCCGCGATGCCTCTTCGGGAATGTCGCGGTCAGGGTGGATCAGCACATGGAAGTGCCGCCCGGTCGGCAGGTCGCCCACCAGTTCCAGGGCCGCGATTTCGATCACCCGGTCGCCCCGCGCGGGGTCCAGCCCGGTCGTTTCCGTATCGAACAGGATCGCTCGCTTCATGCCCCTCCCCCTTTTCGGCCGGCCGTTGCGCGCAGGCGTGCGACCAGTCGCCGCACGCGGCGGATCGTATCGGCCCGCGACAATCCGGTCTGTATCACATCATCGGCCCGCCGCCGCTTTTCGCGATCGGGCATCTGGCGTGCGATCACCGCCGCCACCTGGTCGGGCGCCATGCCGCGGCGCCGGGCCACGCGATGTTTCTGGACATCCGGCGGCGCCGACACCACCACCACCCGGTCGCAGGCGCGCTCGCCCCCGGTTTCGAACAGCAGCGGCACGTCCAGCACCGCCCAGGAATGCCCCGCGCGCCGCGCGCGCGCCAGGAAGCGGTCGCGGTCCTGGCGCACCATGGGATGGAGAATCCGCTCCAATCCTTTCAGGATCGCGGGGTTCGCGATGGCCGCGCGACGCAGCACCGCGCGATCCAGCACGCCATCATGCACCGATCCGGGCACCAGCCGCGCGATCGCCGGCAGCGCCCGCCCGCCCGGCGCCTGAAGGGCATGGACGGCGGCATCCGCATCGAAGATGGGGAAGCCGGCGGAGCGCAGCATCCGGGCGACCGTCGATTTTCCCATGCCGATTCCGCCCGTCAGGCCCAGAACCCGCATGTCACCCTGCCAGGTCGGCGTCGAGCAGCGCCTGGATATCGGCATCCACCGCCGGATCGACGCCGAACCATTCGCGAAAGCCCAGTCGCGCCTGGTGCAGCAGCATGCCCGTTCCGTCCACCACCGGCAGCCCCCGCGCGGCGGCGGCCCGCAGCAGCGGGGTCATGCGCGGAACATAGACGATGTCGGCCACCACCATGCCGGCCGGCGCACGCGCCAGGTCGGGCGCGAACACGTCGTCCGGTCCGCCATGCATGCCCAGCGACGTCGTGTTGACCAGCAGGGCATGGTCCGGCAGGCCGTCCGTCCAGCGGTCCCAGTCGGTCACGGCAATCCGTGTTTCGGGGGATGCCAGCGCGTGGGCCAGATCTTCCGCCCGGGCGCGGGTCCGGTTGGCGATCGAAACCGCAATCCCCCTGTCCGTCAGGCTGGCCACGATCGCCCGCGCGGCACCGCCGGCGCCCAGCACCAGGGCGGGACCGCGCGTGACATCGACGCCGTGGGCTTCCAGATTGGCGACGAAGCCGTCGCCATCGGTCGAATGGGCTTCGATCCGGCCGTCCCCGGCGAAGACCAGGGTGTTGACCGACCCGGAACGCACCGCCGAGCGATGCAGGTGATCGGCGATGGCGAACGCCGCTTCCTTGTGCGGGATGGTCACGTTGGCGCCGCGAAAGCCCGCCGCCTGCAAGCCGCGCACCGCGACATCGAACAGGCCCGGCCGCACCGGCAGCGGGACATAGGCCCCGTCGATCCCGTACCGGGCCAGCCAGAAATTATGCAGCAGCGGCGAGCGCGAATGCGATACCGGCCAGCCGATCACTCCGGCCAGCATCGTCCCGCCGCCGATCGCCCGTCGCATGGGGGGGACGCCGGTCATGCCGAGTACCGTGCCCAGGCGCGCGGCAGCAGCCGCGCCAGGCGCCCGGCCCACTCGCGCTGTCCTTCCGCATCGGCCACCAGGTCCTGGCGGATTTCCAGTTCCACATGCGGCAGGCCACGGGCCTCGGCATGGACGGGGATCGTGTAGTCGCTGCCGTCGGTCAGGGCATAGGGTTCGTTGTCGCCCACGACCAGGTCGCCTTCCTCATCCAGCAGATCCTTCAGGATCAGGCCGAAGCGCGGGTCGTGGTTGTGCAGGATGCCGACATGCCAGGGGCGCGCGACGCCGCCCATTTCCGGGGTGAAGCTGTGCAGCGCCACCACCACCGTGGGCCGGTCCCGCCGGGCGGCCAGTTCGCCGGCGATGCGATCATGATAGGGGTGGAAGATCGCAGACAGGCGCCCCGCGACCGCCTCCGCATCCAGATCCGCATTGGCGGGAACCACGACCCCGTCGCTGGCGCCCACGATCGATGTCGGATGGCCCGGCGCGCGGTTGCAGTCGATCACCAGCCGGGAATAGGCCTGTTCGATCAGGATCGTGTCCAGCCGTTCGGCCAGAAGCCGCCCCAGTCCGGCCATGCCGATATCCCACGCGATATGACGGTCCCAGTCCGGCGCCGCCACGCCCAGGTCGCCCAGCCGCGCGGGCACGGCCCGCCCCCCGTGGTCGCTGACCAGAAGAAAGGGCGATTCCCCGCTGCGGCCACACACGGCGACCGGCGCCGGATCACCCGCCCCCAGCAGCGTTCCCTGCCCGGTTTCATCGCGTCGCGCTGCTTCGTCCCTCACCTGTCTTCGCCCCCTGCCGGCTCCGTCCGTCGGGCAGCTTTACCCCGTGCGGGAATGCGGCGAAAGCCGCATGGCATCACCCGCCGGCCGCCAGATGGCGCAGCCGGGCGGGCAGGTCCGGCGCGTCCCACAGCACGGGACCGCTGATGCGCAGGATTTCGCGCCCGCCACGGTCGATCACCAGGCTGACGGGCACCCCGTCCTCGTGCAGCGCGGTCGGGACGCGCATGTCCGGGTCGCACAGGACCGGCAGGCCCGCGATGCCATGGGCATGGTAGAATCGGCGCACGGTCGCGGCCCCGCCATGGTCCACCGACACGGGCAGGACGGCGATGTCGCCCGCAGGCGCCACCTGCCGGGCCAGCACCGACAGGGCGGGCATTTCGGCGACGCAGGGCTGGCACCAGGTGGCCCACACATTCAGTACCACGATCCGCCCGCGCCAGTCGGCCGGCCGGTGCGTCGCTCCGCCCTCATCCGTGAAGGCAAGGTCCGGCAGCGCGCGCGGCGGATGCTCCGCCCGGGTCGGCAGCGCGACCGGGGCCGGGCCCTCCTCGGCCATGGCGCGAGGCGCGAGGATGGAATTGCACCCGAGCCATGCGGCCAGTAGGGTGCCGCCATTCGCAAGCAGGGCGCGGCGATCGACGGGTTCCGTCAGAACGCGTTTCGTCAGGATCTGGGGCATGGAATGTCTGTGAACGAAGAAAATGGTGCGGGCAAGGACGCGTCACGGGCGAACGCCCAGTGGGGCGGCCGGTTCGCGGGCGGCCCTTCGGCCATCATGCAGGACATCAATGCCTCGATCGGCTTCGATCATGTGCTGTGGAGGCAGGATATCGCCGGGTCGCTGGCTCACGCCGCCATGCTGGCCAGGACCGGCATCATCAGCGCGGACGATGAAGCCGCGATCCGCCGGGGCCTGACCGAAATCGGGGCGGAGATCGAAGCCGGGCGCTTCGATTTCAGCACCGCCCTGGAAGACATCCACATGAATATCGAGGCCCGCCTGTCCGACCGGATCGGCGAGGCCGGCAAGCGCCTGCACACCGCACGGTCGCGCAACGACCAGGTCGCCACCGATTTCCGCCTGTGGGTACGCGACGCCATCGACGGACTGGACGCGCAGGCGGCGTCGCTGATGCGCGCGCTGTGCCGCCGTGCAGAGCAGCACGCGGCCGACCCCATGCCCGGCTTCACGCATCTTCAGACGGCCCAGCCCGTGACCTTCGGCCATCACCTGATGGCGTATGTGGAAATGCTGGGGCGCGACCGGGGGCGGCTGGCCGATGCGCGCCGCCGCCTGAACGAATGCCCGCTGGGATCGGCCGCGCTGGCCGGCACGTCCTTCCCCATCGACCGGCGGATGACGGCGGCGGCGCTGGGCTTCGACCGGCCCACCGCCAATTCGCTGGACGCCGTGTCGGATCGCGATTTCGCCCTGGAATACCTGTCGGCGCTGTCGATCATGGCCATGCACCTGTCGCGCCTGTCCGAGGAAATCGTGATCTGGTGTTCGGCCCCGTTCGCGTTCGTCCGCCTGTCGGACGCGTTCACCACCGGGTCGTCGATCATGCCGCAGAAGCGCAACCCGGACGCCGCCGAACTGGTGCGGGCCAAGATCGGCCGCGTCACCGGGGCGCTGGTCGGGTTGCTGACCGTCATGAAGGGCCTGCCGCTGGCCTATGCCAAGGACATGCAGGAGGACAAGGAGCCGGTCTTCGCCGCGACCGATGCCGCCGCCCTGTCGCTGGCGGCATGCGACGGCATGATCCGCGACCTGACCGCCAATACCGACCGGATGCGGGCCTATGCCGGATCGGGCTTTTCCACGGCGACCGACCTGGCGGACTGGCTGGTGCGGGTGCTGAAGCTGCCGTTCCGCACCGCGCACCACGTCACCGGCCGGCTGGTGGGCCTGGCGGAAAGCCGGGGGGTCGATCTGTCCGACCTGTCACTGGCGGACATGCAGGCCGAGGAAGCCGGCATCACCCAGGACATCTTCTCGGTCCTCACCGTCGAATCCTCGATCGCCTCGCGCACCAGCGAGGGGGGGACCGCGCCGGACAATGTCCGCGCCCAGGCCGCCCGCTGGCTGGCCGTGCTGGAGAACGGGGCATGAGGCGCGCGATCGGCCTGCTGGGTGCCGTACTGCTGCTGGGCGCGCTGGCCGGCAGCCTTGCGGCCTGCGGCAAGAAGGGCGCCCCCGAGGCCCCCGGCCCGGCCTCCAAGATGACCTATCCCCGCACCTACCCGGCCCCCGACTAAGGGGGCCGCTCCTAGACACGCGCCGGGGCGGTTCCCTTTCCCGAAGGATCGGATGCCCGTTGCGTGCCGTCGATGACCCTGCGGATCCGCTTCGTCAGCGGGCTCTCGACAGAGCGATAGACCGCGACACCGGTCGCGATCGCCAGAATGACGGCGGCACATCGTGTCGGCACCGTATGCAGGCCCGGTCCGTAATGCAGCAGCCGGAGCGCCGCCTGGGCCGCGTCGAACGCGACCTGCTGGAACAGGTAGATGGAATAGGACGCATTTCCCAGCATCAGCGCGAAGGGCAGCGTCGGCATCAGGTCCTGGCGTTCAATCCACATCAGCATGGCGACCAGGAAAACCGTCGCCGCGCCGCTGAACAGAAGGGGAAAGACAAACCCTGCCCCGATCATGGCGCCGACAAGGGCCGCGACAAGACCGGCCGTGGGCCAGGGGCGCAGCTTCGCGAGATTGAGCCCGAATATCGCCCCGAGGCAGCAGCCGGCCAGGAATTCCAGCAGATACGGACTGGTATAAAAACGCAGGAGATCGCCCCCCTGCGGGACGACCACGCCACAGACTGCCAGCGAGAGGAATATCAGCGCCAGGACAGGCAGCCGGTAGCGGCCGGGCATCAAAAGCAGGGCACCGAAAACCAGATAAAAGAACATCTCGTAATTCAGCGTCCAGCCGATAAACAGCGTCGGCATCATGACGCCGTGCTCGTTCGGCGAGGGAACGAACAGGCACGAGAGGAGAAGATGCCCGATTCCATGGGAATAGATGGACGGCGTGCAGATCCCGACGGACGCCAGCACGAACGTGGCAGCCGTGGCGATCCAGTACATCGGCGCGACACGCGTCACCCGGTCGACATAGAAATTCAGCGGCCTGATCGTCCGCCCTTCCGTCAGCGAGACCATGATGATGCCGCTGATGATGAAGAACAGGCCAACCCCGTATTTCCCCACGCGGAAAACGGGCGACACGCTTTGAAACTGGTGAAACAGCACCACCCCGACAGCGGCAAGAGCCCGGAGATACTGAAGCGACAGTATGACCCTGCGGCCTTGCCTTATGCTTGACGGCATTCGAGCATGTCCTGTCCTGTCGGGGTCCGGCAAAAAGCGTAAAGACCGGCCTCGGGGCTTGTCCACGCTTTTCTGCCTTCCTGTCCCCGGGGCTTCTGGACAGCCTCAGAAGGATTTCAGCAGCCGGTCCAGGTAATCCAGTTCCTCGCGCGGGCGGGTGCGGTCGGAGTCGCGGCGGCGGAGTTCCTGCTCGATCTCCCGCGCGCGTTCGCGCGACATCGTATCCGGCACGTGGGTGTCGGAATCCAGCCCGTCCTTGCCCTCGCCGGTCCGGCGGCCCAGCGGGTCCCGGTCGCCGTGCTGGTCGTCCGCCTGGTCGCCTCCCTGGTCACTTCCCTGATCACTTCCCTGGGCACTGTCGCCGCTACCGCCCGGTTCGCCCTGGCCGCCCTCGCCCGATCCGCTGGTGAAGCCGGGCAGGAAGCTGGTCGCGCCGCCCTTGCCCGAACCCTTCATCGCCTGGCGCATCTGCTGGTCGCCCTTCTGCAGGTCGGCCAGGGCCTTGCGCTGGGCCTCGGCGGCGGCGGTGTCGTTGCCCTGGGCCAGGGCGGCGCGCGCGTCCTTCATCGCGCCCCCGGCATCGGCGAAGCCGGACGGCGCGTCCTTTCCGGTCAGGCCCTTGAATTCCTGCCCCAGTTCGTCCAGCGCCCGCCCCAGCGCGTGCTGCACGGCGCGGTCGGCGTGCCGGACCTCCTCGTTCGGCGGATTGGGCGCGCCGGGTGCGGACGCATCCCCCGACGGCGGCGCGTCGGGCCCCTGCGCCGGCCCGGCGTCTCCGGGCTGCGGCTCGTCGGCCGGCGGCCCCTGCATGTCCGGCGGGGGGCGCAGCCCCAGCCGGCGCAGCAGTTCGGCGGTGGGCATGCTGGCCAGGTCGCCATCCACTCCCTGTCCCGGCATCTCGTCCTGGGTGGCGCGGCGCGCGGCCTCGGCGCGTTCCTGGGCGTGGCGGACGCGGTCCAGGCGGGACTGGCTGTGGTCCAGCAGGCCGGATTGCCGGCGGATCAGGTCCTGCAGCGCGTCGCGCTGTTCGTTGGCCTGCTGGCGGGCCTGCATCTGGCGCGCCATGTCGGCCAGGTCCTGCGGCGTGGCGGAGCGCATGTGCTCCAGCATGTCTTCCATGCGCTGCAACGCCTGCATCGCCTCGGCCGAGCGGCCGTTGCGGGCGGCGTCCTGCATCTGCTGCATCATGCGCGACAGGGCCTGGTCGCCGTTGCGGGTCAGGCCCTGCAGGTCGGGTATCGCGGTGTGCGACTGCACGGCCTGCTGCGCCAGCGCCTGCATCCGGCGCATGATCGCCTGGCGCAGCGTCTCCATCCGGCGCTGCAGTTCGGCCTGTTCCTCGGGCGACTGGCCCTGCGCCCCCAGCGCGCGCATGCGGTTCAACTGCGCCGCCACGGCGTCCTGCGCCGCGCGAACGTCCAGGGCCGCCCGCGCAGCGGCGCTTCCGCCCTGCCGGCCGTCCTCGATCTCCAGCGCCAGGTACCACAGCCGCGCCACCGCCTGGTCCACGGCCGCGTGCGGATCGACATCCGGGCTTTCCAGCAGGGCGGCGGCGCTGGTCAGGTTCAGCAGCAGGCCGGCGTCGTTCTGGAACGGATCGGGCGTTTCGCCCAGCGCCATCAGGTCGCTCGCGGCGGCGGTGCGGCGCTCGCGGCCCGTCGCGACCCGTCGCCGGACATCCAGCACCGCCTTGGCCATCGGGCTGCGGAACAGGCGCGCGCCCAGGTGGAACCGGGCTTCGGGGCTGACGCCCTCATGGCCGCTGGCGCTGGTTGCCACCAGCCGGCCCACGACCTCCTCGCCCGCCCACGGGTCGGCGGACAGGTCGGGCATGGCAATGCCCGTGACGTCCTTCGGGTGGCCGTCGATCGGAATCGGCACGGTCAGCACGCGCGGGGCTCCCCCCTTTTCGCCGCCGGCCAGACGCAGCTCGGCCCGCAGCGACGTGATGCCGTAGGCCTGCCGCGCGGCATAGGGCAGCCGCGTGCGCCATTCGCCCCGTCCGGCGCCGGCACCCGCCCCCCATGCGACCGTCGGCGCCGCATCGGGCAGGACAGTCACGGTCCACCGACTGAACGACCGCCCCCGTCCGCGCAGGGTCAGCGACGCGCTGGCCAGCAGCGGAACGTCCGCCGACCAGCTTTCCGCCCCCAGGGCGCGAAACCGGTCGGGCCCCACTGCCGGGCCCGATGCCGATCCGGTGGCGACGACGCGCAGCGACGGACGGCCGCGCAGGTCGGTCACGCTGATGCTCAGCACCGCCCCCTGGGGCACGGTGGCCCGGCCCGTGCGATCATCCAGGAAGACCGGGGCCCCGGGGGCGTAGGATGGCGGCGTGATCCAGGCCTGGATATGCGGGCGCGGCGCCCCCGGATCGTCCAGGCCAGGCCAGAAGGCGGCTTCCAGCCGGCCGGGGGCGTCGCCGCCCGCCCACAGCAGCGCGGCCAGCAATCCCGGCAGCAGCACATAGCCCACGCGCCACGGATCATGCGCCGCCAGCGACAGGCGCGGCCAGCCGGCCCGCAGCCGGCCGATCGCCCGCCCCGTCCGCCGCAGATGCGCGTCCCACAGGGCGACCCGTTCGACCCGGGCGGCGGCATCATGGGGAGCGGCATCGGCACCGGCGGGGTGGTCGGCCAGGGTCTGCAACGGGCGGTGCGCCAGACCCGACGCGCGTTCGATCCGCCGGTCCACTCCGGCGGGGGTGGGCGCGGTCACGCGGCGCCCGCGCCAGACGATCCACGCGGCCGCGCCACCGGCCAGCGCCAGCAGAAGCGCCGCATGCGCCAGATCGGGCAGGCCCTGCGGCAGGCCCAGCAGGCCCGCGATCAGATAGGCGGCAAGTCCGCCCAGCACCGGCAGCAGGACCGGCCAGGCGCCCTCGACCCACAGGACCTGCCGCGCGCGATACCGCGCGGCCGCCAGCCGGACCGGAAACGACGACAGCGCCGCCCCCGTATCCGCGACATCCTGGGGGGGAGCGGTCCCGCCCGTCATGCGGCGCTCAGGCCCCCACCGGCTGGGGGGCAAGCCAATCGGGAACCCGGTCCGCCGCCCACAGGCTTTCGACCGGCTGCCGGGCGCGGATCACGCTCCAGCGCCCGCCATCGACCAGGACCTGCGCGGCCAGCGGGCGGCCGTTATAGGTCGAGCTCATGACCATGCCGTAGGCGCCGGTATCCAGCAGGGCGACCGCCGCGCCGTCACCCATGCGCGGCAGCATCCGGCCGGTGGCGAAGGAATCGGCGCTTTCGCAGACCGGTCCCACGACGTTCACCGATTCGACCGGCTGGACCGCGTCACGGGCGGACAGCGGCAGGATACCATGCCACGAATCGTACAGGCTGGGCCGCGCCAGGTCGTTCATCGCCGCGTCCAGGATCAGGAACGGCGGCAGCCCGTCCTGCCCGGCCTTGCGCAGGATCACCCGCGACAGCAGCACGCCGGCCGGACCGGCCAGCCAGCGGCCGGGCTCGATCGCCAGCCGCACGTCCAGGTCACCCAGTTCGGCGCGGATCGCACCCGCCAGGGCCATGGGCGCGCCCTCGACCTCGTCACGGTAGCGGATTCCCAAGCCGCCGCCGCAATCGACCAGCCCGACGGACAGGCCGCGCGCCCGCACCGCGCGCACCAGGTCGGCCACCCGCGCGAATGCGGCGCGGTAGGGGCCCATGGCCACGATCTGGCTGCCGATATGCACCGAGAACCCCAGCGGATGCAGTCCCGGCAGCGCCGCCGCGCGGGCATACAGGTCGGCGGCCCGGGCATAGGCGATGCCGAACTTGTTGGTCGAAAGGCCGGTCGTGATCTTCTCGTGCGTTCCGGCGTCCACATCCGGGTTCACCCGCAGCGTGATGCGCGCCGTGCGGCCGGCCGCGACGGCGACGTCGGACACGACGTCCAGTTCCTCGGCGCTTTCGACCGCGATGTGGGCGATGCCCTCGGTCACGGCCAGGTGCAGTTCGTCCCGCGACTTGCCGACGCCGGAAAAGACGATACCGGCCGCCGGAATGCCGGCGGCGCGGGCGCGGCGCAGTTCGCCGCCGCTGACGACGTCAGCCCCCGCCCCTTCGGCCGCCAGGACACGCAGCACCGCCAGATGGTCGTTCGCCTTCACCGCGAAATGGATCGACGGGGCCAGCCCCGCGTCACGCAGGGCGCCCGCCAGGCGGCGATAGCGCGCGCGCAGGGTCCCTGCCCCCATGACCCAGGTCGGCGTTCCCACCGCGTCCGCGATCGCGTTCAGCGGAACGTCCTCGAACACCAGGCCGTCGAGCGCATGCATCGACAGATGCGGGCGGGCGGCCAGCAGGTCTGCCACGGTCGGGTCCTGCTCGGCGAGCCGGGAAGATGGGTCGGTCATCCCGTCAGGATAGTGGCTCCGGCCCACGGTTCCAAGGTCCGCGCGCATGGGCCGCGCGATACTGTTCGCAGCACCGGCGATCCGATAGACAGACCCTGCCTTCGGGAGGAACGACAATGTCCGACGATCCGCTGATCGATGCCGCGGTGGCCGTCCGCGCCAACGCCTATGCCCCCTATTCGCGCTTCCACGTCGGTGCGGCGCTGCGCTGCGCGGACGGCCGGATCTTCGTGGGCTGCAACACCGAAAACGCGGCCTATCCCGAAGGCATCTGCGCCGAAGGGGGAGCGATCGCGGCCATGGTGGCCGGCGGCGGCCGGCAGATTGCCGACATCGTCATCAGCGGCGGGGGCGATCGGGCCTGCGCGCCCTGCGGCGGATGCCGGCAGAAGATCCGTGAATTCAGCGCCCCCGGCCTGACCGTTCGCATGGTCGGGCCGCAGGGCACGCCGCTGCTTGTCCGCTCGCTGGCCGAATTGCTGCCCGACGCGTTCGGCCCCGAAGACCTGGCCTGACTCTGCCTAGGCCCGCCGCCCTGCATTCAGCCGCCGTTCGCCCGCCACGTCGCGCGACGCCGCCAGCCCCCATCCGACCATCAGGAAGAACCACCCCGCCGTCCGCACCGTGAACAGCGCGCTGTTCGAGGCCACCGGCCACAAGATCACGCAGCAGATCACGCACAGCATGGCCTGCTGCGGGGCCTCGACGGGCGAAAGGGCCCGCAGCATCCGCCACAGCCAGGCCGCCGCCATCGCGACGAAACAGGCCAGGCCGGGCAGCCCCGCCGTGGTCGCGACCTCCAGATAGATATTATGGGGATGAATGTTGCAGCCGGCGCCGACGGGGACGTGGAAATCGTATCCGAACAGCGACAGGTCGCGGGCAAAGGACGGATTCGGACAGAAATCGCGAAACCCGTCCGCGCCCAGCCCCAGCCATGGATGCTGGCGCACCATGGCGGCCGCGCGAATATAGATATGGCCGTAATCGCTGTCGGGAAAATCGCGGATCTGCGCCAGGAAATGCACCACCAGCTTGGCATAGGCCGGCGGCGAGAGGATCGGCAGCAGGAACAGCCCCACCACGCCGGCCATTCCGGCCGCGAAGATCGCCCAGCGGGTCGAGGGAACGAACAGTGCCGTCAGCACCAGCCCCAGCCCGAACAGCAGGGTGGGCATGCGCTGCCCGATCAGCAGCATCGTCACCACTAGGAACATGATAAGGGCGATGCCCGCCAGTTTCGGCCGCCAGGACGCTGCCTGCAGCCGGCGCAGGGCGAAGGGCATCAGGCCGGGGAACACGACCATCAGCAGCGCGGCGCCCGCGCGGGGTTTATAGAACGGCCCCGTCAGCGCCCCGTCCGGCCAGCGCGGGAAGCCCCAGATGTTGTAGCCCAGCAGATATTGCTGCCAGCATTCCACCACCAGCCAAAGCGCGGCCACAGTCACGACGGCCCCCAGCCAGCGCCGTGAGGCCGCGTCGCGCAGCACCCAGCGTTCCAGCGCCGCGCTGAACAGGAAGAACCGGATCAGGACGCAGGCCTCGGCCACCGCATGGGACGATCCATGCAGGGCCGACGACAGGATCGCGAGCCCGCAGAACAGCAGGGCGAAGGCGAACCATCCCCGGCGCCACCAGTCATTCGCGCGCGTGCGGATGCAATGCACGAGGAACAGCAGGCCGATGGCCGACATGATGCCGTCGCTGATCGCCCGTCCCCGCAACTGGAAAAACGGCATGACCATCATCATCGCCAGGGCGATCCATCGCGCGACCGAATCGAATGCCGCACCGCGCCAGGTCGCTTTTTCCATCGTCATCCACACGCTCGTGTCCGTTGTCCGGGGCATCTTCCATACAAGCAGGACCTGCGCATGGCGACCCGTGGCGCACGATCAGGCCGCCGGAGCCTCGCGGGTCGTCACGCGGCGAATCCGGCTGCCGGCGTGCGGATTGACGTAATGGAACAGGGCCGTCGCGCGGATCTGGTCGTGATCGCAGGGTTCGTTCGCATGGACCGAGCGATAACCCCAGAAAAAATAGACATTCCCCGGTCGCATGCGCACCAATGTCGGCCGCCGGGTGCGCGACGTGGCGATCCTTTTCAGGGCCATCTGGGTCAATATGTTGTCCAGCAGGACCTTGTCGACCAGGTTGCGCAGATAGGTCTTCCTGATTGTCCGCGTGTTGGGAAACATGATCAGGTCTCCGGCCCGCCCGGTCGACGGCATGATGATCGGGACAAGCGCCGTGACGACATAGGAATCATAATGGAACAGGTAGGCGTGCCGTTCCCCGATCCTGCCGGACAGGCAGCGCAGGACCTGATAGAACGGCTTGTCCGGCGCGGGCTCCCCTACTCCCTTGCGATAGATCGTCCGGACGGCCTGCATGAATTCCGGCGACGATGCCAGCATGCCCAGCAGCGTGTCCCGTACGCCGTCCAGCCCGGTCAAGGCGACATATTCCCCGCCGGCATCGGCGACCTTGCGTTCGACGAACAGCCTCAGGGACGCCAGATGGTCCACGGAAATGCAATCGACGGCCACGCCAAATCCCTGCCGGTCCATGTCCCCGGCGATGCGGGCCAGACAATCGTCGGACAGGGCGGGAAATACCGGTTCGGACACGGCGGCCTACGAACCCGGACCAGGATCGCAGCCGGAAGCGTACCTTACACCTTCGTCGTCGCTCATTGCCGCGCCCTCGGGAGTGCGGAACACACAACGACACAGAAAGGCCCCCGGTTGCTACGAAGGCGTTGTCATCCCGCAACGGGAGTTGTCGAAAACCGGCCATAAAATCAGGCGGCAAAACGGCACCGAACGTCCGAAAATACGTTATCAAATCGACAACGATACAAAAACGCCCCGATCTTGTTTTAGGTTAGAAACAAATAGAGCGAAACGACGACATCTCGGCTCACTGAATCGTGATTTCTGATTCGTCTATGATACCATTGGGACGTCCGCTCACGACCGGAGCCGGCCTGCAGAACATTGTTGGAAATCATGGAATTGGCGGAGGGGATGGGATTCGAACCCACGGTACGGCTTGACACCGTACAACGGTTTAGCAAACCGCCGCCTTCAGCCACTCGGCCACCCCTCCGCCGAGGAGCGTGTTTACACACGGCGTTTGCAGCGCTGCTTGTAGACTGTCGTCACAGCGCCGTCAAACCCCAAACCGGCCCGTGGCGGGCGGTTACAGAACTTTCTTCAGGGCCTCGTTCACCAGGGCTGGATTGCCCTTGCCGGCCATCGCCTTCATGACCTGACCGACGAAGAATCCGAACAGCTTGTCCTTGCCCGAACGGTATTCGGCCAGCTTGTCCGCGTTCGCCGCCAGTACGGCCTGCACGGCGGCGTCGATCGCCCCGGTATCGGTGACCTGCCGCAATCCCTTGCGCTCGACGATCGCGGCGGCGGGGTCGCCGGTCTCCAGCATGTCCTCGAACACTTCCTTGGCGATCTTGCCGTTGATCGTGCCGTCCGTGACCAGATCCAGCATGCCGCCCAGTGCGTCTGCGCTGATCGGGCTGTCCTGGATCGTGCGGCCGGTGCGGTTCAACGCCGCGAACAGGTCGCCGATCACCCAGTTGGCCGCCAGGCGCGGGTCCCGCCCGCGCGCGACCGTTTCATAGAAATCGGCGGTCGCCTGTTCGGCCACCAGCACCCCGGCATCATAGCGGGGGATGCCGTACTCGTCCTGGAAGCGCTGGCGCTTGGCATCCGGCAGTTCCGGCAGGACGGCGGCCAGCGATTCGACCCACGCTTCCTCGATCACCAGCGGCAGCAGGTCGGGATCGGGGAAATAGCGGTAATCGTGGGCGTCTTCCTTGCTGCGCAGCGAGCGTGTCTCGCCCCGCGCGGGGTCGAACAGGCGGGTTTCCTGATCGACCTCGCCGCCGCTTTCCCAGATTTCCACCTGGCGGACGGCCTCGACCTCGATCGCCTGCATCACATAGCGAATCGAATTGACGTTCTTGATCTCGCACCGGGTGCGGAACGGCTCGCCCGCCTTGCGGACCGACACGTTCACGTCGGCGCGCATCGAACCTTCTTCCATGTTGCCGTCGCAGGTGCCCAGGTAGCGCAGGATCATGCGCAGCTTGCGCAGATAGGCCCCGGCTTCCTCGGGCGTGCGGATATCGGGTTCGCTGACGATTTCCATCAGCGCGACGCCCGCGCGGTTCAGGTCGATGAAGGACCGCGTCGGGTCCTGGTCATGCATCGACTTGCCGGCATCCTGTTCCAGATGCAGGCGCGTGATCCCGATGGTGCGGGTCGCGCCGTCGGCCAGTTCGATTTCGACCGCGCCCTCGCCGATGATCGGATGGGCGAACTGGCTGATCTGATAGCCCGTCGGCAGGTCCGCATAGAAATAGTTCTTGCGGTCGAACCGGCTTTCCAGGTTGATCCGCGCCTTCAGCCCCAGGCCGGTCCGCACCGCCTGGGCCACGCATTCGCGGTTGATGACCGGCAGCATGCCGGGAAATCCCGCATCGACCAGGCTGACATGGGTGTTCGGCTCGCCCCCGTACGAGGCCGAGGCGCCCGAGAACAGCTTGGACCGGCTGATGACCTGGGCGTGGACTTCCAGCCCCACGACCAGTTCCCAGGGGCCGGTACGGCCTTCGACCAGATAGGTCATCACACCACCTCCGCGCGCAGGGCGGGACGGTGCGTGAAGGCCGCCGCCCGTTCGATGGCGCTGGCGGCCGCAAGCACCGATTCCTCGTCGAACGACCGGCCGATCACCTGCAGCCCCAGCGGCAGGCCCGTGGTGCTGAGCCCCGCCGGGACCGACATGGCGGGTACGCCGGCCATGCTGGCGGGCACGGTAAATACGTCGTTCAGATACATCTGTACCGGATCATCCATCTTTTCGCCCTGCGCGAAGGCCGGCGACGGCGCGGTCGGCGTCAGCAGGACATCGACCGTGCGGAACGCCTGTTCGAAATCCCGTCGGATCAGGTTGCGGACCTTCTGCGCGCGCAGATAGTACGCGTCGTAATAGCCGGCCGAGAGGACGTAGGTCCCCATCAGGATGCGGCGCCGGACCTCGGCCCCGAATCCCTCGCGCCGCGTCGCCTCGTACAGCTCGTCCAGAGACGCCGCCGGCACGCGGCGGCCGAAGCGCACGCCGTCATAACGCGCCAGGTTGGACGAACATTCCGCCGGCGCCACGATATAATAGGTCGCCAACCCGTATTTGGTGTAGGGCAGCGACACCTCCACGATCTCGCACCCCGCGTCGCGCAGCCAGGCGATGCCCTGCTCCCACGCCGCCTCGATTTCGGCGGGCATGCCGGCGACGCGGTATTCGGCGGGAATGCCGACCTTCATGCCCTTCAGCGACCGGCCGCAGGCGGCGCGGTAGTCCGGCACCGCGATATCGACGCTGGTGCTGTCTCGCGGATCGAACCCCGCCATCGACTGCAGCAGGATGGCGCAATCCTCGACCGTGCGCGCCATCGGGCCCGCCTGGTCCAGGGAACTGGCGAAGGCGATGGTGCCCCAGCGGCTGCACCGTCCATAGGTCGGCTTGATCCCCGCGATGCCGCAATAGGACGCGGGCTGGCGGATCGACCCGCCGGTGTCGGTGCCGGTGGCGCCCATGGCCAGGCCGGCGGCCACCGCCGCCGCCGACCCGCCCGACGACCCGCCGGGGACCAGCACGGTGTCGGTGTCACCCGCGCGCTTCCACGGATTTTCCACCGCGCCGAAGGCCGAGTTGATGTTGGCCGAACCCATCGCGAATTCGTCCAAATTGGTCTTGCCCACGAACACCGCACCGTCGCGCAGCAGGTTCGCCGTCACCGTGCTTTCGTACGGGGGCACGAAATCCTCCAGCATCCGGCTGGCGGCGGTGGTGCGCACGCCGTCGGTGCAGAACAGGTCCTTGATCCCCAGCGGAATGCCGGTCAGCGGCGCGGGCGCATCCCCACCGGCCAGGATCGCATCGGCGCGGCGCGCGGCGTCCAGCGCCTGCGGGGCGGTGACGGTGATGAAGGCGTTCAGCCGGCCGTTCAGCTTCTCGATGGCCGCCACGTGGGCGCCGACCAGTTCGACGGCGGAAAATTCCCGGCGCCCCAGCCCGTCCCGGGCCGCGGCGATCGTCAGTTCGGTCAGCATTATTCAACCACCTTCGGCACGGTATAGAACGGCCCCGCCGCGTCGGGCGCGTTCGACAGGACGGCATCGCGCGCGGCCCCGTCGGTCACCACGTCCTCGCGCATGCGCAGGGCGGCATGTCCGGTGCCGACCATCGGTTCGACGCCGTCGATATCCACCTCGTTCAATTGCTCGATCCAGCCGAGAATGCCGTTCAACTCCCCCTGGAGGGCGTGCAGGTCGGATTCGTCGATACCTATCCGCGCCAGCCTGGCGATACGTCGGACGGTCGCGGGATCAAGCGACATGAAGCATAACTTTCCATCATGATCTGAGGGGAATATCCTGCCGGCAGGACACCGCGCGGACCATAGACCCAGACCATGCCCCTGTTCAACATGCACCAGATCCGCGGCCAGCTTGGCCGCGACCAACGGCTGCTGGGACTCGATCCCGGCCAGAAGACGATCGGCCTGGCGCTGTCGGACGTGTCGCTGATGCTGGCCTCGCCCTACGGCGCATTGCGGCGGGGCAAGCTGTCGGTGGTGGCGGCCGAGATCCGGCGCATCGCCGCGCGCGAAGGCGTGGGGGGGCTGGTGTCCGGCCTGCCGCTGTCCATGGACGGCAGTTTCGGCCCGGCGGCCCAGGCGGCGCGCGACTGGATGATCAGCCTGTCCGAGCAGGTCGGCCTGCCGGCGGCGATGTGGGACGAACGCCTGTCGTCCAGCGCCGTGAACCGCATGCTGATCCAGGATGCGGACATGACCCGGCAGCGCCGCGCCGAACTGGTGGACAAGCTGGCCGCGTCCTACATGCTGCAGGGCGCGCTGGACGCCACGGCGGAATGACCCCGCCACGATAACGCGGCGGCGGTTCGACATGGCATGATTTCAAAAGGAAATTCCGAAGGATGGTGGGCGCAACAGGGATTGAACCTGTGACCCCTACCATGTCAAGGTAGTGCTCTACCGCTGAGCTATGCGCCCATCCGTTCGGTGAACAGGCTTCTAGCCGGGCTGGTGGCGTTGCGCAACCCGTCCGTGCGGAAAAAACGACATCCCGTATCCATTTTCGCGAAGCCTTTGAGAAAACGGGATAAATCATCCTGACGATCATGATATGGATGCGCCGGAGCGTCTGTGAGCAACCGAGGTGAATGACGAATCAGACCCTGTGCCGGCCCCTTTCGTGCTGGTGCCGCCGCGTGTCGCGGGCATACCGCTGGTCGTCGCCTCGCCCCATTCGGGCCGGGCCTATCCGCGGGATTTCCTGGCGCTGTCCCGCGTCGACTATATGGCGCTGCGCCACAGCGAGGATTTCCATGTCGACGAATTGCTGGCCGACGCACCCGACCTCGGCGCCAGCCTGATCCATGCCACGTTCCCGCGCATCTATTGCGATACGAATCGCGAGGCCGGGGAACTGGACCCCGCGATGTTCGACGCGCCGCTGCCGCCGGGCTGCAACAGCACGACCCAACGGGTGCGGGCCGGACTGGGCGTGATTCCCCGCATATCGGCCACCGGCCTGCCCCTGTATCGCCGGCGCCTGCCCCTGGCCGAGGCGCATGCGCGAATCAGCCGGTTCTGGGCGCCCTACCACGCCGCGCTGTCAACGCTGCTGGACGCGCAGGTCGCGGCCCACGGGGCCTGCCTGCTGGTCGATTGCCATTCGATGCCCGGAATCCGGCCCGGCATCGGGCAGGAGGCGCCGCATTTCGTGCTGGGGGACGTCTGGGGCACATCCTGCGCCGCGCCGATCACCGCCGCCGCCGAGGAATCGCTGCGTGCGCAGGGGTTCAGGACCTGCCGCAACGCGCCCTATGCCGGAGGGTACATCACCCGCCATTACGGCAACCCGGCCGCCGGGCGGCACGCGCTGCAGGTCGAGATCAGCCGGCCGCTCTATATGGACGAGAGCCGGCTGGTCCGTCGCGAGGGATTCGCCGCCATGCGCACCGTCATGACGACGCTGCTGCGCGCGATGGCCGGTGTGGCTGCCGGATTGTCCCGCGCCCCCGTGCCGTTACCCTGACGCGGTCAGCCCGCCGCGGGCGGCTGCCCGTTGGGGGTCTGCTGGTTCACCGCGGCCGGCAGGAACTGCGCCAGCGCCGGCAGCAGCGTCGAGGCCGGCAGGCCCGTGCGGTCCACCATGGCCTGCACCTGCTGGTTCGACAGGATCGAACGCAGTTCGTCGGGCGATACCGGCAGGTTCTGCCCGTTGCCGATCCAGGATCGCACCTTGTCGCCCAGGCCCGCCTGCTCGGCCTGCGCCAGCAAAGTCGAGATTCCCTGGGGCGAGGTCAGTTCGCCCAGATGCTGATGAAGCTGATCGGTCAGGCCGAACTTGTCGGCCAGTTCCGTCACCGTGTTCATCAGTCCGTCAAAGAGTCCAGCCATGATCCACCTGCCTATGCCGATCGCGCGTCTCGCGAACGTCCTATTATCACGCAGGCCTGCGCGCCCGGGGCAAAAAAAAGCGGTGCCGAAGCACCGCCAAGTCTAGGGAGGAAACGTCCAAGAAGCAGGTGCTCACGCAACGCTGCAACACCCCATTGATGACCCAAATCACATTTAAGTGTCAAGAAAATTAGTGAGCCGCACTGCAACTGCCAGGCCCGCCGCGAATCGCGATGATGCGCGACACCGCTATGCTGCTGGATATGCTGGGAATATGCCGGGCCTGAAAAGCTGGATCTCTATGGCGGATCCAGCCGGATGGTGGGTGCGACAGGGATTGAACCTGTGACCCCCGCCGTGTGAAGGCGATGCTCTACCGCTGAGCTACGCACCCATCCGTGCCGGTGGGGCCCTCTTAATGGATCTGCCCCCCCGTCGCAAGGGGGGCGCGTCACACAGACGTCAAAAACCGAACATGTGGTCCAGCGAGAAGGCCCCGTCCTGGCCCATGACGCCGTGATATCCGAACAACCGGCATGTGGTGTCGCGGATCATGACATAGCCCCCCTGCCCCGCCTGCGCGATGGCGGCGGCACCGAACAGGCGGTGCGGCCAGATCATGGCCGAGCCCGAGCAGGCGATGGTCATCGCCGTTTCCACCACGACGCGCCCCGCCCCGTCATGCAGGCCCAGCACGGTATGGGAATACGGGCGCCACGCCGCCGATGCCGGATAGATCAGGCAGCAGAACGCGTCGCCCAACCCGTTGCCGCCTTTCAGGAACAGGCGCGTGCTCAGGCCCGGCGGCGGCCCGGAATAGGATTGCGGTTCGCCCCTATAGGTCATGACGGTGTTGAAGACATGGGCGCCGAAGCTGGTTTCCGCCGCATGCCCGCCGTCACGGGCCACGAATCGCACCAGGGCGTGCAGCCAGCCATCGGCCTGCCCACCGTCGCGGAAATCATAGACCAGTTCGGCATGACCCTCCGGCACGCCCAGTTCCGCCAGATCCTGCGCCAGATCGTGGTCGCGCGGCAGGCAGCCCAGGAATTTCCGGCCGGTCGGCCGGCCCGCCGGATCGAAGCAATCCAGGCGCAGCGGCAGGGTCATCTGCGAGTCGGCCATCGGCACCGGCTGGACGATCGTGCGGAACCGCGCGGGGTCCAGAATCGGGAACGGCAGAAGGTAGCCACGCCCCAGGCTGGCCGGCAGGGCCGGAATGCCTGGATCGGGCCGCAGGTCCGCCCGCTCGACGTTCAGGTGGGCGATGCGCGTCCTGGCGGCCGAGGTGACCTCGTAGCGCGGGCGCACGACATGGCGGCCCGAGCGGAATTCGATCTGCGCCGGCCATGCCAGACCGGACAGGCTGTCGGAAACGCGAATCGCCACCGTCTGGTAGGGACCGATGGACTGCGTGATCGGGACATGCCGGTCCTCCCCCATGCGATTGAGGCTCATCGTCCCCGGGGGAATCGTCATGGCGTGGCTGTTCTGCACCCACAGCACCACGTCCTCGCCCGCATCGGGGGCCGGCAGGTTGGCGTAGCGGTCGGACGGCCAGGCATTGGCGTCGTGCGTCACCGACAGGCTGCGATTGCCACCGGTGCCGTATGTGTCCAGCGCGTATTTCACCACGTCATGGCCCGCAACGCCGACGGCATGCACGAAAAGCTGTCCCACGAAGGGCGCCAGGCCGAAACGCGCACGCACCGCGCCGCTGTCGATGACGATGGCGCCGCCCCCGTCGGGCACGGCTTCCTGCCACGTCGCCAGCACCGTCCCGTCCGCGCCGAACAGGCGAAGCCACAGCCGCACCCCGGACGCGCCATAGCGCGACCAGTAATTCGCCGTGACCAGCCGGGTGGACAGCCCGTCCGCGTCGCGGAAGAAGGCATGGTTCGTCGCGAAATTCAGCCGGTCCAGATAACGGTCACGAACGGTCAGCAAGTCGTCCGGCAGACGCAGCGCGTCCAGCGCCAGGAACCGCGCCCCCGGCGGCAACAGATGGGCGATACGGTCGCGGACGCGCGCCCCATCGAAGGTCACGGCCAGCACGACCGCAGCCCGCGCCTGCCCCAGGTCGACCAGCGCCCGCGCCGGCCCCGCCGCCGTCGGTTGCCCGACACGCAGCGTGTCATGGACATACACGCCCTCGACCACACCCAGTCCCGCCGCCTGCCCCGGCGCCGGATCGGGGCACAGGGCATGCAGCATCGCGAACATGCCGTCCGGATCATACACAGCGACCGGCCCGGCGGCACGGATCTCCGCCAGCAGCACCGACAGCGCCTCGGCCGCCAGCGGATGGGCCAGCGCCTTGTAGAGAACATTGCCGCCCGCCTGGGCGTCGTAGGTGTGGATGTCCAGCATGCGGCATTCATACCGCAGAATCCGGCAGCCAGAAATCGGGCCGGGCATTACGCTATGGACATCCATGCCCGACCCAGACCGCAGCGAATTGTCCGAGCATTCGGCTCTCTGCTTCATGGCGACGTTCGATCCGGCATTCAGGCTCACGACGCACCCGGCAGAAGGTTGAGATCTCGGACACCTTTCGCCCACGACAGGCATAATTTTAATGTCGCCTTAAAATGATTTTCTGAGTGTCCGTCCGAGATCATTGTTTTTAATTACAGATCTTTCTGAGCATCAATCGAACTGACGCCCATCGGAGGAAAGCGAGTGCATTGCGATTGAGGCACTCCCAATCCTTGCCCAGGCGTCGGCAGCGGTTCAACCAGGCGATGGTGCGCTCCACGATCCAGCGCTTGGGCAATACCACGAATTTTCCGACGTTACAGCGCCGCACGATCTCGACATTCACAGAACGGCAGACATGAGCCAGTCCCTGCTGAAACTTTGCCCCCCTGATAGCCAGCGTCGGCGTAGAGTTTCAGGAGGAACGGATACAATCCGAACAATGTCGCCATCAGCATGACACCGCCATCACGATCCTGGATATCGGCCGCGTGGGCCGTTGCCTCCATCAACAGGCCCTGCGTATCGACGAGGACATGCCGCTTCTTGCCCTTGATCCTCTTGCCGGCGTCAAAACCGGACGGATCGATGCGCCGCCCCCTTTTTCGGCACTCTTGACGCTCTGGCTGTCGATGATCGCCGCTGTCGGACTGGCCTCACGGTCCGCCTGCTCCCGACACAGGACGTAGAGCGCATGATGCAGACGATCGAGTGTTCCGTCATGCTGCCAGCGGCAGAAATAGTAATTCACCGTGCTGCGCGGCGGGAGGTCTTTCGGGATCGCGCGCCACTGGCAACCCGTTCCAAGAACATACATCAGGCCATTCATGACCTCCCGTATATCCACTGTCCGCTTGTTACCGCCACGCCGGGCAGCCGGGATCAGAGGTTCGATCAGCGACCATTCCTTGTCCGTCAGGTCACTCGGATAGCGAAGCTGGCTCCGGTCATATCGGGCACGGTTCTCGGCGGTCCACATCAGCAACTCCTGCGAATCGGGCGCGCTGACAGGGAATCACAAACGATTCCAATGATTCAAGATGATCTTGGACGAACACTCAGTTGGATGAAAGTTCCAGAGCAACTCACCTCATTCACATAGCAGCAACAGATTACCCCTCCCTGACAGGCCTAGAAAAAATTTAGACAGAAGGGGTAGCGTCCGCGTACAGAACCAACTCTGTGCTGAATACCTGATGTTGTCGAAGGAATATACGATAATCTGGAACCATTTTTTTACATACAAAGCCACCTCCCATAAATGAAGCGGATTGTGATAAACGCAGATTGCCAATTTCGGCTTGTTTTTATTTATTGTCTTCATGCCTCCCAATAAAGCATCTACTTCGCCCCCTTCTATATCCATTTTAATGAAGGTGGCATCCGGGCAAAGATGATCAATGGTATCAATCTGAATATCAACGTTCCCGTCTACGGAAATTTTTGAAACAGTAGACGTGTTATTTTCCTGATGAAATTTCACTGCCTCCCGTCTTTTTCCTAATCCGCAATTCATTGCATGGACATTGGGGATTTTCTCTTGCTCGATAAGGAGTTTCAGTTTTTGAAAATTCATCGAATTCGGCTCAAACGCGTAATACTTCTGATAGATCCCATTGGAGAATTTTAAAAAATCTCGAAGCGTGTCACCAGTATATGCACCAGCATCGACAAAAACTTCATTTCTATCTATTTTTATAAAATCTTGAAAATATTGACCAGACCGACATACATTCCGAACAAAACTATCACTTCCTGTTATTTGAGATTTAATATAGGAGACAAATGTCTCCTTGGATAAATCATCATCCAAAATTTCAAAAATAGATGAAAATTTTTGCGCATTATTTAAAATAAATTCAGAATTTATTTCGTCGAGATAATGAGGGCTAAGAAAAAAATAATGTACTGAAACAATATCCTTACAATTTAGCGATATAACAGCTTCCATGCCTCTCTTTATATCTGCCATTCCCAGGACAACAAAAAATTCGGCGTATTTTTCCTTTATGTCATCAAAATGCAGAACCCCCAGTCGCTTTTCGTATGTTTCGTCAACAAATCTATCCGCGATATAAATATTTTCTTTCGCGAGAAATTTCTCAACGGTAGAGGCATACTCGCCAGCTCCGTACATAACAATGGGGATTTTTTTTCCCCTCAGCGCGTCAAGAGACGCTATTCTCTCATTGATGAGTCCATAAAATTCTTCCAAAAACATTGAAAACTCCAAATTATTCTACTTCTATTCCCGGACCGGCATTTCTAACCATTTAATCTCGGGCCTGCTAACACTCAAACTGGAAGAGCCTGCCATTCCCCCGACCATGTTGCTTTCCGCTGACCTTGCCCCCTGAAATGCCCTCGATTTGAAGTAATACCAACGGTTATAGACACAGACCTGTGTGAGCCCACTTTCTGAGCCCGATGGATCGGATGGTGTCAGGCAGGGCGGCAAGCTTGTTCCAGGCGGAACAGGCGGCGTCGATGATATGATCGATGCCGTCGAAGACGGTGTTGGACAGCCAGTTGGCGCGCAGGAACTGCCAGACATTTTCGACCGGGTTCAGTTCGGGCGCGCGGGACGGCAGGAAGATCAGGCTGATATTGCGGGGCAGCTTCAGCTTGTCGGTGGTATGCCATCCTGCGCGATCGAGCAGCACGACGGCGTGGGCACCGCGGACGACGCAGCGCGAGATTTCCTCGATGTGCAGTTGCATGCTGGCGGTGCCGATGAACGGGAGCGCCAGGCCGGCGGCTTTGCCACGCGCCGGACAGATCGCGCCGAACAGCCAGGCATTCTCGTAGCGCTGATCAGCCGGCTGGCGTGGCCGCGTGCCGCGCCGGGCCCATTGTCGGACGATGCCGTTCTTCTGGCCGATCCGGGCTTCGTCCTTACATGAGGGTTCAGGTGTCAACGTATTTTCGCGATGGCGTGTCTCCTGTCCCTATGGTCTTAAGTCAGGTGCTTTTATGGGCTCGGGGCCCTTCCGTATCGCAGCAGCGGCTGCATCACCTTACATGCGGTCGGATCGCGCGAGCGACCCGCACCATAAGCCTCTTGCACCGAGGCTCTGCCCCGACGACGCGCGACCCACCTGAAACGCGGTAGCGTGGCGCTACCAAAGAAGAAGACGGTCGCGTTCCCCGTATCGCCGCCGACGACTGATCGGCCCGCGGCACTTCTGTCTATCTATTCTGCGGTCGTTCCGGTGCCGAATGCGAGACCGTCCGGTATCGATCCTGTCTCCACATAGCGCCAAAGCGCAATCAGAAGCTTTCTCGCCATGGCCACGATCGCAATGCGGCGTGTCCGCCCTTTCAAGGTGCCGACGCGCTCACGAAACCATGAGGCGAGCCCGCTTGCGGGCTGATAGCGTAGCCAAAGCCAGGCGAGTTGGATCATCGCCGTCCGCGCTCGCGGGTTTCCGGCCCGGCTGATGCTTCGATCACGATCCATGCTGCCACTTTGATAAGGCATAGGCGTAATGCCGACGTAACTGGCCAGTTGGCGACGGTTGTCGAAGCGGCGATAGAACACCTCCCGAACGAGAACGGCAGCGAAATTCTCGCCGATGCCGCGGATCTGTTTCAGCGAGACGATCTTTTGAGTCACACGGTCATCCATCGCTGCGGCGTCCAGTGTCTTGGCCCGTTCAGTTTCCAGTTCTCGGATCAGTTCCAACGCCAGGAGAAGCCGACGACGCAGGCGGTCGAGTTCAGCACGAAGGAACGGCGGCAGTTCCCGCCCGTCGCCCGTGCGCAACGCGGCGACGTCGCGTTCCCAGGACCGTAACGACGGTCTACCCCGGATGCCCTGGGTAAACAGCAGCGCCTCTATTCTGTTTTCGATACGCAGCCTTTCCTGAACAAGGTGTTCGCGTTCGCGGTGTGTACGTTTGGCATCCTCCTCGTCGGGCGTCGGCACACGCAGCATGCTGCATATCTGGCGATCACCATTGAGCCATGCCGCAAGAACACGCAGCATGCCTTCCGCGTCGAGACGGTCCGTCTTGGCCCGACGTGCGCGACGATTGACCAGAATGCTCGTGGGCTCAAGCACATACGCGGCGATGCCGTGCGCTGTCAGCAAACGATACAGCCAGAAGCCATCGCGGCCGGCCTCGAAACAGCATGACACCTCCGCGACATCACCCGGCTGGGTCGACGCGCGCGTTTGAAGCTCCGCGATCAATTTCAGCAGCCCTGAGGCGTCTCCACCTTCGAGGCGATGCAATCGGGATTTCGTGGCTCCCGAGATAGTCTTTACCGCGACAAGCCAGGAGGAAACGCTGAGTTCGATGGCAATGTGAATGGCGTTCTCGGATGACATGGCAGGAACTCCCTCGTCATTGGTGCTGACACGCTTGAGATTGAGCCTTTCTTGCCGGCGGTGTCTGCCCTCATAGCATCTGGAACCAGATCTCGATCGGCTTGCCCTTGGGCAGATGGCCGGTATGGGCATTCAGGATGCGGGGGAAGTTTTTTTGAATGCCTCCATGACGCCAGCGTCCTGACCCGGGTGACGTGGCCGGGCGCTGATACCAACTCCTGTTTGTTAAAACCCATGTGCCCAAAGTCGTAGCCCGAGGGACATAATGCGCCAGGGCTGGTCGACGAGCTGGTTCCAGGCGGGCAGCAGACGCCCATACCGGCCATCTACCGAAGGGAAAGCCGATCGAGATCTGGTTCCAGATGCTATGAGGGCAGACACCGCGGCAAGAAAGGCTCAATCTCAAGCGTGTCAGCACCAATGACGAGGGAGTTCCTGCCATGTCATCCGAGAACGCCATTCACATTGCCATCGAACTCAGCGTTTCCTCCTGGCTTGTCGCGGTAAAGACTATCTCGGGAGCCACGAAATCCCGATTGCATCGCCTCGAAGGTGGAGACGCCTCAGGGCTGCTGAAATTGATCGCGGAGCTTCAAACGCGCGCGTCGACCCAGCCGGGTGATGTCGCGGAGGTGTCATGCTGTTTCGAGGCCGGCCGCGATGGCTTCTGGCTGTATCGTTTGCTGACAGCGCACGGCATCGCCGCGTATGTGCTTGAGCCCACGAGCATTCTGGTCAATCGTCGCGCACGTCGGGCCAAGACGGACCGTCTCGACGCGGAAGGCATGCTGCGTGTTCTTGCGGCATGGCTCAATGGTGATCGCCAGATATGCAGCATGGTGCGTGTGCCGACGCCCGACGAGGAGGATGCCAAACGTACACACCGCGAACGCGAACACCTTGTTCAGGAAAGGCTGCGTATCGAAAACAGAATAGAGGCGCTGCTGTTTACCCAGGGCATCCGGGGTAGACCGTCGTTACGGTCCTGGGAACGCGACGTCGCCGCGTTGCGCACGGGCGACGGGCGGGAACTGCCGCCGTTCCTTCGTGCTGAACTCGACCGCCTGCGTCGTCGGCTTCTCCTGGCGTTGGAACTGATCCGAGAACTGGAAACTGAACGGGCCAAGACACTGGACGCCGCAGCGATGGATGACCGTGTGACTCAAAAGATCGTCTCGCTGAAACAGATCCGCGGCATCGGCGAGAATTTCGCTGCCGTTCTCGTTCGGGAGGTGTTCTATCGCCGCTTCGACAACCGTCGCCAACTGGCCAGTTACGTCGGCATTACGCCTATGCCTTATCAAAGTGGCAGCATGGATCGTGATCGAAGCATCAGCCGGGCCGGAAACCCGCGAGCGCGGACGGCGATGATCCAACTCGCCTGGCTTTGGCTACGCTATCAGCCCGCAAGCGGGCTCGCCTCATGGTTTCGTGAGCGCGTCGGCACCTTGAAAGGGCGGACACGCCGCATTGCGATCGTGGCCATGGCGAGAAAGCTTCTGATTGCGCTTTGGCGCTATGTGGAGACAGGATCGATACCGGACGGTCTCGCATTCGGCACCGGAACGACCGCAGAATAGATAGACAGAAGTGCCGCGGGCCGATCAGTCGTCGGCGGCGATACGGGGAACGCGACCGTCTTCTTCTTTGGTAGCGCCACGCTACCGCGTTTCAGGTGGGTCGCGCGTCGTCGGGGCAGAGCCTCGTGCAAGAGGCATTATGGTGCGGGTCGCTCGCGCGATCCGACCGCATGTAAGGTGATGCAGCCGCTGCTGCGATACGGAAGGGCCCCGAGCCCATAAAAGCACCTGACTTAAGACCATAGGGACAGGAGACACGCCATCGCGAAAATACGTTGACACCTGAACCCTCATGTAAGGACGAGGCCCGGATCGGCCAGAAGAACGGCATCGTCCGACAATGGGCCCGGCGTGGCACGCGGCCACGCCAGCCGGCTGATCAGCGCTACGAGAATGCCTGGCTGTTCGGCGCGATCTGTCCGGCGCGTGGCAAAGCCGCCGGCCTGGCGCTCCCGTTCATCGGCACCGCCAGCATGCAACTGCACATCGAGGAAATCTCGCGCTGCGTCGTCCGCGGTGCCCACGCCGTCGTGCTGCTCGATCGCGCAGGATGGCATACCACCGACAAGCTGAAGCTGCCCCGCAATATCAGCCTGATCTTCCTGCCGTCCCGCGCGCCCGAACTGAACCCGGTCGAAAATGTCTGGCAGTTCCTGCGCGCCAACTGGCTGTCCAACACCGTCTTCGACGGCATCGATCATATCATCGACGCCGCCTGTTCCGCTTGGAACAAGCTTGCCGCCCTGCCTGACACCATCCGATCCATCGGACTCAGGAAATGGGCACACACGGGTCAGGGACTATAACCGTTGGTATAAGACGTTGCGTCGGTACCCCTCGCGGTCGGGCAGTCTCAGGCTGCCAAAATGGGACGGTGGACCGCGGAAAGAAGGCGAAAATAACTATGGGAAACGATGAAATCCTCTCGGAAGACGAGAAAAACCAGCTCGTTCATGGGAAAATTGCTTTATCTATATTGGGCGCACTAAGCGGAACCGACGGCAATATACTTGCCAATCATATCTTGCAAAACCCCTCTTCTGTCAAAGATATATTGTATAAAATTTCAACGGGAACGCCGGTTGAAATGTTGAGAAAGGAAGCCGCTTCTCATACTTCTGACGAAGGAGGGAGAATAGAAGCGGACTTCAATTACGTCGGTTTGCCGGACGAAGCGAGCCACGTCAGTTTCGAAACAGGATTTCAGGAATTCATGCGGCCTCGCCTGGGGGCGCGTCAGGAAGGGTTCTCGGTTTTATTCGAACACCTGTCTCGTCATGATCGTCCGTTCATTCTTGAAACAGGCTGTTTGCGCATCCCGAACAATTGGGAAGGAGATGGACAAAGCACTTTCCAGTTTGATTGGTATGCCAGAGAAAACAGCGGAACGGTCATCACGATCGATTTAAACAGAGAGAGCATAGAGAGCGCCCGCCGCGCATGCAGCAATGTCACCAATACAATACTCAATGATTCCGTTTCGGCACTTAATGCATTGAGTTCTTTGACATCCTCTCCCGCGTCCCTCATTTACCTTGACAGCTTTGACCTGGATCCGAACAACCCGATGCCGAGTGCCATTCATCATGCAAAGGAAATGATGGCAGCGCGTCACTTGATTGGACCAGGAACCTTGATTTGCGTTGACGATTTTCAGGTCGGGCCATTGAATGGCGGCGGCAAGGGGCTGATTATCGATCAGTTCATGGACACAATCCGAGCCAAGGTCCTGTATTCAGGCTACCAGAAAATCTGGCAGATAGCCTCCTGACACGACATTCGGGTACGGGCCGGATGCTATGACGTGGTCACGTTCGGCCCCATGCCCGGGCAAATTTCGCCAGATCAGCCGTGATACGGTGCATGGAGTCCGCCCAATCAAGCGGTTTGTTTTGCTGGTAGATGCGCAGGCTGTCGTACCATGGCGAGTCCAAGCGGCCGGAAAGCCATCGCCAGCACTGATCGTAGCGGGACAGCATCCAGACGGGCTTTCCCAGTCCGGCGGCGACATGTGCGGTTGACGTATCGACCGCGATGACCAGGTCCAGATTGCTGACGAACGCAGCCGTGTCGCTGAAATCATGAAGCAAGGGCGTATGGTCGATCAGTTGCATTCCGGCGGGGGGCGTTTTGGCCTGAACGGATTTTTCCCCGATCTGCAAGCTGTAGAACAGGGTGTTGGGCACGGCGGCGAGCGGTGTCAGCGTCGCCAGATCGGTGGAACGGCGCTGGTCGGCTATGTTAACCTCGCGGACGCCGCGATGCGGCGCCCCCGCCCAGACGAGGCCGACGCGAAGGGGCGCGGAAGACAAGCCCCTTTTTTCCAGATCGTCCTCGAGTTTTTCAGCCCAGAACGCCACCTTTTGCGGGTCTGCCTTCAGAAAGCCCTCTGACGACGGAATGGTTTCCAATGTCGTGCCCAATGCACGCGGAAGACTGGCTGCCGGACATTGCAGATCGTGAGGCGGAACAGGGTCGTCGATCGATATGAATGTCTGGTCCGGGAACGAAAGTCGAAACAGGGACAGTAATTCCTTCCGGACCCGAACGAGGGTGCGCCCGCCGAATTGCGCTGCAAACGGAATGAAGCGGGAAAACTGAAGCATATCCCCGAAGCCACCTTCCGTGTGGATCAGCAGGGTGCGTCCGGTGAAATCTCCACCCTCCCACAACGGGGCGGTCATGCGGTGATGACCGAGCATCCGAGTTTTCCAGCGCCATTCATATTCCTCGAACCCCTCCTGGTACTCGCCCAGGGCTAGAAGGCAGATGGCGTAGTTGGCGTGGCTTTCCGCGTTTTCCGGGTCCAGCCTGACCGCCACGCGATGGAAGTTCCGCGCCAGCGCATGCTCCCCACGCCGGTCGAGCGCGACCCCGAGATTGCTGAGGGCCAGGACATGCTGGGGATAACGGGTCAGGCACTCCTTGTACGCGGCAATCGCGTCGTCATAGCGCTGGAGTGCCAGCAATGCGTTGCCGAAATTGGACCAGGCATCGACCAGCGTCGGCTTCAGATTGAGCGCACGAATCAAGACGTCATGCGCCTGCTGGAAATCACCAAGGGTGCAGAGCAACCCGCCATAGTTACTCAGGGTACGCGCATCATCCGGCGTCTGGACCAGTTCGTGCCTGTAGGTCTCCGCCGCTTCCTGCAACAGACCGGCCCGATGCAATGCCTCTCCATCCTTCGAACGCTCTCTCTCGTGTCCAGAGGTTGCCGACGAGGCATCGGAAGAAAAAGACCCGCCATTGTGGCTCATGAAGCGTGTGACCTGATTTCTGTGACATACCCGCGCAGTCCGGCCCGGCAGTCTATTCCCCCGGGGATAGCCGGTCGAGGGGCGCTTTGCGCGCCAACGATCGCCACTCGACCATCTGGGACCGGCAGCCTATGCTGCGGCGCATCTCGCCGGGGTCTTTCGAAACCTTCTCCAGGTCAGGACGCCCGGGGCGTTGTGCCCGCGCACGCCAGACCATGAGAAAGAGAGTTTCCCCGCATGTCGTCCAGCGTCCAGGACTTTCTTCAGCACGATTCCGACCGTCCCGTGGGGATTACGATCTGCGCGGTGGACGACATAACGCCGCGGCTCGCCGCGGATGCACTCAGGCGGTCATGTCGGAAAATGCGCTTCGACCGGGCCGTGCTCCTGTCATCTTCCCGACCCGGAAGCCTTGCGGAGGGGATCGAGCATATCGCGATTCCGCCCATCACCAGCCATGAAAATTATTCGCGCTTCATGCTGCACGATCTTCATCGCCATATCGACACGCCCCATGTCCTGATCGTGCAGTGGGATGGCTTTGTCCTGGACGGTTCAGCGTGGGACGCGTCGTTTACGGCTTATGACTATATCGGCGCTGTATGGGGAGGGCACGCCCAGCGCAGGGTAGGAAACGGTGGCTTTTCCCTCCGCTCGCGCAAGCTGCTGAAAGCCGTGGCGCAGATCGCGCCGGACCAGCCGGCGGGAAGGGGCGAGGACGATCTGATCTGTCGCATTCTGGCCCCTCGGCTGGAGAGCGAGTTCGGCATCCTTTTCGCGCCCGAGGCCGTGGCCCATCGCTTCGCATATGAACGTGTCCTGCCGGACGCACGCACGTTCGGATTCCATGGATTGTTCAACCTGTGGCGCCATCTCGGGGACGATGAACTGCTTCAGGTCATCGAGGATCTGCCTGCCAGCGTTGTCACGGGCCGCGATTTTCTGCAGTGCATGGCCTGCTGCCTGGGGGTGAAAAGATTCTCGATGGCGCGTGCCTTCGTACAGCGACTTTCGGCTTACGTGGACAAGAACAGGCTGGACGCGCATTTTCGCCTGATCGGCGCCAAGCCGGGGTTTGCGGAATTTCTTTCGAAACTATAGCCGCGAGCCCCTCGCGCCCCCTACCCCAGACCCAGCCGGCGGCGCATCTCCGCCGCCACGGTGATCGTGTCGTCCAGCGGCGTGACCGGCCAGTCCTGCATCCGGCCGGTGAAGGGGCGGGTACGGCCGGCATCGGCCAAGTCGCGCAGGAACAGGCCGATCCGTCGCGACCGCCCCGGCAGGTCGGCGATCATGACCGGGGCCGTGCCCGCTACGGCCTCGGACACCATCGAGACACTATCCTTCGTCACCACCACCGCGTCCGCGCAGGCCAGCAGGCCCAGATAGGGATTGTCGCCCTGCATGTCCCACACCCAGCCGCCCAAGGGGGACAGGGTATCGCGCATGATGCGGCAGACCGCGTCGCCCGTCCGCCGCGACGGCGTGACCGCCGCCCCCACCCGGTCGCGACGCATCATGTCGGCCAGTTGCCCGGCCAGGACCTGCCCGACCGCCTCGTCCAGCCGGAAGCGGCCGTTGGACCCGCCCAGCAGCACGGCGACCAGCGGACGCGGCAGGTGCGCCAGGCGCGGCAACCATTCCGCCCGCGCGGCCGCCAGCAGAGCCGGGGAGACACCGTGCAGCGCGGTGCGCGACAGCAGGACGTTGGGCCCCGCGATTTCGTCGTGACGGTTGGCGATCACCAGGTCGAAACGGTCCAGCCGCATGCGCGGATTCTGGATCTGCACGACGCGCCGGGTCGTGCTTCGCAAGGCGGCACCGACCGCGCCCCCCTTGCCGGCGACACTGAACACCAGGTCGGCCGTTCCGGGATCGACCGGCGGATCGATGGCACGCAACGGGGCGGGCCACCAGGCGGCCGGCATGCGCCTCCACACGCCGCGCGCCTTCACCGGACAGAAAAACGGTGCCAGCCCGGCCCGTGCCGCCAGCCCGAACGCCTGCGAGCGCATCCCGGCCAGGTCTTCGGCCACCACGGCCACCGGGGGCGTCTCGGATCGGGCGGAAGGGGGCTGGGCCGGTTCGGTCATGCCGCCATCTGCCGACAGGCCATACGGGCCGTCAATGTCGGCGCGGCGCGGGAATCGCTTCCCCCCCGCCGTCCGGGCGCGGTATCCCGTCACACGATGACCGATACCGCCCCCCTTTCCGACCCCAGCGACGTCCCCACATTCGATGGATTGGGCCTGGACCCGCGCATCGTGGCGAATGTCGCGCGGGCCGGCTATGCCACCCCGTCACCGATCCAGGCCCTGGCCATTCCGCCGATCCGCGACGGCCGCGATGTCGAGGCCCTGGCCCGCACCGGAACCGGCAAGACGGCGGCCTTCGCCCTGCCGGTGATCCATCGGTTGCTGACCGGCGCAGGAGACGCCGCGCCGTCCGGCCCCCCAGGCCATGTGCGGGCCCTGATCCTGTCGCCGACCCGGGAACTGGCCAGCCAGACCGCCGGCACCGTGCGGACCTGCATCCGCGGCTGCGGGCTGACGGTGGCGCTGGCCATCGGCGGGGCGCCCAAGGACCGGCAGGCACGCGCCTTGCTGGACGGCGTCGATATCCTGGTCGCGACCCCGGGACGCCTGCTGGACCATCTGGCGGACGCAACCATCACGCTGGACCATACGACCTGCCTGGTGCTGGATGAGGCCGACCGGATGCTGGACCTGGGCTTCGTCGAGGATGTGCGGGCCATTGCGGCGCGCCTGCCGGTGCGGCATCAGACCCTGCTGTTTTCGGCCACCATGTCACCCGCCATTTCGGCGCTGGGGCGGCAATTGCTGCACAAGCCGCTGCAGATCGCCCCGCCGGAGCAGGCCGCCCCGCCGCCGCGCATCCGCCAGCAGGTGATCTTCACCCCGGCCGCGCGAAAGGCCGCGTCCCTGCTTGCGGTGCTGCGCCGCGAGGCAGGCGGCCGGACGATGGTCTTCACCCGCACCAAACAGGCGGCCGACGCGCTGGCGCGGACGCTGAATACGGGGGGCGTGACCGCCGCCGCGCTGCACGGCGACCATGGCCAGGTCCGGCGCGACCGCACGCTGGACGATTTCCGTCGTGGCAGGCTGCTGGTGCTGGTCGCCACCGACGTCATGGCGCGCGGCATCGATGTCGAGGGCGTGGCTCTGGTGGTCAATTTCGATATCCCGGAGCAACCCGAAACCTATATCCACCGGATCGGCCGCACCGCGCGGGCCGGACGGCGGGGCACGGCGCTTTCGCTGTGCGATCCCGCCGAGCGGCTGAAGCTGCGCGACATCGAAAGACAGAGCGGCGCGCGCATCACCGTCATCGATCCCACCTGAGCATTCTTGGGAAACAGGCCTGCGCAGAGACGTGAAGGGAGACCGCACGCCTGGCGGCATTGCAGCGGCGGCCTGACGCTATAAAGTCTGTCGCCATGGCCTGGCCGATCCATCCCGTCGCGCGTGGCGATACCGGAACAGACACACGCCCGCCGGGCCGGCGCATCGGCCAGGGGGGGAATGCGGCATGATGAGCTGTGGATCCGGAGCCCGCCTCGGCCGGTCGCCCCGCACACGCGGGCGTCCGACCTTTCTGGAGACGCTGCCGACGCCCCCCCAGCCCCTGCCCCGCTTCGCGGTCAACATCGCCCCGCCCGACCTGTCACCCTGGCTGACGGACCATGGCGGCATTCCCGGCATCATCCACCGCGAGGGAGCGCAACCCGGCCCGCATGTCGTCCTGACGTCGCTGATCCACGGCAACGAATATGCGGGAGCGGTGGTGCTGGACCGGCTGCTGCGCGAGGACATTCGCCCGGCACGCGGACGCCTGTCCCTGGTCTTCGCCAATCCGCAGGCCTTCGCACGCTTCGACCCGGACAATCCCGTCGCCTCGCGATTTGTCGAGGAGGACATGAACCGGCTGTGGTGCCGGCAGGTCCTGTCCGGCCCGCGCCGTTCGGTGGAACTGGACCGCGCCCGGGCGATTCTGCCGGTGATCGAATCGGCGGATATCCTGATGGACCTGCATTCGATGCTGTGGCCCGGGACGCCGCTGATCCTGGCCGGGCGGATGGAAAGCGGGCGCAGACTGGCAGCCATGATCGGCGATCCCCGGCTGATCGTCTCGGACCATGGGCATCAGTCTGGTCCGCGCCTGATCGACTTCGAACGGTTTTCGGCCCCGGGCAGCCCGGCCGCCGCCTGCCTGCTGGAAGCGGGCGCGCATTGGAACAAGGACACCGTCGAGGCCACCGACCACGCCGTCCGCGCGCTGCTGCGGCATTCCGGGTTGCTGCCGGCGGATGAGGCCGCCCCCCTGCCGCCACCCCGGCACATGATGGTGACGGATATCGTGACGGCGCAGACCCCGCGCTTCCGTTTCGTCCGTCCCTTCCGGGGCGGCGAGGTCATTCGCCGGCGCGGCACCCTGCTGGCGCAGGACGGCCCCGACGAGATCCGAACCCCCTACCCCGACTGCATGCTGGTCATGCCCAACCTGCGCCCGGGCCTGGGGCAGACCGCCGTCCGGCTGGCGACGGTCGTCCCGGAATCTGTCCCCCCCACACCGTGACCGCGACATGCGGCATCACTGCCGGATGTCCTGCCTTTGTCCACCTTCCCAAGCCATTGATTGGATGAATTTCCTGATTTAACGTAATCCTCCTCCTTATCGGAAGGCGTTTAGCAGGGTATCGCTCAATTTCTTCCATATAAAACTATTTCTTGCGATTGGATAAGTTATAATGGGAAGCGCTCTTCCATCATCCCTGGATGAATTTTACCAGTCAGTTCTCGGGATAAGCATTAACGGTCTAAAATTTAATTCCTATCAGGACAATTTTGATGCATCGCGCTTCAACACTGACGAAAAGGACCACTCTCAGGACTTCGACCTGAATTCAAAAATTTTCTATTTTACGTGGTTTTTCTTTAATCGTGAAAATTTATTCGGGGCATATTGCAACCTGTCCGACGATTCTTCAAAACTACTTTTCATATGCTTAATTGCATACCGCATGGCGGGACACCTCTCCTTCAAGATTCCAGCCGAATTTCTTCGGCGGACGGAAGAACTGGCAGCCTATCGCAATGCCGAAAAGTCGGTCGAAAGTTCTCTTCCCGTCACGGGAATGTTCGGAAAACTGCGGCATTTCGATTTTGAGTTCGAGGGCAAGCGCTACGTGGTGGACTGTCTCGGCCTCGAGTATTGTTTGCACCGACACCAATATTTTTACGATCAGGACGGTATCCGAATCGCACCTGAGCAAGGCGATACTGTCATCGATGGTGGCGCCTGCACGGGAGATACAGCGATCGTATTCTCGAATGCGGTAGGGGCGGAAGGAAAAGTCTATTCCTTCGACCCCGTCCAGGAACACATCGATATATTGACGTACAACGCCAATCAGTTCCCCTATCACAACGTCGAAATCATGCCCTATGGCCTTTCGAACCGTGAAGTGAAGGCGGCACCGATCATAACGAACTACTATGCACCCGGATTTTCGTCCGCAACTCCGAACATTCCACTGACGTCCCTCGATATTCTGGTCAGGCAGGGGACGATCGGAAAAATCGACTTCATCAAGCTTGATGTGGAAGGAGCCGAACTGGACACGCTAAAGGGGGCCGAAGACAGCATTCGAAAATTTCGGCCCAAAATGGCCGTTTCCCTTTATCACAAGCCGAATGATATTTTTGAGATAATCAATTATATAAAAACAACATTTGGTTTCTATAGTTTTCACTTGGGACACTATACAATTCACTCAGAAGAAACCGTCCTATATTGCCACCCTCTTCCGGTCTGAATTGCGGCAGTATATCTTTGTTACGAATGTGAAAACGAGAGTCGGCCTGATATGATCGACACGCCAAACGATGATGGGTCGAGGGATTTTCTACGGGAAATCAACCGGCTGACGTCGCATCATAGAGTCAGTTGCCATCTTTATTCTTCCTACATCGCCTCGCTTTTCGGCGATGGCGATGCAGCGTCTCTGGCCGAGGTGCCCTATCTGCCCGTTCGCGCCTTCAAGACCTTCACCCTCAAGAGCATTCGCGATGAGGACGTCTTCAAGATCATGACGTCTTCCGGCACAACCGGCGATGTCTCCAGAATCTATCTGGATCGCGAGACGTCGAGGCTGCAGTCGCAGAAGCTGGTCGAGGTGTTTTCGAGCGCATTCTCGAAGAGCCGTTTTCCGATGCTGGTCGTCGATGCGAAAAATACGGTGTCGGACCGCCGAAAATTCTCGGCCAGAACGGCTGCCATCAATGGCTTCGGCCTGTTTTCCCGAGGACAGGGTTTCGCACTGGACGACGAGTTCCAGATCGATATCGATCATGTACAGGCTTTTATCGAGCAAAATCGCGGCCGCCGTATCTTCATGTTCGGTTTCACCTTCGTCGTCTGGCAGCATTTCATTCAGGAACTGAAGCGGCAGAATGTCAGGCTGGACCTGTCCGATGCCTTCCTGCTGCATGGAGGGGGATGGAAGAAACTTGCGGACCAGAACATCTCGAACGAGAGATTCAAGGCCGAAGTTCAGGAATGGACCGGCTGTGGCGATATCAGAAACTATTACGGCATGGTCGAGCAAACCGGCACGATCTTCATGGAATGTCCCCGCGGCCATCTTCATGCCGCACCAGGCTCGGACGCAATCATCCGCGATCCGAATTCGCTGGAGGTTCTGCCCCACGGCTCCGAAGGATTGATCCAGGTCTTTTCCACCATCCAGAAAAGCTACCCGGGACATGCCCTGCTGACAGAAGACGTCGGAGCCACTCTTGACGGAACGAATTGCGGCTGTGGGCAAAAAGGAACGATCGTCACGATCAGGGGCCGACTGAAGAAGGCGGAAATTCGGGGATGCAGTGATGCCTATCGTTACCATTGACGAATCCGCGCGTAGCGAATGGGCAGACGCTTTCGACTTTTCGTCGCGTTTCGCTTTTTTTGATGAAATCGTCGTCGAATTCCTGCAGGAACTTTCGCACGCTATCCTGAAGAATACCGAGGCGCGGCAATATCCCGATCTCGCTACCTTCGCCTATTTCTGCCGAAGGGCCAACCTCCACGCTCTTTTCCAACGCTACACGGATTCGGCACAGCGTTCCGGCTGGGGAACGGCGGTCCACGTTGCTCCGGCCAACATTCCGATCAACTTTGCCTTTTCCCTGGTCTTCGGGTTGCTCGCGGGCAATTCGAACATCGTGCGTATGCCGAGTCGGCATTTCCCGCAGAACGACCTCTTCGTCGAGATTTTCGATCGGATAGCTGGCACCCCCCGTTTCAGTTCCATCGCCGATGGCACTCTCCTGCTTCGAACGTCGCACGGCAGCAAGGTATTTGAGGCGTGGATCGCAGAGGCCGACAGCCTGATCGTATGGGGCGGCGACGCAACGATCGCGGCGTTTCGCACCCTTATCAAGAAGCCGCGCTGCGTGGAGATTTATTTTCCCGATCGCAAATCTTCAGCGGTCATTGATGCCGCGGCCTACACCATGACTTCGCAGGATGCCCGGCGAAGACTGGCGCGTAATTTCTTCAACGATACCTATCTCGTGGACCAGAATGCCTGCTCGTCCCCGAGTATTGTGTTCTGGGTCGGAAATCCCGCCCCCGTCACGACGGCGAGAGACTGCTTCTGGAAGACGCTGGACGAGGAACTGAAGAATCGAGACTACCGATTGGAGCCGACGGCACGGATCGACAAGTTTCTCGACCTCATGGCCGTCACCGCAACCTTTCAGCGCCCGGTTAACCTGAAGACATATTCCCCGGATATATGGTGCGTGGAAGAACGGATGCCGCCGCGAAATCTGGCTCTGCGCTTCGGCCAGTTCGTCGATATGGATCTTCCGTCCGTTGACGGTATCGCCACTTTTCTACGCTCACAGGAGCAGACCCTGACCTATTTTGGCGTCGACCCATATGTCCTGCAACGGGCATTGCGCGGCGGTCGTCACACGGTCGATCGCATCGTACCCGTCGGCAAGGCGCTGGACATCAACCCGTTCTGGGACGGCAAGGACATTCTGGCGCAGCTTTCCCGCCGCATCGACCTTGTCGCCCCGTCACGGGACATGCGGGATGCGGCGTCTTCAGTGCAGCCCGCGATCCAGGCATAGGATCTGCCCGGTCATTTTCGAAGCGGCTTCCGAAACAAGAAAAGACACGAGACCGGCCACGTCCGCCGGCTTTATCTCTCCCCCTAAGGCCGAGCGTTCATTCAGCACCGCCCTCGCCTTTTCGTCCATTTCAGCGGCCATATCGGTCTCGACGACGGCGGGTGAAATCGCATTGACCCGAATGTCGAACGGGCCAAGTTCCGTCGCCAGGACGCCGGTGGCGTGAATAAGGGCAGCCTTGCTGCCCCCATAGGACAACGTTCCGGCATCCGCCCTCGAACCGGCGACCGATGCGATATTGACGATGGAACCGCTCCTTGCCCGCATCATCTTCTTGGCTACGTACTGTGTGAACAGGATCTGATGGAAATAATTGATGTCGAAGACCCGTTTCATGTCCTCGACCCTGGTCATCGAGAAGAGACCACCAGCGGCAATGCCCGCGGCATTTACCAGGACATCAATGCGGGCGTGTGCCTTGTGAAGATGCTGGGCGCATGACGTTACGGATTCGACATCGGCGAGATCGAAGAGGAAAAAACGAACGGCCGGGTGGCATGCCATGACCGCCTCCAACCCGTCCGACCGGACACGACTGCAGGCGGCAACGTCGAACCCTTCCGCGGCCAGTTTCGTCACGATCGCGAGGCCGATTCCTCGGCTTGCCCCCGTCACCACAGCGACGCGCCGGAGTTTTTCATCCATGGGCCAGGACCGGTTCGAGCAGGTCATAGTCAATATCGGGCATGACAACGTGATGCGGGAACAGCGGTGTCGCCTTGCCCGTCAACACATGGGAAACGATCGGATCGGAGAAGTAGGCCATAATTGCCTGTTCGATGAATAAGTCGACGACATCAGGCGCTCGCGCCTTCAGCATTTTCAGGCAGCCGTTAGGGTCTTGCCTCCATTCCTGGGTCGTATCGCCGTCCAGCAGGGCGTCGATTTCATCAAGATACGGAAAGCCGTTCTGGAGACGCAGCCGAGCGCCGGTGGCCCTCGCCTCCGGAACCTGACGGAGCGGGTCCCCGGGGAACATCGCATAGAAGAGTTCAAGAGCGAGTCGATCTGACATGCTTATCTATACGATCCGCCAACATAAGGGCCACTGCCTGAATGGTATTGGCCGGATTGACGCATGACGCGGTCACGAAGACGCTGGAATCCGCCACATAAAGGTTGGCGGTATCGTAGACGCGCCCCTGGGCATCGACAACCGAATTGCGGGAATCGTCCCCCATTCGCGCCGTTCCCAGCAGGTGCCAGCCCGTATTGCGTACGGGACCATACGCGGAACTTCTGATCGCGCCGGCAGCGGCCATCAGTTCACGCGCGCGGCTCATGCCATGGATCATCATCTTCTTCGTGTTGTCATGCAGAACGTAGTGAATTTTCACACCCGGATCGCCGAAGCGATCGTGCCGGGTCTCGTCGAGTTCCACCCGGTTTTCCGTCCTGGGCAGGTCTTCGCAGACAATGGCGATGACGAGCTGTTTCGCGTAGAACGCGTCGAAATCGTCATAGACCTGCGTGCCGAACCTGAGCTTACGCCGAGCCAGCGCGGAAAGCGCCGTTTCGACGGGGCCGGTGCCACGCAATGCCTGCATCATGTAGCCGAGGCGATGGTCCGCGCCGGGTGTGCGATGAAACTGCAGGCTATACAGCATGCAGCCCTGGGGGCCGGAATCGGTATCGAACCGCTGATCGAAAATGCCTTCCACATAGCCCAGCGGGTGAATCATCAGATTGCGGCCCACCTGACCACTCGTATTGCCCAACCCTTGCGGCCGCTCGTCGGTCCGTGAATTGAGGAGGATACGCGCCGTACCGATCGCGCTCGACGTCAGGATGACATGATCGGCCTCGAAAACCCGCCCTTCCCCGGCATCGTCAAAGCCCTCCACACCGTAGGCCTTGCCGTCGCGGACCAGCACTCGGGACACCGCGAATTCCGGCACGAGCATCAGGCCGAGGCGCAGGGCCTCCTTCAGGTAGGTGTTGTCCGCACTGGCCTTGGCACCTTGCGGACAGCCGGTGTTGCAGGGACCGAGATTGAGGCAGGCGCCTCGCTCGCCTCTCGGTCTTGTCAGAATTGCGGAAAAGCTCGGCCACCAATGCCATCCCTTGGCGTTGAAGGCCTTCGCCAGCCGCTCCCCCCCACTTCCGAGTGGAACGGGCGGAAGGGTTTTTTCGATCTGCGGATAGTAGGGATCACCGGCGAGGCCGGACAGCCCCATCATCCTCTCGTTCAACGTGAAGTACGGGGCCAGTTCCCCGTACCCGAATGGCCAATCCGCGCCCACTCCCTCGCGACTGTTCAGTGCGAAGTCAGCTTCGAGAAAGCGCGGGAAATGGCCGGAATAGAGAATCGTCGATCCGCCCACGGCATTGAAGTTACACACGGCGATCGGCGATCGGCTGTCGTCGATGGGGTAGTCGAACCGGTTCTGGCGCTCTGCCGTGACAGGGTTGAATTCTGTTCGCTTGCGTATCTCCCAATCATGCCCGGTAGACGGATAATGCGATGGGTCCATCCGTGGACCGCGGTCCAGACAAAGGACCTTGTATCCCCTGGAAACGAGCGACCAGGCTACCGCCGCGCCGGAAGCACCCGCACCGACAATGATGAAGTCGAGGCGACTCATTTCCTGGGAAGATACTGCTCGAAGATTTCCGGTATGGTGATCATCATCTCGGCTTCGCAGGCGACCGTACCGTTCGTGTAGCCTGTCGCATGCCCCTTGCACACGCCGCGACGCCAGGAATCCACATAGGCTTCGATCATCAGGCTTTCACCCGGCAGCACTTCCTTACGAAACCGTACCGTATGCCGAAGTGCGTGCGTGATCATTCCCTTCAGCCCGTCCTGCGTCGTGATGGCGACCGTGAGCATCTGTGCCATCGCTTCGAGTTGAAGTGCGCCGGGCATGTTTGGCCGACCGGGGAAATGAATGGGAAAATACCATTCGTTATTCGAAAGATGCTTATAGCCCTTGGCATACTTACCAGGCTCGACGTCGGTCACGTAATCGATCATCAGAAATGGATATCGATTGGGTTGAAATTCCTTCAGTTCTTCACCATTTAACGAGAAACTCAACGCCTTGTCTCCTTGATCCAAATCCCGTCTCGCGTCGTGCCGTCCGCGACCTGCGCCTTGGATTTTCCGTGGTCAAACCTTGGGACCGAACATCTAGGTCAGAAAACGCTGCGTCAACGTGGCGTAATCTGGCTTGTTGGACGCGGTAAATGGCAGTTCGTCACAAATTTCGACGCGGACCGCAGAGGGATGAAAATCGAAATTCTCCTTCAGCGCCGTCTGCACGGCATTTACGTCGACAGCCATGGTACAGATGACCACGCAGTTTTCTTTTCCCACGAGAATGCAATTTACCCCGGCGCTCCGGAGCACGGATTCGACGTGATCCAGATTGACGGAAATGCCGTGCAATTTGATGAAACGCTTCCTGCGCCCGACGATGGTCACGAAACCGTCCGCATCGATACGGGCCTGATCACCGGTATGCAGTCGCCCTCCGAACTGGTCACCCGTGGCGAGGTCTTGCCAGGAATTGGCATAGCCCATCGAAACATTCGGGCCTTCATAGACCAGCTCGCCCTCCCCGGCCCCTGGAACCTCTTCGACGATCTCGATTTTTCCGCCGGGAATCGGGATGCCCACGCTTCCCAGCTTGTCCATGGCCCGATCCGGCGGCACGTAGGAAATGCGCGGCGCCGCCTCCGTCTGTCCGTACATCGTGAAATAGCGCACGTTGTGGTCCGCGAAGTACTGCCAGAAATACTGTGTCAGCCGCGGCGTCAAGGCTCCGCCCGCCTGGGTAACACACAATAGATTGCCCATCACTTTTTCGCTCAGGCGAATCCGACGTATCGTTTCGAACGTAAAAGGAACCCCGGAAATATCCGTTACGCACGCATCTTCGATACGTTGCCAGAGATTTTTTTCCAGAACAGACTGTTCCGTCAACAACATCGTGCCGCGAACGAAGGCAGTATTGTGAAGTACGGAAAGTCCATAGGAATAATGAAATGGAAGCAGGCTTACCGTGACGCGCTCTTCTGTAATGGCGAGATAGCTCACGATTGCCCGGGTACAGGATTCGATGTTTCGCCCCGTCAGCCGCACGCATTTCGAGTCACCGGTAGAGCCCGAGGTCGGGATAAGCAACGCCAGATTTTCGTTTAACGAATAGTCGATCGGCACGACACGCTCGAAGAGCACTTTCGAGACGAGCCGCTTCGTCGGGATATACCCATCCGGGACGGCATCCGCGTTGCCTACCAGATAGCGGGGCGCGTACGCCTCGATCGTCTTTGACAAGGTGGGCCATCTCGCGTGGCCGTCGAGAAGCAGCGGAACGACCCCATGTCGCAAGGCACCGAAATATGCGGCAACGGTCTCATGGGTTCGGTCGCAGAGAATGACCGCGACAGCCCTTGAGGAATCTGCGAAAAGCGCGTCGCCCAAACGGAAAATGTCGTGGTAGCTGTAGCGACGCCCTTCTTCCAGCAGGAATGTCCGGTCTTCGGCGTCGCTCGGGCGGTCCTGCCAGAACATCTCAGAAGGTCACGCCATATTTTTTGAGCGTGTCGAATCCGGTCTCATAAGAGCCGAAATCGACGACATCATCCATTTCGAGCATGATGTCGAACGTCTCTTCCAGGGCGGCGACCAGCGCCATGTGACCGACAGAATCCCATGCCCTGATGCTCTGATATTGCAAATCGGCATTCAAGTCTTCAGAACCGATACCAAAGGTCTCCATAAATACAGTATCGTACTTTTCACGATTGCTCATCTCATATTCCTATCTGAAGACTTTTCTGTCTTCGTTTCTACGAACAACGCGGGCCGGGTTGCCAACCGTAATGACTTCTTTCGGTACGTCGGAGTGGACGACCGCCCCCATGCCGACGATCGAGGAGCAGCCGACACGCAGTTTTTCTTTGATAAGAGCGCCCATGCCAACGTAGCTGAGGGTTTCGATATGCACTCCGCCCCCCAGGTTCACCATGGAAGAGAGGACGCAATTATCTTCCACGACGACGTCGTGACCAACGATCGATGCCGTATTGATGGCGACGTTACGACCGATCCTGGCCGTCGCCTGCACGGACACGTACGGAGCGACGATCACCCCGTCACCGATTTCCGCGTGGCGGGACACAAATGCAAGCGGCGAAACGATCGAGGCCAGCCTCAGGTCGAGCATCCTGACTTTCTCGGCGAGGGCAGCCCGATCGGATGGCTCCCCCACGGCGATCGTGACCTTGGCCCCCGCGACATGCCGGCCAACGGCTGTGACGGGCAGGCCGAGGACCTCTTCACGCCGGGGGTCATCGACAAGGAAGGCCAGGCGATGCGGCTTTTCCGATCCATGATTTATGGCGCTTTGTAATATGTCCATGGTTTCAACGCCGAGACCGCCGGCACCATACACGTACCACGGACTATCGTTCATCGGCAGACACCACCGCGCCCAGACGCTCCCTCACAAAACCGGCTATGCCTTCAGCATCCAGGCGGTTCTGTTTCAGCATGAAGGCATAGTCTCCGGTTTCGACAAATCGATCGGCAATCCCATGCAGGATGATCGGGGGGCATGATATACTCGCGGCATTATAATATTCCAAAATAGCGCTGCCCAATCCCCCAGCAACTTTGTGCTCCTCGATGACAAAAATGGCGTCGGTTTCCTGCGCGATTTTTTCGAGTGCATTCTCATCGAGCGGCTTGATCGTGTGCATGTTGAGAACGCCTGCCTCGATATCCATTTGCGCAAGTGTCTCGGTCGCCCTGAGACAATGCGCCACGGTTGTCCCGCTTGAGATCAACATGATCTTGCGGACAGGTGTAAGCCAGACCGCCCTCCCGATCTCGAATACATAGTCGCTGGTATAAATTATGGGGGTACTCGAGGCGCCGGTCAGTCTCATGTATACTGGCTGGCCGTATCCGACACAGGCATAAAGCGTCTTCTGGATTTCCACGCAATCGGCTGGCGAGATGATCGTAAGCCCCGGCACAGTACGCATCACCGCGACATCTTCGAGGCCGAAGTGCGAATTGCCGAGATACGCCATCGACAACCCGCTTCCGAGCGCTACCAGTTTAACCGGTTCGCGCATGTAGCCCATGTTCATCCGCACCTGTTCGCTCGCCCGCATCGAGGCGAAGGGCGCGAATGTCGAGGCGAAGACGTCGAATCCCATGCGGGCAAGGCCCGCCGCACAGCCGACCATCGTCTGCTCGGCAATGCCGACATTCACGAACTGATCCGGAAGCTCCCTGGAAAAGCGGTCGAGCCCCGAAGACCGTCCAAGATCCGCGCTTATGGCGATGATATTTCTGTCGGCACCCGCCAGGGTGGTCAGCGTCTGGCCATAGGTGGCCCTTGGCCCCAGGCGCGCCAGTGCGCGGGCGCTGGAATTCGAAATTTCAGACACTCGGCTCTCCTGACGCATCAAGCTTCGGCAGATCGCAACCGTCCAGAACCTTCAGACATCTTTCGAAAACGTTGGCCGTGATGCGATTATGATGCCAATCGTTATTGTTCTCCATAAAGTCCACGCCCCTGCCCTTCACCGTACGCGCCACAATCGCCGTAGGCGTGTCCGTGGTATGCCGCGCATTCTGGAAAGCATTCAGGATGACCTGATGGTCATGCCCGTCGATTTCGATCACGTTCCAGCCAAATGCCCTCCACACATTCGCCAGCACGACCCTGCCCGCGTACGTCGTATTGGGACCGTCATTTCGGAAGCCGTTCTCATCGATAATCGCCGTCAGGTTTCCGAGACCCAACTCCGCAGCCGTGGCGGCGCTTTCCCAAACGGAGCCTTCATTGCACTCGCCGTCGCCCAGCATGACGTAGACACGCCTGTCCTGCCCGCGCTTGCGCATGCCCAGCGCCATGCCCATGCCATAAGCGAGGCCCTGCCCGAGGCTGCCATTGGAGCTTTCGATGCCCAGTACCTCTTTTTTGACAGGGTGTGCGATCAGGTCGCTGCCGTTCGTCTGGAAGGTCGCGAGCTTTTCGGCCGAAAAATATCCCTGGCGATGAAGCACGGCAAAGTAGCCTAAAACCGCGTGGCCCTTGCTGAGGATGAATACATCCCGATCGTTCCACTCGGGCTCATGGGGGCGATGAACGAGTATTTCACTGAAGAGCGTGTTCAGGATTTCGACCATACTTAGACTGCCACCAATATGCGTCGCCTGTCCGCATTTGAAGGCAGTCTCAATAATTGTACGGCGGACTTCCAGGCAGGCTTCAGCGAAGCTCAGGTCTGGCTTAAAAATGACTCATCCCCCCGAAATACTTTCGCGTAATCAGGTGTTGTCACCTGATTACGCGTGCTTGAGAGCCTGCAGACCCTAGCGATAGATCGGGAAGCGCGCGCACAGGGCGCGGACCTTGTCGTGCACCGCCTGTTCGGTGGCGGGGCATCCGTCCTCGCCCTTGCCGGCCATGGCGGTCAGGACCTCGTCGATCATCTCGCCCACCGCGCGGAATTCGTCGGTGCCGAAGCCGCGCGCCGTGGCGGCGGGGCTGCCCAGGCGAATCCCCGACGTGATCGCCGGCTTTTCCGGGTCGAACGGCACCGCGTTCTTGTTCGCGGTGATCCCGGCGCGTTCCAGGCTGCGTTCGGCGGCGCGGCCCGTGACCTTCTTGGGGCGCAGGTCCACCAGCAGCAGGTGGCTGTCCGTGCCCCCCGTCACGATGTCGAACCCGCGCGACAGCAGCGTTTCCGCCAGCACGCGGGCATTCGCCGCCACCGCTTCCTGATAGGCGCGGAATTCCGGCTGCAGCGCCTCGCCGAACGCCACGGCCTTGGCCGCGATCACGTGCATCAGCGGGCCGCCCTGCAGCCCGGGGAAGACCGCCGAGTTGATCTTCTTCGCCAGGTCCGCGTCATTCGTCAGGATCAGGCCGCCGCGCGGGCCGCGCAGGGTCTTGTGCGTCGTGCTGGTCACCACATGCGCATGCGCCATCGGCGAGGGATACAGGCCCGCCGCAACCAGTCCGGCATAATGGGCCATGTCGACCATCAGGTAGGCCCCGACTTCGTCCGCGATGGCGCGGAAGCGGGCGAAATCGATCGCGCGCGGATAGGCCGAGCCCCCCGCCACGATCAGCTTCGGCTTCTCGGCCCGGGCCAGGCGCTCCATCTCCTCGTAATCCAGCAGCCCGTCCTCGCGCCGCACGCCGTACTGCACCGCGCGGAACCATTTGCCGGAATAGTTCGGCGCCGCCCCGTGCGTCAGGTGGCCGCCCGCCGCCAGGCTCATGCCCAGAATGGTATCGCCCGGGCTGACCAGCGCCATGAACGCCGCCTGGTTCGCGTTGGCGCCGGAATGGGGCTGCACGTTCGCGAAGCCCGCGCCGAACAGCGTCTTCACCCGCTCGATGGCCAGGCTCTCGACCTTGTCCACCTCGGCGCAGCCGCCGTAATAGCGGCGGCCGGGATAACCCTCGGCGTATTTGTTCGTCAGCACGCTGCCCTGCGCCTGCAGCACCGCCTCGGACACCATGTTCTCGCTGGCGATCAGTTCGATTCCGTCGCGCTGGCGTTCCAGTTCACCCGCGATGATCTCCGCGACCAGGGGATCGCGTTCGGCAAGCGGGGAGCGGAAATAGGCGTGCAACCCGCTCTGGCTCATCTGGTCCGGCATCGTTATATTCTCCAGTTCCTTCAACGCCGCAGCCAGTCACCGGAAGAGTTCCAATGGCCCTTGCACATGCGTCAATGTGATTTCGCGCATTCTAGCGTCTCCACGTCGGCGAGGCCACACAACGATGCCCGTTGGCCGCCGTTCCGCGTTTCATCGACCCGCTTTTCACCACCCCCGCTTCGGGGGCCCGCTTTTTCAGGAGACGCATTGCATGGCGCAGCCGCCCGCTAACCCGCCGACTTCCAGCCTGCTTCGCCGCAAACGAATCGAAATCCCCGCCGACGCGCAGGGGCTGCGGCGGGTCCTGGGGCCGGGCAGCCTGATCGCGCTGGGAATCGGTTGTACGATCGGCGCCGGGCTGTTTTCGCTGACCGGCATCGCCGCGTCGGAAAACGCCGGCCCCGCCGTCGTGCTGTCCTATATCGTCGCGGCCATCGCCTGCGGCTTCGCGGGCCTGTGCTACAGCGAGCTGGCCAGCATGATCCCCATCGCCGGCAGCGCCTATACCTATGCCTACATGGCGCTGGGCGAGGTCGTGGCCTGGATCATCGGGTGGGACTTGGTGCTGGAATACGCCGTCGGCGCCGCCGCGGTGTCGGTCAGTTGGTCGCGCTATGTCACGTCGCTGCTGGGGGGATGGGGAATTTCCCTGTCGCCCCGGCTGGTGGCCTCGCCGTTCGAAGCGGTGGTACTGCCCGACGGCAGCCATGTCGCGGGAATCATGAACCTGCCCGCCGCCTTCATCATCTGCGTCGTGTCGCTGCTGCTGATTCGCGGGGTGTCGGAATCGGCACGGGTCAACAGCGCCATCGTGGTGGTGAAGCTGGCGATCATCGTCGCGGTGATCGCGTTCGGCCTGCCCTATATCAAGACCGCGAACTACGTGCCCTTCATCCCCGCCAATACCGGCACGTTCGGCCATTTCGGCCTGTCGGGCATCATGCGCGCGGCGGGCACCATCTTCTTCGCCTATGTGGGCTTCGACGCCGTATCCACCGCGGCGCAGGAGGCCCGCAATCCCGCCCGGGACATGCCCATCGGCATCCTGGGCAGCCTGCTGATCTGCACCGTGGCCTATGTGGCGTTCTCGCTCGTGCTGACGGGGCTGGTGAATTACAAGGACATGCTGGGCGATGCGGCGCCGGTGGCCACGGCCATCGACCAGACGCCGTTCGGCTGGCTGAAGCTGGCCGTGAAGTTCGGCATCATCTGCGGCTTCACCTCGGTGCTGCTGGTCCTGCTGCTGGGCCAGAGCCGCGTCTTCTACGCCATGGCGCGTGACGGGCTGCTGCCGGGGCTGTTTTCGTCCATCCATCCGCGGTGGCGCACGCCGTGGTATTCCAACCTGCTGTTCATGGTCATCACCGGCGGGCTGGCCGCCTTCCTGCCGATCGACCAGCTTGCGCACATGACGTCGATCGGCACCCTGCTGGCCTTCGTCATCGTCTGTATCGGGGTGATGTTCCTGCGCCGCAGCGCGCCGGACATGGAACGCCGCTTTCGCGTGCCCGGCGGCCCGGTGATTCCGGTGCTGGGCATCGTCTGCTGCCTGGCGGTCATGCTTTCGCTGGACCGGCTGACCTGGGTCCGGCTGGTGGTCTGGCTGATCGTCGGCATGGCGATCTATTTCGGTTACAGCCGGCGCAGCAGCCATCTGGCCCGGGGCGCATAGGCGCCCCGCTGCCCGAAGCTGGCGGGACAGGTGGACGCGGTCCATACTGCCCCACCTGGCCCCGCCCATCTGGGCCCCCGCCAATTTCGGAGTTCGCTTTCATGACGCTCGGCCGCTTTCCCGCCACCCGTCCGCGCCGCAACCGCCAGGACGATTTCACCCGACGCCTGGTCGCGGAAACGACGCTGACGGTCGACAACCTGATCTGGCCGATCTTCGTCATGGAAGGCACCGACACGCAGACCGAGGTCGCCTCGATGCCCGGCGTGCGCCGGGTGACGCTGGACCGGCTGGCGGCCCATGTCGAACCGGCGGCGGCGCTGGGCATTCCGGCCCTGGCGCTGTTCCCGATCACCCCCACCTCCCTGCGCGACGCGGAGGGGACCGAGGCGATGAACCCCGACAACCTGATGTGCCGGGCGGCGCGCGTGCTGAAGCGTGAATTCCCCGACATGGGCCTGATCGGGGACGTGGCGCTGGACCCCTATACCGACCATGGGCATGACGGACTGATCCGCGACGGATATGTCGTCAACGACGAATCCGTCGCCGTCCTGTCGCGGCAGGCGGTCAACCAGGCGGCGGCCGGCATCGACATCATCGCGCCGTCCGACATGATGGACGGCCGCATCGGCGTCATCCGCCGCGACCTGGACGCGCAGGGCCTGACCGGCACGCGGATCATGTCCTATGCCGCCAAATATGCCAGCGCGTTCTATGGCCCGTTCCGCGACGCGCTGGGATCGGGCGGGCTGCTGAAGGGCGACAAGAAGACCTACCAGATGGACCCGGCCAACAGCGACGAGGCCCTGCGCGAGGTGGAGCAGGACCTGGCCGAGGGGGCGGACATGGTCATGGTCAAGCCCGGGATGCCGTATCTGGACATCATCCGCCGGGTCCATGACCGCTTCGCGGTGCCGACCTTCGCGTACCAGGTATCGGGCGAATACGCGATGCTGACCGCAGCCATGGACCATGGCTGGCTGGACCGCGACCGCACCATGCTGGAAAGCCTGATGGCCTTCCGCCGCGCCGGCGCCAGCGGGGTGCTGACCTATTTCGCGGTGGACGCCGCACGCCGGCTGCGGGGCGGCTGACCCGACCCGGCCGGGGGAACAGCCTCTTTCATCCAGACGTCACAAATCCTCGCTCACGCGGCGGATTGTGATGCAAACCGGGCCCTGTACCGTTACCATCCGTTTCGGAGCGGTACCGCGTGGCGCCAGGAGACATGCGGACCCGTCGCCGTTGGCCCCTGACATCGGCCGTGGGGGCGCTGAATCCCGTCGAGGAGGCGTATGACCTATACATCGCCACGTCGTCCGCAACTTTTCTACACGACCGCCCCCATGCCGTGTCCCTATGTCGCAGGCCGGATGGAACGCAAGGTGGTGACCGACATTGGCGGGCCGGACGCCGAACGGCTGCATAACCGCCTGTCGCGCGCCGGTTTCCGGCGCAGCCACACCATCGCCTATGCCCCGGTCTGCCCGTCCTGCAGCGCGTGCGTGCCCATCCGGGTGCCGGTGGCCTCCTTCTCGCCCGACCGCACGCAGCGCAGGACCCTGCGCCGCAATGCGACGATCGAGGGGTTCGAGGTTCCGGCCCACGCCACGACCGAGCAATTCACCCTGTTCCAGCGCTACCAGTTCGCCCGCCATGCCGAGGGCGACATGGCGGCGATGAATTTCTACGATTACCGGGCGATGATCGAGGACACCCCGATCGACACGATGATGATCGAGTTCCGCACGCCCGAGGACCGGCTGGTCTGCGTCAGCCTGATCGACCGGCTGGATGACGGGCTGTCGGCGGTCTACAGCTTCTTCGACCCCACGATGGACGCCCGGTCGCTGGGGTCCTACGCGATCATGCACCTGATCGCGCACACGCGGCGGCTGGGGCTGCCCTATCTCTATCTGGGCTACTGGATTCGCGACAGCGCCAAGATGGCGTACAAGGCCCGCTTCCAGCCGGCGGAAATCCTGTTCCACGGCGCCTGGACGCCGCTGGACCGCGACCGCCTGCCCGAGGAAGGCGATCGCGGGCCCGCCCGCTTCCCGGCCAGCCTGACCGAGTAGACCGACCTACCCGCCGGCCGGGGTCTTCGGTTTGGGCTTGCGGGTCGCCCAGGCCGGGGCGGGTCGGCCGACATCGGCGCGCTTGCCCAGATAGTCACGGAAATCGGCAAAGGGACGGATTCGCGCCGGATCGGGCCACGCCGCGCCGTCCGTCGAGGACAGGAGGCAGGCGTCCATCAGGCCGCCTTCCTTGTATTTCTGCAAGGCCACGCCCAGGCCGCGCGCCATTTCCGGCAGTTGCGCTACCGGGAAGACCAGCATGCGCCGGTTCTGCCCCAGCACCACGACGTGGTCGCCCTCGACCGGCAGGCAGATCCGCGCACTTTCGGCATCCTTCAGGTTCAGCACCTGCTTGCCGGTACGCTTTTCGGCCACCAGGTCCTCGTCGCGGATCACCAGGCCCCGCCCGGCGCTGGAAGCCAGCAGGTGGCGCGTGCCCTCGCGCACCGGGAAGACCGCCACCAGATCCTCGTCATTCGACAGTTCGATCAGCAGGCGGATCGGCTGGCCGTCGCCGCGCCCGCGCGGCAGGTCGGCGGCGCGCAGGGTGAAGGCACGGCCGTCGGTGGCGAAGACGCACAGCCGGTCGGTGGACTGGCATTCCACCGCCAGGCGGAACCCGTCGCCTTCCTTGAATTTCTGGGCCGTCGGGTCGATGCCGTGGCCCTTCAGCGTCTTGACCCAGCCCTTGGCGGACAGGATCAGGGTCAGCGGCTCGCGCTCCACCGCCTCGATGGCCGACAGTTCGATCGCGCGCGGCGGGGCGGCCAGTTCGCTGCGCCGCGTGCCCAGCGCGCCGGCGCCGAATGCCTTGCGGATGGCCTTCACTTCCTCGGTGATTTTCTTCCAGCGCAGGGGCTCGCTGCCCAGCAGGGCCGTCAGGTCACCGCGTTCGGCCGTCAGCGCCGCGTGTTCCTTGCGGATCTCCAGTTCCTCGAGCCGGCGCAGGCTGCGCAGGCGCATGTTCAGGATCGACTCGGCCTGCAATTCGGTCAGCGAGAACGTGGCCATCAGCCCGGCCTTGGCGTCGTCTTCTTCGCGGATGATGCGAATGACTTCATCCAGGTTCAGATAGACGGCCAGGAACCCGTCCAGGATTTCCAACCTGCGGTCCACCGCCTGCAGCCGGTGGCGGCTGCGGCGTTGCAGCACATCATGCCGATGGTCCAGCCACGCGCGCAGGACCTCGCGCAGGCTGCGTACGCCGGGCACGCGGTCGGCGCCCAGCACGTTCATGTTCAGGGCGAAGCGGCTTTCCAGCGCGGTGGCGCGAAACAGCGTTTCCATCAGCACTTCGGGTTCCACACCGCGCGACTTGGGCTCCAGCACCAGGCGGATGTCGGTCGTGCTTTCGTCGCGGATATCGCCCAGAAGCGGCAGCTTCTTCTGTTCCATCAGGTCGGCGATCTGCTCGATCAGGCGGGATTTCTGCACCTGGTACGGAATTTCCGTCACCACGACCTGCCAGGTGCCGAATCGGCCCTGCTCGACCGACCAGCGGGCGCGGATGCGCATGCTGCCGCGCCCGGTCTCGTAGGCCTGCAACAGGGTCGTGCGGTCCTCGACGATCAGGCCGCCGGTCGGGAAGTCCGGACCGGGCATGTCCTCCATCAGGTCCGCCACCGTCGCATCAGGCGACCGGATCAGCCTGATCGCGGCCGAACAGATCTCGCCGACATTATGGGGGGGAATGCTGGTGGCCATGCCGACCGCGATGCCGGCCGCGCCGTTGGCCAGCAGGTTCGGAAAGGCCGCCGACAGGACAACGGGTTCCTGCTCCTCGCCGTCATAGGTCGGGCGGAAATCGACCGAATCGTCGTCGATCCCTTCCAGAAGGGCGCGCGCGACCTCGGTCATCCGGGCTTCGGTATAACGCATCGCCGCCGCGTTATCGCCGTCGATCGAGCCGAAATTGCCCTGCCCCTCGACCAGTGGGTAGCGGACGGCGAAATCCTGCGCCAGGCGCACCAGCGCCTCGTAGACCGAAGCATCGCCGTGGGGGTGGTATTTACCGATGACGTCACCGACGACGCGGGCGCATTTCTTGAACCCCGATGTCGGGTCCAGGCGCAATTGCCGCATCGCATAGATCATCCGGCGATGCACCGGCTTCAGCCCGTCGCGCACGTCGGGCAGCGAACGCGACATGATGGTGGACATCGCATAGGCCAGGTACCGCTCGCTCAACGCGTCCGCGAGACGGGTTTCCTCGATATGGCCGCTGGTATCCACTGACATGCGCACTCCTCCTGTCCCGGGAACAGATAGAGAAAATCCGCGATTTGTCCATCGCGTGCGTGCCTCAATCGTCGGGGTGGAGGGCGCCGGGCTGAAGGGCATCGATCATATCCACCAGCCGCAACCGCGCGGGCGGCAGCGGGCGATGGCGCTGGCCGAAGGCGTCACGGGCCAGGAAATGCCCGGTCAGGCGCAGCCCGTCCCGCCAGTCCTGGACGGTGCCGGGATCGGATTCGTCCAGGAACAGCGGCGGCAGGCGCAGCAGGCGCGGCCGCCATTCCCCCGCCGCCGCGTCGCTGACCGCGCGCCCGGTCCGGGGCGAGACCCAGGCCAGTTCCGCGCTGCCCCCCGTCACCGCGCATGCCGACAGGTCCATGCCATAGCCCAGGTCGCCGAGCAGGCAGGCCTCCCACCGCAGCAGGGCCGCCATGCCGCCCCACCCGGCCATGTCGGGGTCGAGGCTGAGCAGGCTGAAGAAGCGGGTCAGCAGGTGGAAGATACGGGGATGGGGTTCGCGCTCGGGCAGGGTGCCGTCGGCCACCGCGCAGGCCGAGGCCAGCATCGCCAGGGCCAGCGGCGCGGACATCAGCCGCGCGGCGGACCCATGGACCAGTTCGCCGGACAGATTGCCCAACTGGTCCGGCAGGCGCCCCCGCCAGGAGGCGCGGATCAGGTTACCGGGCTGCCACAGCGCGCGGTTGGCGCGGGCGGTGCCCCCACGGGCCAGGCCGTGGACCAGGCCGAGATCCTCGGTCAGCAGATGGACGATGGCGCTGCTTTCGCCATAGGGGGACGCAGACAGCACAAGGGCGGGTGCCTCCCATTCCATCAGGAAGGCCCCGCCCCGTTCAGGCTGCGATCAGAGGGTCGCGTGCCGGTCAGACGCCGGCCGCCTTGGCGACCTCGGCCGCGAAGTCGTTCTCTTCCTTCTCGATGCCTTCACCGAGCTGGAAGCGATCGAAGCCGCTCAGCTTGGCGCCGGCCTTCTGGACGACCTTGCGGACGGTGCTTTCGCCGTCATGCACCCAGACCTGCTCCAGCAGGACCACTTCCTCGTAGAACTTGCGGATGCGGCCTTCGACCATCTTCTCGATGATCGCTTCGGGCTTGCCGGAGGCACGGGCCTGCTCGACCAGCACCGCACGCTCGCGCTCCAGCGACGCGGGATCGACGCTGTCGATGTCCAGCGCGGCCGGGCGGGTGGCGGCGACATGCATGCCGACCTGGCGGCCCAGCAGTTCCAGCGCCTCGCTCTCGGACGGGGCTTCGATGGCGGCCAGGACGCCGATCTTGCCCAGGCCCGGACGGACGGCGGAATGGATGTAGCTGGCGACGACGCCCGACGGCACGCTCAGCACGCGGGCGCGGCGGATCGACATGTTCTCGCCGATCGTCGCGATCAGGTGGGTCAGCTCGTCAGCGACGGTGCGGCCGCTGTCCAGCACCACGGCCTTGATCTTCTCCAGGTCCTCGCCGGCGGTCAGCGCAGCGCGGGCCACGGCCTCGACGAACGCCTGGAAGCTCTCGTTGCGCGCGACGAAGTCGGTTTCGGCGTTCACTTCGACCATCGCGGCAGCGCGGGGGGCCGAGGCCACGGCCACCAGGCCCTCGGCCGTCACGCGGCCCGACTTCTTCGCGGCCGCCGCCAGGCCCTTGGTGCGCAGCCAGTCGATCGCGCCCTCGATCTCGCCGCCGGCCTCGTTCAGGGCCTTCTTGCAGTCCATCATGCCGGCACCGGTCTTCTCGCGAAGTTCCTTCACCAGGGCTGCGGTAATCTCCGCCATATGCGTCACTCCTCAAGGCAGGCGCGCGCCCTGCCGTGACGGCAGGGCGCGCCCTTGCATCTGTCATCGTGAAGATCCCACCCCGCGCCGCCCGGGCGGCGCGGGGTGGAACCCGTCAAACTCCAGTCCGCGACACTCAGGCCGCGGGGGCAGCCTCGGCCGCGGCGGCTTCGGCCGCCGTGTCGACCGGCAGTTCCTCGGCGGCGCCGAAATCCTGGCCCGACGCGCCCATCTTCGTCGAGATGCCGATCAGCACCCCGCCCCACACCAGTTCTCAACTACAGGGCGATGGCCGCGGATGGCAATCTTCTATTTTCCGGGATCTGGAAAGTCACCGCCGCGCGGATCGGAATTGCCTGTCCAGGATCGCGACGACCGGGATGCCCAGCTTGTTGGCTTCCTCGACGGCCAGCTTCTCCTTGTTCGTGTCGATCACGAACAGGATGTCCGGCAGGCCGCCCATCTCCTTGATACCACCCAGCGACCGCTCCAGCTTCTCGCGGTTGCGGGTGATGTCCAGGATTTCCTTCTTCGTCAGGCCGTGCGTGTCCCCGGTCAGCATGTCGTCGATCTGGCGCAGGCGCTTGATCGAACCGGTGATGGTCTTCCAATTCGTCAGCATGCCGCCCAGCCAGCGGTGGTTGACGTAATACTGGCCGGACCGCTTCGCGGCCTCGGCGATCTGGTCGGCGGCGGCGCGCTTGGTGCCGACGAACAGGACGCGGCCACCGCCGGCGACGGTGTCACGGATCGCCTTCAGCGCGCGGTCCAGCATCGGCACCGTCTGCTGCAGATCGATGATGTGAACCTGGTTGCGCACGCCGAACAGGAACGGCGCCATGCGCGGGTTCCAGCGGCGGGTGTGGTGTCCGAAATGAACGCCGGCTTCCAGCAGCTGGCGCATCGTGAAATCGGGCATAGCCATGATCGGCCAAATCCTTGATCTTCTGGTTGGTCCTCCGCGAAGCGCCGGTCCCGGGGGAAATCCCGCAGGACACCAGAGGCACTGCTTCGCGTGCGAATTGCCGGCCGAGGGGCCGACGGGCGTCGATATGACCTTTTTTGCCGTGCAATGCAAGCGCGGCGCGGCGGGAAACTGCCCCTACCCCTGATCCTATCCCTGTTCGACCCGGGCCACGCCGGCGACGGCCTTGATCATCTGCGCCATGCGCGGCGTGACGCGATAGGCGCCGCCCAGCCGCACCTCGACATCGCGGGTTTCGGCCACCGACGGCAGCAGGATGACCTTGCCGCGCCCCCCCTTCTCCTCGGACAGGATGGCGTGGATCGGGGTGATCGCGTCCTCGCGGTCGAACCAGATGCGCAGTTCCGCCGCCGCGTCGGCCGCCGCCTGTTCCAGCGCCACCACGTCGCTGCCGGTGATGCGCAGGGCCTCGCCGTCCAGGCGCAGATCGGCCGTCACCAGCACGGCGGTGCCGGCGGTCAGGATGTCGCGGGTGCGCGACAGGACCTCGGAAAACAGCGTGACCTCGCACCCGCCGCTGGAATCGGACAGGCGCACCCAGGCCATCTTGCTGCCGGTGCGGGTCGGGCGTTCCTTGCGGTCGACCACGCAGCCGGCGATCTTGACCCGCGTCAGCCCGGCCTGGGCGGCGGCCTCCAGCGCCGTGGCGCGCACGGCCCCCAGCCGGCGCAGCAGCAGGCCGTAGGAATCGAGCGGATGCGCCGTCAGGTGGAAGCCGATGGCCTCGGCCTCCATCCCCAGCCGTTCGAATTCCGGCCAGTCGGTCACGTCCGGCAGGCGCAGCGGTTCCGGCGCCGGCGTGGGCCCTCCGCCGCCGAACAGGCCGATCTGGCCGCTCGCGGCCTCCTGCGCCTTGGTGTTGGCGCGGCGCAGGACCGTCTCCGCCGCCGCCGCGACCAGGGCGCGGTTGGGCACCACCGTGTCGAAGGCCCCGGCCTTGGCCAGGTTTTCGATCTGCATCTTGTTCAACTGGCGCGGGTCCACACGCGCCGCCAGGTCCGACAGGTCGGCGAACGGACGGTCGCCGCGCGACGCCACCAGGGCCTCCATCGCCGCGAATCCGACCTTCTTGACCGCCGCCAGCGCGTAGCGGATGCCCAGGCGGCCGTCGGCCAGGCGCTCGACGGTGAAATCCGGCCCCGAAGCGTTGATGTCGGGCGGCAGGACGGGAATGCCCAGCCGCTCGGCCTCCTGCCGCAGGGCCGCCAGCTTGTCGGTCTTTTCCCGCGCCAGAGACATGCAGGCGGCCAGGAACGGCACCGGATGGTTCGCCTTCATCCACGCCGTCTGGTACGACACCAGCGCATAGGCGGCGGCGTGGGATTTGTTGAAGCCGTAATCGGCGAACTTGGCCATCAGGTCGAAGACCTCGGCCGCCTTCTCGGGGTCGATGCCGCGACCGACCGCGCCCTCGGTGAAGATCTCGCGCTGCTTGTCCATCTCGGCGCGGATCTTCTTGCCCATCGCGCGGCGCAGCAGGTCGGCGCCGCCCAGGCTGTAGCCCGCCATCTTCTGGGCGATCTGCATCACCTGTTCCTGGTAGACCATGATGCCGTAGGTCTCTTCCAGGATCGAGCGGATCTCCTCGTGCGGGGGCTCCCACGCCTCGCCGTGCTTGCGGCGGCAGTAATCGGGGATGTTGGCCATGGGGCCGGGACGGTAGAGCGCCACGGCGGCGATCAGGTCCTCCAGCCGCGTCGGGCGCATCTGCTTCAGCACGTCGCGCATGCCCGCGCCTTCGAACTGGAACACGCCGCCCGTGTCGCCGCGCGCCAGCATCTCGTACGTCGGGGCGTCGTCCAGCGGCAGCGTGGTCAGATCGACCGTCACGTCCAGCCCCTTCAGGAACTGGCAGGCGCGCTGCAGGATGGTCAGGGTGGTCAGGCCCAGGAAGTCGAACTTCACCAGCCCCGCCTGCTCGACGAACTTCATGTTGTACTGGGTGACCAGCATGTCGCTCTTGGGATCGCGGTAGAGCGGCACCAGTTCGACCAGTTGCCGGTCGCCGATCACGACGCCGGCCGCATGGGTGCTGGCGTGGCGGTACAGCCCTTCGAGCTGGAGCGCGATTTCCATCAGGCGGCGGATCGCCTCGTCGGTATCGCGCATCTCCTGCAGGCGGGGCTCGCCGTCGATCGCCTGTTTCAGGGTCACGGGCTTGGCCGGATTGTTGGGGATCAGTTCCGCGACCTTGTTGACCATGCCGAACGGCAGGCCCAGCACGCGGCCCACGTCGCGTACCGCCGCCCGGGCCTGCAGCTTGCCGAAGGTGATGATCTGCGCCACGCGGTCGGGACCGTATTCGCCGCGGACGTAGCGGATGACCTCGTCCCGCCGGTCCTGGCAGAAATCGATGTCGAAGTCGGGCATCGACACGCGTTCGGGGTTCAGGAACCGTTCGAACAGCAGGTTGAAGGGAATCGGGTCGATATCGGTGATCGTCAGCGCCCAGGCCGCCAGCGACCCCGCCCCCGATCCGCGCCCCGGCCCCACCGGAATGTCATGCGCCTTCGCCCACTGGATGAAGTCCGCGACGATCATGAAATAGCCGGGGAAGCCCATCTTCGCGATGATATCCAGCTCGAACGTCAGCCGGTCGCGATAGACCTGACGGGTCGCGTCATCCATGTCCATGCGCGCCAGCCGGCGGGCCAGCCCGTCCTCGGCCATGGCGCGCAGGGTCTGCTCCTCGGTCGCGCCCGGCTGCACCTTGGGGCAGACCGGCAGCAGGGGCTTGCGGGTTTCCACCCGCACCGCGCAGCGCCGGGCGATGGCCAGCGTGTTGTCGCAGGCTTCCGGCAGGTCCGCGAACAGGTCGCGCATCATCGCGGGGGGCTTGAACCAATGTTCCGGCGTGACCCGCCAGCGGTCGCGCTCGGCCATCGTGCGGCCCTGGGCGATGCACAGCAGCGCGTCATGCGCCTCGTACATCTCCGGCCGGGGGAAGAAGCATTCGTTGGTCGCGACCAGCGGCAGGCCCATCCGGTCGGCCAGCGCGATCATGCCGGGTTCGACCGCCTTTTCGACCGGCAGCCCGTGCCGGTGCAGTTCGACCGCCAGCCGGTCTCCGAAGGCGGCGTGCAGCCGTTCCAGCCACTGCGCGACCTCGTCCTGCTGCCCGTCGGCCAGCATGCGGAACAGCGGGCCGCGCGTGCCGCCGGTCAGCAGGATCAGTCCCTCCGCCCGCTCGCACAGCACGTCCAGCGTCACCGTCGGCTCGGCGGTGTCGCCCGTCAGGAACCCCTGCGAAGACAGGTATTGCAGGTTCATCAGCCCGGTTTCGTCCTGCGCCAGCAGGACGACGGGCTCGGCCGGCGCGCCGGGCTTGTCGTTGCGCGGCGGCAGGCCGACCTGACAGCCGATGATCGGCTGCACCCCCTTGCCCGAGCAATATTGCGAGAATTCCAGCGCCCCGAACAGGTTGCCGGTATCGGTGATCGCCACCGCCGGCATGCGCATGTCCTGCGCCAGGGACGCGATCTCGGGGATGCGGATCGCCCCCTGGCTGAGCGAATAGGCGGAATGAACGCGAAGATGGACGAAATCGGCGTGGGGCATGGCGCGATCCTACGCCACGGGGGCCACGTCCACCAACCGTCCGTCGCGCAGGGTCACGACGCGGTCCATGCGGGCGGCCAGGGCCTCGTTATGGGTCGCGATCAGGGCGGCCACGCCCTCGCCCCGGACCATGCGCAGCAATTCGTCGAACACCGCGTCCGAGGTGTGGACGTCCAGGTTGCCGGTCGGTTCGTCCGCCAGCAGGATGCCCGGCCGGTTGGCCAGCGCGCGGGCGATGGCCACGCGCTGCTTTTCGCCCCCCGACAGGCGACCGGGCAGATGGTCCAGCCGGTGCGCCAGCCCGAACGAGCCCAGCAGCGCGTCCGCCCGGGCACGGGCGTCGGCCCTGGCCACACCCGCGATCAGTTGCGGCAGCACCACGTTTTCCCGCGCCGTGAATTCCGCCAGCAGGTGATGGAACTGGTAGACGAAGCCGATGCGGCGGCGGCGGATGGCCGTGCGCCCGGAATCGTCCAGGCGCCCCGCATCCTGGCCGCCGACCAGGACCTGCCCGCGATCAGGGGATTCCAGCAATCCGGCCAGATGCAGCAGGGTCGATTTGCCGGTGCCCGACGGCGCGACCAGGGCCACGATCTCGCCCGCGCGCAGGGTCAGGTCCGCGCCCTGCAGCACGTCCAGCCGCTCGTCCCCGCTGTGGAACGTGCGCCAGACGTCGGACAGCACCAGCGGGTCCCGGCCAGCCTCATTCACGGTCTCACTCATGGCGCAGGGCCTCGACGGGATCGGTCCGGGCGGCACGCCAGGACGGGTAGAGCGTGGCCAGCAGCGACAGGACCAGCGCCATGACGATGACCTCGGACACCTGGGACCAGACCAGCTTGGCCGGCAGATGTTCCAGGTAATAGATTTCCGGGTTGAACAGGTTGGTCCCGGTCAGCGATTGCAGCCCCTGCCGGATGCGTTCGATATTCAGGCAGAACACGATGCCCAGCACGGTGCCGACCACCGTGCCCGTCACGCCGACCGAGGCCCCGCACATCAGGAAGATGCGCATGATCGCCCCCCGGCTGGCGCCGATGGTGCGCAGCACCGCGATGTCGCCGGTCTTGTCCTTGACCATCATGATCAGGGACGAAATCACGTTGAAGGCCGCCACCAGCACGATCAGGGTCAGGATCAGGAACATCACGTTCTGTTCCACCGTGACCGCGCCGAAGAAGGCGTTGTTGCTCTGTGTCCAGTCCAGCACGCGGATGCGCGGGTCGGCGACGGCCTGCTCGATCGCCATGCGCACCGGCTGGACGTTCGTCGCATCCCGGGTCGTCACCTGGACCTGCGTCACCTGGGCGGGCATTTCGAAATAGATCTGCGCCGCCGGCAGCGGCAGGAAGACGTAGCTGGAATTATAGTCGTGCATTCCGGCATCGAAGATCGCGACCACGCGATAGGCGCGGATGCGCGGCATGGTGCCGAAGGGCGTCGCCGCACCGTTGGGCGAGATCAGCGTCAGCTTCGACCCCACGGAAAGCCCGGCCCGTTCCGCCAGGGTCACGCCGACGATGATCGCATCATTGCCCGCGAAATCGTCCAGCGACCCGGCGATGAGGGAATCGCTGATTTCATGCAGGTCGTGCAGCCCGGCGCGGGTCATGCCCCGTACCATCCCGCCCGCGTTGTAGCTGCCGGAATTGAGCAGTACCTGCCCTTCGATCAGCGGTGTGGCGGTGACGACGCCAGGCACCTGCCGCACGGTCGCCGCCAGGTCGTCGTAGTTCTGGATGGTGCGGGTCACGCCGAACAGGCTGAGATCGCCGTTCAGGCCGAGAATCCGCCCCATCAGGTCGGCCTTGAACCCGTTCATCACCGACATGACGATGATCAGCGTGGCCACACCCAGCGCGATGCCGACCAGCGAGAAAATGGCGATGACGGACACGAACCGCTCACCCTTGCGGGCACGCAGGTACCGGCCGGCAACCGCCCGTTCGAACGGACCGAACATCGATCAGCCCCCGAGGATTCGGGCCAGGGCGTCATCCACCGACAGTTCGAACCGCGCGCCGTCGGCGCGGCGCTTCAGTTCCACCTTGCCCTCCTTGGCGCCCCTGGGGCCCACGATGACCTGCCACGGATGGCCCATCAGGTCGGCATCGGCGAACTTCACGCCCGCGCGCTCGCCCCGGTCGTCATACAGGAAGGATTCGGGGGCGGCGGCGTACACCTGTTCGCAGATCGCGTCGCAGGCCGCATCCCCCGTCTTCAGGTTCAGGATCGCGGCGCGGAAGGGGGCCACGCTGTCCGGCCAGATGATGCCGTTATCGTCATGGCTGGCCTCGATGATCGCGGCGACTAGGCGCGACACGCCGATGCCGTACGAGCCCATTTCCGGATAGAGCGGCGCGCCGTCCGGACCGCTGACGGTGATATCCATCGATTCGGTGTATTTGCGGCCGAAATGGAAGATGTGCCCGACTTCGATGCCCCTGCCCTCGCGCCGGCGCTCGGCGGGGACGTCGGCCCAGGCGGCCTCGTCATGCTTTTCGTCGGTCGCGGCATAGAACGAGGTCATGCGGGTGAAGAACGCATCCAGCGATTCGCGGTCGTCGATATCCACCGGGTCGGACAGCCAGTCCTGTTCCTCGAACGCGCCGTCGAAGAACACGCCGCTTTCGCCCGTGGGCGCCAGGATCAGGAATTCGTGGCTCAGTTCGCCACCGATCGGGCCGGTATCGGCCACCATCGGGATGGCCCGGACACCCAGGCGCTGGAAGGTGCGCAGGTAGGCCAGCATCATCCGCCGGTACGAATCGACGGCCGACGCGTAATCGAGGTCGAAGCTGTAGGCGTCCTTCATCAGGAACTCGCGGCCGCGCATCACGCCGAAGCGCGGACGGACCTCGTCACGGAATTTCCACTGGATATGGTACAGGACCTGCGGCAGTTCGCGGTACGACTTGACCACCTGGCCGAACAGGTCGGTGATCATTTCCTCGTTGGTCGGGCCGTACAGCAGTTCGCGCTCGTGCCGGTCCTGGATGCGCAGCATTTCGGGGCCGTAGGCGTCATAGCGGCCCGACCGCTTCCACAGTTCCGCCGACTGGACGGTGGGCATCAGCAGTTCCTGCGCGCCGATCGCGTCCTGTTCCTCGCGCACGATCCGGGCGATGTTCTGCAGCACGCGCCAGCCGGCCGGCAGCCACGCATAAATCCCCGCCGCCGTCTGGCGGATCAGACCGGCCCGCAGCATGAGCCGGTGCGAGATGACCTGCGCCTCGGCAGGATTCTCCTTGAGAGTGGGCAGGAAGCCGCGGGACAGACGCATACCGTTATCAACCTCGGAAAAACCGGCGGACGCCGGGCGGATCGTGAAACAGGAGAAGACGAATACGCCAGAATCCGGGCCGCCGCCACGCCCCACCGGCAGGTATCCGTCCACCCCTACACCCAGGCGTGAAACCCGGCCCGTTCAACAACTGCGTGAGGCAGGTGACAGGCCCGCCGCAGCCTCCTACAGTCCCGCCCGTCTGATCCGGTCGTGACGATACGCCGGGTCTAGGGAAAAAAACGTCCGGGAACGGCAGGAAGGGCGACCGCCTTTCCTGCCGTAATCCTTTAGGGCCCGATCCCTTCAGATATACCCACAAAAGTCGGTCCGGAAACGTGGTCTGGTGAGCGAGAGTGCCGCAAAGCGGCACGCCCGTCGCATGTTTCCGAGCATCGCAGCGGAGCGGCCTTGTGGGCCGTGAGCAGCGAAGCGCAGGAAACGCGCGTCGGATCGCCACCAGAGCGCGTTTACGGACCGACTCAGACGCGGAGGAGGTGGACGTCGACCAGCGGCCGCTTCTGCAGCTTGCGGCCCAGGGCGCGGCGGAGCGCGGTCTTCGCGGCCTCGCGGAAGGTGGTGTCGTCGCGGCGCAGTTCGTCGGGGATTTCGTCCAGGGCGTCACCGAATTCCTCGGTCATGCGCGAGGTTTCCGGGTCCTCGGGGTCCAGCAGGCCCGGCGCGCTGACCTTGGGGTCGCCGATCAGGTAGCCCTCATCATCCACCGCGAAGCTGCCGATGACCATGCCGTTGAACAGCATGCGCCGACGGGCGGCCAGCACCCCGCCATTGATCGGCAGCAGGCGGCCGCCGTCCAGCACCAGGCGGCCGGTCGGCGCGGTGTCCACGACCTCGACCGCGCCGGGGGCCAGGTTCAGGATGTCGCCGTCTTCCAGCAGGATGGGGGACACACCCTTTTCCCGCGCGATGGCGGCATTGGCGGTCAGGTGGCGCCATTCGCCATGGACCGGCACCGCGAAGCGCGGCCGCACCATGTCGAACAGGCGCCGCACGTCGCCGCCGGTGGCGTGGCCGGACACATGCACCAGATGATCGCGGTCGGTCAGCACGCGTACGCCGCGGCGGGTCAGGTTGTCCTGCACCTGCATGACCGCCTGTTCGTTCCCCGGGATCATGCGGCTGCTGTAGATGACGGTATCGCCCTGGCCCAGCGAGATGTTGGGATGGCTGTCGCTGGCGATGCGCGACAGGGCCGAGCGCGGCTCGCCCTGGCTGCCGGTGATGATCAGCACTACCTCGTCATCCGGCAGCGAATTGGCTTCCTGTTCCGACAGGAAGGGCGGCACATCGACCAGGTAGCCGCATTCCCGCGCCGCCACGTCCAGGTTGCGCAGCGACCGGCCGACGATCACCACCGAACGCCCGGCGGCCTGCGCCGCCTTGGCGATGGTTTCCACCCGCGCCACGTTGCTGGCGAAGCAGGTCACGGCAATCCGCCCCTGCAGCGAACCGATCAGGTCGGTCATGCCGCGCCGCACGTCGGCCTCGGACGCCGAAGGGCCCTGGGTCATCACGTTGGTGCTGTCGCAGACCAGGGCCAGCACGCCCTCGTCGCCCAGCGCCTCGAACGCCGCGATGTCGGTCGGCGGCCCGACCATCGGGGTGGGATCGAACTTCCAGTCGCCGGTATGCACCACGATGCCCTGCGGCGTGCGCAGGACCAGCGCCTGGGCCTCGGGCACCGAATGGGTGACGGGGATGAAGCGCAGGTCGAACGGGCCGACCATGAATTCGCCGCCCGGGGGAATGATGTGGATCTTCACCTGCTGCTGCAGATGGGCCTCGCTCAGCTTGCGGCGCAGCACGGCGGCCGCGAACGGCGTGGCATAGACCGGGCAACCCAGGCGCGGCCACAGATGGGCGACAGCGCCCAGATGGTCTTCATGCGCGTGGGTGATGACCAGTCCGGCGAGATCCGCCTTGCGGTCGACGATGAAGACGGGATCGGGCATCAGGATCTCGGCTTCCGGCGTGTCGTTGCCGCTGAAGCCGATTCCGCAATCCACCGCCAGCCATGTGCCGCCCAGCCTGTAAAGGTTGAGATTCATGCCGATCTCGCCCGTTCCGCCCAAGGGCAGAAAGGCCAGACCATCACTCAAATCGTTCATAACCAAGTCCTTTTATACCAGAGCAGATCGTGATGGGGTTGATGGCCTCATCTTATGAATACGCTCGTTAAAATCAGTCTCATGCGTCGTCTGGACCTGCCGGTCCGCACCCATCGCGGACAAAGCCCTGTCCGCCAGAATTCCGTACCGCCGGATCGGGCGGCAATCCCGTATCGGCCCTGGCCCCATCCGAACCGACCGGAGCCGAAGGGTGCGCCTCCGCTCGACGATCGTCCCCGCCTGCCGTCAGGCCAAAAAAATTCAGGCGTCGCGCCTGTCACCGTCGATCCCGCCGGCACCTAGTCCAGCAGCAGGATTTCGCCGGTGGAAATCCGTTTCAGTCCGTCGGCGCAACGCAGCAGGAGCATGCCCTGCGCGTCCAGACCAGCGAACGAACCTTCTACCTGCCCGCTTTCAGCGCGCACCACAAGCCTTGTGCCCATGGGGTGCGCGTGCGCCAGCCACGCCTGCCGCACCGCTTCGAACCCCAGGCCGTCCCCCTGCCCGCCACAAACCGCCATCCAATGGTCCAGTCCGGCGCAGATCGCCCGTGCCACGATCTCCGGCTCGGGCGCCGTTCCGTATTCGGCGACACAGGCCAGGTCCCGTCCCGTAATGGCGGGGGCCGCCCGCAGATTGGCGCCGAACCCGATCACCAGCAATCGCCCGGACGAATCCGTGCCGGCCTCGATCAGGATTCCAGCCGCCTTGCGCCCTTCCAGAAGCAGGTCGTTCGGCCATTTCAGCCGGAGAGATATGGGGTGGGGAATCCAGGGTGCAATCGCCCCGTGGAAAGCCAGGCCGGCAATGAAGGGCCACAGCCCGACGGGCCATTCCCCTTTCCCGCCCGGCCGGAGCAAGACCGAAAACGCGAGGTTCCCGCCCGGGTCCTGCCAGTCCCGCCCCCGGCTGCCACGCCCGCGCGTCTGGCGGCGGGCCATGACGGCCAGGCCGGAGCGTTCGCCCTGCCCGGCCCGGGCCAGGCAGGTATCGGACGTCGAGTCCAGTTCGTCATGAATCTCCAGCCGCCAGGGTGTCGGCCCCGGCGGCGGTACGGGTGCGACCGGCGTCGCGCCGTTCACCTGAACAGGGCCTGGGCCGCCGCCTGCGCCGCGCTGGATACCGGTCCCAGCACCAGCAGGAAGCCGGTGGTGGCGATGCCCATGCCCACCGAGACGAAGGACAGCGACAGCGGCCGGCGATCGAGGGGGGCCGCGGCGTCGTCAAAGAACATCACCTTGACGATGCGGACATAGTAGTAGCCGCCGATCACGCTGCTGACGACGCCGATGGCCGCCAGGCCGAACAGGTGGGCGTTGATCGCGGCATAGAACACCATCATCTTGCCGAAAAACCCGGCCAGCGGCGGCGCACCCGCCATGCTGAACATGAAGATCGCCATGGCGGTGGCCAGGCCCGGATCGGTCTTGCCCAGCCCGGCCAGGTCGGCGATCCCGGTCACTTCACGCCCCTTGCGGCGCATGGCGATGATGACGGCGAAGGCGCCGACATTCATCAGCAGGTACGTGGTCAGATAGACCAGCGTGCCGCGCATGCCCTCGGCCGTGCCGGCGCACAGGCCCATCAGGGCGTAGCCCATATGGCCGATCGAGGAATAGGCCATCAGCCGCTTGATGTCGGTCTGGGGAATGGCCGCCAGCGAACCGAACAGCATCGAGAGCATCGAGACACCTTCGACCAGGATCTGCCATTGCGGCGCGACATGGCCGAAGGGACCGGCCATGACCCGCAGCAGCAGCGCGAAGGCCGCGAATTTCGGCGCGCCGGCCATGTACGCGGTCACCGAGGTCGGCGCGCCCTGGTAGACGTCCGGTGTCCACATATGGAACGGCACCGCCGACAGCTTGAAGGTCAGCCCGGCCAGCATGAACACGATGCCGAACATCAGGCCCATCGGCACGGCGGTGGAACTGGTGCTGAGCGCCATCTGGATGCCGCCATATTCCATCGTGCCGGCATAGCCGTAGACCAGGGACGAGCCGTAGAGCAGCAGGCCGGAGGCCAGCGAGCCCAGGACGAAATATTTCAGCCCGGCCTCGCCGCCCCTGACCTCGTCCCGTGCGAAGGCGCAGAGGATGTAGATGGCAAGCGACGACAGTTCCAGGCCGATGAACAGCGTCATCAGGTTCTCGGACGACGCCATCATCATCGCACCCAGGGTCGAGAACAGCAGCAGGACGGGAAATTCGAACCGTTCCACCTTCATGTTCCGCGCGTAGCCGACCGTCAGCATGGTGGCGAATGCCCCGCCCGCCAGGCTGAGGATCTTCATGAAGCGGGCGAAATCGTCATTGACGAAGATATGGTTGTATCCGACCCCGTCCGGCGACATCACGACCAGGAAACCGGTCAGCACGAACGCGCCGATCGTCAGCATGGAGCAGGACAGGAACGGCTGCTCCTTCTTCTGCACCACGCCGAAGACGAGGATAGCGAGGCCACAGAGCGCCAGGACGATTTCCGGCAGTGCAAGTGTCCAGTTCATCGGTTCAGACCCGTTTCCCGGAAAGATCAGTGGAAGACCAGCATGGTGGAGACGAGCACCACCAGGCCGATCAGCATCGTGAAGGCATAGACCGCGATCGACCCGGTCTGGGTCCGCACCGCCTGGGTGGCGGTCCCCGCCGTAATGCGGGCCAGCCCCTGGGGGATGGCTTCGATCACGCCTTCGTCCGCGCCCTTCCAGAGCAGGCGCGCCAGGGCACGGTACGGCCGGACGAAGATGTGTTCGTACAGTTCGTCGAAATACCATTTGTTCAGCAGGAACAGGTAAAGCGGCCGCAGGCTGTTCGCCAGGACGGACGGTATCGCCGGGTTGGCCATGTAGCACAGGTAGGCCACCACGATGCCGGCGATCCCGGCGAAGGTCGGCACCAGGGCGATCAGTTCCGGCGTCTGTTCCAGCGTCGCGATGATGGTGTTGCCCGGCGCGTTCACGATCGCACCGTTCCAGAATGCCGCCTGGCCCGAGCCCACGAAATACGGCGCCAGCAGCAGGCCGGCGAGGACCGCCCCCAAGCCCAGCAGCACCAGCGGGATGGTCATCCAGGCGGGGCTTTCATGCGCGCCTTCATGCAGGTGCGCGTCGCGCGGCGTGCCGTGGAAGACCAGGAAGATCAGCCGCCAGCTATACAGCGCGGTGATGAATGCCGTGATGCAGCCCAGGCTCCAGGCATAGAAGCCCAGTCCGCTATGCGCCATCCAGGCCGCTTCCAGGATCGCATCCTTCGACCAGTATCCGGCGAAGGGGAAGATGCCCGCCAGCGCCAGGCTGCCCACCCACATCGCGCCGTAGGTCAGCGGAATCTTCTTCCACAGGCCGCCCATGCGGAACATGTCCTGTTCGTCATGCACGGCATGGATGACCGAGCCGGCGCCCAGGAACAGCAGCGCCTTGAAGAAGGCATGCGTCGTCAGGTGGAACACCGAGGCCTGATAGGCGCCGACCCCGACCGCCGCGAACATGTAGCCGAGCTGCGAGCAGGTGGAATAGGCGATCGTACGCTTGATGTCCGGCTGGACCAGGCCGACCGTGGCGGCGAAGAAGCACGTCGTCGCGCCGATGAACACGACGAAGGCCTTGGTGCCCGGGGCGAATTCCACCAGCGGCGACATGCGCGCCATCAGGAACACGCCCGCCGTGACCATGGTCGCGGCATGGATCAGGGCCGAGACCGGCGTCGGGCCTTCCATCGCGTCGGGCAGCCAGGTGTGCAGGAACAGCTGCGCCGACTTGCCCATCGCACCGATGAACAGCAGCATGCAGATGACTTCATAGATATGATGGGTGCCGAACAGCGTGAACGTGTCGTCGCCATGCGCCGGGACGAGCGCGAAGATATTGTCGTAGGTGACCGAGCCGAATTCCACGAACAGCAGGGCGATGCCCACCATGAAGAACAGATCGGCCACGCGATTGACCACGAACGCCTTGATCGCGGCGCTGTTCGCGCTGGGGCGGTCGTACCAGGTTCCGATCAGCAGGTAGCTGCACAGGCCCACGCCTTCCCACCCGAAGAAGAGCTGGACCAGGTCGTTGGACGTGACCAGCATCAGCATCGCGAAGGTGAAGAGCGAGAGGTATGAGAAGAACCGGTAGGTCGGCGTCGTCTCGTGCCCCATATAGCCGACGCTGTAGAGGTGAACGAGCGCCGAGACACAGGTCACCATCGCGACCATCGACAGCGACAGCGTATCCAGCCGCAGGGTCCAGGCGGCGTGGAAGCTGCCGGCACGGATCCAGTCCGCCAGTTGCACCACGACGGGCATGCCGCCGGCATGCATCGCCAGGAACAGCGCGCCGGCTCCGCACAGGGCGGCGATGATCATCAGGCCCGTGGTCAGCGCCTGGGCCAGGCCGTCCCCCAGCAGCCGGCCGAACAGGCCCGCCACGAGGGCAGCGAACAGGGGGCCGAGGACCGCGATCTCGAAAAGGTAGGATGCCGTTTCCATGACCCGCTCAACCCTTCATCATGGTGATGTCTTCGACCTCGATCGATCCGCGGTTGCGGAAATAGACCGTCACGATCGCCAGCCCGATCGCGGATTCCGCCGCCGCGATCGTCAGGACGAACAAGGTGAAGACCTGGCCCGACAGGTCGCCGAGCGCGGATGAGAACGCGACGAAATTCAGGTTCGCCGACAACAGGATCAGTTCGATCGACATCAGGATGATGATGACGTTCTTGCGGTTCAGGAAAATCCCGAACACGCCCAGCACCAGCAGGATGGCGCTGACCGTCAGGTACGGGCCGATGCCGATGCTTCCGAGTCCGCCGGTCATTGCGCCAGCCCTCCATGCGTATCACTGGGCGTCGTGCCGGGCGTTCCGCCGGCCGGGGCGGGCTGCGGCACGGCATCGGCGCTGACACCGTACGATCCGGGGACCGACGCGACGTAATAAGACTGCTTCGGACGGCGGTATCCGCCATTGTCCACGACGCCCTGCCCCAGCGGCAGGGCCATCATGTCCAGGGAATCCGCTGCCGTACGCTCGTGCTGGCGTTCGATGTTCTGCCGCCTGCCCACCGGGCGTTCGCGCAGCGTCAGCACGATGGCGCCGATCATAGCGACCAGCAGCACCAGGCCGCAGGATTCGAACAGGAAGATGTAATGCGTATACAGGACATCGCCCAGGGCCGCGGTATTGGTCCGCCCCGGGGTCGGCACCAGGTGCGACACGTCCGCGATGTTCCGCGCGACCTGCCAGTGCCCGAAGGCCAGCGCCAGCTCCGCGAACAGGACGGCGCCCACCGCCGCGCCGAAGGGCGCGTAGCGCTGCAGTCCCTCACGCATCTCGGTGAACCGGACGTCGAGCATCATCACGACGAACAGGAACAGGACCGCGACCGCGCCGACATAGACGATGACCAGGATCATCGCCAGGAACTCGGCGCCCGCAACCAGGAACAATCCGGCAGCGTTGAAGAACGCCAGGATCAGGAACAGGACAGAATGCACCGGATTGCGGGCGCTGACCACCATGCCGGCCGACAGGACCAGCACCGTCGCAAAGACGTAAAAGACGATTTGGGCCATCATCTGTGACCTTGCTGTTTGTAGCGGGGCTGTTTGTAGCGGGCCTGCCGCATGGATATGTCCTCCCGATGCCCGGGGCTCGATGTCCCCACGCTGGATGTCCCTACGCCGGATGTCTCAACGATAGGGCGCATCGAGCTCCAGCCGCCGTGCCAGGACGCTTTCCCAGCGGTCGCCGTTGGCGAGCAGCTTGTCCTTGTTGTACATGAGTTCCTCCCGCGTCTCGGTCGCGAACTCGTAATTCGGTCCCTCGACGATCGCATCGACCGGGCATGCTTCCTCGCACAGGCCGCAATAGATGCACTTCGTCATGTCGATGTCGTAGCGCGTGGTGCGCCGCGACCCGTCATCGCGGGGTTCGGATTCGATGGTGATCGCTTCCGCCGGGCACGTCGCCTCGCACAATTTGCAGGCGATGCAGCGTTCCTCGCCGTTCGGGTAGCGGCGCAGGGCGTGCTCGCCACGAAAGCGGGGCGAGAGCGGTCCCTTTTCATAGGGATAGTTGATCGTCACCTTGGGCTTGAACATGGCCTTGAACGTGGCCCCCATTCCGGCCACGAGCTCGGCCAGAAGGAAGGAACGGACCGTCCGGTCGAAATGTCCCATCAGCTTGCTCCTCCCTGGGGCAGAAGCCCGGTCGCCAGCAGGAAGCCCGCCGTCAGCACCATCCACACCAGCGAGAACGGAAGGAACACCTTCCATCCCAGCCGCATCAGCTGGTCGTAGCGGTAGCGCGGGAATGTCGCGCGCACCCAGATGAAGACGAACAGGCAGAACAGGATCTTCGCGATCAGCCACAGCGGCCCCGGGATCCAGGTGAAGGGCGCGATCCCCACCGGCGGCAGCCAGCCGCCCAGGAACAGGATGCTGACCATCCCCGACATCAGGAACATGTTGGCGTATTCGCCCAGGAAGAAGAGACCGAAGGCCAGCGCCGAATATTCGACGAAGAAGCCGGCCACCAGTTCACTCTCGCCCTCGGGCAGGTCGAACGGCGCGCGGTTGGTTTCCGCCAGCGCCGAGATGAAGAAGACGATGAACATCGGGAACATCGGCAGGCAGAACCAGACATGGCGCTGCGCGAGGACGATGTCGTTCAGGTTCAGGCTGCCGACCGCCAGCAGGACCGAGACGATGACCAGGCCGATCGAGACCTCGTAGGACACCATCTGCGCCGCCGAGCGCAGGCCGCCCAGGAAGGCGTATTTGGAGTTGGACGCCCAGCCCGCGATCAGGATGCCGTAGACCCCCAGCGAGGAAATCGCGAGCAGGTAGAGTATCCCGACATTGATGTTCGCTATCGCCCAGCCGTTATTGGTGGGAATGACCGCCCAGGCGACCATGGCCAGCGAGAAGGTCAGGAACGGTGCGAACAGGAACAGGAACCGGTTGGCCCCGGACGGGATCACCGTTTCCTTGGTGATCATCTTGATCGCGTCGGCAAAGGCCTGCAGCACGCCGAACGGGCCGTTCACGTTCGGCCCCTTGCGGAGCTGCATCGCCGCCATGACCTTGCGTTCCCCGAGGGTCAGGTAGGCGACCCCCAGCAGCAGCGGCACCAGCACGGCCAGGGCCTCGAGGACCGTCAGGATCACCTGACCGATCAGGGTGTGCAGAAAGAAATGCGCCACGTCGCCTTACTCCGCCGCCAGGGCCCGGGGGGGGACATAGATCCGCGAACATTCGCCCATCGTCGGACTGGCCCGGCAGATCGGATTCGTCTGGTAATAATCGTCGAAGACCGGGCGGAACGGCGCCGACGATACCGCGCGCGGATCGCCGGCCGGCCCGGTCAGGCCCGAGACGTCCACCGCGTCCCGCCCCCCGATCACCCGGAAGACCGGGTTGACGGCAGCCAGGTGCTCGCGCAGGGCTTCCAGCGTGTCGTAGGGCAGCGTCTTGCCCACGACCTCGGAAAAGGCGCGGAGAATACGCCAGTCCTCGCGCGCGTCGCCCGGCGGCATGACCGCGCGGAACGACCGCTGGACCCGGCCCTCGGTATTGACATAGGTGCCGGATTTCTCGGCGTAGGTCGCGCCGGGCAGGATCACATCCGCCCGGGCCGCGGCCGCGTCACCGTGATGGCCCTGATAGATGACGAAGGTCTCGGGCCCGATCTGGGCGGTGTGGAATTCGTCCGCGCCCAGCAGCCACAGCACTTCCACGCCGCCGCTCATCATCCCCGCGACGCTGCGGCCGCCCTGCCCGGGCACCAGGCCCAGATCGAGGCCGGCCACGCGGCTGGCCGCGTTGTGCAGCACGTTGAACCCGTTCCAGCCGGCGCCGATCGCGCCCACCGCCTGCCCCAGCGCCCAGCTTGCCGCCAGGATCGCCTGCGCGTCCTCGCGCACCAGGGCGCCGTGGCCGACGATGATCATCGGCCGCTTCGCGGCCTTCAGCGTATCGGCGAAGGGGTGCGTGCCGTCCAGGAGGGCGGTCAGCACGTCCGGCCCATCCCCGAGGACCTGGGCCGCATAGGTCGGGTCGGCCGTGGGGGCGCCGATCAGGCCGATCGGGAACCCGCCCCGCCCCGCCGCGACGAAGCGCTTGCGGATGCGCGCGTTCAGGACCGGTGCTTCCTGCCGGGGAACGGAGCCCACGATCAGCAGCGCGTCGGCGTCCTCGATCCCGGCGATGGAACTGCCGAAAGTATAGTAGGCGCGGCTGGACAGGTCGTACTGCGCGCCGTCCTGCCGGCAGTCGATGTTGCGCGAGCCCAGCGCCGTCATCAGGTCCTTCAGCGCCAGCATGCTTTCGGCGTCGCACAGGTCACCGGCGATGGCGCCGATCCTGTCACCCGCCACGCCGTCCAGCCGGCGGCCGATGGCGACGAAGGCCTCCTGCCACGAGACGGAGTGCAGCTTGCCGTGCACGCGGACCCAGGGGCGATCCAGGCGGCGGTGCTTCAGCCCGTCGACCGAGAAGCGCCCCTTGTCCGCCAGCCATTCCTCGTTCACCTCGTCGTTCACGCGGGGCACGGCGCGCAGGACGGCGCTGCCGCGCGCATGCAGGCTGATATTGGTGCCGACGGCGTCACAGACGTCGATCGAATCCGTGCGCTTGAGTTCCCACGGCCGTGCGACGAAGGCGTAGGGCTTCGATGTCAGCGCGCCCACGGGGCAGATGTCGATCAGGTTGCCCGACAGTTCCGATGTCAGGGCCTTTTCGACGTAGTTGGTGATTTCCATGTTCTCGCCGCGCGAGACGGCGCCCAGTTCGGGCACGCCCGCGATTTCGGTGGCGAAGCGCACGCAACGCGTGCACTGGATGCACCGCGTCATCACCGTCTTGACCAGCGGGCCGAGATATTTGTCCTTCACCGCCCGCTTGGCTTCCTGGTAGCGCGAATGGTCCGCGCCGTAGCCGAACGCCTGGTCCTGGAGGTCGCACTCGCCGCCCTGATCGCAGATCGGGCAGTCCAGCGGATGGTTGATCAGCAGGAATTCCATGACCGCGCGCCGCGCCTTGCGCACGATTTCCGTGTCGGTCAGGATTTCCATCCCTTCCGACACCGGAAAGCCGCAGGACGCGACGGGCTTCGGCGCGCGCACCACCTGTACCAGGCACATGCGGCAATTGCCCGCGACGGACAGCCGTTCATGAAAACAGAAGCGCGGAATTTCCTTGCCCGCGGCCTCGCACGCCTGCAACGCGCTGGACCCGCCGGGAACTTCGACCGGAATCCCGTCGACGGTAACCTTCACCATCGCCCTTACTCCGCCGCCACGGGGATACCCGGGGGCACCTGCGTGATCTGACCGCCGCCGTGGGTGGCCTTGTAGGCCCGGATCCGCTCCTCCATCACCGGGCGGAAATGCCGGATCAGGCCCTGGATCGGCCATGCCGCCGCATCGCCGAGGGCACAGATCGTGTGCCCTTCGACCTGGCGCGTCACCTGTTCGAGCATGTCGATTTCCTCGATTTCGGCCCGGCCTTCGACCATGCGGTGCATGACCCGCATCATCCAGCCCGTGCCTTCGCGGCAGGGCGTGCACTGGCCGCAGCTTTCATGCTTGTAGAATTGCGAGAAGCGGGCGATGGCGCGGATGACGTCGGTGGATTTGTCCATGACGATCATGCATGCCGTGCCCAGGCCCGACCGTTCGGCCCGCAGGCTGTCGTAATCCATCAGCACGGTCTCGCAGACCGAGGCCGGCAGCAGCGGGACCGAAGAGCCGCCCGGGATCACCGCCAGCAGGTTGTCCCAGCCGCCGCGCACGCCACCGCCATGCTTTTCGATGATGTCCTTCAGCGGAACGCCGAGTTCTTCCTCGAACACGCAGGGCGTGTTCACGTGGCCCGATATGGCCATCAGCTTGGTGCCCGCGTTGTTCGGGCGTCCCAGCGACGAGAACCACGTAGCCCCGCGCCGCAGGATGGTCGCGGCGACGGCAATGCTTTCCACGTTGTTCACCGTGGTCGGGCAGCCATACAGGCCCATTGCCGCCGGGAAAGGCGGCTTCATCCGGGGCTGGCCCTTCTTGCCTTCCAGGCTTTCCAGCAGCGCGGTTTCCTCGCCGCAGATATAGGCGCCGGCGCCGCGATGAATGTAGAAATCGAAATCCCAGCCCGAGCCGGCGGCGTTCTGGCCGATCAGGCCGGCGGCATAGGCCTCGTCGATCGCGATCTGCAGATGCCGGGCTTCGTTGAAGAATTCGCCGCGAATGTAGATGTAGGCGACATGCGCCCCCATGGCGAACGAGGCGATCAGCGCGCTCTCGATCAGCTTGTGCGGGTCATGGCGCAGGATCTCGCGATCCTTGCAGGTGCCGGGTTCGGATTCGTCGCCGTTGATCACCAGGTAATGAGGACGGCCGTCCGAATTCTTGGGCATGAACGACCATTTCACGCCGGTGGGGAAGCCCGCGCCGCCCCGGCCGCGCAGGCCGGACGCCTTCATCTCGTTGATGATCGCATCGCGCCCGCGGGCGATGATCTCGGCCGTGCCGTCCCAGTCGCCGCGCGCCCGGGCGCCGGCCAGACGCCAGTCCTGCTGACCATACAGGTTGGTGAAGATCCGGTCCTTGTCCTGAAGCATTGCCGTCTCTCCCGCTCAACCCTGGTCCGACCGGCTGTCCGCCGGACTGTCCGTCAGCGTCTTGCGCCCCCCCGCGGGGGCGGCACCCATTCTATCGATGGTCGGGCCCGGCTTCGGGCGATCGCCGCGCCGCAGCGCCTCGATCAGTTCGATCGTGCGCGGTCCGTCCAGATCCTCGTAGAAATCGTCATCCACCTGCAGGATCGGCGCGTTGGAACATCCCCCCAGGCATTCGACCTCGGTCAGGGTGAACAGTCCGTCGGCGCTGGACTGGCCGAAGGCGGAGATGCCGGTGGCCTTCTTGCAGGCCGCGACCACGTCGTCCGAACCGCGCAGCCAGCACGAGGTGGTGGTGCAGACCTGCAGGTGATAGCGGCCGATCGGCTTGGTGTTGAACATCAGGTAGAAGGTCGCAACCTCGTAGACGCGGATCGGCGCGACCTCCAGCCGGCGGGCGATCTCGTCCATCGCCACCCGGGGCACCCAGGCGCTGCCGGTGACGCGGCCCATCTGCTTCTGCGCGACATAGAGCAGCGGCAGCGTGCCGCTGGCTTTGCGCTCGGGCGGGTACTTGACCAGGATCGTGGCGATCTCGGCCTCGCTCTCGGCATCGAAGGCGAAGGAGGAAGGCTGCTCGATCTGGTCAATGGGGGAGTGAGCGGACATCTCTTTCACCTGTCAATCTCGCCGAACACCAGGTCCAGCGACCCGATGATCGCCACCGCGTCGGCCAGCATGTGGCGGCGCGACATCTCGTCGATGGCCTGCAGATGGGCGAAGCCGGTCGGCCGGATCTTGCACCGGTAGGGCCGGTTGCTGCCATCCGCGACCAGATAGACCCCGAATTCGCCCTTGGGGCTTTCGACCGCCGTATAGGTTGCCCCCGGCGGGACGTGGTACCCTTCCGTGAACAGCTTGAAATGATGGATCAGGGCTTCCATCGACCGCTTCATCTCGCGCCGGGGCGGCGGCGTGATCTTGTGGTCCTGGATCTTGATCGGGCCGGGCTTCATCTGGGCCAGGCACTGTTCGACGATCCGCACGCTCTCGCGCATTTCCGCGACGCGGATCAGGTAGCGGTCGTAGCAATCGCCCTGGCGCGCGACGGGGATGTTGAACTCGACCTTGTCGTAATTGTCATAAGGCTGGGCGCGGCGCAGGTCCCACGGCACGCCCGAGGCGCGCAGGCACGGACCGCTGAAGCCCCAGGCCAGCGCCTGCTCGGTCGTGAAGATGCCGATCCCGACCGTGCGCTGCTTCCAGATCCGGTTGTTGGTCAGAAGCGATTCCAGATCGTCGATCCAGGCCGGGAACTGGCGCGCCCATTCGGCGATCCGATCCTCCAGCCCCGCCGGAAGGTCACGCGAGACCCCGCCGGGACGGAAGTAATTGGCATGGAACCGGGCGCCCGACGCGGCCTCGTAGAACTCGATCAGCTTTTCGCGTTCCTCGTAGCCCCACAGCGCCGGGGTCACCGCGCCGCAATCGAGCCCGAGCGCCGTCAGGTTCAGGATATGGTTCAGGATCCGGGTGATTTCCGCGAACATCACGCGAATCCATTTCGCGCGATCGGGAATGTCGATCCCCAGCAGCTTTTCGGTCGCCAGCGCGAAAGCCTGCTCCTCGCACATCGGCGAGACGTAATCGAGCCGGTCGAAATACGGCAGGGCCTTGGGATAGGTCTTGTATTCGATCAGCTTTTCGGTGCCGCGATGCAGCAGGCCGATATGCGGAATGGCGCGGGCGACGACCTCGCCCTCCATTTCCAGGACCAGGCGCAGCACACCATGGGCGGACGGATGCTGCGGGCCGAAATTCAGGGCGTGGGAATCGATTTCCACCGTGTGGGTCGCGGCCGCCGCGGCCTCGCCACCGGGCAGCAGGGATTCCGGAATATCCTCATGAAGGACAATGTCGCTCATCGTCCGCCTCCCCTCACCTTGCGCATGCATGTCCCGGTCATCGCGGCAGCTTCAGCCCCTGGCGGGTTTCATGCGCCTTCTCGTCGCCCGGCAGGGTCAGGATACCTTCCCAGGGCGATTCGAAATCGAAATTGCGGAAATCCTGCGTCAGTTTGACCGGCTCGTAGACCACCTCGCGCCGGTCTTCGTCGTACCGCACCTCGACATAGCCGGTCAGCGGGAAATCCTTGCGCAGCGGATGCCCTTCGAAACCGTAATCGGTCAGGATACGGCGCAGGTCCGGCTGGCCCGAGAACAGGACCCCGAACAGGTCGTAGCATTCGCGTTCCCACCACGTCGCCGCGGGCCACAGATGATGGACGGACGGCACCGGATTCGTCTCGTCGGTCGTGACGATGACCCGAATCCGATGGTTCAGCGTCACCGACAGCAGGTTGTAGACGACGTCGAAACGCTCGGTCCGCGCCGGATAATCCACCCCGCACAGATCCATGAGCTGCTCGCACGCATAGCGTGGATCGTCGCGCAGCATGCCCATCAGCGCGATCAGGTTGTCGCGTCCGGTGCGCACGACCAGCTCGCCCCCTTCGATCGCCGCGGACTGGATGCCCGGCACCGAGGTGGAGAGTGCGAACGCCAGGGACCCCAGGGCCCCGAATGCCCGGGTCGTCCGGGCCATCAGATCCGTTCCGGTGTCAGCCACGGAGAATCGTCCCTGTCCTGCGAATTTTCTTCTGCAGTTGAAAGATGCCGTAGATCAGGGCCTCGGCCGTCGGCGGGCAGCCGGGGACGTAGACGTCCACCGGCACGATCCGGTCGCAGCCGCGCACCACGGAATAGGAATAATGGTAGTATCCCCCGCCATTGGCGCAGGAGCCCATCGAGATGACCCAGCGGGGCTCGGCCATCTGGTCATAGACCCGGCGCAGGGCCGGCGCCATCTTGTTGGTCAGGGTGCCCGCCACGATCATCACGTCCGACTGGCGCGGCGACCCGCGGGGGATGATGCCCATCCGGTCCAGGTCGTAGCGCGGCATGTAGGCGTGGATCATTTCAACGGCGCAGCAGGCCAGACCGAAGGACATCGGCCACAGGCTGCCGGTTCGGCCCCAGTTCACCAGCTTGTCCAGGCTGGCGACGACGAAGCCCTTCTCGGTGATTTCGCCGGTGATGCCCTTGATGACGGCATCCTGCTCCGGCCCCGGAGGCAGCATCTCCCTGTTCCAGGCGATGGCGTCCTGGCCCTCGCCCGTCGCGTTCGCGGCACTCATGCCCGTGTCTCCTTGCCGTACATCAATCCCAGTCCAGCGCGCCCTTGCACCATTCGTAAATGAACCCGACCGTCAGGATGCCCAGGAAACCCATCATCGACAGGAAACCGAACAGGCCGATCCGCGACAGGCTGACCGCCCAGGGAAAGAGAAAGGCGACCTCGAGATCGAAGATGATGAACAGGATCGCCACGAGGTAGAATCGCACATCGAAGCGATGCCGCGCGTCATCGAACGCATCGAACCCGCATTCGTAGGCCGATACCTTTTCGGCATACGGCTTCTGATGGCCGAACAGAAGGCAGCTTCCCAGCATGGCGCCGGCGATGACGACGGCCAGCACGCCGAAGATGAGGACCGGAAAGTAATCCGCGAGGACGGACTGCATGTTGCTTCCCCTGACTGGTGGCACGCCGTTCCGACGTCATGACGAAAACAGGGCTTCGACATGGCCGACAGGTTAGACCCAACATCCGGATGCGACCAGTGTGCGATGCACCATGGAATGGTGAACATTCCCGTGATGATGAAAAAACGCGCGTATCCGCGCGTTTACCACGATTTACTTGCGTGGCAATCAAATTCCGCATCAGATTTTTTCATGAATATTGGAGCGGGCAAGAAATGATCCGTTGGGCGCCGGTCGGCATCTTCAACGATGCGACCCTGGCGCGAGTGACGGGGCTCGAACCCGCGACCTCCGGCGTGACAGGCCGGCGCTCTAACCAACTGAGCTACACCCGCGAAGGCGTGAGCCGGTGTTTAGCCATCCCCCCGGGACGCGTCAACCGACGAGCAGGATTTTTGTTCGAACTATCCGAGGTATGGGACCCCGGCATGGTGGGCGATGACGGGATCGAACCGCCGACCCTCTCGGTGTAAACGAGACGCTCTACCGCTGAGCTAATCGCCCCAAAGACGGAAAAAAATAAAAGGGGCCACGGCACGACGCGCGGCCGGCCAGGCCCCTGCCAAAGTCAGCGCGTGATCAGCTCACGGCCTCCTTCAGGTTCTTGCCCGGCTTGAAACGAACCGAGGTGGACGCCGGAATGTCGATTTCCTCGCCCGTACGGGGGTTGCGACCCTTGGCTGCCTTGCGCGTCGCCGTCACGAACGTGCCGAAACCCACCAGACGCACTTCCTGCTTCTTCGACAGGGCCTTCTCGATAGCGCTGAACACGGCATCGACCACTTCTCCGGCCTTTGCCTTCGGCAGATCAGCGTCGTCGGCCACGGCGGCGACGAGTTCCTGCTTGTTGAGTGGCTTCTCCATTTTACGCCTTTCTTTCACTGCGCGCGCGCCAGGACCGATATGATTGCCTACGCCGCATTGGGCCGCACTATGCAGCCGTTTTTCGCGGCGTCAACCGACCAGCCCGCCCGGTCCGGCGGAAAACCCGGCCAAATCGGAGGGCTGGTGCGTTTTTGACACATTCAATGCGGCAGGGACGAGGCAGCTATTCCCGCGGCGGGGGCCGAAGCGGCGACGGGCTCGGGCGCTTCGCTCCACTCGATGGGTTCGGGGCGCGTCACCAGGGCCTGGCCGATCACGTCGTCGACATGGGCGACCGGCAGAATCCGCAGGCCCTTCTTCACCGTGTCGGGAATGTCGACCAGGTCCTTCTCGTTGTCCTTGGGGATGAAGACCGTCTTGATGCCGGCCCGATGGGCGGCCAGCAGCTTTTCCTTCAGCCCGCCGATGGCCAGCACCCGGCCACGCAGGGTGATTTCACCCGTCATCGCCACGTCACGCCGCACCGGAATACCGGTCAGCACGCTGACCAGCGACGTCGCCATGGCGATGCCCGCCGACGGACCGTCCTTGGGAGTCGCCCCTTCGGGCACGTGGACATGCAGGTCGCGCTTTTCGAACAGGGTCGGCTTGATGCCGAACGTCACCGCGCGGCTGCGGACATAGGACAGGGCCGCCGCCACGCTTTCCTGCATCACGTCACCGAGCTTGCCCGTCTGCTTGACCGCGCCCTTGCCCGGCACCATCACGCTCTCGATGGTCAGGATCTCGCCCCCGACCTCGGTCCAGGCCAGGCCGGTCACGACGCCGACCATGTCCTCGGCCTCGGTCTCGCCATAGCGGAACCGCTTCACGCCCGCGTATTTTTCCAGGTTCTTGCGCGTGATGGAGACCTTCTTGGCCTTGCCCGTCACGATCTCGCGCACCGCCTTGCGGGCCAGGGTCGCGATTTCGCGTTCCAGGTTGCGGACCCCGGCCTCACGCGTGTAGCTGCGCACCAGTTCGCGCAGGGCGTCGTCGCTGACCGACCATTCGTCGGCACGCAGGCTGTGGGCCTCGCCCTGCTTGTTCAGCAGGTGCCGCTTCGCGATTTCGACCTTCTCGTCCTCGGTGTAGCCGGACAGGCGGATGACCTCCATGCGGTCCAGCAGCGGCTGGGGCATGTTCAGGCTGTTGGCCGTGGTCACGAACATGACGTCGGACAGGTCGTAATCGACCTCCAGGTAATGGTCGGCGAAGGTGGAATTCTGTTCGGGGTCCAGGACCTCGAGCAGCGCCGAGGACGGATCGCCGCGCCAGTCGGCGCCCAGCTTGTCGATTTCATCCAGCAGGAAGAGCGGATTGGACGACTTGGCCTTCTTCATCCCCTGGATGATCTTGCCGGGCATCGAACCGATATAGGTCCGGCGATGCCCCCGGATCTCGGCCTCGTCCCGCACGCCGCCCAGCGACATGCGCACGTAATGCCGCCCCGTCGCCTTGGCGATCGACCGCGCCAGCGAGGTCTTGCCCACGCCCGGCGGCCCGACCAGGCAGAGAATCGGTCCCTTGATCTTCTTGGCACGGCTCTGGACCGCCAGATATTCCAGAATCCGCTCCTTGACCTTCTCCAGCCCGTAATGGTCGGTATCCAGCACCTTCTCGGCACCGTCCAGGTCACGACGGACCTTGGACGGCTTCTTCCAGGGGATGCTGAGGATCCAGTCGAGATAGTTGCGCACCACCGTCGATTCGGCCGACATCGGGCTCATGGTCCGCAGCTTCTTCAGCTCGGCCAGCGCCTTGTCGCGCGCTTCCTTCGGCAGGCGGGTCTTGGCGATGCGCTCTTCCAGCTCGGCGGTCTCGTCCTTGCCTTCCTCGCCCTCGCCCAGTTCCTTCTGGATCGCCTTGAGCTGCTCGTTCAGGTAGTACTCGCGCTGCGTCTTCTCCATCTGCCGCTTGACGCGGTTGCGGATTCGCTTTTCCACCTGCAGGACGCCGATTTCGGCTTCCATATGCGCGAAGACGCGTTCCAGCCGGGCGTTGACGCCCGGGATCTCCAGGATTTCCTGCTTCTCGGCGATCTTCAGGTTCAGGTGGCTGGCGATCGTATCCGCGAGCTTCGACAGATCCTCGATCTGGTTCAGCGACACCAGGACCTCGGGCGCGATCTTCTTGTTCAGCTTGATATATTGCTCGAACTGCGACACGACCGTGCGGCCCAGCGCCTCGCCTTCGCTGCCGCTGGCCGGGTCCTCGGCCACGGGTGCGATCTCGGCCTCGAAATGGCCGTCGATGTCGTGCAGCGCGGTGATGTGGGCGCGGCGGCTGCCCTCGACCAGCACCTTGACCGTGCCGTCAGGCAGCTTCAGCAGTTGCAGGATCGTCGAGACCGTGCCGTAGCGATAGATGTCGTCGGCCGCCGGATCGTCCTGCGACGCGTTCTTCTGCGCGACCAGCAGGATCTGCTTGTCATGCTTGGTCACGGCCTCCAGGGCGCGAACCGATTTCTCGCGGCCGACGAACAGCGGAACGATCATGTGCGGGAACACGACGATGTCGCGCAACGGCAGCACCGCCATCATCCCGGGGTCGGAGTCGGACACCGCCTGCGCGTCATCGGTGGTTTCGGGCGCGTGGACGGAGGTTTCCGCCTCGGCCGCAACGGACTGGTCGCGGTTTAGCCGTTTGGAATCGGACCGATTGGAATCGGGCATATCGTGTGACCTCCTGAAGGACGATCCCGGGCGGGCATCCAGACGCGGCCTGCACCACCCGGCGTGTCGCTGACGCGATCACCTGAGAGATATGTCGTCATTCGGGACCGCCACGGCAAGACCCCCGAATGACGGGGAAGGAACAGGCGAACCGGACCAGGCGGGCAGAGCCCGGTTCGCCGTGTGGAACGGGATGACCTTGCCGGGGCACCCCTGGAAAGCGGAAATCAGGCCGATTGTTCGGCCGGCTTCTCCTTGCCGTAGACATAGACGGGGCTGGTCTTGCTTTCAGCCACGTCCTTGTTGATCACGACCTCGTCCACGTTCTCCAGCCCCGGCAGGTCGAACATCGTGGACAGCAGGATGCTTTCCATGATCGCGCGCAGGCCGCGCGCGCCGGTCCGGCGCGCGATCGCGCGCAGCGCCACCTGCTTCAGCGCATCGTCGGTGAAGGTCAGCTTCACGCCTTCCATCTGGAACAGGCGCGCGTACTGCTTCACCAGCGCGTTCTTGGGCTTGGTCAGGATCTCGATCAGCGCGGCCTCATCGAGGTCCTCGAGCGTCGCGACCACCGGCAGGCGGCCGATGAATTCCGGGATCAGGCCGAATTTCAGCAGGTCCTCGGGTTCGACGTCGCGCAGGATCGCGCCGGTGCGCCGTTCGTCGGGGGACTGCACGTCCGCGCCGAATCCGATGCCCGAGCCCTTGCCCCGCGCGCTGATGATCTTGTCCAGCCCCGCGAACGCGCCGCCGCAGATGAACAGCATGTTGGTGGTGTCCACCTGCAGGAATTCCTGCTGCGGATGCTTGCGGCCGCCCTGGGGCGGAACCGAGGCCACCGTGCCCTCCATGATCTTCAGCAGGGCCTGCTGCACGCCCTCGCCGCTGACGTCGCGGGTGATCGAGGGGTTGTCGGACTTGCGTGAGATCTTGTCGATTTCGTCGATATAGACGATGCCGCGCTGCGCGCGCTCGACATTGTAGTCGGCCGCCTGCAGCAGCTTGAGGATGATGTTCTCCACATCCTCGCCGACATAGCCGGCCTCGGTCAGCGTCGTCGCGTCGGCCATGGTGAAGGGCACATCGAGGATACGCGCCAGCGTCTGGGCCAGCAGCGTCTTGCCCGAACCGGTCGGCCCGACCAGCAGGATGTTCGACTTCGCGATTTCGACGTCGTTGTTCTTCTGGCTGTGGGCCAGGCGCTTGTAATGGTTGTGGACCGCGACCGACAGCACCTTCTTGGCGTAGAACTGCCCGATCACGTAATCGTCCAGGACCTTGCAGATCTCCTTGGGAGTCGGCACGCCGTCGCGCGACTTCACCAGGTGCGTCTTGTGCTCCTCACGGATGATGTCCATGCAGAGTTCGACGCATTCGTCGCAGATGAAGACAGTCGGACCAGCGATCAGCTTCCGGACCTCATGCTGCGACTTGCCGCAGAACGAGCAATACAGTGTGTTCTTCGAATCGCTGGATTTGTTGTTCATAACCGCTCCTACCCCCGGGATGCCGGGCCGCGTGGCGCCCGGACCGGGGTCGAAAATCCTGACTCACGACAGGGTTTCATCAACCCTGCCCAAGCCCGCGGGCGCCGCCAAGCTAAAAAAGCGTGCCCGCCCCCGCCCCTCAGCTCTTGGCCGATGCCGGAGCCGCGTGATTGCGTACCACTTCGTCCACGATGCCAAAGGCCTGGGCCTCTTCGGCCGACATGTAGCTGTCGCGTTCCAGCCTGCGCTCGATATCCTCGAGCGTCTGGCCGGTATGGGTCTCGTAGATCTCGTTCAGGCGCTGGCGGATCGTCAGGATCTCGCGCGCCTGGATTTCGATGTCGCTGGCCTGCCCCTGCGCGCCGCCCGAGGGCTGATGCACCATGACCCGTGCGTTCGGCAGGGCGAAGCGCCGCCCCTTCTCGCCGCCGGCCAGCAGCAGCGAGCCCATGGATGCCGCCTGGCCGATGCACACGGTGCTGACCGGGCTGCGAATGTACTGCATCGTGTCGTAGATCGCGAGTCCGGCCGACACGACGCCGCCCGGGCTGTTGATGTAGAACGAGATTTCCTTGGTCGGATTCACGCTCTCCAGATACAGGAGCTGCGCCGACACCACGGCGGCCACCTGATCGTAGACCGGCCCGGTCAGGAAGATGATCCGTTCCTGCAGCAGGCGGGAATAGATGTCGAAGGCCCGTTCCCCGCGCGAGGTCTGCTCGACCACCATGGGCACTAGGGCGCTGCTGAAAATCTCCACGGGATCCCGATCCCTCATAGTATCATTCCCGTTCCTGAAACGCGAAGACCCGACGCACCGCCTGGGAACGGCGCCATGGGCGCCGGTCGAAGCCGGTGGCCGGGTCGTTCCCCGGTTATTCTGGATAAGATAGAGATAAACCGTGCGGATACCACCCCGCCGCCATCATTTCATGGCGATAAATCCGGCGAAGGGCGGTCCTCCGCGCCCGGCGCGCGCTGCGCGCCGGGGCGTTCCATCCAGGACCCGCGCCGCTCAGAGGTCGGCGGGCGGGATCTCGGCCAGTTCCTCGGGGGTGACGTCCTTGTCCTCGACCGTCGCCAGCTCGATCACATAGTCGACAACCTTGTTCTCGAAGATCGGGCCACGGAGGCTCTCGGCGGCCTGCGGGTTCTTGCGGAAGAACTCGAACACCTGCTGTTCCTGGCCGGGATAGCGCATGGCCTCGGCCCGGATGGCCTGCAGCATCTCGTCCTGCGAGACGGTGATGGCGTTGGCGCGGCCGATCTCGGCCAGCAGCAGGCCCAGCTTCACCCGCCGTTCCGCGATCTTGCGGTAGTCGGCGCGCAGGGTGTCCTCGTCCTTTTCCTTGTCTTCCTCGTCCAGCTCGCCGGCCTTCCGGTCGGCTTCGACGCGCTGCCAGATCTGCGCGAACTCGGCCTCGACCATGCCCTGCGGGGCCTCGAAGTCGGTCTTCTCGGCCAGGGCGTCCAGCAGCTCGCGCTTGATGCGCAGGCGCGACAGCTGCTCGTATTCCTGCTCGACCTGCCTGGTGATCAGTTCGCGGACCTGTTCCAGCCCCTCGAATCCGATCTTCTTCGCCATCTCGTCGTCGATCTCGACATCGACCGGGCGCTTCAGCGCCTTGGCGGTGATGTCGAAGGTCGCTTCCTTGCCCGCCAGGTTCTCGGCCGAGTAATCCGCCGGGAAGGTCACGGTGATGACCTTCTCCTCACCCGGGGACATGCCTTCGATCTGCTCGGCGAATCCGGGGATGAAGCCCGCGCCGCCGAGTTCGACATTGACGTCCTGGGCGGTGCCGCCCTCGAACGCCACGCCATCGACCTTGCCGACGAAATCCACGACCACGACGTCGCCCTGCGCGGCCGGACGGACGTCCTCGATCGTCTCGAAATCGCGCTGGCGGCTGGCGATGTCCTTCAGCGCCTTGTCGATCGTCTCGGCGTCCGGGGTGGCCTTCAGGCGGGTCAGCGACAGGGTGGACAGGTCGGGCTGCGCGATGTCCGGCAGCAGTTCGACCTCGACCTTGAATTCCAGGTCGGCCTTGCCGCCCGGCTCGGCACCCGCCACCAGGTCGACGCGCGGCTGCATCGCCGGACGCAGGCCACGCTCGTCCATCAGCGCGCGCGTGGCGTCGCTGACCGCCTGTTCCAGCACCTCGCCCTGCACGGCGTCGCCGTAGCGCTGCTTGACGATGCTCAGGGGCACCTTGCCGGGACGGAAGCCCGGCAGGTTCATGGACTGCCCCAGTTCCTTCAGGCGGGCGGTCCGCTTGCTCTCCAGTTCGCCGGCGGGCACCGTGACGGTAAATCCGCGCTTCAGGCCGGCGGAAAGCGTTTCAGTAACCTGCATCTGCCAGGCCATCCTCTCGGTCAGAACTTCATAGAACGCACGGGGCCCTTCGGGCCGGCATCCGCGCGCGACTGGCCGGGCTGGTGCGGGCGGAGGGACTTGAACCCCCACGACTTGCGCCACCAGAACCTAAATCTGGCGTGTCTGCCAATTCCACCACGCCCGCAACGACGCCCGGTCTTCCAAGGGCGCGGCTTTAGCGCACGAGACCCGATCCGGCAAGCCGACAATGCCGATAGGCCGGGCGCCGCGCGCCCAGTTCCACCGCCCGCGCCCGCGCGGCGCCCAGATGCTGGTCGAACTGTTCGGCCAGCGGCCAGGGGCCGGCCCGCATCCCGGCTTCGCCATGCATCCACACCCCGGCGCAGGCGGCCGGCCACGGCTCCATCCCCGCCGCCAGCAATGCCGCGATCACCCCGGTCAACGTGTCGCCCGACCCGGCGGTGGCCAGCGCCGAGGACGCGTGGGCATTGATCGCGACCCGCCCGTCCGGCGCGGCGACCACGGTATCGGGGCCCTTCAGCACCACCACCGCGCCGGTTCGCGCGGCGGCGGCGCGCGCGGCCGCCGGCCTGTCGTCGCCGGGATGGCCGAACACGCGGGCGAATTCCCCGGCATGCGGGGTGATCACCGCCACCCCCCGCAGCCGGTCCGGCTGGTCCGCCGCCACGGCAAAGGCCCCGGCATCGGCCAGCACCGTGCGCCCCGCCCCGACCAGGATCGGCAATGTATGATCGACCTCGTCCACCGTCAGGCCGGGGCCGCAGACCCAGACCGCGCGGCGCCGGTCGGCCAGCAGGTCGGTCAGGTCGCCGCCATCGACCACCAGCCCGGGTTCGCCCAGCCGGTACAGATCCGCTGCCGCCCCCGCCGCCAGACGCACCAGCCCCGCGCCCGCCGCCCGGGCCCCGGCGGCGGACAGGCGGGCGGCGCCCGGCATCGTGGCGCCGCCGCAGATGCTGACGACGCCGCGCGCGTATTTGTGACTGTCCACCGCGTCGCCCGGCACCCGCCACAGCCCTGGCTCGTTCCGCCAGGTGCGGATGTCCACCGCGTCCCAGACCGTGTCGGGCATGCCGATATCCGCCACCACCAGCCGCCCCAGCCGCTCGCGCCCCGGCAGCAGCAGATGGCCCGGCTTGGCGCGCACGAACGTGACCGTCATTTCGGCGTGCGGGGCATAGCCCCGGACCGCGCCGGTGCCGCCGTCGATGCCGCTGGGCATGTCCACCGCGACCACGCGGCGGGCCGCCGCCAGCACCGATGCCAGGCCGGCATCGATATCGCGGCTGAGGCCGGCGCCGAACACCGCATCGACCACGAGGTCGGCCCGCGCGGCCTCTTCCGCCGTGAAGGGTACGCGGGGGCCGCGCCAGTCGGCGGCGGCGGCGGCCGCGTCCCCGCCCGGACGGGGCGGCGCCAGGGCGGCGACCGCGACCGGCCAGCCGGCCTGGACCAGCCGGCGGGCGGCGACATAGCCGTCGCCGCCGTTATTCCCCGGGCCGCATAGGACCAGCACCCGGCACGGCCTGACATGCCGCAGCACGGCCCGCGCCACGGCCCGGCCCGCGTTTTCCATCAGGTCGCGCACCGGCACGGTGCGGCTGGCGGCGCGGTCGATCAGCCCCATCTGCGTGGGATCGGGAAGAAGAAGCGACGTACAGGTACCATCCATCGCGCGATATCACTCCCGTTTGCTGCCGACTTGCGCGGCGGTCCGGAATTAGCGATCAAGCATACCATCGGCGTGCACGGCAGGTCACCCGAGCTATCCCCGATCTCAGCGGAGCAGACATGTCCCATTCGATCCTCTGGAGCCTCGTGCTCGCCATCCACCTGATCGGAATGACCGCCTGGGTCGGCGGCATGGTCTATGCCGTCTTCATCGTGCGGCCCAGCCTGGGACTGCTGGATGCGACACAGCGCGCCTCGGTGCACCTGCAGACCCTGACCCGCTTCTTCCGCATCGTCTGGCACACGATGCCGACGGTTCTGGTCACCGGATGGCTGATGATCCTGCATGAGGGCGGCTTCGCCGCCGTGTCGTGGCAGGTGAACGCGATGCAGGTGCTGGGCCTGGCGATGGCGGCCCTGTTCGCCCGGATCTATTTCGGCCCGTTCCAGAAGGTCCGGCGCGCCATCCGCCCGCAACCCGCGACCTTCGACAGCATCCGGTCGCTGGTGATGATCAATATCGGAATGGGGTTCCTGACCATCCTGGCCGCCGCGATGGCGCGCGGGCTGTAGGCCCCGCGCGCCGCGCCCGCTACAGGACCGGCAAGGGGGCCGCGCCCATCACCGTGATGCGCCCGGCGCTGAGGATCGCCGCGGTGTTGATCAGCGAGAGGTGGGAGAACGCCTGCGGGAAATTGCCCACCTGCCGCCCGGTCACGGCGTCATATTCCTCGGCCAGCAGGCCGAGATCGCTGCACAGCGCCAGCAGCCGGTTGAACAGGGCATGGGCTTCCTCCATCCGTCCCTGGGCGACATAGGTATTCACCAGCCAGAACGAGCAGGCGATGAACGAGCCCTCGCCCCCCGCGACACCCTCGACCGCATGGTCGGGAAGGTAGCGGCGGACGAATCCGTGCTCGTCCAGCAATTCGCGTTCGATGGCGGCGATGGTGCCGGCCACGCGCGGGTCCTCGGCGGGCAGGAAGCCGACGACCGGGATCAGCAGCAGCCCGGCATCCAGCCCGCTGCCGCCAAAATACTGCACGAAGCTGTTCTTTTCGGTGTTGAAGCCCTCGCGGCAGACCGTGTCGTGGATTTCCTGCCGCAGGGCCTTCCATTCCTCCAGCGGGGCTTCCAGCCCGTATTTCTCGACATCGCGAATCGCCCGGTCGAATGCCAGCCAGCAGGAGATCTTGGAGACCGTGAACTGGCGCCGGCCGCCCCGCACCTCCCACATGCCCTCGTCGGGCTCCTTCCAGATCGTGGCCAGGTGCGTCAGCAGCCCGACCTGCAGCCGCCAGCCGTCGGTGATCGCGGACAGGCGCGTCTGACGCGCGACATGCAGGGCGGAGATCGCCTCGCCATACACGTCGAGCTGCAATTGCCCGGCGGCGGCGTTGCCGATCCGCACAGGGGTCGAGCCCGCATAGCCCGGCAACCACCCGGCCTCCCATTCGTTCAGCAGGCGTTCACCGCCGATGCCGTACATGATCTGTACCTGGTCGGGACTGCCGGCGACGGCGGCCTGCAGCCAGTTGCGCCATTCCATCGCCTCCTCATAATAGCCGCCGGCCATGATCGCGATCAGGGTCAGCGAGGCGTCGCGCAGCCAGCAATAGCGGTAATCCCAGTTGCGACCGCCGCCCAGTTCCTCGGGCAGCGAGGTGGTCGGGGCGGCGACGATTCCGCCCGTGGGCTGATAGATCAGCGCCTTGAGCGTCAGCAGCGACCGCCGCACCACCGGCGCGTGCTCGCCCTGATAGGTGCAGCGCGAGATCCAGTCCGCCCAGAACTGTTCCGTCCGGCGCAGCGCGGCCAGCGCGTCGATCGGGTCCGGCACCGGGCCGTGCGATTCCAGGTGCGTCAGCACGAACGGCACCTGGTCGCCCTCGGACACGATGAAGCGGGACACGGTGTGGCGGTCCTCGCCATGCAGGGCGACGGGGCAGCGCAGCACGCAGCGCGACGGGCCCGCAATGGCGGTGATGCCCATATTGTCCGGCAGGCGCGTGACCCAGGGTACGGACAGGCCGTAATCGAAGCGCAGCACCAGCCAGTTCAGGACCGGAACCGAGCCCCTTCGTCCCTCGACGATGCGGATCAGGGTCGGGGTTTCGGTGCCGATGGCCATGAAATCCAGGACCGCGATCGCGCCGGTACGGGTTTCGAACACGGTTTCCAGCACCATGCCCTGCTCGCGGTACGAGCGGGTGATCGAAACCGGCTCGCCGCCGCGTTCGTCGTCCGGGGCCAGCAGCCAGTGCCCGTTCTCGCCATCGCCCAGCAGGGCGGCGAAACAGGCCGGACTATCGAATCGTGGCCAGCACAGCCAGTCGATCGATCCGTTCCGCCCCACCAGCGCACAGCTTCGACCATCGCCGATCAGCCCGTAATCCTCAATTTTCAGCGGCTCGACAGTGACCACGACACCTCCAAGGGACACGACGCCAGGACCCGTTGCAACCCGATACGCATGAACCCGTATCCCCAACGCTCCGCGCTTGATTTTCGTTCCGTTTGTCGATAGGGACAGACACGCGGAATCGGGGGATTCGCCTTCATTTTCGCAAGGCCCTGCTTCGTTGCAGGAAAAACAGGCCGAAATGCCTGCCGAACCGCATCGTGGCGGAACGAACGGGACCACACCACTGACACGTTCGAGAGAATTTTGAGCGCCAAGACGAATGCCTCCCCTTCGGCCGCGCAAGAAGCCGAAGCCCATCCCGTCGCCCTCGTTCCGTCCGCCACGGACGCAGAGTCGCCCGCCGACGAATCGCCTGTTCCGGATGCCGGGGAGTCCGCCGCCCCGCAACCGCTCTTTTCCGACCTGGGGCTGTCCGACCCGATCCAGCGCGCGATCGACGACATGGGATACCGCCATCCCACGCCGATCCAGGCGCAGGCCATTCCTTATGTGCTGATGGGGCGCGACGTGCTGGGCGTGGCCCAGACCGGGACAGGCAAGACCGCGTCCTTCACCCTGCCGATGCTGGAAATCCTGTCCGGATCACGGGCGCGGGCGCGCATGCCGCGATCGCTGATCCTGGAGCCGACGCGCGAGCTGGCGCTGCAGGTGGCCGAGAATTTCGTCAATTACGGCAAGTATCTGAAGCTGAATCACGCGTTGCTGATCGGCGGCGAGAGCATGGCCGAGCAGAAGGACGTGCTGAATCGCGGCGTCGACGTGCTGATCGCGACTCCGGGCCGGCTGATCGACCTGTTCGAGCGCGGCGGCCTGCTGCTGACGCAGACGCGCCTGCTGGTGATCGACGAGGCCGACCGCATGCTGGACATGGGGTTCATCCCGGATATCGAGAAGATTGTCGCCATGCTGTCGCCCGTGCGGCAGACGCTGTTCTTCTCGGCCACCATGGCGCCGGAGATCCGCCGCCTGGCGGACATGTTCCTGCAGAACCCCAAGGAAATCACCGTCAGCCGCCCGTCCTCGGTCGCCACCACCATCGAGACCGGGCTGGTCGTCGTCGACGAGGCCGACAAGCGGCGGGTGCTGCGCCGCATGCTGCGCGACGACGCGGTGCAGAACGCCATCGTGTTCTGCAACCGCAAGCGCGATGTCGATGTCCTGTACAAATCGCTGGTGAAGCATGATTTCTCGGCCGGGGCGCTGCATGGCGACCTGCCGCAGTCGGTCCGTTTCGCGACCCTGGAGCGTTTCAAGTCCGGCGAACTGAAGATCCTGGTCTGTTCGGACGTGGCCGCGCGCGGCATCGATATCGGCGGCCTGTCGCATGTCTTCAATTTCGACCTGCCGTTCCATGCCGAGGATTACGTCCACCGGATCGGCCGTACCGGCCGCGCCGGGCGATCCGGCCATGCCTACAGCCTGGCGACCCCGTATGACCGCGCGCTGGCCGAGGCCATCGAAACGCTGATCGGCCATGCGATTCCCCGGCTGGAGGTCGAAGGCGTGACCCAATTGGAATGGTCCGAGGAATCGGGCACCCGTGGCGGGCGTGGCCGTGGTCGCGGCAAGGGCAAGGCCCCGGACCGGCGGGGCGGCAAGCCCGACCGCGCCCGGAACGACGCCACGCCAGCCGAGGACAAGGCCGAACCCGTCGCGCCCCCCCAGCCCGTTTCCGCCCCCGTTCCGCCCCCGTCCCCCGCGGCCGTCCCCGCCGAGGCGGCGTCGCCGCGCCGGTCCGGCCCGAACCGCCAGCGGGACCGCGATCGCGACCGGCATGCCGAGGACGGGATATCCGGCCAGAACGGGACGGTCATCGGGTTCGGCGACGACGTCCCCGCCTTCATGACGCTGCCCCGGCGGGGCCCGCCATCGTGCCCGGTGTCGATGAGGTGATCGACGAGACGGCCTGAGAAAGGCCGGGGCCCTGCCCTTCGAAACCCCATTCGCCTGGATGACATGACGATCGAAGCCGATATCGCCCTTCTGGGCACGGACGGGGACGGCATTGCCCGCACCGCCGAAGGCGACCGCCTGTTCATCCCCGGCGCGCTGCCGGGCGAGCATGTCCTGGCCGACCGGGTGGACGAACGCACCGCCCACCTGACATCCATCCTGCGGCCCAGCCCGGACCGGGTGACGCCGCCCTGCCCGCTGTTCGGAACCTGCGGCGGATGCGCGATCCAGCATCTGTCGCTGGCCGCCGCGCTGGACTGGAAGGCCGGGCTGGTCGTCCATGCGCTGGAGCGCGCCGGATTCGCCGCCCCCGCGATCACCGGAACGGTCCAGAGCCCGCCCGGATCGCGCCGGCGGATCGACCTGGCGGTCCGGCGCCGGCCGGAGGGCGTATGCATCGGGCTGCATGCCCGGCGCGGCGACGTGGTGGACCTGACCGCCTGCCCGGTCCTGGAACCGGCGCTGTTCGCCCTGCTCCCGGCCCTGCGTGCCGTGATGCAGTCGCTGGGGGCTCTGCGGCGCGACGGTGACGCCCTGATCAACATGCTGGATTCAGGCCCCGACCTGCTGCTGGCGACCGACGGCCCGCTGGAAGCGGCGGACCGTGCCAAGCTGGCGTCCTTTGCCCGCGACCACCGGATTCCCCGCATCGCCTGGCGCCGTGCGGGCACGACGGACGTGCCGGAAACCGCCGCCCAGACCGCATCGGTTCGGCATGAACTGTCCGGCGTCGCCACCATGCCGCCGCCCGGCGCGTTCCTGCAGCCGACGCGCGAGGGCGAGGCCGCGATCATCGCCGCCGTACTGGCCGGCCTACCGCGCCGACTGGTGCGGAAGGATACGGTGATCGAACTCTATGCCGGGTGCGGCACGCTGTCCTTCGCGCTGGGGCAGCACGTGCGCACCCTGGCGTTCGAGGGACAGCCCGACGCGGTCGCGACCCTGCGCCGCGCCACGACGGGCACGCGCGTGGTCGCCGAACAGCGCGACCTGAACCGCCAGCCGGTGATGGCGCGCCAGATTGCCGACGCGCGGGCGGTGGTGCTGGACCCGCCTTATACCGGGGCCGGGGCGCAGATGGCCGAGATCGTCGCCGGCCGGCCGGAGCGAATCGTCTATGTCAGTTGCAATCCGCAGGCGCTGGGCCGCGACGCCGCCGGACTGCAGGCGGCGGGCTATCGCCTGGACGGCGTGACGATCATCGACCAGTTCCTGTGGTCGACCGAGGTCGAAGCCGTCTGCGTCTTCACCGCCCCACCCGCCCCCCGCCGCCGGACGCGGTAATCACGGCGCTTTGGGTGACGACAGGGCCTGCCTTGCGCTAGGCTTGACCTGCTGTTCTGCATCAAGACGGTCTGTCCGGCCGGAGAGCCTGCCGCTGACGAAACCGGGCTGTGCCCGTCACGCTGGTATCGAACGTCCATCGGAAGCGATCGGGGCGGGTATGGCGAGCAAGGATGAACCGGATGAAGCCGAAACAACCGCGTCCAGTGTCGCGACGGCCCTGATCCGGATTTACGGCGCGGTGGCCATCGGCACGATCCGACGCCATATCAGCCGGTGCGTGGAGGACAACCTGACCGACGAGGCCGAATTCTGGCTCCGGGTCAGGAACCGGGCCACCGTGCTGCTGAGAACGTCCCGCTGGAAAAGCGACACGATCCATTGATCGGTCACATTCCACTGCAATTCCTGTTACGCTCCGAGTCCGACATCTTAGGAAAGTGGACTCATGACCACACGCAGGTTCTTCATTATTTTCGGCCTTGTCGGACTATTCAGCGGCACGGCGATCATGCCCGCCTCGGCCCAGCTTGCCGCGCCCGCCCTCCGTCACGGCGAGGGGGTTCGCATTGCCGCGGCGCTGAGCAACCGCGACCGGCCGGAGGCGGACCGTGCGGCGGACGCAAACCGCAAGCCCGCCAGCCTGCTGGCTTTCGCCGGCGTCAGGCGCGGGATGAACGTCGCGGACATCATGCCGGGCCAGGGCTATTTCACGCGGATCTTCAGCAATCTGGTCGGCGCGGGCGGCCATGTCTGGGCGGTGGTCCCGGCCGCGCGCCTGGCGCAGAATCCCAGGGCGGCGGACGCGGTCAAGGCGATTGCCGCCGATGCATCCTTCGGCAACGTCACCGCACTGGTCCAGAAGCTGGATGCGCTTTCGTTTCCCAAGCCCCTCGATCTCGCCTGGACATCGCAGAATTATCACGACGTCTATTACGGCGCCGGACCGGATGCGGCGCTCGCCCTCGACAAGGCGGTTTTCGCGTCACTCCGGCGGGGCGGGACCTTCATGGTGGTGGATCATGTCGCCAATCCCGGCATGACGCCGGACGCGGTCCGCAAGCTGCATCGGATCGACCCCGCCATCATCCGCCAGCAGGTCGAGGCCGCCGGCTTCCAGTTCGAGGGCGAGAGCAAGCTGCTGGCCAATCCCGCGGATTCCCACACCCTCACGGTCTTCGACCCGTCGATTCGCGGCCATACCGACCAGGTCGTGCTGAAATTCCGCAAGCCCTGATCCTCAAGAAGAACAGGAGGGGACCGAATCTGCTGCTGGACCTGGCAGGCGCGCCGGACCTGCAGCAGGCCCGCCAGGCCGGGCTCTTTCCGCTGACTCTCGGGGACCCGGGATCAGACGTGGAAGCTCTCGCCGCAGCCGCAGCGTCCCTTTTCGTTGGGATTGCTGAAGGTGAAGCCGGATTCGAGCTGTCTGGTCTCGTAATCCATCGTCGTGCCGATCAGGAACAGCGTCGCCTTGCGGTCCACCAGCACGGTCACGCCCTTGTCGGTCACGACCTCGTCCCCGGGGCCGGCGGCATCGACGAAGTTCATGTCGTAGGCGTGGCCCGAGCAGCCCTTGGTCGAGACCGCGATGCGCAGCTTCTGGCCGGCATGCGCGGTTTCGTACAGCACGCGCAGCCGGTCGGCCGCCCGGTCGGTCAGCGCCATCAGCGGTGGCAGGGGCCGCGCGGGGCGCGAGGGCGTGGCCGTGTGTTCGGTCGGAAGGGTCATAGGCGTCCTCCTGGGAATGATCAGAACATGTTCAGGGCCAGGCGGGCATCGTCGCTCATGCGCGACATGTCCCATGGCGGGTCCCAGACGATTTCGACATCGGCGCTGGTCACGCCCGCGACGGCGCGCACGGCTTCCTGCACCTGGGCCGGCAGTTCCTGGGCGCTGGGGCAATTCGGGGCCGTCAGCGTCATCTCGATATGCACGGCACCGTCGCGGTGCAGGTCGATGGCGTAGATCAGGCCCAGTTCGTAGATATTCACGGGAATTTCCGGATCGTAGACGCTGGCGATCGCGGCGATCACCGAATCCTCGTCCGGGGCATCCGATTCCGTCCGCGCGTCGGCGGCCGGCATGTCGTCCGGCGTCCAGCTTTCGACCGATCCCCCCTCGGCCGTCGCGGGGGGAGCGAACGAAAATGCCTCTTCCGCCGGTCTGGTCGCGGGTTCGTCCATCGCTTCCGTCTTCTCGGGTTGTGCGTTCATCCGCCTCATCCCTCCTTCGACTCGTTCAACGCGTCATCCAGCGCCGACCACGGCAATGTGGCGCAGCGGATTCGCGAGCGGTGCCGGTGCAGGCCGGCGAAAGTCGCCAGTTCGGGGTTCGGCGCGTCGCCCCCGGTCCGCAGCATGTCGGTGAAGGCGCGGGACAGAACCCCCAGTTCCGCGACGCTGCGCCCCGGCGCCAGGTCGGCCATCATATCGGCCGAGGCGACGCAGATGGCGCATCCCCGTGTCTGATGCCGGACCATCACGACCCGGCCCGCCGCGTCCAGCGTCACACCCAGCCGCACCCGGTCGCCGCACATCGGATTCGTGCCCTCGCCCTGATGGGTCGCCCCGTCCAGCGGGCCGGCATGAACGGGCGCGCGGGCCCGCTCGATCACCTGCCGCTGGTAGAGCCCGTCCTGGTCCATCGTCCTCTTCCCCCCGCGCCTTACAGGAAGAAGGAGCGGATCTGCTCCAGCGTCCTGGCCAGAGCGTCCACCTCCTCGCGCGTCGTATAGAGGCCGAAGCTGGCCCGCGCGGTGGCGGACAGCCCCAGGCGCCGCATCAGCGGTTCCGCGCAATGATGGCCGGCCCGGATCGCGATGCCGTTCCGGTCCAGCAGGGTGGCGATGTCATGCGGATGCACGTCGTCCATGGTGAACGAGATCACGCCGCCGCGTTCGACCGGCGACCCCACCACGTGCAGGCCGGGCACCTCGCCCAGCCGCCGCAGCGCATGGTCCAGCAGCGCGGATTCATGCGCCGCGATGGCGTCATATCCCACCGATTCGACGTAGGAGATGGCGGCCCCCAGCCCGATGGTCTCGATAATGGCGGGCGTGCCGGCCTCGAACTTGTGGGGCACGGTCGCCCAGCTCGATCCCTCGAACCGGACGGAGGAAATCATGTCGCCCCCGCCCAGGAAGGGCGGCATTTCCTCCAGCAGTTCGCGCCGCCCCCACAGCACGCCGATGCCCGTGGGGCCGTACAGCTTGTGCCCGGTGAAGGTGTAGAAATCGGCGTCGATCGCCCGCACGTCCACCCGGTGATGGACCACCATCTGGCTGCCGTCGAACAGCACCCGCGCACCGGCGGCATGCGCGATGTCCGCGATCTTGCGCGCCGGGGTGATGGTGCCCAGCACGTTGGACATGTGGGTGACGGCCACCAGCGCCACCTTGCCGTCATCCAGCAGCCGCGCCAGGGCATCCAGTTCCAGGTCGCCGGAATCGCTGATCGGCGCCACGCGCAGTTCGATGCCCGCGCGGTCGCGCAGCATCTGCCAGGGCACCAGGTTGGCGTGATGCTCCATTTCCGAGATCACGACCGCCTGGCCCGGACGCATCAGGCTGCCGAAGGAATGGGCGACCAGGTTGATCGCCTCGGTGCTGTTGCGCGTGAAGATGATTTCCTCGCGCGCCGCACCGATCAGGCCGGCGACCTGGTCGCGCACGCCCTCGTACGCGTCGGTGGTCCGCTCGCTCATCCAGTGCAGGCCGCGATGGATGTTGGCGTACTGGGTACGCATCGTCTCCGCCATCGCCTCGATGACCGGAAGCGGCTTCTGGGCCGAGGCCGCGCTGTCCAGGAAGACCAGCGGCTTGCCGTGCACCCTCTCGTTCAGGATCGGGAAATCGTCGCGGCGGGCGCGCAGGGCGTCGATCGGGTCGGGCATGACGGCGGGCGAGACATCCATGTTACGCGTCCTTCCGGTTCCACCAGGATTCGACCGCGCGATCCAGCACCGCGCGCAGGCTCTCGTCCCCGATCAATTCGACCGCATCGTGCAGGAAGGCCTTGACCAGGATGGCGCGGGCTTCATGCTCGGCCACGCCGCGGCTGCGGAGATAGAACAATTGATCCGGGTCCAGCGCCCCCACGGTCGCACCGTGGCTGCAGCGCACGTCGTCGGCATAGATTTCCAGTTCCGGCTTGGCGTCGATCTCGGCGGTATCGGACAGCAGCAGCGCCTGATTCATCTGGTAGCCGTCGGTCTTCTGCGCAATGCGTTCCACCAGGATCTTGCCCTGGAATACCCCGCGCGCATGGCCCGACAGCACATTCTTCACCGTCTGGCGCGAATTGCACGCCGGCGCCGCATGGGTGATGACGCTGGTCAGGTCGGCCACCTGCCGCCCGTCCAGCAGTTGCGCGCCGTTCACGTGCACGATCCCGCCTTCGGCCGCCAGCCGGGCGTGGACCTCGTGCCGCGCCAGCGAAGCGCCCAGGGTCAGGGTGAAACTGTCATAGCTGGCGCCCGCGCCGACTTCGGCGTGGATGACGGCCAGGTGCTGCGCCGCCGGGTCCTCGGCCTGCAGCTTGGCATGGATCAGGGCGGCATTATCCGCGACCGTGATGTCGAAGACCGGGTTGTGCAGGTAGGCCCCGCGCCCGACCGCGAGGTCCAGCACAGACAGGCGCGCGCCCTGGTCCAGCACGATACGGTGCCGGGGATGGACGGACAGCGGCGCGGAGTCCGCCACCGTCACCGACAGCAGCAGCATCCGCCCGGCATCGACGCCCGGCCCCACATGCAGCACCAGCCCGTCATCGGCCAGCAGCGTGTTCAGCGCCGTCGCGACATCGTCGTACGGCGGCGATTCGTCCCGCGCGGTCAGGCGCGTGACCGTCACGCCGTCGGGCAGGCGCGACAGCGCGGCATCGAACCGGCCATCGACCACGACGGCGCGCGGCAGGTCCGCATCCAGGGCGAACTCCCGCTCGGTCTCGGCCACGATGGCGTGGACCGCCGACATGTCGGGCCGGGCCGGCGCGGCGGCGAACGGAATGTCGGCCAGGGCCCGCAGCGAGGTGTATTTCCAGGCCTCGACCCCGGTGCGCGGCAGGCCCGAAGCCCGCAGCAGCGCGGCGGCGCGGTCGCGCGACGGGTTCGCGCCCGCCTGCCCGTCATACCGGGCCAGGAAGGACGCGGCGCTGGCGCCGGCGGTCCTGCCCCCCCGGGCGACCGCGTTCTCGGCGACCGCGTTCACGCGGCCTCCGCCAGGAAGCGGGCATAGCCCTGGGCCTCGAGCTGCTTCGCCAGTTCGGGACCGCCGCTGTGGATGATGCGCCCGCGCGCCATCACATGGATGCGGTCCGGGACGATATAGTCCAGCAGGCGCTGGTGATGGGTGATGACCAGGGCCGAGAAATCGGGCGCGCGCAGCGAATTGACGCCTTCGGCCACGATGCGCAGCGCATCGATGTCCAGTCCGCTGTCGGTTTCGTCCAGAATGGCGAAGGAGGGCTGCAGCATGCGCATCTGCAGCACTTCGTTGCGCTTCTTCTCGCCGCCCGAAAAGCCCACATTCACGTTGCGCTTCAGCATGTCGTCAGACATCGACAGATGCTTGGTTTCCTTGCGCACCGCCTTCAGGAAGGCCACCGCGTCCAGTTCGTCCTGGCCCCGGGCGCGACGCACCGCGTTGACCGCCGTGCGCAGGAAATTCGCGTTGTTCACGCCGGGCAGTTCGACCGGCGCCTGGAAGGCCAGGAACAGGCCCAGCGCCGCGCGCGCCTCGGGGTCCAGCGCCAGCAGGTCCTGGCCCTTGAAGGTCGCGGTGCCGGCCGTCACCTCGTAATCCTCTCGCCCGGCCAGGACATAGGACAGCGTGGACTTGCCCGACCCGTTGGGCCCCATGATCGCGTGGACCTCGCCCGCGGGGATGTCGAGATCGACGCCGCGCAGGATCTCCTTCTCCACTCCGCCATCCGAAATTCTGGCGCACAGGCCGGCGATCCGTACAAACTCGTTGCTCACGTCACTCATCTCCGTTCAGCCGACGCTGCCTTCCAGGCTGATCTGCAGCAATTTCTGGGCCTCGACCGCGAATTCCATCGGCAGTTCCTTCAGCACGTCCTTGCAGAACCCGTTGACGATCAGCCCCACCGCGTCCTCCTCGGACAGGCCGCGCTGGCGGCAATAGAACAGCTGGTCTTCCGAGATCTTGGAGGTCGTCGCCTCGTGCTCGATCTTCGCCGACATGTTGCGGCTTTCGATGTAGGGCACGGTGTGCGCCCCGCATTGGTCGCCGATCAGCAGGCTGTCGCACTGGGTGAAATTCCGCCCCCCCGACGCCTTGGGCATCATCCGCACCAGGCCGCGATAGGTGCTGTCGGAATGGCCGGCGCTGATGGTCTTGGCGATGATCGTCGAACGGGTGTTCCGTCCGATATGGATCATCTTGGTCCCGGTATCGGCCTGCTGGTGGTTGTTGGTCACCGCGACCGAGTAGAACTCGCCCACCGCGCCGTCGCCCTGCAGGATGCACGACGGATATTTCCAGGTGATGGCCGAGCCGGTTTCGACCTGGGTCCAGGAAATCTTGGACCGCGCGCCCCGGCAGGCGCCGCGCTTGGTGACGAAGTTATAGATGCCGCCCCGCCCGTTCTCGTCGCCCGGATACCAGTTCTGGACGGTCGAATACTTGATCGACGCATCGTCCATCGCCACCAGTTCGACCACCGCCGCGTGCAGCTGGTTCTCGTCGCGCATCGGCGCGGTGCAGCCTTCCAGGTACGAGACCGAGGCCCCGTCCTCGACCACGATCAGCGTGCGTTCGAACTGGCCGGTATTGCGCGCATTGATGCGGAAATAGGTCGACAGTTCCATCGGGCAGCGCACGCCCCTGGGCACGTAGACGAACGATCCGTCGGTGAAGACGGCGGAATTCAGCGCGGCATAGAAATTGTCGGCCACCGGCACCACGCTGCCCAGGTAGCGGCGCACCAGGTCGGGATGCTCGCGCACCGCCTCGGAGATCGGGCAGAAGATGACGCCGGCCTTGGCGAGGGTCTCGCGGAACGTGGTGACGACCGAGACGCTGTCGAACACGGCATCGACGGCGACGGGGGCGCGTGCCTCCTGCCCCTCGGGCACCTCGACGCCGGCCAGCAGCGCCTGCTCGTGCAGCGGGATGCCCAGCTTCTCGTAGGTGCGCAGCAGTTCGGGATCGACCTCGTCCAGCGATTTCGGGCCGGTCTTCTTCTTCGGCGCGGCATAGTAATGCGCGTCCTGGAAATCGATCGGCGGATGGCTGACCTTCGCCCAGGTCGGCTCGGGCATCGCCTGCCAGGCCTGGAACGCCTTCAGCCGCCATTCCAGCAGCCACTCGGGCTCCTGCTTGCGGTGCGAGATCAGGCGGATCGTGTCCTCGGTCAGGCCCTTGGGGGCCAGATCCATCTCGATCTCGGTCTCGAACCCCCATTTATAGGTGGATTGACCCAGGCCTTCGACCGTATCGCGGGTTTCGGCAACCGCTGGCATCTCTTTCCTCTCCCTCAGACCGCGACGGCCGGGCCGGCGCCGGATGTATCCTGGAGCCCGTGACGGCCCCCCTGCCCTTCGACGCATGGGCCCTGGACACCCTGGCCGTGCGCGCGCATGTCGGCCAGCGTGATCGCGGACAGGGCCCCGCGGATCGCATCGTTGACCGCATCCCATTGCCCGCACACGCCGCAGAACGGGCGCGTGTCGCACCCGCCGCCATCCACGCATGCCGTCAGCGAAATCGGCCCGTCCACGGCGGTAATGACCCGCGCCACGGAAATATCGTTCAACGGACGGGCCAGCCGGTATCCCCCCCGCGCGCCGCGCAGGGATACCACCAGGTCATGGACCGCCAGGATCTTCAGCACCTTGGCCACGGTCGGTTCGGGAATACCCGTCGCCTGCGACAGCGCGGGCGAGGTCATCACCTCGTCCTCCTGCGCCAGACGGACCAGGGCCACGACGGCATAGTCGGTCAGCTTCGACAGCTTCAGCATCCGCGCCCCTTTCCTACCCGGCCTGTGCACCCCCGGCCTGTACGCCAGAGACATAACGGACCAAATCAGTCCTGATTTACCCAGATGCTTCGCCGCGACGCCAGCGTCAAGTGCAATCGGCGCAGTTCAGCACCCCTTTGGCCGCGCCACCGGCCGTACGATGCGGGCCGGCGATGCCGAGATCACCTTTTGGCGATAAGGGATATCGCCCCGCGGAGCGTCAGCCGGCGCCCCGGCCGAAGAGCAGTTGCAGCAGCAGCGACAGGCCCGCCCCGGCCAGGAAACCGACCAGCGTGCCGTTCAGCCTGACGAACTGCAGGTCCTTGCCGACCCGTAATTCCAGGCGCGACGACAGCAGGTCGGCATCCCATCCCGCCACCACCGAGGCGATGAAGCGCGACAGGCGTTCGCGCAGGAACGGCAGGCTGCCCAGGATCATGCGCCGCGCGGTGCAGACCATCCGCTCGCGCAATGCCGCATCGGTGCGCATCTGGTCGGCCAGGCGCAGCAGCGTGTCCTGGACGATCGACGCGGACCATCCGTCGGGGCGGCGCATGTCGGCCTCGATCATCACGCGCATCCGCCGCCAGACATCGCCGCTCCAGCCCCGGATACTGTCATGGGTCACCACGCCCATGATCGCGCCGGTGATGTCCTGGCGGCGTTCGGGGTCGGTCTCGATCCGGTCGATCTCGCCACGGACCCAGTTCGTGAAGCTCTCGCGCAGTTCCGAGTTCTGGGGATCGACACGGTCCAGTTCCTGGTTCACCGCGACCAGGACCTTGGTCGCGATCGACCCGCCGATGGCCCAGCCCAGGACGCGGCCGCCCTGCTCGCGCACGCGGTCCTCGATCATCGCGCGCAGCGATGCCTCCTTGGCCTTCAGCCCGTCCTTCAGCCGGGCCAGCAGGAAGGACAGGACTTCCTGGTGCCGGTCGCCCTCGACCAGCGCGCGCAGGGTCCGCGCCACGATGGGGGCCACGTCCTCGCCGCCCAGGATCATGGGCATGATCCGGCCCATGGCCGATCCGGCACGGCCATCCTCCAGCCGGTTCATCACCCCGGGGGCCGCGCCGGCCAGCATGCGGCTGACGGTCTCCGCCGTCGCGGGGTCGTCCAGCAGGCCGGCCACGATTTCCGGCAGGTCGATCCGGTCCAGCGCCGCGTTGACGTCGTCCTCGGTAAAGACATGGGTGGCGACGAAACGGCCCAGCGCCTCGCCCAGCCGGGCCTTCTGGGCCGGCAGGATGGCGGTATGGGGAATCGGCAGGCCCAGCGGATGGCGGAACAGCGCGGTGACGGCAAACCAGTCGGCCAGCCCGCCCACCACCCCGGCCTTGGCGCCGGACCGCAGGACATCCAGCCAAAGCCCGTCCCCCACCAGGCCCGCGGCCGGCGCCGCGTATCCCGCGGCGGTCAGCACGCCCATCCCCGCCAGCAGTCCCGTGGCCGCGCGACGGTAGCGCCGCAGATTCAGCCAGGCTGCCCTGTCCGCTTCGGACAGCGTGTTCTCCGCAGTGGGGATCGTGTTCATCCCTCCGTGGATACCACCCCCCGCGCGCCGACCCAAGCACCCCCCACGCCGGCCGCCGGTCACATTGATGCTGCCCGCGAAGGCCGCCCGGGGGGCCGCCCGGGGGACCGACAGCCCCGGTTTCGGCGAAATTCGGCGTGAAGTTGCCCCGGCAGACATTGCGATGGGAACGCGAACATGGAACCTTGCCGCCACGCACGGAATGGATGATTGGGCCCCGCGATGACCGATACCCCCACCCGCGATGCGGCAGAGATGCTGCTCGACCTTACGCGGCAAGCTGTCGCGGATCACGAGAACTCGTCATCGGGCAATCCCATCATCGCCCTGGCGCGCCGAATCGGCCGCCAGCTGACGGCCGGCACCCTGACCACCGACACGCTGGAACAGGTGGTGCGCCAGTTGCGCGACACGGCGTTCCGCGACCGGGCGGCGCGGCTGCATGCCTATGTCGGGGGCACGGACGATGCCGCCATCGCCGGGCGGATGCGCGGCGTGGCGCAGACCGTCGCCAGCGAACCCGGACCGGACGGCACCCCGCCGAATTTCGGGCATTTCCGCAAGAACCTGGAACGCAGCCGCTTCGCGGCCGTGTTCACCGCCCATCCGACCTTCGCCCTGGCCAATCCCGTCTATGACGTGCTGGCGACGCTGGCGTCGTCCGATGACGGGCGCACCGGCACGGTGCCGGCCCTGGCCACCCACCGCCGCCCCGCCCCGCCGACGCTGGAGGAAGAATTCGCCCTGGCATCGGCCGCGATCGTGCGCGGGCGCAACGCGCTGGACCGGCTGACCGGAATCCTGCTGGCCGAGGCCCGCACCCGCTGGCCCCACGAATGGTCGGTGCTCAGCCCCCGGCCCGTGATCCTGACCACCTGGGTCGGGTACGACACGGACGGGCGGACCGATATCGGCTGGTGGGACACGATCCGCCTGCGGCTGCGCATGAAGCGCCTGCAGCTTGAACGGCTGCGCGACCAGATCACCCCGCTGCGCCCGGTGGCCGACGGGCTGCATGAACGCGTGGCCCGCGCGCTGGACGCGGTCACGGACCAGATCGAGGCCTGCCCCGTGGGCGCGGCGCCCGGCCCCGATTCCGTCGCCGCATTCGCCGCCGTGCTGATCGGCCGGCGCGAGGACGCGATCATGGGCGCCAGCGAACTGGCGTCCTCGTTCCAGGAAGCCATCGACACCGCGCCGCCGGACGACCGGATGGCCCTGGCCGTCGCCCGGGCCGGCCTGATGGCCCACGGCATGGCCGCAGCCCACACCCATGTCCGGCTGAATTCGACGCAGATCCACAACGTCGCGCGCCAGCGCCTGGGCATCGACGACAGTCCCGAGATCCCGTCGCAGCGCCGCGCGCTGCTCAGCCGCATCAACGAGGCACTGGACCACGTCCAGCCGGTCAACATCGATTTCGGATCGCTGCTGGTCGAACAGGCGACGGCCGCGCGCCTGATGATGACGGTGCGCCAGATCGTGCGCCACATCGACCGCGAGAGCCCGGTCCGTTTCCTGATCGCCGAGACCGAGAGCGGCTATACGCTGCTGGCCGCCCTGTGGCTGGCCCGGACCTTCGGCATCGAGGAACATGTCGAGATCTCGCCGCTGTTCGAGACGCAGGAGGCGCTGGAGAACGGCGCCCATATCGTCGAGGAAGCGCTGCATTCCCCGCACTGGCGCGAGTATCTGCGCCGCACCGGCAAGCTGAGCCTGCAATTCGGCTATTCCGATTCCGGCCGCTATGTCGGGCAGCTGGCCGCGACCTACCTGATCGAGCGGCTGCGGCTGAAGATCTGCGAATTGCTGCGGCGCTGGAACCTGACGGATGTCGAGGTCATCCTGTTCGACACCCATGGCGAGAGCATCGGGCGCGGCGCGCATCCGTTCCGCCTGTCCGACCGGCTGGATTACCTGTCGCCGCTGCACGCCCGCGCCGTCTTCGCCGATGCCGGCCTGCGCATCCGCGAGGAAACGGCCTTCCAGGGCGGTGACGGCTATCTGCTGTTCGGCACCCAGGCGCTGGCCGACGCGACCATCAGCATCATCGCGTCGCATGTCTTCGCGCATACCGTGGTCGATCGCGACCCGGTCTATGACCAGCCCGATTTTTCGGCCGATTTCTTCTCGACCATCGGGGCCGGCATGGCCGGACTGGTCGAAGATCCGGGCTATGCCGCGCTGCTGGGCGCCTTCGGCCCGTCGCTGATCGACAAGACGGGGTCCCGCCCATCGGCCCGGCAGAGCGATTCCGGCGCCGCCGCCAGCCGCATCACCCACCCCAGCCAGCTCCGCGCCATTCCCAACAACGCCATCCTGCAGCAACTGGGCTGGTGCGCGAACACCATCCAGGGGCTGGGCACGGCCGCCGCCCGCCACCCCGAGACGTTCGAGGAATTCCTCAGCCGCAGCCCGCGCTTCCGCCGGGCGCTGGATTTCGCATCGCATGCGCTGGCGCATTCCGACGATACGGTGCTGCGCGCCGTGGTCTACATGCTGGACCCCGACATGTGGCTGGACCGCGCCACCGCCGAGTCCGACCCCGCGCGGCGCGATGCCTACCTGGCGCTGATGCACGGGCTGGAGCGGCTGAATTTCTGGGCCAGCACCCAGGCCATGTTCCGCCGCATCCAGTCGGACCACCTGGCGCTGCGCCGCGCCTGGCAACAGGCCCCCGCCATGGGGGCCGAGGAAAAGCTGCTGCACGCGATCCGCATCGCCACCATCGAGCGGATCTGGCTGCTATCCACCCGCATTCCCTACTTTTCGCCGCGCAACGCCTTTTCGCGCGACGAACTGACGACGCGAGTGCTGTGCCTGGAAATTCCCGCCGCGCTGCGGGAGCTGGACTATATCTTCCCCTCGGTCACCGGCGGCGGACTGGACCTGGATTATCACGAGGACCACGGCCCACGGAACGAAGGGGCCTATATCCGCGAGCACGCCGAGATTTTCGAGCCGATGCTGCACCTGTTCAATCTGGTCCGTGAAACCGGCATGGCGATCATGCACCATGTCGGGGCCTTCGGCTGAACGCTTCGCCCGAACGCCGCACCCGCCGGACCTGGCAGGTGCGCGAGGCCGCGCCGCCGGTCGGGCAGCCGCTGGCGGCCGCACCCGGCATCCGGCGGATCGTCGCCCCCAATCCCGGAGCGATGACCGGGAACGGCACCAATTGCTGGCTGGTCGATCATCCCGGGGGCACCGCGATCATCGATCCCGGATCGGACGATCCCGCCCACCTGCACGCCATTCGCGCAGCGGCGGGTCCCGTCACGCATATCCTGCTGACCCATACGCATCGCGATCATCTGACGGGCGCGCGCCCCCTGGGGGCCGCGACGGGCGCGCCGGTCTGCGGCTTTCGCCATAGCGCCGTCGCCGATTTCACCCCCGATATCGCACTGGATGACGGCTCCGCCATCGCCGGCCTGACGGCCGTGCATACCCCCGGCCACGCCACCGATCATCTCTGCTTTGTCACGGCGGACGGCATCGTGTTCACCGGGGACCACATCATGGGCTGGTCCACGACGATGGTCCCCCCGGCCCCGCAGGGTTCGGTCCGCCAGTTCCTCGACGGGCTGGCGCGAATCGATGCGCTGGACGCGCGCCTGCTGCTGCCTGCCCATGGGCCCTCGATCACCGCCCCCGCCGCCTGCATCCGGGCCCTGATCGACCATCGCCTGACGCGCGAGGCCACCATCCTGGCGGCCCTGGATGCCGTCCCGGCCACGCTGGAGGACATGATGCGCCGCGTCTATCGCGCCGTGCCCCCGGCCCTGCATCGCGCGGCGGAGATGAACCTGCTGGCGCATCTGGAAAAATTGCGGGAGGACGGGCACGCGGTTCACGGGCATGATGGCTGGCGCGTCGCCCCCGGCCGCCCCGGCCGCGCGGGCAGCCCCCATCCGGCATAAGCCCGGTATTCCCCCCCTCTCCGGCCCCTGCGTGCCGGACGATCCTGTTCGGAGAGAGAGTTGAAGACACGCCTGTCGCTTTTGCTATCGGCCTCGCTGCTATGCCTGGGCCAGATGCCCGCCCGGGCCGATGACCGCGCCGATGCGCCCCATGCCGTCCACGCCCCCGCCCATGCCGCGCCGGCGGTGGAGCGGACCAGCAGCGGAACCGTGACGATCGGCGGCAAGACCATCGCCTATCAGGCCGTGGCGGGCACCCTGCTGGTACATCCGCAGAAATGGGACGATTCGGACGATATCGTCCATCAGGAGACCCCGGGCAGCGACGTCCACACCACCGACGGCAACCCCGACGCCACGGCGTCGATGTTCTATGTCGCCTATTTCCGCAAGGATGCCCGGCCCGAATCCCGGCCCATCACCTTCGTCTCCAACGGCGGGCCGGGATCGTCCTCGGTGTGGCTGCACATGGGCGCGTTCGGTCCGCGCCGGGTGGTGACCGCCGACGATACCCATACCCCCGCCAGCCCCTACCGGCTGATCGACAATCCGCAGAGCCTGCTGGACGCGACCGACCTGGTCTTCATCGACGCGCCCGGCACCGGCTTCGGCCGGATCACCGGCAAGGACAAGGAAAAGCAGTTCTGGGGCGTGGATGAGGACGCACAGGCCTTCACCAGCTTCGTCACCCAGTTCCTGGCGAAATTCGGCCGCTACAATTCGCCCAAATACCTGTTCGGCGAAAGCTACGGCACCATGCGGTCCGCCGTGTTGATCAACGATCCGCAGAACCAGGAAAACATCGATTTCAACGGCGTGATCCTGCTGTCGCAGATCCTCAGCTACGACAACAGCGTCGACCAGCCGACGCTGAATCCCGGCGAGGACGAACCCTTCGTCCTCGCCCTGCCGACCTATGCCGCCACGGCGTGGTACCATCACAAGCTGCCGCAGCAACCCGCCGACCTGAAGGCCTTCCTGGCCGAGGTCGAGCATTTCGCCAGCACGGACTATCTGGTGGCCCTGCAGCAGGGCGCGGCGCTGCCGCAGGCCGAGCGCGCGCGCATCATCGACCGGCTGCATGCCTATACCGGCCTGCCCGCCGATTATATCCGCCGGGCCGACCTGCGGATCGACGGCGGCGAGTTTTCCAAGACCCTGCAATCGGACAGCGACACGACCACCGGGCGGCTGGATACCCGCTTCTCGGGCCCCAGCCTGGACCCGCTGAGCCAGGAGGCCGGGTATGATCCGCAATCGACCTCGATCAGTTCGGCGTACGTGTCGCTGTTCAACGACTATGTGCGCAAGGTCCTGAATTATGGCGATGGGCTGGCCTACCGGGCGGAAATCGCCATCCCGCACTGGGATTTCCACCATGCCCCCGGCGGCCCCGACACCCCGGCCTCGGACGGGCCCGCCAACGTCATGCCGGACCTGGCACAGGCGCTGAAGACCAATCCGACGCTGAAGATCATGCTGAACGCCGGATATTTCGACCTCGCCACCCCGTATTACGAGGGGATCTACGAAATGCAGCATCTGCCGGTCCCGGCAGCGCTGCAGAAGAACATCGAATTCCAGCAATATCAGTCCGGGCACATGGTCTATGCCAACGTGCCGTCCCTGACGCAACTGCATGACAATATCGCGGATTTCATCCGGCGCACGGACAACCAGGCCGGGCCGCAATAAGGAAGACCCGGTCGTTTCTCCATAAAAAAAGCCGGCCCCGCGAGGGGCCGGCTTCTTTCGTTGCGATCCGGTCGGGATCAGGCCGACTTGGCCATGATCTCTTCGGCCACGTTGCGCGGCACCGGGTCGTAGTGATGGAACTGCATCGTGAAGGACGCACGGCCCTTCGTGATCGAACGCAGGTGCGAGATGTAGCCGAACATTTCCTTCAGCGGCACCTGCGCGCGGACCATGACGGTCGAGCCCGAGCTTTCCTGGTTCTGGATCATGCCGCGGCGACGGTTCAGGTCGCCCACCACGTCGCCGACATGGTCGTTCGGCGTCGTGACCTCGACATCCATGATCGGCTCCAGGATCACCGGGCCGGCCTTCTTCATGCCTTCACGGAAGCAGGCCTTGGCGGCGATTTCGAACGCCAGCGCCGAGGAGTCGACGTCATGGTACTTGCCGTCCAGCAGCGTGTACTTGAAGTCCACGGTCGGGAAGCCGGCCAGCACGCCCGTCGAGGCCTGCATGCGGATGCCCTTTTCGACCGCCGGAATGTATTCCTTCGGCACGGTGCCGCCGACGACCTTGTTCTCGAACTTGATCTCCTCGTTCCGCTCCAGCGGCGCGAACTGGATCTTCACTTCGGGGAATTGGCCCGAACCACCCGACTGTTTTTTGTGGGTGTAGGTCTCGACATGCGGCTGGGTGATCGTCTCGCGATAGGCCACCTGCGGCGCGCCGATATTCGCATCCACGCCGTATTCGCGGCGCAGACGGTCGATGATGATGTCCAGGTGCAGCTCGCCCATGCCCGACAGGATGGTCTGGCCGGTTTCCTGGTCCGTCTTCAGGCGCAGCGAGGGGTCTTCACCCGCCAGCTTCTGCAGCGCCAGCGTCATCTTCTCGACGCCGTCCTTGGTCTTCGGCTCGACCGAGATGTCGATGACCGGCACCGGGAAGCTCATACGCTCCAGCACCACCGGATCGGCGGCATCGGCCAGCGTGTCACCGGTCTGCGTGTCCTTCAGGCCCACGAACGCGGCGATGTCGCCGGCGTGGACTTCCTTCACTTCCTGGCGCTTGTCGGCGTGCATCTGGAAGATGCGGCCGATACGCTCCTTGTGGCCCTTCGTGGTGTTCAGGACCGAATCGCCCGAACGCAGCACGCCGCGATAGACGCGCACGAAGGTCAGGGTGCCGTACTTGTCGTTGATGATCTTGAACGCCAGGCCGGCGAACTTGCCGTCCGGATCGACCGGGATGATCGGCAGCTTGTTCTCGTCGACCTCTTCGTCCTCGGGCGGCGCGATGCGGATGCCCTCGACATCGTCAGGCGCCGGCAGGAAGTCGATGACCGCGTCCAGCAGCGGCTGCACGCCCTTGTTCTTGAAGGCCGTGCCGCACAGGACGGGACGGAACTCACCCGAGATCGTGCCCTTCTTGATGCAGCGCTTCAGGGTCGCGACATCGACGTCGCCGTTCTCGAAATACTCCTCCATCGCCTTCTCGTCGACGGACAGGGCGGTGTCGAGCAGTTCCTGACGGGCTTCCTTGGCCTTTTCCAGCAGGTCGGCCGGGATTTCCTCGTCATGGTACTTCGCGCCCAGCTCACCGCCTTCCCAGACAATGGCCTTCATCTCGACCAGGTCGACCACGCCGACGAAGTTTTCCTCGGCCCCGATCGGCAGCTGGAGCGGAATCGCGACGATGTCCAGCTTCTCCTTCAGCGTGTCGAACGCGCGGTAGAAGTCGGCGCCGGTGCGGTCCAGCTTGTTGATGAAGATGATGCGCGGAACGTTGTAGCGGTCCGCCAGGCGCCAGTTGGTCTCGGACTGCGGCTGCACGCCGGCCACGCCCTCGATGATGAACACCGCGCCGTCGAGCACGCGCAGGCTGCGGTTCACCTCGATGTTGAAATCGATGTGGCCAGGGGTGTCGATGATGTTGATGCGGCGACCATTCCATTCGCAGGTGACGGCGGCCGAGGTGATCGTGATGCCACGCTCGCGTTCCTGGTCCATGTAGTCGGTCGTGGTGTTGCCCTCATGGACCTCACCGATCTTGTGAGAGACGCCGGTGTAATACAGAATCCGCTCGGTGGTCGTGGTCTTGCCGGCATCGATGTGCGCGGTGATGCCGATATTGCGAATCAGCGAAAGATCGGACTTTTCGGACACGGGGGAACCTCCACAAAACAATTCAGGCGCGAACGGAACCCTTCCCCTCGCGCCTGCCGGAGCCGGAAGCTGCCCCCGCCCCGAAACCGGGGTTCCGGAAGATGCAGACCGGCGAAATAGACAGTTGGGCCTGACATGCGTCAGGCGCCTGGAACATGCAAGCCCGGTTCGACCGAAAAGTCGCGCCGGGCCCGATGCCGGAACCTTACGCCGTGGCTTCGGCCTTCTTTTCCTTGGCGCGCAGGATGCGGCGCTTCAGGGCCTGGGCCTCGGTCGGCAGCTTGCGGTTCGGGGTCGACAGCAGGAACGCGTCCAGACCACCGTTATGCTCGACCGTGCGGATGCCGTTGGTGCTGAGGCGCAGACGCACGGCGCTGCCCAGGATATCGGACAGCAGGGACGTTTCCTGCAGGTTGGGCAGGAAACGGCGGCGGCTCTTGTTGTTGGCGTGGCTGACGTTATTTCCCGTCAGCACGCCCTTGCCCGTGATCTGGCAACGGCGAGACATGGTATCATCCTCGGATAACTGGGGCCGAGGCAAGATGCCCGGCAACGATCGTCAAGATTAGGCGCGGCTTATGGCCAAGGTAGCGGGGTCCGTCAAGCCGAAAGGAACGATTCGAGGCATTTTCGCCCGATTCACCCTCCCCTTGCCGCCCCCCGGCCGCCCTGCGCTATTCGGGCCGGGACACCGCGTCGCGGTCGGGATGCAGGTCGCCCGAGCGGACGCTGTGCATGGCGTTTTCCAGCATGGCCAGCATCGTGGCCTGGTTCATCGTCCGGGCCAGCAGGCCCAGCGAGCCACCCAGCAGGGCGGAGGCGATGGCGATGGGCGGCAGATTCTCGCCCAGCATGTATTCGATGGCCTTGTCGACCACCGCGCCGCAATGGCTCAGTTCCTCGGGCACCGATCCGTCCTGGCCCAGGGTGGGGTCTTCACCCGGGGTGGGGCCCTGTGTCTCGGTCATCTCACGCTCTCCCTCGTTCTTTCACGACCGTCCGCGCGGCCGCATGGCGGCGCAAGGTGCCCCCGTTCACGCCGGAAGGCCAGCCCCGCTATACTTCCTCGTCCTCGCGCTCCTCGGCCTGGGCCGCCCACATGCGGGCATAAAGTCCGTCGCGGGCCAGCAGGCTGCGATGGGTACCGCGTTCCTGGATCACGCCCTCTCCCATCACAAGGATTTCATCCGCATCGACCACGGTCGACAGACGGTGGGCGATGATGACGGTCGTCCGCTCGGCCGAAACCGTGCGCAGCGCGGTCTGGATTTCCTGTTCGGTGTGGGTGTCCAGCGCGCTGGTGGCCTCGTCCAGGATCAGGATGCGCGGGTTCTTCAGGATGGTGCGCGCGATGGCCACGCGCTGCTTCTCGCCCCCCGACAGCTTCAGCCCGCGCTCGCCCACCCGGGTCGCGTATCCGTCTGGCAGGCTGACGATGAAATCATGGATCTGCGCCAGCCGGGCCGCGTGCTCGATCTCGTCCCGCGACGCCCCCAGGCGGCCATAGGCGATGTTGTAGCCGATCGTGTCGTTGAACAGCACCGTATCCTGCGGCACCACGCCGATCGCCGCCCGCAGCGCCGCCTGGGCGTAGTCGCGCACGTCGTGCCCGTCCACCACGATCCGGCCCGAACTGACGTCATAGAAACGGAACAGCAGGCGGCTGATGGTCGATTTGCCCGCGCCGGTGGGGCCGACGATGGCCACCCGGCCGCCCGCCGGAACACTGAAGCTGACATCGTGCAGGATCTCGCGGTCCGGCCGGTAGGCGAAGCGGACATGCTCGAAGCGGATCGCCGCCGCCGGTGCCTCGTCCAGCCGGGCGGGCAGGCCGATCGAATCCGGCCGGTCGACGATTTCGGGCGTTTCGTCGGTCAGCCGGAACATCTGCTCCAGGTCCACCAGCGCCGTCCGCAGCGACGAATAGATGCTGCCCAGGAAATTCAGCGGCAGGTAGAGCTGCATCAGGTAGGTATTGACCAGCACGAACCGCCCGACCGTCAGCCGCCCCTGCGCCACGTCGTGCGCCGCCAGCAGCATGACCAGGGTCAGCGTCACCGCGATGATGGCCGCCTGCCCGAAATTCAGCCCGTTCAGCGATACCTGGGTCCGCACGGCGGCGCGTTCGTAGCGGCGCTGGGCCTCCTCGTACCGGTGGCTTTCATGCTCCTCGTTGCCGAAATACTTGACCGTCTCGTAGTTCAGCAGGCTGTCCAGCGCCTTCCAGCTTGCCTCGGTATTGATGTCGTTCATCACGCGCCGGATGCCGATGCGCCAGGACGTGAAGCTGACCGTGAAGCCGACATAGGCCGCGACCGCGGCCAGCATGATGACGGCATAGCGCCAGTCAAACAGGCGCCAGATGACCGCGATGACCATCAGCGCCTCGATCAGCGTGGGCACCACATTGAAGACGCCGACGCGCAGGATCGTTTCGATCGCCTCGGTCCCGCGTGCGATGGCCTGGGTCACGCCACCCGACTGGCGGTCCAGGTGGAAGCGCAGCGACAGGGCATGCATGTGCCGGAAGCTGCGGATGGCCGCGGCGCAACTGATGCGGCAGCGCACCGGGGCGAACAGCGCGTCCCGCCACTCCCCCAGGCCGGCCGACAGCAGCCGCAGCAGCCCGTACCCGCCGATCAGCGCCAGCGGGATGGCCGCCACGCCGGCACCGTCCAGGCCGTGCAGCGCATCGACCACCCGGCTGTAGAGATACGGCACGCAGATCGTCGCGACCTTGGCGGCGATCAGCAGGGCGCATGCCCCCGCCACGCGCAGGCGGGTGCGGGGATCGTCGCGGGGCCAGAGATAGGGCAGCAGCGCGCGCAGGGTCTCGCGCACCGGGCGTTCCGGCGCGCGCCCGGTATGGGATGGGGGCGGTGTCATGCCACTGGATGTGGCATGCGCGCGTTGATTTGCAAACAGCGTGCCACACGACGGGGGCCGGAAAGCGGCATTGTCACGATCGGACCCGCCCGGTATGGCAGGCACACGCATCAGGAGCAGACCGGCATGACATCGGACGCCGCTTCCTTTTTCCGGCACCTTGAATCCTGCAACACGGCCCGCCTGCCCGGGGACCGCACGCCCTTCCGGTTCGGCAGCCAGAAGGCGGACGAGGCACCCTCCGGCTGGATTGCCCCCGCCCTGGTTCCGGAACTGGAGCGGCTCGGCCTGCCCCGGCGCGCGGGCGCGCTGGTGCTGGACGACCCGGCCCGGCTGGAATCGCTGGGCGAGGACCTGGCGGCGTCCGGCCTCTACCGCTCGCATCACGAACTGTTCGATGTCGCGCCCACGGCCGACGGGCCGGCGATCGCACGGATCGACCGGGGGGCGCTGCCGCTGTTCGGGCTGATCGCGCATGGCGTGCACATGAACGGGCTGGTCCGGCGCGCGGACGGGCTGCATCTGTGGACGGGGCGCCGTGCGATGGACAAGCGCCTGGACCCGGGCAAGCTGGACCATCTGGTCGCCGGCGGCATTCCGGCCGGCCACACCCCGGAACAGGCGCTGCACAAGGAAGCGGCGGAAGAAGCCAGCATTCCCCCTGACCTGATCGCCCGGGCCGTGCCCACGGCGCGCATCCGCTACGCCATGGAACGGCCCGAGGGCCTGCGCCGCGACGTGCTGCATTGCTACGACCTGGACCTGCCGCCCGACTTCACGCCCGCTCCCGCGGACGGCGAGGTCGAATTCTTCACGCTGATCCCCCTGCGCGAGGCATACCGGATCGTGCGGGACAGCGACGAGTTCAAGTTCAACGTCAACCTGGTCCTGATCGACCTGTTCCTGCGCCACGGCATGATCGACCCGGATAGTGTGGAGGGACGCCGGCTGCGCGCGGGGCTGGACGGACGCGACACTCCGGCCTTCGCATGAGGGCGATACCGATCCTTGGCCTGCTGGTCCTCGCCACGCTGGCAGGCTGCGCGCCCGCGTCCCGGGACGAGGCCCTGTGCGCCCGTTTCGGCGCGCATCGGGGAATCGAGATCTCGCTGCTGTTCGGCCTGACCCGACCCGATGGCGGTGTGGTCACCGACGCCGAATGGGCCGATTTCCTGCGGCGCGAGGTCACCCCGCGCTTCCCGGACGGGCTGAGCGTGTTCCAGGCCATGGGCCAGTGGCGGGACCGGGTCAGCGGCCAGGTGACCGCCGAGCCGTCGCGCATCGTCTGGATCGCCGCCGACGCCTCCGCGCCGGACCTGAGGGCGCGGCTGGACGCCATCCGCGCGGGCTATCGGCATGATTTCCAGCAACAATCGGTGGGTCTTACGATCCGCGGCGGGTGCCAGACGTTCTGAGCGTCTGTCGCACCCGCGAGCGGTCGGGTATGGTCTTGAGCCAATACCGGCCCCGCCCCCGGCGGACAGCGATGGAGAGGATGCACGATGACCACCCCCCCGGTCGCCCGCACGGACCCCCAGACGATCACGCAGCTCGGCCGGGTCCGCATCGACGAATATGGGTGGATGAAGGACGAGAACTGGCAGGCCGTCCTGCGCGACCCATCGGTGCTGCGCGCGGACATCGCGGCGCACCTGCGGGCCGAGAACGCCTACACCGCCGCCATCCTGGCCCCGACCGAATCCCTGCAGGCCACCATCGCCGCCGAGATGAAGGCCCGCATCCGCGAGGATGATACCTATCCCGCGCTGCCGCACGGTCCCTGGCGCTATTACATGCGCTACGCGGCCGGCGCCCAGCACCCGATCCATGCCCGCCACCCCGAGGGCCGGCCCGAGGCCGAGACGATCCTGCTGGACGTGGACCGGATGGCGAAGGGGCACGAGTATTTCGCCGTCGCCACAGCGACCCACAGCCCCGACCACCTGCTGTTCGCCCATGCCGAGGACAATCAGGGGTCCGAGGTCTATCGCGTCGTCATCAGCGACATCGCGCGCGGCACGCCGGTCGGGCCGGCGATCGAAAACTGCAGCGGCAATTTCGCGTTTTCGCCCGACGCGCGGCATCTGTTCTGGACCTGGCGGGACGCGCATGGCCGCCCGACGAAGATCTTTCGCCGCCGCATCGGCACCGACGAGGACGTGCTGGTCTACGAGGAAACGGACCCCGGCTTCTTCATCGGGGTCGAGGCCAGCCGCTCCGGACGCTGGATCGTCATTTCGGCCAGCAACCAGGACACGTCCGAATCCTGGCTGATCCCCGGCGGCAATCCCGAGGCGGCGGCCGCGTGCGTCGAGCCGCGCCGCACCGGCGTGCTCTACAGCCTTAGCCACTGGGGGGACCGCTTCGCGATCCTGACCAACACCGACGGCGCCGTCGATTTCAAGCTGATGGAAGCGCCCGATACCACCCCGGGGCGGGCGCACTGGCGCGACCTGGTCCCGCACCTGCCCGGCCGCTACATCACCGACTGCATGGCCTTTTCCGGGCATCTGGTCTGGCGCGAGCGCCGGGATGCCAACACCGCGCTGGTCGTCCGCCGCGTCGACGGGACCGAGCATGTCCTGTCATCGGACGAGGACGCCTATGTCCTGTCCTTCTCGGGGTCCTTCGAATACGACACGCGCGAATTGCGCTATGTCTACCAGTCGCCGACCACGCCCCGGCAATGGTACGCCTATGACATGGACAGCCGTACCCGCCACCTGCTGAAGACGCAGGAGGTACCGTCGGGACACGACCCGCGCGATTACAGATGCTGGCGCCTGACCGCCACCGCACTGGACGGGACGCAGGTGCCGATCACCGTGCTGGGGCTGCACGGCACGCCCATCGACGGCTCCGCCCCCCTGCTGCTCTATGGTTACGGCTCGTACGGCCATGCGATCGAACCGACCTTTTCCACTGGGGTCTTCAGCCTGGTGGACCGGGGATGGTTCTACGCCATCGCCCATGTGCGCGGCGGGTCGGAAAAGGGCTGGAACTGGTTCCTGGGCGGACGGGGCCGCAACAAGCCCAACAGCTTCACCGATTTCATCGCCTGCGCCGAACACCTGATCGCGGACGGCTTCACCGGGGCGGGACGGATCGTGACGGACGGGCGTTCCGCCGGCGGGATGGTCATGGGGGCGATCGCCAACATGCGCCCCGACCTGTTCGCGGGAATCGTCGCCGTGGTGCCGTTCGTGGACGAGCTGAACACGATGTCGGACACCAGTCTGCCGCTGACGCCGCCGGAATGGCCGGAATGGGGCAATCCGCTGGAAGATGAAGCGGCCTACGACCTGATCGCCAGCTATGCCGCCTATGAACAGGTGGCGCCGCGCCCGTATCCGGCGATCCTGGCCATCGGCGGCCTGTCGGACCCGCGCGTGACCTACTGGGAACCGGCGAAATGGATCGCCCGGCTGCGCGCGCACACGACGTCGTCCCGCCCGCTGCTGCTGCGCATCAACATGGAGGCCGGGCATGGCGGCGCGTCCGGCCGCTTCGACGCATTGAAGGAGGCCGCCCTGATCCAGGCCTTCGCCATCTGGGCGGTGGATACGACCGACCATACGAGAACCGAATGAGCGAGACGGACATGAAACAGGCATCCGCCCAACGAGGAACAGCATGACGGATCAGCCCCCCTCGCCCCTTCTGCCGCCTCCCGACCGCTCCCCCTTCCGCCTGATGCGCGAACGCCATCGCGTGCAGCGCGTCGCCCGCTTCCTGCTGGCGATGTTCTTCACCCTGCTGGCGCTCTACACGATCCGGGGCTTCCTGCCGTCCCTGATCTGGGGCGGGATTTTCGCCATCGTGGCCTGGCCGCTCTATGCCGCCACGCGGGAACGGTGGAAATCGCTGCCGGGCGGCACGATCCTGCCGCTGCTGTTCACCACCGGGATCGCCCTGATCTTCCTGGTGCCGATGGGATTGTTCGCCCTGGAAGCCGCGCGTGAGGCCCAGAGCGTCGTGACCTGGGCGAACGAGGCCCGGCATTCCGGCATGCCCGTGCCCGGCTGGATCCAGCGCCTGCCCCTGGGCTCCGCTACGCTGGCCGGCTGGTGGCAGGACCACCTGGCGAATCCGGACGACGTGTCGGACCTGCTGCATTCGTTCAATATCGGGCATGGCATGCAGGTGACGCAGCGCGTCGGGACGCAGATCTTCCATCGCGGCGTGCTGTTCATCTTCGCGATCCTGACCCTGTTCTTCCTGCTGAAGGACGGCGAAAGCGTGACCCGCCAGTGCCTGGTCGTCTCGCGCCGGGCCTTCGGCAAGCGGGGCGAGACCATCGCCCAGCAGATCATCGCCTCGATCCACGGGACGGTGGCGGGCCTGGTGCTGGTGGGCCTGGGTGAAGGCGCGCTGATGGGGGTGGCCTACCTGATCGCGGGCGCTCAGCATCCGTTCCTGTTCGGCGTGTTCACGGCCGTCGCGGCCATGATCCCGTTCTGCGCCGTCATCGCCGTGGCGGCGGTGACGCTGATGCTGCTGGTCAAGGGGGCGACGATCGCCGCCATCGCCATCCTGGCGCTGGGGCTGGCCGTCATTTTCATCGCCGACCATTTCGTCCGGCCCGCGCTGATCGGCGGATCGACCCAGATGCCGTTCCTGTGGGTCCTGACCGGCATCCTGGGCGGCGTGGAAAGCTGGAACCTGCTGGGCCTCTTCGTGGGCCCGGCCATCATGTCCGTCCTGCACCTGCTGTGGCGCAACTGGACGCGCGACCGCGTCCAGGATGGACTGCGGGAAGAGGCTGACGATTTGTGCTGAAAATGGTCGCAGACGGAGATATCGGGCAGGCGGGATTCGAACCCACGACCCCCAGTCCCCCAGACTGATGCGCTACCAGGCTGCGCTACTGCCCGTCCGTCTGCGACGACACGCCGTGTAGCAGCGCCCGCCGCGAACCGCAACCCGTGTTCGGCACCGAATCCGAATCAGACTGGAATCAGCCGCCGCAGGGCCCGCAACTCCACCAGAATCCCGCGCAGATTCTCTTTCAGGACCTGGTTTTCGCTCAGGATTCGCTCGATCTCCGCCGCGTCCGCCGCCGCATCTTCAGGCGACTGCGCAGGGGGGGCTGCCTCGTTCCGATGCACCAGGGTCATCTCGATCTCCTCGCCCCGCACGGCCTCGCTTCCACCACGCGCCTCGTCCATTCCGGACTCGTCTTCCGGAACCACCGAGATGTCCGGGGACAGGAACAGGTCCTCCCCTTCCCCCGATTCGGGCGCGGCCTGGGTGGTGGGAACGCCGGTGTCGCCCTCGCGCAGCATCCGCTGCACGCCCTTGATCGTGTAGCCCTGCACGTAAAGCAGGTCGGCGATCCGGCGCAGCAATTCGATATCGTCAGGGCGGTAATAGCGTCGGCCGCCCCCGCGCTTCAGCGGGCGCACCTGGGTGAAGCGTGTTTCCCAGAAACGCAGCACATGCTGCGGAACGTGCAGTTCGTCCGCGACCTCGCTGATCGTGCGGAAGGCATGCGGCGCCTTCTTCAGGCGGGCCGCCCCGTCAGCCATGCCGTCAGCCGCGCCGTCCTCGGCCGCCTGCGGCCCTGCCTCGCCCAGGCCGGGCATGTCGGCATCCTGCCAATATCCCTGGCCTGATCCCCGGACTGGGCCGGCGGTGCTCATTCGCCGTCATCCTCGATCCCGTCGACCGGGCCGCCATTCACCCGCGCACGCAGCAACTGGCTGGGCCGGAAGACCAGCACCGAGCGCGGCAGGATCGGCACCTCGACCCCCGTCTTGGGGTTCCGGCCCGTCCGGCGCCCCTTCTGACGGACCGAAAAGGTCCCGAAGCCACTGATCTTGACCGTATTTCCGGACTCGAGTTCCTTCGCGACCCGCTCGAGCACATGTTCGAGCAGATCGGCGGATTCGTTCCTGGAAAGTCCGACCTGACTATAGATATGTTCTGCCAGACTGGCGCGGGTCACTGTGCTCATGCGCCAAGGGTATGCATGCGGCGATGGGCCGTCAATTCAATGCGTTGGGACACACTATTTTTTCACACCCGGCGCCTACAGGGCCACACCGGCAGCCCGCCCGCGTTACATTCGGGCCAGGGCCGAGCCCCATGTCAGGCCGCCGCCCAGGGCTTCCATCAGCACCAGGTCGCCGGGACGGATACGCCCGTCGCGCACGGCTTCGTTCATCGCCAGCGGGATCGAAGCCGCCGAGGTGTTGGCGTGACGATCCACCGTCACGACCACCCGTTCGGGCGGCAGTTCCAGCTTGCGGGCCACACCTTCGATGATCCGCAGATTGGCCTGGTGCGGCACCAGCCAGTTCACGTCGGCATAGGTCAGGCCATTGGCGTGCAGGACCTCGTCCACCGAAGAAGACAGCTTGGCCACCGCATGGCGGAAGACGTCCCGCCCCCGCATGCGCAGGAAGCCGGAACTCTCCCGCAGGCCGATCGCCCCATCGACATACAGCAGGTCGCCCGTGCTGCCGTCGGAATGCAGATGGGTGGACAGGATACCCTTCGGCCGGGTGTCTCCCGGTTCCGGCCCATCCGCGGCCTTCAGCAGGACCGCGCCGGCCCCGTCCCCGAACAGGACGCAGGTGCCGCGATCCGACCAGTCTAGAATGCGCGAATAGACCTCGCTGCCGATCACCAGGACGGAATCGACCTGACCGCTGCGGATCAGCGAATCCGCCATCGACAGCGCGTAGACGAAGCCCGAGCAGGCGGCGGCGATGTCGAAGCCGAAACCGCCCCGAAGGCCCAGTTCGGCCTGGACCCGCACGGCGGTGGAGGGAAAGGCCTGATCGGGCGTGCTGGTCGCGACGATGATCGCGCCGACATCGGCAGCCGCCATGCCGGCATAATCCAGTGCCCGGGCCCCGGCCGCCGCCGCCATGCTGACGGCGGTGTCGTGCGGCCCGGCGATATGACGCTGGGTGATTCCGGTGCGGGCCCGAATCCACTCGTCCGACGTCTCCAGGCGCGCCGCCAGTTCGTCATTGGTCACGATCCGGTCCGGCAGATATCCGCCAAACCCGACCAGAAGCGAACGTCTCGCCATCATTCCCATCATTCCAAACCCGGCGCCGGACCCGACCCGCCGCACAGCACCCGCGGCATGACGTCCGTCCGGCCCGTCACGCGGTCAGCTTACCGCCGCGACCGCCGGATGCTCTTTTTCCGCACCCGAGCGCATGGCCGCCAGCGTATCCAGCCGCGACAGCTGCTCCCGTATGCTCTCATTGAAACGGTGCGTTACCATATCCATGGCAACATCCACGGCGGATGCAAAGCCTTCGGCATCGGTCCCGCCATGCGATTTGACCACGACACCATTGAGGCCCACGAATACCGCGCCGTTATAACGCCGTGGGTCCAGCCATTCCCGCATGCGCTCCAGCCCCGGACGCACCAGCAGATAGCCCAGCTTGGCCAGCAGGCCGGAGCGGAAGACCTGGCGCAGAAGGACGAACGCCATCTTCAGCGCCCCTTCGCCGGTCTTCAACGCCACGTTGCCGGTGAAGCCGTCGGTCACGACCACGTCGGTCGTGCCCGCCGTGATGTCATGCCCTTCGACGAAGCCGTGGAACTGCGCCGCCAGGGATGAATTGCGCAGGACATCGGCTGCCTGGCGCAGCTTCTCGTCGCCCTTCAGTTCCTCGGACCCGACATTCAGCAGGCCGATCGTGGGGGCGGGCAAACCCAGCACCGCCTTGGCGAAGGCCTCGCCCATCACGGCGAATTCCACCAGGTTGCGCCAGTCGCAGGCGACGTTGGCCCCCAGATCCAGCATCACGACATCGCCCTTCAGCGTCGGGCTGATGGCGGCCATGGCGGGGCGGGAAACACCGGGAAGGGTTTTGACAACGATCTTGGCCAGCGCCAGCATCGCGCCGCTGTTGCCGGCGGAGACCACGCCCTGGGCTTCCCCCTGGGCCACGGCGTCCATCGACAGCCGCATCGACGAATCGCGCACGCGCAACGCCGCCGTCGGCTTCATGTCCATTGGAATGGCACTGTTGGCGGGCCGGATGGTGCAGATTGCCGCGGCCTTGGGGTGACGGGCCAGTTCCTGGCGGAGCGTCGCTTCATCCCCGATCAGCAGGACCCGCGCACCGGGATGCCTGTCCGCCGCGATCGCCAGACCGGCCACAACAACTTCCGGACCGCCGTCCCCACCCATGCCGTCGACGGCCAGCGTGAAGGGCTCTGCCCCGGAAAAAGAGGAACCTGTCTCGCTCATGCCTGCCTTCTGCCGGGAGTACACCAAATACGCAAGGCGGTCACGGGATCGTGTCGCATGAAACGGCACGGCCCGCTCTTACCCGGACCACGCCATTTCCTCCGCATGACCATGCGCTGTCGGGTCAGGCCCGGACAGCGGTCTTCAGCGTCTTGCCGGCGGCAACGACTTCACGGCCGTCATAATGACCGCAATGGCTGCAGACGTGATGCGGGCGCTTCAGTTCGCCGCAGTTCGCGCATTCCGCATGGGCCTGGACGCTCAGCGCCTCGTGGCTGCGGCGCATGCCGCGACGGGACGGCGAGGTTTTTCTCTTGGGTACAGCCATGGGCCCGGGCCCCTCCGATCTGGGATCTTAATCGGGTCCGGCTGGACCCCGATCAGTTATCGATAATTGAGGGGGCGCCTCTAGCAGACAGGAACACATTCCGCAAGGCATGTTCTCCCAACCCCTCTTTCCCCCTGCCTAATGCGACCCCTTTTTCAGGGCCGCGAGGGCGGCGAAGGGCGATGGACGGGCGCCCTCCTCCTCGTCCTCGGGATTGGCCGGCGGCGCGTCGACATGCCCCACGCCCTCGGGCAGCACGCTACCCGGCGCGCGCGGATAGGGGGCCAGCACCAGCGACAGTTCCTCGGCCGCCAGTTCCCCCAGGTCGATCATGTCCCGTTCGTAGGGGATCTCGTCGATCGCCTCGGGGTCCAGGTCCTCGTCCTCGCGGAACCGTTCGGCGGGGACGAAGCGCGCCGTGAAATTTTCGGCCAGCACGTCGGTGAAATGGTCGGTCGTGACCACGCAGACCTGTTCCACCTCCGCGGTCAGCCAGCCTTCGGCCAGGACCTCGCCCTGCCGACCCGGCGTCAGGCGATAGCGGCAGGACAGCGCGTGGACGGCCGGCAGGCCCAGGCGCCTGGCCAGGGCGACGCGTTCCGCCTTTTCGGCCTCGATGGTCACTTCCTTGCCCGACGCCGCGATTCGGCCCACCGCCACCTTACGGGAAAATTCCGCCTCCATTCCGTTCCTGCTCCTTAGCGGCGATCCGCGCGCGGCCCGCAATCCACATGATATTCACTCATGTATGGCGATGAAGAATTGACTTCGCCACCCCAATCAGGCACCCGACAGAGGAGTTTTTCCCGGATCAGGACGCCCTTCAGGCCATGCGGTCATCTTCGGACACGACGCCGACTTCCCGCCCCATCAGGCGCCTGCTGCCTTGCGCCGTCATCGGAATGGGACTGCTGCTGTCCGGGTGCTCGGTCTTCCTGTCGCGGCCGGTGCCGCGCGGATCGCTGGTCGAGCCGGACGATTATGCCCAGCTCAAGCCGGGGGTCAGCACGCGTTCTGACGTCATGGACCTGCTGGGGTCGCCGACGACGCACGCGACGTTCGACGACAACACATGGATCTATATCTCCATGGAAACCGTCTACGTCCCGATCAGCTTTCCGGGCATCCGGAAGCAGGATGTCGTGGTCCTGAACTTCGACAATGGCGGCGTGCTGCGCAACCTGCGGACGCTGAACCTCAAGAACGCGCGCCCCGTGACCATGAGCCCGGACGTGACCCCGACCCCGGGCACCCGGATCAACATCGTCCAGCAGATCCTGGGCAATGTCGGCCGCTACAACCCGATGAGCAACCTGAACAGCACCTTCGGCGGCAGCACCGGCCCGATGGGCTTCAACAGCGGACCGGGCCACGGGGGCACGGGCAACTCCCTCCCCTGACGGCGGCCCTATACGGGCAGTATGATCCTGACCTGAAGGCCGCCCAGGCGGCTGGGCTGCAGGGTGATGTCCCCGCCATGGGCGCGCACGATATCGCGTGAGATCGTCAGCCCCAGGCCGGTTCCCCCGTTCTGTCCGCTTTCGAATGGGCGAAAGACCGTCTCCAGCCGGTCCGTCTGGATTCCCGGTCCGTCATCATCGATGCAGACGACGATGCCGCGTCCATCGCGGCTGGCACTGAGGGCGACGCGGCCGCCATGGCGGCGCGCGTTCTGCATGACGTTGTCCAGCACCCGGCGGAAGGCATCGGGCCGCAGCGTGGCCTCGACCGGCGCAGGCAGCGAGATCGACAGGACGGTGCCGCCCGCCCTGCGGAAGGCGGCGGCGGTCTCGTCCAGCAATGCGCCGACATCGACCGCGACCGGTGTCTCGGCCCCCTCGCCCCGCGCGAAGGACAGGTAGCTTTCGATCATGCGCTCCATTTCCGCGATGTCGCCGATCATGTCCGCCACGTCGGCGCGGAGCATTTCGGCATCGATCGCGCCCTGGTGCGGGATCATGGCCAGCGAAAGCCGCAGCCGGGTCAGCGGCGTGCGCAGGTCGTGCGACACGCCCGCCAGGACGGCGGTGCGCTGCGCCACGAAGCGGAAGATGCGGTCCTGCATGCGGTTGAAGGCGACGGCCGCCTTGCGTACCTCCTGCGCGCCTTCGGGACGGATGGGCCCGGTGTCGCGGCCCAGCCCGAACAATTCCGCCGCGCGGGCCAGACGACGAATGGCACGGACCTGGTTGCGCATGAACACGCTGGCAACCAGGAACAGCAGCAGCGTGCTGCCCACCGTCCAGACGACGAACAGCCAGATCGGCGCGACATCCAGCCGCTTGCGCGGGGCGCCGACATCCAGCACCCCGTCGGGCATCTGGATGCGGATACCAACGGTGTGCGGGTCGTCGATCCAGTCGATGAAGGCGGGCCGGCCGATCGACGTCTCCAGCGCCTGGGCCAGATCCTCGTCCATCGGTCCCAGCACGTGGGTCGATCCCGTCCGGTCCAGGCGCTGACCCGGATTCCAGATCATGTCCAGCTGCGTGCGCTCACGCACCCGCCGCATGATCCAGGCCCGGTCGCCGGCCGCGTGATACCGCCCCATCAGGTCCAGCGTCAGGACGATGTCCGCCGCGACGCTGCCCGACATGCGGCGCGAGACGACCTGCAGGTAATTGCCGTAAAACAGTTCCAGCGAGATCCCCTGCGTCACGACCAGCGGGATCAACACGATCAGCAGGGTCCGCCCCAGCAGGGAACGCGGCAGGACCCGGCGCACCGGCCGGTCCATCCGGCGGCGCAGCCACGCCATGGGCGAGGATGGCTTGTCCCTCCCCACGCCGCCGTTGGCGCCGCCGGCCGTCACAGCCCGGGCTTCAGCACATAGCCCTTGCCGCGCACGGTCTGGAGGAATCGGGGTTCACGCGGGTCGGGCTCGATCCGGCGGCGCAGGCGCGTCACCTGCACGTCCACCGCGCGCTCGCCGATTTCCTCCATGTCCAGCACCCGGGCGATCTCGTCGCGCGACAGGGTCTCGTTGGGGCGGCGCGCCAGCACGGTCAGCAGCGCGATCTCGCCCCCCGTCAGGTGGACGCTGCCCTCGGGACCCGACAGCAGGCCCCGTGCCGGGTCGAATTCCAGCCCGCCCAGCCGGACCACGCGCAGATTGTCCGACGGCGGCGGCGGCGCGAACCGCCGCAGATGCGCCTTCAGCCGCAGCAGCAGTTCGCGCGGCTCGAAGGGCTTGCCCAGGTAATCGTCGGCCCCGGCCTCCAGCCCGGTAATGCGGTCCTCGGGCTCGCCGCGCGCGGTCAGCAGCAGGATCGGCAGGTCCTGCCCCTCCTGCCGCAGGGCGCGGGTCAGCAGCAGTCCGTTCTCGCCGGGCATGGTCACGTCCAGCACCATCGCGTCGGGCTGCATGAAGCCCAGCACCTGCCGGGCCTCGGCCGCCGACGCGGCGGCGCTGATGCGAAACCCCTGCTCGGTCAGGTAGCGTTGCAGCAGGCGGCGCAGGCGCGGATCGTCATCCACCACCAGAATATGCGCCCCGGCGATCGACCCGTCCCGCACCGCGTTGTCCCGTCCGTCCGTACCCATCACATCCTGTCCCGGCTCATGTCCTGCCTCGGCGTGTACGCTCGGTCGCAGCATTGACGCTGTCCAGCACGCGGCGCGTCCTGTCGTCCATAAGGCCCTGCATGACGCGGCGAAACCCCTCGATCGCCGCCGCCCCCGCATCGCGGTAGACGCCCATCAGCTTCTCGCGCTGCAGATCGAACAACTGGCGTTCCACCGCAGCGCCGGATTCGGTCAGGTGCAACAGGCGCAACCTGCGGTCCCGCCGGCCCACTTCCTGCGTGACATAGCCGCGCGATTGCAGGTCGGCCAGGACGCGGCCCAGGCTCTGCTTGGTGATTCCCAGCAGGTCCAGCAGCGCGCCGACGGCAATGCCCGGGTGGTGGCCCACCAGTTGCAGGACCCGGTGATGCGCGCGGCCCAGCCCCAGCCCCTCCAGCACCGGATCGACCACCGCGCCAAAATCGCGCCATGCCAGGCCCATCAATTCCTGCGCCTGGCGCATCTCCTCCTCGCGCAGGAACAGCAGGCCGGACCCCGCCGCCGCGCCGCCGGGTCGCCGCGCCGGCGCCTTGGATTCGTTCGCCACGTTCCCCGTCCGCTCAGGCGGCCCGCCGCGCCATCATGCGCTGCTTCAGCCGGCCGAATCGTGCAACAGCGGCCAGCCGCCGGTCCAGGAAGTCCGCAACCGCGGCCCGGTCATCGCCCCGCGCCAGCCAGAACAGCAGCACCTGCGCATAGATCGTGCCCAGGGTCATGCGCTTGGTCTGGCGGGTGACCCCGGTCGCGCGGTCGCCCGCGGCCTCCCAGATCGCATCGACCGTCCGTACCATGGTGCGCGCCAGCGCCGCGCCATGGCCGGGCGTCACCAGCACGCCCAGCGCCCGGCGCACCGCCGCGCGGTCGGGCGTGACCCTGTCCAGCCGCAGCAGGATGACCGCGCGCACCCGGCGGCTGAGGCGTGGTTCGTCCAGGCCATGCGCGGCCTCGATCATCGCGCGGTCGGCATGGTCGAACCAGGACTCGACCAGATCCGCCGGGCCGCCGGGAAACAGCAGGTCGGCATCCGCTCCGGCGACGTCGCGCAACACGTCCATGCCCCATCCGCGCTGGCCCGCCACGTCGCCCATGCGGGCCAGGGCCGCGTCACGCGCCGCGCTGCGTTCCGGCCGCCCCGGAAGGGCGCAGGCGGCGGCGCATCCTGCCAGCCGGGCCGCCAGGCCGCTGGCGCATCGCTTCACGATCATGTGCGTACTCCGTATCGTCCGATTTCCTCGTCGAATCCCATCTGCCCCAGATCGGTCATCCGCATCGGGTAGAGAATACCGTCCAGGTGATCGTATTCATGCTGTAGCACGTTCGCCAGGAAACCCGACGCGACGCCCTGCACCGCCTGCCCTGCCCGGTCCAGGCCGGAATAGGCGATGCGGACATGCCGGGGCACCATGCCGCGCAGGCCGGGAATCGACAGGCAGCCCTCGGGCCGCAACGCCATCTCGTCATCCACGAGGCTGAGGACGGGATTGATCAGCACGCTGGTCTCACGGGGCGGATCGTCCCCTCCGGCGCTGCGTTCGGCCGGCACGCGGTAGACGAACAGCCGCAGCGAGACATGGACCTGCGGCGCCGCCAGGCCCGCGCCGCGCGCGTCCTCCATCGTCTCGATCATGTCGTCGATCAGGCGCGCGATGTCGGGCGCGGTGGGGTCCGCGACCTCGTCCGCGCGGCGCAGCAGCACGGGATGGCCCATCCGGGCAATCTTGAGCAGGGTCATGGTCTGTAGCCGTCCTTCGCCGGTAAAGCAGGGCCTCTAAAATAGTCTGGCCGCTTCCTGCGGGAAACGGGCGGAATGATTTGTGTTTTCCGCGAAGCCCATGTTATAGGTCCGCCCCACTCGGGAATCGCATGCAGGGCTGGGCCTTGGGCGGTCATCCCGCCATGACGGATTTCGTGGCCGATCAGGACAGCCACAAACAGGAGTTGACGACCAAGTGCAGGTTCTCGTTCGCGACAACAATGTCGACCAGGCTCTCAAGGCGCTCAAGAAGAAGATGCAGCGTGAAGGCATCTTCCGTGAAATGAAGCTGCGTCGCCACTACGAAAAGCCGTCCGAGCGCAAGGCGCGCGAGGCTGCCGAAGCTGTGCGCCGCGCCCGCAAGATGGAGCGCAAGCGCCTGGAGCGCGAAGGGTTCTAATCTGCCCCTCCGGGTCAGTCCGAATCAGAAAGGCCGGCATCCTGGGGATGCCGGCCTTTTCCATATCTGTTGTCCCAAAAGGCCGGGCCCTGTCCGGGCCCGGCGGGAACAGCCTCAGCCGTTCAGTTTGTCGAGTTCGCGCACCACGGCCTCGCCCATGACAGCGGTGCTGACCGGGGCCATGCCGGGGCTCATGATGTCGGCGGTGCGCAGGCCGCTGGCCAGGACGTTGGCGACCGCCTTTTCGATCAGCGCGGCCTCGGCCTCCATCGCGAAGGAATAGCGCAGCAGCATCGAGAACGAGAGGATCTGCGCCAGCGGATTCGCGATGCCCTTGCCCGCGATGTCGGGCGCGCTGCCGTGGATGGGTTCATACAGCGCGGGCCGGCGGCCGGCGGCGTCCACCGCGCCCAGCGTGGCGGAGGGCAGCATGCCCAGGCTGCCGGTCAGCATCGACGCCAGGTCGGACAGCAGGTCGCCGAACAAGTTGCCGGTCACGATCACGTCGAACTGGCGCGGGTTGCGCACCATCTGCATCGCGCAATTATCCGCCAGCATGTGGCTGAGTTCGACATCCGCGTACTCGCGCGCGTGCAGGTCGGTCACGACCTCTTTCCACAACAGGCCGCTTTCCATCACGTTGCATTTTTCGACCGAGCAGACGCGATTGCCGCGCTGCCGCGCCAGGTCGAAGGCGACGCGGGCGACGCGCTCGATTTCCGCCGTGGTGTAGACTTCCGTGTTGATGCCGCGCTTCGTGCCGTCGGGCAGGGTCTCGATCCCGCGCGGCTCGCCGAAATAGATGCCGCCCACGGTTTCGCGCACGATCATGATATCCAGCCCGGCCACGACCTCCGGCTTCAGCGTGCTGGAATCGACCAGCGCGTCGAACACCTTGGCCGGACGCAGGTTGGCGAACAGTCCCAGTTCCTGGCGCAGTTTCAGGATCGCGATTTCCGGGCGGCGGTCGAAACCGGCCGACGCCCATTTCGGATCGCCGACCGAACCGAACAGCACCGCGTCGGCCGCCTTCGCCGCCGCGATCACCTCGTCACGAATCGGCACGCCATGCACCGCCAGCGACGCGCCACCGACCAGGTCCTCGGAAATGTCGAAGACGATGCCGCGCGTGCGGCTCATCCACGCCACGACCCGCGCGACTTCGTGCATGATCTCGGGGCCGATCCCGTCTCCGGGCAGGACAAGGAGCTTCTTGGTAACGGTCATCTCGGTCTTCCAGTAGTGACGACGGGTGCGGCGTCAGTCGATGACGATCCGCGTCTGCCAGGGCTGGGCCCGTTCGCGCGTGGCCTCGAAAGTGTCGATCGCGCCTTCGTGCTGCAGGGTCTGGCCGATATCGTCCAGCCCTTCCAGCAGCAGGTGCCGGCGCAGCGGATCGATCTCGAAGGCGATTTCGGCGCCGTCCGGGCGGATGACCACCTGGCGTTCCAGATCGACCGTCAGCCGGCCGTTGCCGCCCAGCCGCGCATCGTCCATCAGCGCGTCGCAGACCTCGCGCGGCAGCCGGATCGGCAGGATTCCGTTCTTGAAGCAGTTATTGAAGAAGATATCCGCAAAGGACGGCGCGATCACGCAGCGGATGCCGAAATCCAGCAGCGCCCACGGCGCATGTTCGCGCGACGAACCGCAGCCGAGATTGTCGTAAGTGATCAGGATGCCGGCCTGGCGATAGGGCGCCTGGTTCAGCACGAAATCGGGCTTTTCGGACCCGTCCGGATTGTAGCGCATGCCGTCGAAGGCATGCACGCCCAGCCCCGACCGCTTGGTGGTCTTCAGGAACCGGGCGGGAATGATCTTGTCCGTGTCGATGTTCGCTTCGGGCAGCGGCGCCGCGATCGCGGTCAGGACGGTGAATTTCTCCATGGCTCAGATCAGCTCCCGCACGTCTGTCAGATGTCCCGTGACCGCCGCCGCCGCCGCCATGGCGGGCGACAGCAGGTGGGTGCGGCCGCCCGGGCCCTGCCGTCCCTCGAAATTGCGGTTCGAGGTCGAGGCGCAGCGCTGGCCGGGGGTCAGCTTGTCCGGGTTCATGCCCAGGCACATCGAACAGCCTGCCTCGCGCCATTCGAAGCCGGCATCGCGGAAGATGCGGTCCAGCCCCTCCTGCTCGGCCTGGGCCTTCACGATGCCCGAACCAGGCACCACCATCGCGCGCACGCCCGGCGCGACATGACGGCCCGCCACCACCGCGGCCGCCGAACGCAGGTCCTCGATCCGGCTGTTGGTGCAGGACCCGATGAAGACGACATCCACCGGCACGCCGGCAATCGGCTGCCCGGCCTGCAGGCCCATATAGTCCAGCATGCGCCGCATCTGCCCGCGCCGGGCCTCGTCGGGCTCGGCCTGCGGATCGGGGACCGTGCCCGTCACCGGAATGACGGTTTCCGGGCTGGTGCCCCAGGTCAGGACCGGCGGAATGTCCTCGGCCCGCAATTCGACGACCTTGTCGTACTGCGCGCCCTCGTCCGCAGGCAGCGTCTTCCACCAGGCCACCGCCTGGTCGAACGCCTCGCCCTGCGGGGCGAAGGGGCGGCCGCGCACATAGTCGAACGTCGTCTGGTCGGGCGCGACCAGGCCGGCGCGGGCGCCGGCTTCGATCGCCATGTTGCAGATCGTCATCCGGCCGGCCATGTCCAGCCCGCGAATGGTCGATCCCGCGAATTCGATCACATGCCCGGTGCCGCCCGCCGTGCCGATGCGGCCGATGATCGCCAGCATCACGTCCTTGGCCGTCACCCCCGCGCCCAGCGGGCCCTCGACCACCACCTTCATGTTCCGCGCGGGCTTCTGGAGCAGCGTCTGGGTCGCCATGACATGCTCGACCTCGGACGTGCCGATGCCGAACGCCAGCGCACCCAGCGCGCCGTGGGTGGACGTATGGCTGTCGCCGCAGACGATGGTCATGCCAGGCAGCGAAATCCCCTGTTCCGGCCCCACGACATGTACGATGCCCTGGCGTTCGGACAGCAGCGGGAAATAGGGAACGCCAAATTCCCGGACATTGCGCTCCAGCGTTTCGACCTGGTTGCGGCTTTCCGGTTCCTCGATCGGCCGGGTACGGTCCGACGTCGGCACGTTATGGTCCACCACCGCGATGGTGGCGTCCGGGCGGCGCAGGCGCCGGCCGCTGGCGCGCAGCCCCTCGAACGCCTGGGGGCTGGTGACTTCATGCACCAGGTGGCGGTCGATGTAGAGAATGGCCGTGCCGTCCTCAAGCCGTTCGACGACATGACTGTCCCAGATCTTGTCGAACAGCGTGCGTGCGGCCATCGGTCTTTCTTCCTTTCTCTTCGTCATCGGATACGCCAGCGCCGCCATCCGTCACGGGGACGAATGGCGGAGCGACGAACCCGGTCCTGTCCGCGTCGCGGGCGGAGAGGCTCAGGCCTCGGCCGACACCGTCTCACGCGCGCGCTCGGCGATACGGGCCGACTTGCCGCGACGGCCACGCAGATAATACAGCTTCGCGCGACGGACGGCACCGCGACGCACGACCTTGATCTCGGCGATCGTGGGGGCATAGAGCGGGAACACGCGCTCGACGCCTTCGCCATTCGAGATCTTGCGGACGGTGAAGTTGCTGTTCAGCCCCTTGTTCGACCGCGCGATCACCACGCCCTCGTAGGCCTGGATACGCTTGCGCTCGCCCTCGACGACGCGGACGGACACGCGGACCGTGTCGCCGGGGCCGAATTCCGGCACTTCGCGGGCGGCGGAAAGGCGCGCGATCTCGTCGGCCTCATACTGCTGGATAATGTTCATGATCGAGTCCCTCGTTTCAAAACTGTCTGTCAGTGCAGCCGGTGCGCTCCAGATGTGCGGCCCACAGGTCGGGCCGACGGGTCCGGGTCGCCGTCTCGGATTCAGTCTGCCGCCATCCGGCGATGGCGGCGTGGTGGCCGGACAGCAGGATGTCGGGCACGTCGCGCCCTTCCCAGCTCGCCGGCTTGGTGTAGTGCGGATATTCCAGCAGCCCGTCGGAAAAGCTTTCCTCCGTGCCGCTGGCGTCGGAGCCCATGACCCCCGGGATCAGCCGGACGCAGGAATCCAGCAGCACCAGGGCCGCCATCTCCCCCCCCGACAGGACGTAGTCGCCGATCGAGACCTGTTCGGCACCGCAGGCCTCCAGCGCCCGTTCGTCCACCCCCTCGTACCGGCCGCACAGCACGACCAGGCCCGGGCCGCCGGCATAGCGGCGCACGTCGTCCTGGCGCAGCGGGCGGCCGCGCGGCGTGGGATAGACCAGCGGACGCCCGGCCGGCGCCACGTCGCGGATCGCGGCCGACACCACATCGGGACGCATGACCATGCCGGCCCCGCCCCCGAACGGCGTGTCGTCCACGACGCGATGCCGCCCCAGCCCGTACTCGCGCAGGTTCCGTGCCTCGACCGACCACAGGCCGCCTTCCAGCGCACGGCCGGCCAGCGACTGGCCCAGCGGGCCGGGGAACATGTCGGGGAACAGGGTCAGCACGGTGGCCCGCCAGGTCATGACGCACCCCCGGTTGCCGAAACCTCGACCTCGCCCTTGTCGGACAGGTCGCCCTGCACCTCGATCTCGTCCGGCAGGACCGCCTCGATCCGGCCGGCGGCGACGTCGACCACCGGAAAGCACGCCCGGGTGAACGGCAGGATCAGGGGTGCATGCCCCTGGCCACCGAGTTCCAGGCTGACCCCCGCGCCGTAATCATGGACGACCAGCACGCGGCCCAGCGGCGCGTCGGTGCCCTGGGCGCGGACATCCATGCCGATCAGGTCGGTGAAGTAGAATTCGTCCTGATCGGGCTCCGGCAGGCTGGTCCGCGCGACATAGAGGCGCCGGTTGACCATTGCCTGCGCGGCGTCGCGGCCCGACAGGGGCTGCCCCGCCGCGTCGCGCAGCTCGGCAATGCCGTCACCCCGCCAGCGCAGGCTCCAGACCTGTCCGTGCTCGTCGGTCAGCGCCCCATAGGCGGTCAGGTCCTCCGGCACGGCGGCGTAGCTGTGCACGCGCACCAGCCCCCGCACGCCATGCGGACGTCCCACCACACCCATCAGGATACGCTCGCGATCCACCGTTCAGCCTGCCTGTGATCCTGTCCGCGCGTCCGAATCAGGCCGCGGCAGCGGCGGCGGCGGCCGCACGCTCCTGCGCGCGCTTCTTCGGCGCCGACTTCTTCGGCTGTTCGGTGTAGGCGGGCTTCGGCGCCAGGCCGGCATTGCCCAGGAAGCGGGCGACGCGGTCGGTCGGCAGCGCGCCCTGCGACAGCCAGTGGGTGATGCGCTCGTTCACCAGGCGCACGCGGTCGGCGTGGTCGGACGGCAGCATCGGGTTGTAGGCGCCCACCTTCTCGATGAAGCGGCCATCGCGGGGCGAACGGCTGTCGGCGATCACGATGTGATAGTACGGACGCTTCTTCGCACCGGCGCGGGCAAGGCGGATCTTGAGGCTCATTGAGACGATTCTCCGAAGTGAAATTCTGAATGCGGACAAAGGCGAAGCAAAAGCGGCGGGCCGTTCATCCGAACGGACGGCCGCCGGGCGGCTTCGCCCCCTTGGGCATGAGAGCGGACATTCCCTGGCGCATGAGTCCCTTCATGCCGAGCTTGTTGATCCGCTTCATCATCGTGGACATGTCATCGAACTGCTTCAGCAGCCGGTTGACGTCCTGAACGCTGGTTCCCGACCCGGCGGCGATGCGCTTCTTGCGCGACGCCTTGATGATGGCGGGCGTCTTGCGCTCCGCCCGGGTCATGGATGAAATGATGGCCTGGTGCCGCTTCAGGACCGAGGTATCCAGGTCCTTGTCGCCCATCGCCTGCTTGATCTTGCCCATGCCGGGCAGCATGTCGAGAATGCCCGACAGCGACCCCATTTTGGCGATCTGGCGGATCTGGGCCGCGTAGTCGTCCAGGTCGAACTGGCCCTTCATCATCTTGAGGGCGAGTTTCTCGCTCTCTTCATGATCCAGGGTGTCGGCGGCCTTCTCGACCAGGCCGGCGATGTCGCCCAGCCCCAGGATGCGGCCGGCGACGCGTTCGGGGTGGAATTCCTCCAGCGCGTCCAGCTTCTCGCCCGAACCGGTCAGCTTGATCGGCGCGCCGGTCATCGCGCGCATCGACAGCGCAGCGCCGCCGCGGGCGTCACCGTCCATGCGGGTCATCACCACGCCGGTCACGCCCACGGCCTCGTTGAACGCACGGGCGGTGTTGACCGCATCCTGGCCGGTCATCGCATCGACGACCAGCAGGGTTTCGGCCGGCGTGGTCTCGGTGCGGATCGCCCGCACCTCGTCCATCAGGGCCTCGTCGATCGACAGGCGGCCGGCGGTATCGAGGATGACGACGTCATAGCCTTCGCGCCGGCCGGTATCCATCGCCCGCCGCGCGATCTCGACCGGGGTCTGGCCCGGCACGATCGGCAGGGACGCGACGCCCGCGCGTTCGGCCAGTTGCTGCAACTGAAGCTGCGCGGCCGGGCGCTGGGTGTCCAGGCTGGCCAGCAGCACCCGCTTGCGCTCGCGCGTCGCCAGGCGCAGGGCGATCTTGCCCGACGTCGTGGTCTTGCCCGATCCCTGCAGGCCGACCATCAGGATCGGCACGGGCGGGACGGCGTTCAGGTTCAGCGGAACGGCACCCGCCCCGCCCAGCGCGTCGATCAGCGCGTCATTGACGATCTTGGCGACAGCCTGGCCGGGCGAGATGCTGCCCAGCACCTCGTGCCCCACGGCACGTTCGCGGACCTTGGCGACGAAATCCTTGACGACGGGCAGCGCCACGTCGGCGTCCAGCATCGCCAGGCGCACTTCGCGCATCGCCTCGGCCACATCGGCCTCGGACAGCGCGCCGCGCTTGGCGAGGCCATCGAACACACCGGAGAGCTTGCCTGACAGCGTCTCGAACAAAAGACATTCACCCCAAAAGAAGTCGCGCCACTGCGCGAGTCTTCGCGGAGTGGCGTTCCTGATTCGGGGGAGGCTTTACGCGCCTCCCCATCACCTGTCAACGATTTCGCCGGCCCCGGGCCGGAGCGACCAGGACCGGGACGGGCTTACTACTTCCCGTCCGGGCCCTGGTCCGGCTTCATCAGCGCGCGCATCTGCTCGTGCAGGGCGTGGATCTTGTCCGCACGCTCCTTGGCCTGGGCAAGCTGCGCGGGCGTCAGGATGTCATGAATCTTCACCGCGATATCCAGCCGCTCGGCGGCTTCCGCCTGATGCGCGGCGTCGATCTGCTGCGTCAGCGCCGTCAGCTTCGCGCGGTCGACCGGGCCGGGCGTCAGCAGAAGCTCCTCGATCTGCTGGTGCAGGCCGTGAAACTGCTGCCAGTCGCCCTTGTGGTCCTTGTGCGCGGCCGCGAAGATCGCATGCAACTGCTTGTGCTGCGCCGGCGTCAGATTCAGCCCGGCCAGGAACCCCATATCGCCGTGCATGCCGCCATGGGGACCATGATGGCCCCATTCCCCGTGCATGCCGCCATCCGGCGGCGGCGCATCCTGTGCCATCGCGGCGGTACCGGACAGGCCCGCCAGCACCGTCACGGCCATGATCGTCTTCTTGAACATTATCTGAGCCTCTTTCATTCCCCGATCCGGAATCGCGATTCCGGACTGACCTCGGGAATGTAACCACGGACGCGCGTTCCGAAATCGGGCGAATATGCTACGAAATGTAAGCATGGCCGCCCCCATGTTACAGCATGGCAAATCTATCGCGATACAGTTCCACCGCCGCGCGGACGCTCCGCCGGCAGCATTTCGCCGGTCGCGGCGTAATAGACGCGCTCGGCGATATTGGTCGCGTGGTCACCGATCCGCTCCAGGTTCTTGGCGATGAACAGCAGGTGGGTACAGGACCGGATGGTACGCGGGTCCTCCATCATGTAGGTCACCAGTTCGCGGAACATGGCGGTGTACAGCTCGTCCACCGCCGCGTCGGACTGCCAGACCTCGACCGCGCCCGCGCTGTCCTGGCCGCTCATCGCGTCGATGGCGCGGCGCAGGTTCTCCTGCACCAGCCGCCCCATGCCGCGCAGGCCGCCGGTCGGCACGTCGACCGGGGCGGCCTCCACCTTCAGCGACCGCTTGGCGATGCTGGCGGCGGAATCGCCGATGCGCTCCAGGTCGCCGGTGATCTTCAGGGCCGACACGATCTCGCGCAGGTCGCCCGCCATCGGCGCGCGCAGCGCCAGCAGCCGGATCGCCAGCGCCTCGACATCGCGCTCCAGCGCATCGACCTGCGGGTCGAGGGCCTGGGCCTCGTGCGCCGCGTGGATGTCGGCCTCGACGATCGCGTCGATCGCAAGCCCGGTCTGCCGCTCGACGAGACGGCCCATGGCGGTCGTCATCCCACGCAGTTGGGTCAGCTCCTGCTCGTAGCTCTTGACGGTATGCGCCTGTTCCTTGCCCATGCTGCCCCCTGTCTGTCAGTCCGTGTCAGCCGAAGCGGCCGGTGATGTAATCCTGGGTGCGGCGTTCGCGCGGGGCGGTGAACATGCGGTCGGCGTTGTCCACCTCGACCAGTTCGCCCATGTAGAAGAACGCCACCCGGTCGGCGCAGCGCGCCGCCTGCTGCATGTTGTGCGTCACGATCGCGATCGTGAACTCGCCCTTCAGCTCGTCCAGCAGCTCCTCGATCCGCGCGGTGGAAATCGGGTCCAGCGCGCTGGTCGGCTCGTCCAGCAGGATCACCTCCGGCCGGGTCGCGATGGTCCGCGCGATGCACAGCCGCTGCTGCTGCCCGCCCGACAGCGCCAGCGCCGACGCCCCCAGCCGGTCCTTCACCTCGCCCCACAGCGCCACCCGCCGCAGCACGTCCTCCACCCGCTCGTCCATCTCCACCCGCGTCAGCCGGTCGTGCAGCCGCACCCCGAAGGCGATGTTCTCGTAGATCGACATCGGAAACGGCGTCGGCTTCTGGAACACCATCCCCACCCGCGCCCGCAGCACGTTCAGGTCCAGGTCCGACGACAGGATGTTCCGCCCGTCGAACATCACCTCGCCCGTCGCCCGCTGCCCCGGATACAAATCATACATCCGGTTCAGCACCCGCAGCAGCGTCGACTTGCCGCAGCCCGACGGGCCGATCATCCCGGTCACCCGCCGCGCCGGGAAATCCAGCGTGATGTCCTTCAGCGCGTGGTTCGACCCATACCAGAAATCCAGGTTCCGCACCGCCAGCGCCGCCGTCGACGCGGCCGCCGCCGGCACATCCTGCATCACCGTATCCCTCATGCCATCATCCTCGTGGATATCCCTTTGGGCCATCCTACCGCGCCAGGCCCGCGCGCCGGCTCCATACCCGCACCAGCACGTTCAGCACCAGCACCCCCGTCGTCACCAGCAGCGCCCCCGTCCACGCCAGTTGCACCCAGTCGTCATAGGCCGACCCGGCATACTGGTAGATCGCCACCGGCAGGCTGGCCATCGGCGCGTTCAGGTCCAGCGACCAGTTCATGTTGCCCAGCGACGTGAACAGCAGCGGCGCCGTCTCGCCCGACACCCGCGCCACCGCCAGCAGGATGCCCGTCAGCACCCCGCCCCGCGCCGCCCGCAGGCAGATCTGCAGCACCACCCGCCATTTCGGCGCCCCCAGCGCATACGCCGCCTCGCGCATCGTCAGCGGCACCAGCCGCAGCATGTCCTCGGTGGTGCGCACCACCACCGGCACGAACAGCACCGCCAGCGCCACCGCCCCCGACAGCCCCGAGAAATGCCCCACCGGCGCCACCAGCGCCAGATACACGAACAGCCCGACCAGGATCGACGGCGCCGACAGCATCATGTCCGACACGAAGCGCACCACGTTCACCACCCGCCCGTCCTGGCTGTATTCCGACAGGTAGACCCCGGTCAGCAGCCCCACCGGCGTGCCGATCGCCGCCGCCAGCCCGGTCTGCAGCAGGCTGCCCACGATCGCGTTGGCCAGCCCGCCCCCCGCACCCGGCGGCAGCGTCGCCCGCAGGAAGGTCGCGGGCGACAGCCCGGGCAGCCCCCGCACCAGCAGCGTCAGCAGGATCGAGCCCAGCGCCGCCAGCACGATCCCCGTCGCCGCCAGGCTCAGCCCCGTCGCCACCCGGTCCACCAGCCGCCGCCGCACCGCCAGCGGCCCGCCGCGCGCCCAGCCATGCCCGGCCGCCGCCGCCGTCCCCGTCATGCCCGTCGTCACGCCCGCCATCCTAGACCCCGCCCCGGCGCAGCAGCAGCCGCGAGCACGCCAGCGTCAGGAACGAGATCACCATCAGGATGAACCCCAGCGCCAGCAGCGACGACAGCTTCAGGCTGCCCGCCGGGCTCTCGGGAAATTCCAGCGCGATCAGCGACGCGATCGTGTTCCCCGGCGCGAACAGCGACCAGCCGATCCGGTTGGTGTTGCCGATCACGAACGTCACCGCCATCGTCTCGCCCAGCGCGCGGCCCATCCCCAGCATGATCCCGCCGATCAGCGCCGGGCGCGACCACGGCAGCGTCACGCTGCGCATCACCTCCCACCGCGTCGCCCCCAGCCCATACGCGCTCTCGCGCACCTGCGCCGGCATCGCCATGAACACGTCGCGCATCACCGCGCACACGAACGGCGTCACCATCACCGCCAGCACCAGCCCGCCCGTCAGCAGCCCGGTGCCATACGGCGCGCTGCGCAGCACCGCCCCCAGCACCGGAACAGGACCCAGGTGGTGGTTCACCCACGGCTGCACATACCGCGCCATCACCGGCACGATCACGATCACGAAGAAGCCCCACATGCCGAAGATGATCGACGGCACCGCCGCCAGAAGCTGCACCGCCATCCCGATCGGCGCCGCCACCACCGCCGGCGCCATCTCCACCAGCCAGAACGCAATCCCGAACGCCAGCGGCACCGCAAACAGCAGCGCCAGCACCGTCGTCACCACCGAACCGAACACCGGCGCCGCCGCCCCGAAATGCTCCGTCACCGGGTTCCACACCGTGCTCCACACAAACCCCGGGCCAAACGCCGACCACGCCGCAACGCCGCCCCACGCCAGAACCGCCACCAGGCCGCCCATCAGAACCAGAATCGACAGCGCGCACGCCCGCACCACACCCGCAAACAGGCGGTCACCCGCCACACCCGATGCCCCGCCCCACACGCCGCGCTCCGCCGCCGGGGGCGAAGGGGCCAGAATCGAGGAAGGGGGCGTCGCGGAATTGTCCATGCGGGCTCCGGCCGAAACAAAAGGTCCAGGGCGCCCGGGTCGGACGCATCGTCAGGGTCGTTCGCGCCCAACCGGCGCGGTCGCGCGACCATTACTGGACCACCCCCCGATCCCGCAACCGTCCATCGCCGAACGGCGGCCGCTTTCCGGTCGGGCGATGCCCAAACGCGACAGGCAATTGATTACCAAAGCCGCTCAGAACCTGTTTGAAAATGTGGGCTGGCGAGCGAGAGCGGCCCGAAGGGTCGCGCCCGTCGTGTGTTTTCGAGCACCGAAGCGGAGTGGCCTTATGGGCCATGAGCATCGGAGCGCAGGAAACGCGCGTCGGATCGCCACCAGCGCGCATTTTCAAACAGGCTCTCAGGCGGCGGGATCGTCCGAAATCCAGTACACCATCCGCGCCAGCGCCCGGTCCACCCCCCACCACAACAGGATGGTCATCGTCGCCAGGACCAGCAGCGCCGCGAACATCAGGTCCGTCTCGAACCGCGTATTGGCCGTCTGCATCAGGAACCCCAGCCCCGACGACGCGCCCACCCATTCCCCCACCACCGCGCCCAGGGGCGCGATGGCCGTGGCCACCCGCAGCCCGGAGGCAAAGGCCGGCAGTGCCGCCGACAGCCGCACATGCAGCAGAATCCGCCATGGATGCGCGCCCATCGTCCGGGCCAGGTCCAGCCATCCGGGCGGCGTGCGCCGCAGCCCGTCGAAGAAGGACGAGGTGACGGGAAAGAAGATCACCAGCACCGCCATCACCACCTTCGAGGCGATGCCGAAGCCGAACCACAGCACCAGCAGCGGGGGCCAGGGCGAAGACCGGCACCGCCTGGCTGAGCAGCAACCAGCGGCATCATCCAGCGCCGGACCGGACCGGACGCCGTCATCAGCACCGCCAGGACCGCGCCGCCGGCGGTGCCCAGCGCCAGGCCCAGCACGGTTTCCAGCAGCGTCGTCCCCGCTGCCGCGACCAGCAGGCCGCGCTGCGTCCACAGGGCGCGCGCCACCTCGGCCGGCGGCGGCAGCAGATAGGGCGGCACCCCGCCCAGGCGCACGACACCCCACCACAGCAGGACCAGCCCGCACAGCGTGCCCAGCGGACGGCCCACCCTCGTGACGATGCTCATGCGGGGCTCATGCGGGGGCCGCGTCCAGCAGGCGCCGCATCAGGACACCCTGGGCATGCAGCACGCCGTCATCGTCGGCCGGGCGGGGAATCGCGCCAGGGGGCGCCGCGACCAGGGCAAGGCGCGCGGGCCGGCCCGTCAGCAGCAGGATCGCCTGGCCCAGCCGGCAGGCTTCCAGCGGATCATGCGTGATCAGCACCACCGTGCGGCCCTGCAGCATCCCGGCCGCCAGATCCTGCATCCGTGCGCGCGTCACGCTGTCCAGGGCGGAAAACGGTTCGTCCATCAATACGACGGGACGGTCTTCATACAGGGTGCGGGCCAGCGCCACGCGCTGGCGCATGCCGCCCGACAGTTCGGCAGGCAGCGCGGCCAGCCTGTCGCCCAGACCCATCCGGCGCAACAGGTCCGCCGCCCGGTCGCGATCGGGGCGCCGGCCGCGCAGCCGGTCCCCCAGCGTCACGTTGTCGACGGCCCGGGCCCAGGGCATCAGCAGGTCCTGCTGGCCCATCCAGGCCACGCGTCCCGCCAGGGGGGCGCCGTCATCGGCCGTGATCTGCCCGGTAGCGGGTGCATCCAGCAGGGCGATCGCGCGCAGCAGGCTGGTCTTGCCCACCCCGCTGGGACCCAGCAGCACGGAGAACGCGCCGGCCGGCAGGGTCGCGTCCAGGCCGGAGAAGACGGCCCGGCCGCCATGCGAGACACCGAGATCCTGAAGCCGGATCGCCGGGGCGCGCATCACGCCGTCAGCGGCGGCCACGGACCGGATAGGCGAGTCCCAGCGCGTCGCGGGCGGCGGTGGCCAGCCGATCCACGCGTTCGTTGTTTTCGTCGCCCGAATGGCCGCGCACCCAGCGCCAGGTCACGTCATGGCGGGCGGAGATGTCCAGCAGCCGGCGCCACAGATCCATGTTGGCCACCGGATCGCCCGAGGCGTTGCGCCAGTTCCGGCGCACCCAGCCGGTATGCCAGCGCGTGATGCCATTGCGGACATATTCGCTGTCGGTATGCAGCACCACGCGGCAGGGCCGCTTCAGGGCCTCCAGCGCCTCGGCCGCCGCCGTCAGTTCCATGCGGTTGTTGGTGGTTTCGGCCTCGCCGCCCGACAACTCGCGCTCGGTGCCGCGGCATTTCAGCAGCACCGCCCAGCCGCCGGGGCCGGGATTGGGCTTGCAGCCGCCATCGGTCCAGATCTCGACCAGGGCGAGGTCGGTTTCGGCATCCGCCTCGGGCGGGTGGTGGGGGTCAGAGGCCATAGGACGCCATGTTCCGTGCCGCGCGGTGGAACCGCAGGCGCTTCAGGTAATCCAGCGGGTCCTTGCGCGTGACCATGGCCCCCGCCGGGGTGTTCACCCAGTCATACAGCCGGGTCAGCAGGAAACGGGTCGCGGCGCCGGCTGCCAGGACCGGCAGGGCCCGCCGTTCGGCATCGGTCAGGGGCCGCACGGATTCGTACCCCGCGATCAGCGCCCGCCCCCGGGCGGCGTCGAACGTTCCGTCCGCATCGAAACACCAGGCATTGAGGCAGATCGCGATGTCGTAGGCCAGCAGGTCGGTGCAGGCGAAGTAGAAGTCGATGATTCCCGACACCGCGCCGTCCAGGAAGAACACGTTGTCCGGGAACAGGTCGGCATGGATCTGCCCGCGCGGCAGGTCGTCGCGGGCGGGCCAGGCGGGCAGGATCTCGGCCAGGGCCGCGTCCAGTTCCGCCATCAGGCCGGGCTGGACCGAATCGCCATCGGCCCGGCATGCCGCGACCAGGCCGGGCCAGGCATCCGGCCCCAGCGCGTTGGCGCGCTCGGCCCCGAATCCCTGCCCCGCCATGTGCAGCGCTGCCAGGGCGGCGCCCACCGGGGCGCAATGCGCCACCCGCACCTCGCGCGGCCACACGCCGGGCAGGAAGGTCGTAATCGCCGCCGGGCGGCCGGCCAGCGTGCGCAGCGCCTGCCCGTCCCGCGCCACGACGGGACGCGGGCAGGACAGGCCGTGGTCGGACAGGCAGCCCATCAGCCCCAGGAACCAGGGCAGGTCGGCCGGGTCCACCCGCCGTTCGTACAAGGTGAGGATGAAATCGCCGCCGGTGGTCCGCAGGACGAAATTGCTGTTCTCGACGCCCTCGGCAATGCCGCGATAGGCCGTCAGGTCGCCGATATCGTACAGGGACAGGAACGCGCGCAGCGCCCCGTCCGACACATCCGTGTAGACCGCCACGTGGAAGGGCCCGGCCTAGCCCAGCGGGGCCGGCAGGCGGAAGGTCACGTTCTCTTCCTTGACCGTCCGTTCCTCGATTTCCAGGGTGAAGCGCTTGGCCAGCGCCGTCACCATTTCCTGCACCAGCGCCTCGGGCGCCGAGGCGCCGGCGGTGATGCCCAGCGTGTTCACCCCGTCCAGCACCGACCAGTCCAGGTCGCTGAGGCGCGGCACCAGCAGGGCGCGCGGCGCGCCGGAGCGTTCCGCGACCTCGCGCAGGCGCTGGGAATTGGAGGAGTTCGGCGAGCCGATCACGATCACCAGGTCGCAGCCCGGCGCGATGGCCTTGACCGCTTCCTGCCGGTTGGTGGTGGCGTAGCAGATGTCCTCGCGCTTCGGCCCTTCGATCAGCGGAAAGCGGCTGCGCAGGATGTCCACGATCTCGGCCGTGTCGTCGACCGACAGCGTGGTCTGGGTGATGAAGGCCAGGCGCGCGGGGTCGGCCGGCTGGACGGTGCGCGCTTCCTCGGAATCGTTGATCAGGGTCACGGCGCCGGGCGGCAACTGGCCCATCGTACCCACGACCTCGGGGTGGCCGGCATGGCCGATCATCAGGATATGCCGGCTTTCCGGACCGCCGTCGGCGAAATGACGCTCGGCCTCGCGATGGACCTTGGATACCAGCGGGCAGGTCGCATCCAGGTACAGCAGGTTGCGCCGCTCGGCCTCGGCCGGGACGGTCTTGGGCACGCCATGGGCCGAGAAGACGACATGGCCGTCGGCCGGGACCTCGTCCAGTTCCTCGACGAAGATGGCGCCCTGGGCCTCCAGTTCCTCGACGACGGTACGGTTATGGACGATTTCGTGCCGGACATAGACCGGCGCGCCATAACGGCGGATCGCTTCCTCGACCACGCGGATCGCACGGTCGACGCCGGCGCAGAAGCCGCGCGGGCCGGCCAGCAGCACCTTCAGCGACCGCATCGGGACCTGGGAGGGAGCGGTGTCGGAAGTCTGAATCATCTGGTCGGGCATGGTGTTCCCCAAACGGCCGGCGAGCGGTATAGGATACAGGCCGGGGGCAGCGACCGGCCGGCCGCGCATCCCGGTGCTGTCCGGCCCTACGCAAAGCGGGGCCATGGCGCAAGCCATTTTCCTGCGACCCCGGTGCATTTGGACATAACCGTCCAGCCGGTGCCACACAAGCGGACCGTCGATCCGGCGGCCCCGCAACCACGACCGAGAACGAGACCCCGGAACCCCGCATGACCCCCCGCATGACCACAGTCATTCCGACCGGCCCGCGCCGTCCCCGCCGTCCGGCTCTCTTCCCGGGGCTGGCGATCCTGCCCCTGGCGATCCTGCTGTCGGCATGCGGCCTGGACAATCCGGACGCCTTCGCGCCCTCCTGCCCGGTGGTCGAGGTGCCCGGAGCGGCCGCCGACCTGGTGTCCTATGACGGCGATACGCGCGATATCGGCCACCTGATCGCCCGGGCCGGCGTGACGCGCGTCACCGGCAGCTGCCGCAATGCCGGCGGCCGTACCAATGCCGTGGTCACCGATATCAGCCTGGGCATGACCGTCACCCGCGGCCCGACGGCCGGCCGCACGGTCAAGATCCCGTATTTCATCGCCGTCGTGTACGACGGCACGATTCGGAACAAGAAGCAGTTCGTCGAGACGGTGGAGTTCCCGTCCAACGTGACGCAGATGCTGACCCACGCCCCGGTCGTGCCGATCACGCTGCCGCTGTCACGCCATGTCACGATCGACGGCTACCATATCGAGGTCGGATTCCAGCTGACGCACGACCAGCTGGAATATAATCGCACCCATCTGGTCGCCCCGTCGTTCCATCCGATGTGACCGGCCCGACTCCATCATGACAGATACGACAGTCCCCCTTTCCCGCCCCGCGGCACCGTCCGCCGAGCGGGAGATGACGATTCGCGGCCTCGTCCTCGGCGCCCTGATCACCATCGTCTTCACGGCCTCGAACATCTATCTGGGACTGAAGATCGGCCTGACCGTCGCCTCCTCGATCCCGGCGGCGGTGATCTCGATGTCCGTGCTGCGGACCATGGGCGGCGCGACGATCCTGGAGAACAACCTGGTCCAGACCCAGGCCTCGGCGGCGGGAACGCTGTCATGCGTCTTCATCTCGTTCCCCTGCCTGGTCATGATCGGCCACTGGCAGCATTTCCCGTACCTGGAGACGACGCTGCTGTCGCTGGCCGGGGGCATGACGGGGGTGCTGTTCACCGTTCCGCTGCGCCGCGCCATGGTGACGCACAGCAGCCTGCCCTATCCCGAAGGGGTCGCGGCGGCGGAAATCCTGAAGGCGGGATCGGAAGGCGGCAATCCCGACAGCCTGAAGGCGCTGATGACCGGCGGCCTGGTCTCGGCGGTCGTGACGTTCGCGACCGGCGGGCTGCGGCTGCTGTCGGACGGCGCGTCGGCGACGGCGGTATGGGGCGGCGCGGTCTTCCGGGCCTCGACCGGCTTTTCCCTGGCCCTGCTGGGCGCGGGCTACCTGGTCGGAATCGCCGGCGGGCTGGCCATGCTGGTCGGCGCGATCATCGCCTGGGGCATCGCGGTGCCGGTGCTGAGCACCATGCTGCCCAACACCGCGCACCTGGCGCCCGCCGCCTTCGCCACCCAGGTCTGGGCGCAGAAGGTCCGCTTCATGGGGGCGGGCACGATCGGCGTCGCGGCCATCTGGACGCTGGCCATGCTGGCGCAGCCGGTGGCGGCGGGCATCCGCGACATGCTGCGCGCCGGCCGGTCGGTCGGCGAGGACAGCCAGTCCCGCGACCTGTCGCCCCGGACCATGGTGCTGCTGACCGGCGTGTCGCTGGCCATCCTGTTCGGCCTGTTCGTCGCCTTCCAGGCGCCGATCATGGGGGCGCCGGGCGCGGCCGAGCATGCGATCATCGGCGCGGCGCTGGCGGCGGTGCTGTTCTGCGCGCTGTTCGGCTTCCTGATAGCCGCCGCCTGCGGCTACATGGCCGGGATCGTGGGGTCGTCATCCTCCCCCCTGTCGGGGATCGCCATCATCGCGGTCGTCATGATCGCCCTGTTCCTGCTGGGGCTGGAGCAGGTGGGCCTGCTGCCGGCCCAGATGTCGGCGAACGGGCATCACCTGGCCATCGCCTTCGCCCTGTTCATCCTGTCCGCGATCGTGGCGTCGTCGGCCATTTCCAACGACAACCTGCAGGACCTCAAGACCGGGCAACTGGTCGGGGCGTCGCCCTGGCGGCAGCAGGCCGCGCTGCTGGTGGGCTGCATCAGCGGCGCGGTCGTCATCCCGCCGGTGCTGGAACTGCTGTACCAGGCCTATGGCTTCGTGGGCGCGATGCCGCGCGCGGGCATGAATCCGGACCATGCCCTGGCGGCGCCGCAGCCCGCCCTGCTGGTCACGATCGCGACCGGCATTTTCCAGCACCAGCTGGACTGGAACATGATCGTGCTGGGCGCTGGCCTGGGGGGCGTGCTGATCGCGGCCGACCTGCTGCTGCGCCGCTGGGCGCGCGCGCTGCCGCCGCTGGCAGTGGGGATCGGCCTGTACCTGCCGCCTGCGGTCAGCGTGACCCTGGCGATCGGGGCCGTGCTGGGCTGGGCCTGCACCCGGCGGCGCCCCAGCCTGCGGGCGGAAACCGGAATCGGCACCATGCTGGCGTCGGGCTTCATCGTGGGCGAGAGCCTGACCGGCGTGCTGCTGGCCGCCGTGGCCGGGGCCACCGGCCGCGACGATACGCTGTCCGTGCTGCCCGCCGGAGCCGACGCGATGCCCATGGTTCTGGGATTCCTGGTCTTCGTCGCCATATGCACATGGTTCGGACGCAGCATCCGCCGCGTGTGACGATGGAGGGAACCAGCCCGTGATTCCGCTTTCGATACTCGACCTGTCGCTGATCGTCCGGGGCAGCGACGCGGCCGTGGCGTTCCGCAACAGCCTCGACCTGGCCCGCCACGCCGAATCCCTGGATTTTCATCGCTACTGGGTGGCGGAACATCATGCCATGCCGGCCATCGCGTCCGCCGCGACATCGGTATTGATCGGTCATCTGGCCGCGGGCACCAGCCGGATTCGCGTCGGCGCCGGCGGAATCATGCTGCCCAACCATGCCCCGCTGACCATCGCCGAGCAGTTCGGCACCCTGGAAAGCCTGTTTCCCGGACGCATCGACCTGGGGCTGGGCCGCGCCCCGGGGTCGGACCAGGAAACCATGCGCGCCCTGCGCCGCGACCCCGCCAGCGCAGACCGCTTCCCCCAGGACGTGGTGGAACTGCTGCATTATTTCGACCCGCCCGCACCGGGCCAGAGGGTGCGGGCCGTGCCGGGCGCGGGGCTGGACATTCCGGTCTGGCTGCTCGGCTCGTCCCTGTTCTCGGCCCATCTGGCGGCGCAGCTGGGCCTGCCGTTCGCCTTCGCCTCGCATTTCGCGCCCGACCAGATGGACGACGCCGTGATGCTGTACCGCCAGCGATTCACGCCCTCGGCGCGGCTGGCGCGGCCCTATGTCATGCTGGGGCTGAACGTGGTGGCGGCCGACACCGACGCCGAGGCACGGGTCCTGTTCACGTCGCACCAGCAGCAGTTCGTGGCGCTGCGGCGCGGCATGCCGGGGCAGTTCCCGCCCCCCGTCGCCTCGACCGAGGGGCTGTGGACGCCGATGGAGCAGGCCGGCATCGACCGCGCCCTGGCCTGCGCCGTCGTCGGCGGGCCGGCGACGCTGCGCGCGGGGCTGCGCGCCTTCATCGACCGGCACCAGCCCGACGAACTGATCATCGTCGGCGCGATCCACGACCATGCGGCACGGCTGCGATCCTTCAGCCTCGCCGCCGAGGCATGGCGGGACCTTGCCCACGCCTAACACGACGATGGACGGGGCCGTGTCGTCGATGCGATGATCGGAGCATGTCGATTTTGTTCAAAGACCTCGCCTTCCCCACCCCTACGGCCGACGGCCTGGCCGCCGCGTTCGGCCGCGTGACGGCGTTGCTGGATGCCGGCCAGCGCGACCAGGCCCTGGCGCTGTTCGATACCGAACGCCGGGCCTATGACAGTTGGGCGTCGCTGGTCGCGCTGCGCTTCGCCCAGGACACCACCGACCCGCAGGCCCGTGCCGACCGCGACCTGGCCGACAGCCTGACCCCGCGCGTGACCGAGCACGAGATCGCGATCAAGCGCCGGCTGCTGGACGACCCCGATCGCCCCGGGCTGGTCGCCGCCGTGGGCACCCATACCGTCCGGCTATGGGAGACCGACATCACCACCTTCGACCCGCGCATCCGCGACGCGCTGGAGGAAGAGGCGCGGCTGGGCGCCGAATACACGGCGCTGCTGGCGTCGGCGCGCCTGACCGTGGACGGGCAGACCGTCAATCTGTCCGGACTGGCGCCGTTCGCCGAAAGCCTGGACCGTGACGTGCGCCACGCGGCGGAACAGGCGCGGTGGGATTTCTTCGCCACCCACGGCACGGAACTGGATGCGCTGTACGACCGGCTGGTCCAGGTCCGTCACGGCATGGCGCGGACCCTGGGCTACGACACCTATACCCCCCTGGGCTACCGCCGGATGCGGCGCGTCGATTACGGACCGGCCGAGGTCGCGCGCTTTCGGGACGACGTGCTGACCCATGTGGTGCCGCTGGTGCGCGCGATCATGGAAAACCGCCGGCTGACCATGAACTGGGACCGGCTGCGGTCCTGGGACGAGGCGCTGATCGACCCACTGGGCAACCCCCGGCCGGCGGGCGACCACGACGTGCTGGTCGAACGGGCGCAGACCATGTTCGACCGGATGGGCGGCGACCTGGGCGCCTTCTATCGCAAGATGACCGAGGGCGGGTTCCTGGACGTGCGCAATCGCCCGACCAAGGCCGGAGGCGGGTTCTGCACCGCGTTTCCCAGCATGGGCATGCCGTTCATCTTCGCCAATTTCAACGGCACGCAGCACGACATCAACGTCTTCACCCACGAGATGGGCCACGCCTACCAGAACTGGAAGAGCCGCGACCTGCCCGGGATCGACCTGCTGTGGCCGACCATGGAAGCCGCCGAGATCAATTCGATGGCGCTGGAATTCCTGACCTGGCCGCAGATCGACCTGATGGTCGAGGACGGGCTGGCGGACCGGTTCCGCCGCGTGCACCTGATCGGCTCGCTCAGCTTCCTGCCCTATGGCGTCTGCGTCGATCATTTCCAGCATGAGGTCTATGCCCGGCCCGACATGACGGCCGAGCAGCGCCATGCGACCTGGCGGCGGCTGGAACAGCTTTACATGCCCTGGCGGGACTATGGCGACCTGGCGCGCCCGGCCATGGGCGGGCGGTGGCAGGCCCAGGGCCACATCTACCGCTCGCCCTTCTATTACATCGACTACACGCTGGCCCTGTGCTGCGCGATGCAGTTCTGGCTGCGCAGCCGGACCGACCAGGACGGCGCGATGGCGGTCTATACCGACCTGTGCACGCTGGGCGGGTCCCAGCCCTTCACCGGCCTGGTCGCCGCCGCCGGCCTGGCCAGTCCGTTCGAACCCGGAACCCTGGCCGACATCGTGCAGGAGGCCGAACGCGTCCTGCAAATGCGGTGAGGTAAGAGGCTGTTTTTAAAGGTAGCTGCGGCGGCCTCAGTGGTCGCGCGCGTCCCAGCCGGCCAGCAGGTCGACGACCGCCTGGGCGGACATGCGGCGCGCGTCGCCCAGCGCCAGCGCGCCGTCGGGGTTGAGCAGCCTGCCCTGCGGGGTGACGATCAGCACCGTAGGCACCGCGTGGATCGTCACGCCGTAATGCTGGGCGATGTCGAGGTTGGTGTTGATCCGCCCGACATTGACCGTCACCGTGACGAAACGCTGCGCCACCCAGGGTGCGACCGACGGCAGGGCCAGCACCCCGGCCAGCATGCGGCAATCGGGGCACCAGTTGCCGCCGAAATCGATCAGCACGTTCCGGCCGCTGGCCTGCGCGGTCCGGAAGGCGGCATCGACCTGCGCCTGCGCGCCTTCCGGCGCGCCATAGGGGGCGGCGACCGGGCGCGGCGTTTCCTGCCCGACCTTCGGCACCGGGGGCATGTCGGCCAGGGCGGGCGTCACGAGGGCCGGCGTGGCGATCAGCCCCAGCAGGGCGGCCAGCGGAAGAATACGCGGAAGAACGCGATGAAAGGGCATGATATCAATCCGTCAGATTTTGATGAACGAAGCATGATGACATATTAACATGAACCACAGTCAGCGTCCGTTATACAAGCCCGCCATGGAAGGATTCCCCGGATGACAGAGGCCCCGCCGCCCAGCATCGCCCGCACCCTGATCAAGACCGTCGCCCTGGTGGGACTGACGGCGGCCCTGATGACCAGCCTGCGTTTCAGCACCACGATCGCGAACGGGGTCGATCACATTGCCGGGACGCGGCTGTGGAGCAGCCTGTACAGCATCGCGGGCGCGTCGGACGCCACGCAGCGCGAACGGTTGATCGTCATCGGGGTGGCCGTCGCCTGCTTCCTGCTGGCGCTGCCGATCGTGCAGGCCGGCGAGTGGGCGGTGGACCGGTTTCGCGCCCGCCGTTAGAGGCTGCCTAGGTGTTTTGTCCCGGGATTTGGTGGTGCGGATTATGTATGAACCGTGATGGTTCTTTTTCCCACTGCTGACAAATGAATTCATATGGAGTGAGGCCGCGCAGGGTCTTGAGCCTGCGGGCGAAATTGTAGGCGGTAACGAAGTCGGCGAGGTGTTGACGCAACTGGTCATGTGTTTCGTAGTAGAAGCGCTTGACGGTGGCGTCCTTGATCGTGCGGTTCATCCTCTCGACCTGGCCATTCGTCCAGGGATGTCGCGGCTTTGTCAGTCGATGCTCGATATCGAGATCAGCACAGGCCAGTTCAAAAGAGTGGCACCGGAACAGGACACCATCCGCCCGCATGGCCTTGATGTCTTCGGGTGTCCATCCATTGCCGGCCGGATCGGTAAAATGCGTGCCGTTATCGGTCAGCACGGTATGGATGCGGTAGGGAACCGCAGCGGCCAGAGCACGCAGGAAGTCACCGGCAACGCGACGTGTCGCTTTCTCGTGCAATTGGACAAAAGCGAATTTCGAGGTCCGGTCGATCGCCACCAGAAGATAAAGGCGCCCCATTTCAGTGCGGACTTCAGCAATGTCGATGTGAAAATAGCCGATCGGATAACTCTTGAACTTCGACCGTTTTGGTTTGTCGCCTTCGGTCTCGGGCAGGCGGCTGATCCCATGGCGCTGAAAACAACGGTGCAGGGAAGATCGCGTCAGATGCGGGATCGTCGCCTGAAGCGCATAAAGGCAATCATCAAGAGGCAGCAGGGTATGGCGACGGAAGGCCACAACGATCGCTTCTTCTTCGGTCGACAGGATGGTTGAGGATGCGACCTTCGGACCGGTGCGTCGATCCGACGTATCGGTCCGCCCCTTCCATTTGGCGACCGTCTTCGGGTTGATCCCGTAGCGTTTCGCCAGAACCCTCAGGCTCTCTTGACTATGTTGTATCGCTCGACGGACTGCCGCTGTCGTCGTGGCGCTTCCGTGGTGAACCTGGCCCATAGCGCATCCTTCCACTCATGTGAAAATAATGCACCACCAAATCCCGGGACCAAACACATAGGCCTCGACCGCCTCGCGATTCCAGAAGAAGGTCAGTTCATGCTTGTTGTGCCACAGGTGCAGCACGCGGCCGCCCGGGATGGCGGCGAAGGCCTCGGCGGTCTCGTGATCGGTTTCGCCCTGGAACTTGATGGTCATCACGATCCGGCGCGCGGCGCCCTCCGCGATCCATCGCCGGGCCAGCGCCAGCAGGCGCGGCGGATAGGCGATGATGTCCGAAAACAGCCAATCCACCGGGCCGATATCGGCGGGGTCGATCCCAAACGCGCTCTCCCGGCGCAGCGTCACTCCTGGCATCGCGGCCACGGCCGGGTCCAGGTCGGCGCGGTCCACGGCCACCACGTCCGCCCCGCATTGCGCGATCGCCCACGTCCATCCGCCCGGCGATGCCCCCAGGTCGACGCAGCGCTCGCCCGGTACTGGCCAGACGCCCAGGCGGGCACAGGCCTCCCATAATTTCAGGTAGGCCCGCGACGGCGGCCCGACCCGGTCCTCGACGAACTGGACGATGCCGTTCACGAAGGGCGAGGATTTGCGCGTGGACAGCAGCATGCTGTCCGCCGCCAGCAGCGTCCATGCCCCCAGATGCCCGCCCGGCGCGGCGGCCGGGAAGGTCAGCGGTCGGGCGGCGACCGGAGGCAGCCGGTCGGTGATCAGCGTCGCCCGGCGGTGATGCCGCACGGCATGGCACGCCCAGTTGCGCTGCCGCGCGCGCAGCAACGCCGCCGCGGCACCGATCGAGGCCACGGGATGGCGTTCGGGCTCGAGCCAGGTGTCCAGCGACCAGGCCGCCGCGACCGGCGGTTCGGCGGACAGCGCCAGCCGCCCGTGCCAGGCCATGATGCCCACGCCCTTGCGCCGCAGTTCCTCGGACAGGGCGTCCTCGAACCCCTCGGCGGCCAGATAGGCCGCGCCCACGGCATGCGGCAGCTCCACCGGCACGCCGGCCACGTCTTCAGTCATTCGTCCGCCCTCAACGCCGCATTCCATCCACGGCCAGCAGCAGCCACGCCAGGATCAGCAGGCTGCCCCCTGTCGGCGCCACCGGGCCGGGATGCAGGCCGGTGACGCCCGTCCAGGCGACGGCGCCGCAGAACAGGACCGTTCCCAGCACGAATCCCGCCCCCGCCAGCAGCAGCAGGATACGCCGGCCGCGCACGGCCAGCAGGATGCCAACCGCCAGCAGGACCGGCGCGTGCCATATGCCCATCTCCACGGCCTGGTGCGCGAGGGAGCGGCCGGCGGGGGCGAACATCGCATCGGGCAGGTGCGCCGCCAGCGCGCCGCCGATGACCGAGAGCATGCCGATCAGGCCCCCGGCGGCCAGGAACGGCCGCCCGTCCGCCGGGGACGGGGCAGCGGGAGGAACGGAAGACGAAACAGGCAAGACGGTCATGATGGCATCAGTCTAGCCGCGCCGCCCGCTTGACGTATAGTCGCCCCATGCCACGCCACGACCTGTTCCCGGACATCGCGCCCTACGACAGCGGCTACCTGCCTGTCGGCGACGGGCACGAACTCTATTGGGAACAGGCGGGCAACCCCGCAGGGCGGACGGTGCTGTTCCTGCATGGCGGTCCGGGCGCGGGCGCGGGCGCGGTCCATCGCCGCTTCTTCGACCCGGAACATTGGCGCGTCGTCCTGTTCGACCAGCGGGGGGCCGGGCGGTCGCGGCCGCATGCGTCGATCGCGGCCAACACGACACCGCACCTGGTGCGCGATATCGAAACGCTGCGCCAGGCGCTGGGCATCGGGGACTGGCTGCTGTTCGGCGGGTCGTGGGGATCGACGCTGGCGCTGGCCTACGCCCAGGCGCACCCCGAACGGGTGCGCGCGATGATCCTGCGCGGGATCTTCCTGGGCCGGCCGCGCGAACTGGACTGGTTCTTCCACGGCCTGGCCCATGTCTTCCCCGACGCGCACGCGGCCTTCCTGTCGCACCTGCCCGAAGCGGAACGGGATGATCCGCTGGGCGCCTATGGCCGGCTGCTGTTCGATCCCGACCCCGCGATCCACCTGCCGGCGGCGCGGGCCTGGTCGGCCTACGAGGGAACGTGCTCGACGCTGATTCCCGCCCCCGCCGCCGTCGCCGGCTTCGCGCAGGACCGCGCCGTCATCGGCCTGGCGCGGATCGAGGCCCATTATTTCCGGCACGGCCTGTTCCTGCCGCCCGAGGGCCTGCTGGGCGCGATGGAGCGGATCGCGCATATTCCCTGCACCATCGTCCAGGGCCGGTATGACATGATCTGCCCCAGCGAGTCCGCCTGGGACCTGTCCCGGCACTGGCCGCGCGCCACCCTGGTCATGGTGCCGGATGCCGGGCACTCGGCCCTGGAACCGGGCATCCGCCGCCGGCTGGTCGCGTGCGTCGAGGAGATGCGCGACGCATGACAGCCCGTACCAAACCCGCCGCGACCGGATGCGTTCGGTATCCGTTTACCTCTTTCAGGAACGGATCGCATCCATGAAGACATATGTACGCTGGGCATTCGCCGCCGCGCTGCTGCCGCTGGCCGCCTGTGCGGAGCATCCGAAGCCCCCGCCGGCGCCCCCGTCACCGCCGGCCTTCACGGACGCCGACATGACGTTCATCGAAAAGGCGGCGCAGACGAATGCGTTCGAGATCGCGACCGCGAACCTCGCCACCGCCCAGTCGCATAATCCGAAGATCAAATCCTTCGCCGCGCAGATGGTGTCCGACCATACATCCAACCAGGACAAGCTGAGCGGCATCGCGTCCCAGCATGGGCAGACCCTGTCCACGGACCTGAACACGGACGAAGAGCATGTGCTCGATACCCTGAAGGCCGAGAAAGGCCGCGCCTTCGACCATGATTACGCACAATTGCAGGTCGCCGGGCACCGCGACGCGCTGGCCCTGTTCCAGGCCGAGGCACAGGGCGGGTCGGACCCCGCGCTGAAAGCGTATGCCGCCGAGACGGTGCCCACGGTCCAGTCGCATCTGGACATGGCGCAGACCCTGGAGCAACACGATCATCATCGCCGCCGCCATCACCACTGAACCGGCGGCCTGAAGATAGAGACGACTGCATGAGCATCAGGATCGATCGAATCGTCACTCGCGGCGGCGACGGGGGGCAGACATCGCTGGGGGACGGCACGCGGGTGGACAAGTCCAGCGCGCGGATCGAGGCCCTGGGCGCGGTCGATGAAGCCAATGCGACGATCGGCGTGCTGCGCCTGCATCTTTCCCCCACATCGCCGGACGAGGCGTGCCTGGCGCGGATGCAGTCGCTGCTGTTCGATATCGGCGGCATGCTGTGCGTGCCGGAAAACGGCACGCCGGACACCGAGGCACTGATCGACGGCTTCCAGGGGGGTGACGAAGCCGTCGCGTTCATCGAGGAGGCGACCGAACGGCTGCGCGTGCGGCAGGAGCCGCTGCGCAGTTTCGTGCTGCCCGCCGGCAGCGCCGGCGCCGCCCACGCCCACCTGGCCCGCACGGTGGTGCGCCGGGCGGAACGGCGGGTCGTCGCCCTGCGGCAGGAGGATACGGTCAGCCCGTCGCTCCTGCGCTGCCTGAGCCGGCTGTCGGACTATCTGTTCGTGCTCGCCCGCCATCTGAACGATGACGGGCGCGGCGACGTGCTGTGGCAGCCGAACAAGGGCCCGTGACCTGCTTGTGGTCTACTTCAGCGGCTGACCGGGCACTGCCAGGTCGGACAGCGTTTCATAGGCGGCCTCGACCAGGCGGGAGCGGCTGGCCGTGACGTCCAGTTCCAGCAGGACCTCGGAATCGTCCGGTTCCTCCAGCGCGTCGAACTGGCTGGTCAGCATCGTGGACGGCATGAAATGGCCCGTCCGCTGCCCCAGGCGCGGCGCGATATCTTCCGGGCGTCCCTTCAGGTAGACGAAACAGACCTGCGGATTGCCGCCGGTGATGACATCGCGATAGCGACGCTTCAGCGACGAACAGGTGACGATTCCGCATCCGCCGGACGACAGCCAGTTCCGTGCGACCTCGGCGATCTTTTCCAGCCAGGGGGCGCGATCCTCGTCCGTCAGGGGAATGCCGGCGCTCATCTTGGCGATGTTCGCCTCGGGATGCAGTTCGTCGCCTTCGACGATCGGCCATCCCATGCGCCGGGCCAGCAACTGCGCCAGGGTGGACTTGCCGGACCCCGACACCCCCATCACCACCAGGACACGCGGCGCCCCGGCCTGCTTCAGGCGCGCCGAGGCGCGGGCCAGGGGAACAGGCGGCGCCGCAAGCGGACCGGCCGCGGACATGGTCATGGGAGCATGCTGTGACATATGAACGTTATTCCCTTTTTGGTATTCTTGCTTTGCGGCTGCCCCACCCGAACCCTTCACGCCAGGGGCCAGTCAACCCGGGAAGCCACCATTGTCCGCGGCTACGTTGCCAGCCGACACCGAACCAACCCGCATAGTGGTGTCTCTACCCATCGGTCAGGGCAAGCGTTTAGATTCGGAAGTCACATAAAAGTGAACACGGTCGAAACCATCGCCACCGTGGGGCAGTATAAAACGCTGACCAGCGCGTTAATCGACAAAAAACATCGTTACCATTAAAATCAAAACATGACATCGTCCTGACTTTTAAGGTAAATAGAGAGACAGAACGACGAAGATCACCCCTGATCGATTCCCATATTTTTTCCATTTCATCTAAAATCCGCAGATGTTCGATCCGTTTATCGTATTGAATATAGAATCCCAACAGCGATGCAGATTTGACGGGCCGGTTGACGGACCCGACGGCAATGAAAAGCCAGCACATCATGTCGTGCCATGAAATAAATTAATGCCAGATGACAGTTTGCACATCTACCTTCGCTGGAAGAAATGGCATCCCAAGAACTCCAGACACGAGACCCTTGAATTTTCTTGGCGAAACGTGTTAAGTAACCCTCATTAGAGCAAATTGCTTTCGCGCCGCAGATCGTCGCAGATCCTGCAAGTGTCGGAACGCTCGTCAAAACCACCATCTCCAGGCCGGCGGTCGCGAAGCAACCAGGTTACCAGACCGGCTTCGGCATCAAAATTTCTACTTTATGTCCCCATGAAAAGCCTGATCGAAACAAACGACACAAAACAAAATAATTCACAAAAAATCGACTTTGGATCGTCCATCTTTTCTTTTCATTTCGAGAGTCCCTGCTGTGTCCGCATATAATGAATCGTTTCCGTTTTCCGGCGAAACGGAACACGCCGATATTGAAAATCGTGATGAAGTCAGCGAGGACGCGCTGCGTCAGGCCCTTGCCCGCCTGGGGTCGAAACCCGCCGGGTCATCGGCGCCGAGCCCGTCCGCACCGCGCAATGCCCGTGCCTTCGACCCCGCGCAGCGGCGGCGCAAGTTCGTCCAGGACGGCGACGTCCGGGTCGAACATCATGCCCTCGCCCGCCCGGCCTCTGCCCGCACGCTGCATGCCCCGCAGGATGACGGGGGCGAGGTCGAGCGCCTGCGCCACCAGATGCGGCACGAGCAGAAGCTGCGCGAAGACGCCGAGCGCGCCTGTCACGACGCCCAGTCCAGCCTGCGTTCGATGGAAACCCGGATCGGGCATGCCGATATCGAACTGGCCGAGGCCCAGGCCGGGCTCGCAAGCCGCGACGAGGAGATCCTGGCGCTGAGATCCAGCCTGGCAGCCGCCCGGGCCGATATCGCCCGCCTGGAACAGGACCTGGCCCGCAGCATGCGCGAGGCCTCGGCGCCCCGGCCGCCCGCGCCCGTCCGCGCCACGGCGCCGCGTCGTCCGCGCCGGACCGCCGCCCCGCCGGTGGTGGAAGACGAGCCCGAGCCCGTCAAATGGTGGATCAAGAAAAAATAGGACGCGTCGCGATCGTCACCGTCGTCGCCAGCATGGGCGGCGCGGTCGCCATCCTGATGATGGCGCCGCTGATCAGTGGATTGTTCCTGCTGCTGCGCGACGTGTTCGGGGCGCTGATCCTGCCCTTTTCCTTCCTGTTCGGAATGGCGGGGCGCACGGAACACGCCGCGCCCCTCGGCCAGGTCGTGGGCGGCATGGGGTCGGACCTGCTGAATCACCCCGTCCGCGCGCTGGCGGCCGCCCTGCTGTGCGCCCTCAGCACCGGGCTGTTCCTGCTGGCCCGGGGGGGCGGGGCACGGATGATGCTGGGCGGTGCGGCCCTGGCCGCGATCCTGGCCGGATGGCTGGGCGGCCCTGCGATCTATCTGGTCCTGCTGCCCGGCCTGTCGGTCGAATGCCTGTGCCTGCTGCGCCCGATCACGCGAACATGATGGCAGGGTCGGACATCGACCCGGTAATGGTCTGGATGACGAAATAAGCAAAAAGCAACCGTCACCTCGACAGGATTCCCCCATGGCAGGAATGACGTCCCGCCGGCCGGTACCAGACCGGGCGGCTCCCCATCCCTCCTCCCGCTTTTCCCCCCATGCCGCGCCCATCGTCACCGATATCCCCGCGCGTCTGGACCGGCTGCCCTGGTCGCGCTTCCACATGCTGGTGGTCGTGGCGCTGGGCATCACCTGGGTTCTGGACGGGCTGGAGGTCACGGTCGTCGGCTCGGTGGCCCCGGTCCTGCAGCGGGGGGACACGCTGGGCCTCTCGCCCGCAGGTATCGGCGGCGCGGCCTCGGCCTATGTCGCGGGCGCCGTCATCGGCGCGCTGCTGTTCGGCTGGGCGAGCGACCGGCTGGGCCGGCGGCAGATCTTCACCGTCACGCTGGGCCTGTACATCCTGGGCGTGGGCATGACCGCGCTGTCGTGGAACCTGACCAGCTTCGCGCTGTTCCGCTTCGTGACCGGCATGGGCATCGGCGGCGAGTATTCCGCCATCAATTCCGCCATCGACGAACTGATGCCCGCCCGGCTGCGCGGCCGGGTGGACCTGATCGTCAACGGCACGTTCTGGGCCGGGGCCGCGCTGGGCGCCGGGGCGTCGATGCTGCTGCTGCGCGGCAGCATCATGCCGGTCACCATAGGGTGGCGGGCCGTCTTCGCCATCGGCGCCCTGCTGGGCCTGACGGTCATCGCCCTGCGCCGCTGGATTCCGGAAAGCCCGCGCTGGCTGATGACCCACCGCCGGATCGACGAAGCGACCCGCATCGTCACCATGATCGAAACCCGGCATTGCGGCGTGCAGCGGGGTTCGGAAGTGCTGGACACCATCCAGATCTATCCCGCCGGCACGTTCGGCCTGCCGCAGGCTTTGCAGGTCATCATCGGGCCCTATCGCGGGCGGGCCGCCTACGTGCTGGTGCTGATGGTGGCGCAGGCCTTCCTGTACAATGCCGTCTTCTTCACCTACGGGCTGGTCCTGACCCAGTACGACCATGTGCCCGACAGCACGGTGGGGATGTATATCCTGCCGCTGGCGATCGGCAACCTGCTGGGCCCGCTGGTCCTGGGGCGCTGGTTCGACACGGTGGGGCGACGGCGCATGATCGGCCTGACCTACCTTATCTCCGGGCTGATGATGGCCGGCGTGGCGGTGCTGTTCGCCAAGGGCATGCTGGATGCGTGGCTGCAGACGGCGGCGTGGGTCGCGATCTTCTTCTTCGCCTCGGCCGCCGCCAGCGCGGCCTACCTGACGGCCAGCGAGATCTTCCCGCTGGAAATCCGTTCGCTGACCATCGCGCTGTTCTATGCCCTGGGCACGCTGTTCGGCGGCGTGGCGTCGCCGTTCCTGTTCGGATGGCTGATCGGCCAGGGCAGCCTGCTGGCGCTCGCGGCGGGATATGCCGCGGCGGCGATCCTGATGATCATCGCGGCCGGCGTCGCCATGCGCTGGGGGGTCGATGCGGAATGCCAGTCGCTGGAACGGATCGCCCCGCCCCTGTCCAGCATGCTGTAACCCCGCGCCACGTGACGCGGGGGCGGTCCGGCGGTAAGGATTCGGTCATGACCGACACGCCCGAATCCCCGGCCGGATATCGCACGCTGGATGAAGCCGGCATCCGCGCGTTCCTGGCGAGCCGGCCCGCCCTGGCCGCGCGGCTGGGCGGCACACCGGGGACATGGCGGATTCGCGAGGTCAGCGACGGCAACCTCAATAACGTCTTCCTGGTCGATGGCGCCCAGGTCGATGGCACCGGGGGCGGTGTCTGCTTCAAGCAGTCCCTGCCCCATGTCCGGGTCGATCCGAACTGGAAGATGCCGCTGGACCGCACGGGGTTCGAGGCCGCGTACCTGCACGCGGTCCGGCCCCATGTCGGGGACCTGACCCCCGACATCCTGCATTTCGACCCGGATCTGTATGTGCTGGTGGTGGAAAGCCTGGACCGGCATGTCGTACTGCGCCACGGGCTGATGCGGGGCGGCGACTGGCCGGATGCCGCGCGCGCCGTCGGCACCTTCGTGGCACGCGCCACGTTCCCCACCACGACGCTGGCCCTGCCGTTCGAGGACGTGTCCCGCCTGCTGGAGCCGTTTTCGCGCAACCATACGTTGACGCGCATCACCGTCGACCTGGTCCTGACCGACCCGTATCGCGTTCATCCGCGCAATCACTGGCTCAGTCCCGCACTGGACGGCATCGCGGCGCGCATTCGCACCGATCCCGGCGTGCGCCGCAGCATCGGCCGGATGCAGGCGCGCTTCCTGACCTGCCGCCAGGCGCTGCTGCATGGCGACCTTCATACCGGGTCGGTCATGGTGTCGGGCACCGACACGCGCATCATCGACGGGGAATTCGCAACACCCGGGCCGATCGGATTCGATTGCGGGCTGTTCGTGGGCAATCTGCTGCTGCACCTGTTCGCCATGGGCAACGCGGCCGGCCGCGACCGCGCGCTGCGCGATATCGGGCGGTTCTGGACGGCTTTCCGGGACGAATTCGTGGACCTGTGGCGCGTCGCCACCCTGCGGGGCGGCACCGGGGACGCCTATGCCGCCAGCCTGTTTCGCGACGACGCGACCGGCCTGCTTCAGGCGCAGGACGATATGATGCGCGAGGTCGAGGCCGACACGATCGCCTTCGCCGCGATGGAGGTCATTCGGCGCATCGTCGGATATGCGCACGTGCCCGATTTCGACACGATCCCGGACATCGCCACGCGCGCCGGCCGCCAGGGCGCAGCCCTGTCGCTGGCGTGCGACCTGCTGGCCGATCCGAAGTCCGCCCCGTCCATCGCGGCACTGATCGACCTGGCACATGCCCGCGCGTGCGATCGCGCGTAACGTTCACGCTCTGGTTGAGTTCCGCGCAATGTGCCCATAATGTGACATAACATTGCAGGCAAGGAGCCCGATGACGCACGCAACATCTGCCGCGACCGCGCCATCGGTCGTCGAAATGGCCGATCTGGTCAAGACATTCGGCAATCGTCGTGCGCTGGACGGCATTTCGGCTTCCGTCGCCCCCGGCGAGATCGTGGCGCTGCTGGGGCCGAACGGGGCGGGGAAATCCACCCTGATCGGCTGCCTGCTCGGCTTTCTCCTGCCCAGTTCGGGCAGCGTCCGGATCTTCGGGCACGAGGCCGGCGAGTTGCCGCCGGACATTCGCGCCCGCACGGGGTACGTGCCCCAGAGCATGAACGCCTTTTCCTCGTTCCGCGTGGGGCAGTTGATCGACTATCTGGGCACGTTCTACGCCGTGCCGCCCCCGCCGCCCGACCCGGCGCTGCTGGCCTGGGCGAACCTGGATATGACAGCCCGGGTCAAGGGGCTGTCGGGCGGGCAGAAGCAGCGGCTGTCCATCGTGCTGGCCTTTCGCCATCGGCCGGATTTCCTGGTGCTGGACGAACCGGTGGCCAGCCTGGACCCGCAGGCCCGGCGCGATTTCATGACGCTGCTGGCCGATTACTGTGCCGCGTCGCAACGCAGCGTGCTGATTTCGTCGCACATCCTGTCGGACCTGGAAAAGGTCGCCACCCGCGCCCTGTTCGTCGCGCGGGGCAGGATCGTCCATGACACGCCGATGGCCCGCTTCCGCGATTCGATCCGCTGGATCGTGCCGGCCGAGGGCGCCCCGGCCCTGCCGGCGGACCTGCTGCGGGGTTGTCCGGCCCTGAAAATGCTTGGAGGAAACGAGGCGACGGGTGCCGTCCTGGTGGATGGCTGGTGCGACAGCATGCGCGGGCATGTGGCGGAGGTGGCGGAGATCCGCACGCCCGACCTCGAGGCCGCGTTCCTGGAAATCACCCGATGACCCGTGCCTGGACGTGCTACGCGCGGCCCTGCGCAACTATGCCTCGCGCGCGTTCGTCGTCGGGAATCCAACCCTTTATTCCGCCCTCCTGTTCCTGGCGATCACGCCTTCCTGGGTCGCGAAGGTAGGGCCCGGATTGCGGCACGGCACAACCGCCGCGATGGACCATGCCGGCGCCAATCCGTTGTCCATGACCGCGTTCATGGGCATGACCAGCATCAGCACCTATTACTGGCGCCAGGTCGGTGAATCGCTCGCCACGACCATTCCGGGGTTTCTGGCGGCGGAATTGCGGGCGGGACTTACGGTCGTGGCCCTGCTGTTCGTGGCGCTGACGATCCCGCTTCTGTGGTGCGGCCTGCCGGTCGCGGGTGCGGCCGCGTTCGTCGCCTTCAGCTTTACCTTCGCGGCGGGCGGCCGACCAGTGCGGGGCGAAAAGCGCTCGCTGAAATGGCTGCGCGTCGGAATCATGACAGGCGGCGCGCTCTTTTCGTTCATTCCGCAATGGCAGATCTGGCTGCTGTTCCTGCCGTGGCCGCTGGCGGCCGGCATCGTGGCCGTGTGCGGCACGCTGGTGGTCCTGGGCATGACCTATCATGCCGGACGCACCCAGGCGGAGCAGGAGCAGGCCGAAAACCGGGCCGACAGCCGGCGGACGTCCGTCATGCAGCCGGGCGTCGTGGGCCGGACGCTCGGACACCTGATGCTCTGGCAGCCGCCCATGCTGCGGCAGGCGCCGCTGCCGCCCACCCTGGCACGCCCCCTGGGGCCGGCGGGAATCCTGCTGATGGCACTGGCATCGGTTACGGGCATGCTGGCCATCAGCGCCATGACCGCGTCCATCATGGTCCTGATGCATGAAGGCGCGTTCGCCCCGATCTTCCGCGATACCGCGCGGGGGGGCCTGGTCACGCTGCCGGGCGTGACGCTCATGGTGCTGAGCAACTGGCTGCTGAATCGCAAGGACTGGCCGTTCTTCTTCATGGCCGGGCGATATGGCAGCCGCGTGGCCTTCGCCCGGACGATGTTCCGGGCCTACCGGCTCAACGTCCTCCTGTGGGGCGTCGGGGTCATCGTGCCGGTGATGCTGGTGCTGGTCCTGCTGGGCAGCGTCCCGGGCGCCGCCGCCGGGTGGCTGGGCGTGCTGCTGGTCCTGATGTTCACGGGCGCATGCTACGGGTCCTCGGTCCCCCTGATCTGGCGGGAACTGGGGGGCAAGGGCGTCACGATCGCGGCCGGCATGGCCGCATACATGGCGATGATCCTGGCCAATCCGGTCGTCCTGTACCGCGCCCACCATGCCGACCTGGCCATCGCCGCGTCGCTGGCGATCTTCGTGGCCGGGATGGCAGTCTCGCAAGTGGCCCCCCGGCAACTGACCCGCATGGACTGGCCGTTCGACGGGGAATAGAGCCGGCGTGCGGTTCCTCAGCCCAGGCCGGCGACGAACGTCGCGATGCGCGCGCAGGCTTCGCGCAGCGTCTCGTCATCCGTGGCGCAGGACAGGCGCAGATAGGGTCCCTTGCCGAAGGCGCTGCCTTGGACGCAGGCCACGTGCTGTTCATCCAGCAGGGCGATGGCGAAATCCTCGTCCGTTCGCAGCATGCGGCCGCCCTGGCTGGTCTTGCCCAGGCATCCGGCAATCCCCGGATAGGCATAGAACGCGCCCTGCGGCATGGCGCATGTCACCCCGGGGATGGCGCGCAGGGACTCGACCACCATGGCGCGGCGCCGGGCATAGGTGTCGCGCATTTCGGCCACCAGCCCGGCCGGTCCGTCCAGGGCGGCCGCGGCGGCGGCCTGGGCGATGGAACACACGCCGGAGGTCGCATTCCCCTGCACCCGCGTCATCATGCGGATCAGCCGCGCCGGGCCGCCGCCATAGCCGATGCGCCAGCCGGTCATGGCATAGGATTTCGACACGCCGTTCAGCGTCAGGATGCGGGATTTCAGGTCGGGCGCCACGGCGGCGAGGGAATGGTGCCGCGCCCCGTCGAAGACCAGATGTTCGTAGATTTCGTCGGACAGGATCCAGGCCTGCGGATAGCGGCGCAGTACCTCGGAGATCGCTTCCAGGTCCGCGAGCGTGACCACCGCGCCGGTCGGGTTGTTGGGAAAATTCAGCACCACCCAGCGCGTGCGCGGCGACAGCGCGGCCTCCAGCGCCGGGGCGGTCAGGCGGAATCCGTCTTCCTCGCGGCATGCGGCGAAGACCGGCACGCCGCCGAACAGCCGCGCCGCCAGCGGGTAGCTGACCCAGTAGGGCGAGGGAATGACGATTTCGTCCCCCGCATCGATCGTCGCCATGAAGGCGTTGAAGATCACCTGCTTGCCGCCGTTGGACACCATCAGTTCCGCAGGCGTGTAGGCCAGGCCATTCTCGCGCTCGAACTTCCGTGCGATCGCCGCCTTCAGCGCCGGCGTGCCGTCGACGGGCGGGTATTTCGTCTGCCCGTCCAGCGCGGCGCGATGGGCGGCCTCGATCACCGCGTGCGGCGTCGCGAAATCGGGCTCGCCCAGCGCCAGGGACAGGACCTGGTGCCCTTCGGCCCGCAGGGCGCGGGCCCGGACCGCCATGGCGATGGTGGCGGGCGAGTCCAGGCGCGCGGTGCGCGCGGCAAAGCCCGGTTCGGCCACCCCGACGCCCGCCGGACCCGTGCCCGTCACGTTCAGCGCAACCCGGCGCAGAAGCGCTGGATGCGGGTGCAGGCTTCGCGCAGGCTTTCGGTATCGGTCGCGTAGGAAATGCGGAAATGGCCGGCGAACATGAAGGCCGCGCCATGCACCGCCGCCACGCCCTCTTCCTCCAGCAGGGCGGTGACGAAGGCCTCGTCATCGACGATGGCCGTCCCGCCGGCGCTGACCTTGCCCAGGCATCCCTCGATCGACGGGAAGACGTAGAACGCGCCCTCGGGCCGGGAACAGGTCAGGCCGCGCGCCTGGTTCATCATGCCCACCACCAGGTCGCGGCGGTCCTGGTAGGCGCGCACCATGTCGCCGATGAAGTCCTGCGGGCCGGACAGGGCCTCCAGCGCCGCCGCCTGGCTGATCGAGCAGGTGCCCGAGGTCGACTGGCTCTGCAGCTTGTTCATCGCGCGCGTCAGCACGGCCGGCGCGCCGGAAAAGCCGATGCGCCAGCCGGTCATGGCATAGGCCTTGGACACACCGTTCATCGTCACCGTCCGGTCGCGCAGCCGGGGTTCGACCTGCACGATGGTGGCGGGCGTGAACCCATCATAGACCAGCTTGTCATAGATATCGTCGGTGAAGATCCAGACATCCGGGTGCCGCAGCAGCACGTCGCAGATCGGCCGCAGGTCCTCGGCCGAATAGGCGGCGCCGGTCGGGTTGCAGGGCGAGTTCAGGAAGAACCACTTGGTCCGGGGCGTGATGGCGGCCTCCAGGTCGGCCGCCCGCAGCTTGAACCCGGTCTCCGCCGCGCACGGGACGATGACGGGCACGCCATCGGCCAGCGCCACGATATCGGGATAGGACACCCAGCACGGCGCGGGGATGATCGCCTCGTCCCCCGCATTCAGCGTCGCGACCATGGCGTTGTAGATCACCTGCTTGCCGCCGGTGGAAACGATGATCTCGTCCGGTGTGTAATCCAGGCCGGAATCGATGCGGAACCGCTCGGCCACGGCCCGGCGCAGCGGCAGCGTGCCGGCGACGTCGGTATATTTCGTCTGGCCCGCTTCGATGGCGCGGATCGCCGCGTCCTTGATGTTCCGGGGGGTGTCGAAATCGGGCTCGCCGGCCGACAGGCTGATGACGTCCTGTCCGGCTTCCTTCAAGGCGCGCGCCTTGGTGGAGATGGCGATGGTCTGGCTGGGGCTGACCTTGTTTAGACGGGCGGCGATAAGATCCATGACACCGAAGATCCAGAGGAACGGGAAACGCGCGCCCCTGTCGGGCCCGACGCGGAAGCCACCGTAATGCGAAGCGCAGCGCGAGGTAAACCGCTGATCCGCGCCGCGCGCACGCCACCGATGCCGTTCTCAGATGGGAAGGGGGGCGCCCCCCATGGCCGCAGCGCGCACGGCGGCGGCGCTCTGTCCGGCCTCGCGCAGCGCACGCAGGGTCTGCGCCCGGTCGCGCTTGGCCAGGCGGCGGCCGTCGGCGTCCAGCAGCAGCGGATGATGGGCGTATTCCGGCGCGGGCCAGCCCATAAGGATCTGCAGCAGGCGATGCACGGCCGTCGCGGGGCGCAGATCCTCGCCCCGGGTCACCAGGCTGACGCCCTGCAGCGCGTCGTCATGCGTGACGCACAGATGATAGGAGGCCGGGCAGTCCTTGCGTGCCAGGACGACGTCGCCGAACGGCGCGACGGGCGCGGACAGCACGCCCTGCCCGCGCGCGTGCCCCCGCTCGTGCCACGTCATGATCCCGCTGCCCGCCTGGTGCACCGCCCGGGCCATGTCCAGGCGCAGCACATGCGCCTGCCCTGCCGCGATCCGGTCGGCCCGCTCCGCCGCCAACAGCGCCCGGCAGGTCCCGCCATAGGCCAGCGTGCCGTCCGGGGCGCGATGGGGCGCGTGCGCGGCCTCGGCGGCCTCGCGCCGGATGTCGGCGCGGGTGCAGAAACACGGATAGAGCAGCCCGCGCTGCCCCAGCGCGTCCAGCACGCGACGATAATCGGCCATATGGTCGGACTGAAGCCGGATGGCGCCGTCCGGGAGGATGCCCAGCCAGGCCAGGTCCTCGACGATCGCATCCGTGTAGTCCGGGCGGCAGCGGCCGGGGTCGATATCCTCGATCCGCAGCAGGAAACGGCCATCCGATTCGCGCGCATGGCGCCAGGCCGTCAGCGCCGACGCCGCGTGACCCAAATGCAGGTACCCGGTGGGGCTGGGGGCGAAGCGTGTCGTGACGGTCTTTCCCCACGAAAACAGGATGATGCCGTCATGAATGCCCTCCCCGCCCGGGCCCGCTGTGCCGGACGCGGGCATCCCTTGCGATATCGGGGAATGTTTGCGATATAGATGGCAGGTTCTCAACGGCGCATATCATTCGGCGTTCGGTTATTGAGTACAACGCCTGATGATGGTGTGGCGGCATCGCGAAAGGATGCGCCCCTTGCTTGCTGGCAGTCCACATTATCCGGCCCTGGTTCTGAATGCCGATTTCAGGCCGCTTTCCTACTTTCCACTGTCGCTGTGGTCCTGGCAGGACGCGATCAAGGCGGTGTTCCTGGACCGCGTTTCGGTCCTGAGCGAATATGACGAGGAAGTACGGTCCCCCAGCCGGTCTCTCCGATTACCCAGCGTCATCGCCCTGAAGGATTATATCCCGACCGCCCGCCGCCCCGCCTTTACCCGGTTCAACGTTTTCCTCCGCGACAATTTTTCCTGCCAATATTGCCTGGACCGCCTGCCGACCCACGACCTGACGTTCGATCACGTCATCCCACGCTGCAAGGGGGGCCGGACGACCTGGGAAAATGTCGTCACCGCGTGCAGCCCCTGCAACCTGATGAAGGGCTCGCGCATGCCGCACGAGTTGAAGATGTATCCCCGCCGCACGCCCTCGCAGCCTTCCACCTGGGAATTGCAGGAAAACGGCCGCTCGTTCCCTCCCAACTATCTGCATGAAAGCTGGCGGGACTATCTGTACTGGGACAGCGAACTGGATACCTGACCGGCAGGTCAGCGGTTGCTTCGCCGGCGGCAGTGCCTATCGGTGGTAGCTGTAGCCGTATTCATCCGCCAGCCGCTGCAGGTCCGGCGCGCCGCGCAGGTTCAGCGGAATCGGCTGCGGGTTCTTTGTCCCGATGGCGAAGTTGCCGTCGGTCATGCGCTGGCAGGTATTGGCCGCCAGGGGAAAGCTCAGCTTCAGTTCCGCCCCCATCTGGGCACGCAGGCAGGACACGTCGGTATCCAGCGGGCGACGCCCGATTTCCGACGAGCATCCCGCCAACAGGATCGCGCCGCACGCAACCCACCCCAGACCCGTCCAGTTCTTCCGCTTCATCTCGACCGCCGCCGGCGGCCCGCCGAGGGGCCGTCCATCACATGATCCCGCGCGGTGCCGCCCGAACCGGACGTGCCCGCGCATATCGTTCGCGCCAACCTGCCATGGATCGGCCATCCGCGATAGGGCGCCCCGACCGGGGGCGCCGTCCCGCCCCGCGCATGACGGCGGCAGCCGCCACGCATGGCGGCACGGTCACTTTTTGCTGAAGATCGATGGCAATTCGGGGGTTGCGTGACAGTATCTGGGCATCTCGTCATCCTGACCGGTCGGTTATCACCCCGGAATCCGATGGCGCGCGCGCCGATGACGGCGGTGCCCGGGCATGCATAGGTGGCATTACGTCAGGTCCGGATGACACCCACCCCGCCCGTCTGAAACAATTATGCAGACTGATCCTGCATTCACGACCAACGGTGGCGTTTCGTCCACCGAATGCATGACCGCCCCATATCGCTCCGCCGCATTGCGGCCAGAAAGATCAAGGTGACAGCATTGAGAGTACTTGCCGTCCATCCCAGCGCCCTGATGTATACGAAGATCTTCCTTCGCCTGGAACCACTGGGGCTGGAACTGATCGCGGGCGCCGCGCGCGATGCCGGACACACGGTGCAGATTATCGACCTGCAGGTGGAAACCCATCAGGATTACTGGCGGATGATCCAGGAATTCCGCCCCCACGCCGTCTGTTTTTCCGGCAGTTACCTGGCCAACATCCCGGAAATCGTCGATCTGTGCCGCGAGACCCGGGCCCGGATGCCGGGGGTCTTCCTGTTCGTCGGCGGCCATTCGGTGTCGTTCATCGCCCGCGACGTGCTGGCCCTGGCCGATGGCGCGATCGACTGCGTCCTGCGGGGTGAAGGCGACGCCACGGTGGGTCAGTTGCTCGACACGCGCCAGGCGGGCGGGGACATCACCACGGTGCCCGGCGTCGTGACCCTGACGGCCGAGGGGCCGCCGCCGACCTTCGTGAAATCGCTGGACATGATCCGCCCGGCGCGGGACCTGCTGCGCCACCGGGGGAAATACTTCATCGGCACGCTGGACCCGGCGGCCTCGATCGAATTCGCGCGCGGCTGTCCGTGGGACTGCACGTTCTGCAGCGCCTGGACCTTCTACGGACGGTCCTACCGCACTGCCAGCCCGACCGTCATCGCGGACGAACTGGAAGCGATCCGCGAACCCGGCATCTTCATCGTCGACGACGTGGCCTTCGTCCATGCCGAGCATGGGATGGCGATCGGCGAGGAAATCAAGCGGCGCGGCATCCGCAAGGAATATTACCTGGAAACCCGCGCCGACGTGCTGCTGCGCAACAAGGAGGTCTTCCGCTTCTGGAAGGAACTCGGGCTCAGCTACATCTTCATCGGCATGGAGGCGGTGGACGAGGAAGGGCTGAAGCAGTTCCGCAAGCGCGTGTCGCTGGACCGGAATTTCGAGGCGCTGGAATTCGCGCGTTCGCTGGGCCTGATCGTCGCGATCAACATCATCGCCGATCCGGCCTGGGACCGGAAGCGCTTCGAGGTCATCCGGCAATGGTGCCTGGAAATCCCCGATATCGTGAACATCTCGGTCATGACCCCCTATCCGGGCACCGAGATCTGGCAGAGCGAGGCCCGACGCCTGACGACGCGCGATTACCGCCTGTTCGACATCCAGCATGCGGTGCTGCCGACCACCCTGCCGCTGGAGGAATTCTACGAGGAACTGGTCAAGACCCAGCAGGTGCTGAACCAGAAGCATCTGGGCTGGAGCGCGATCAAGGACACGATGGGCATCGCCCTGCGCCTGGCCCTGCATGGACAGACCAATTTCCTGCGGATGATCTGGAAATTCAATTCGGTCTTCAATCCCAAGCTGCAGCTGGCGGACCATCGCCGCACGCCGCGCTATGAAATGCCGCCCCAGCCCGAGGCGGCGGAGAAGGTCGATCGCCGGACGCTGTACGTCCATAACCCCGCCGGCCGGCGCAGCCGCACGATCGACGACGCGACCGAGAAGTTCGTCGAGGAAACGCGCATGACGGCGGCCGAATAGAAGGCAGCCGCCGCCGCTCGGTTGACGGCAGCCTGCCCCGACCCCACCTTCCGCACGGGGTCCTGCGTGCCAGCGGGATCGCGGAACGGAAGGCGGCGTCGGAACATGACATCCGGTCAAACCATCACCCTGCCCCCCAGCACATCGCCCCCGGGCGCCCTGGCCCCCATCACCGTGCCCATCGAGGGCATGAGCTGCGCCGCCTGCGCCGCCCGGATCGAGAAGGTGCTGGGCCGCCTGCCGGGGGTGACGGCTTCGGTCAATTTCGCCACCGCGACCGCGACGGTGGAACGGCAGGGCGCCCCCCCGCCGGACGCCCCCGGGCTGGGCGAGATCGTGGGGGCCATCCGCAAGGCGGGGTTCGACGTGCCGGCCCGCCATGTCGTCCTGGCGATCGACGGCATGACCTGCGTCGCCTGCGCCACCCGGATCGAAACGGTGCTGAACCGTCTGCCGGGGGTGGACGCGCATGTGAATTTTGCCAGCGGCCGCGCCGATATCGACTACGTGCCGGGCCTGTCGGACCCCGATGCCCTGGTGCGGCAGGTCGAAAAGGCGGGCTATGGCGCCGCCCTGCCCCATGACGTCGCTTCCGGCGCGACGGGGAGCGAGGCGGCGGACGACGCCGCGCGCCATCGGGCGGCCTGGCAGCGGCAGGTGCGGCTGTTCGCGCTGTCGGTGGTGCTGACCCTGCCGCTGCTGGCCGGCATGGTGGCGATGCTGGCCGGCCTGCACGACATGCTGCCGGTCGGGCTGCAATGGGTGCTGGCGACGCTGGTGCAGTTCGTCTGCGGCCGGTCCTTCTATCGCCATGCCTGGAACGCCGTGCGTGGCGGCGGCGCGAACATGGACGTGCTGGTGGTCATGGGCACCAGCGTCGCGTGGCTGGCCAGCACGGCCACGGTCGCGCTGGGCCTGCCCGGGCCTCTCTATTTCGAATCCGGCGCCACGGTCATCACCCTGGTGCTGCTGGGCCGCCTGATGGAGGCCCGGGCCCGCAACCGCACGCGTGAAGGCGTGGAAAGCCTGATCCGCCTGCAACCGCAGGTCGCGCATGTCGAGATCGACGGCGCGATCCAGGACCGGCCGGTGACCAGCCTGCGGGTCGGCGACATCTTCGCCATCCGCCCGGGCGAGAGCATCCCGGTGGACGGCACGATCCTGGACGGGCGGTCCGACATCGACGAATCCATGCTGACCGGCGAATCCGTTCCCGTCGGCAAGGGACCGGGCGATCCGGTTTCCGGCGCCACGATCAACCGCGACGGCGTGCTGCGCGTCCGTGCCCGGCGCGTGGGCGCCGACACCACGCTGTCGCGGATCGTCCGCATGGTGCAGCAGGCCCAAGGCACCAAGGACCCGGTGCAGCATCTGGTGGACCGGGTCTCGGCCGTCTTCGTGCCGGCGGTCCTGGCCGTCGCCGCCGTGACGTTCGCCATCGGCTGGGCCGTCAGCGGGCATCCGGCGGGGGCGCTGGGCGGCACGATCGCGGTGCTGGTGATCGCCTGCCCCTGCGCGCTGGGGCTGGCCACGCCGACCGCGATCATGGTGGGTACCGGCCTGGGGGCACGGGCCGGCCTGCTGTTCCGCAACGCCGAGGCGCTGGAGCGCCTGCATACCGTCACCACCCTGATCATGGACAAGACCGGCACGCTGACCCTGGGCCGGCCGGGCGTAACCGACATCGTGCCCGCCCCGGGCGTCGCGGCCGACACGCTGCTGTCGGCCGCCCTGGCGCTGGAGCGCAATTCCGAACATCCGCTGGCCCGCGCCATCGTCGATCATGCGGTATCGCGCGACATCGAGGCCGCCCCGGTCCGCGATGTCCGGGCCATACCGGGGCGCGGCGTCCAGGCCCAGGACGCGGATGATTCGGGCGCCACGCTGCGCCTGGGCTCGCCCCGCTTCCTGGCCGAATCCGGCTGCGGCGGGGACGAGCCCACGGTCCAGCGCCTGGAACAGGACGGCAGGACGGTGATCGGGGTGGCGCGCGGCAGCACCCTGCTGGGCCATATCGCGCTGGCCGACCAGATCCGCCCCGACGCCGCCGCCGGCCTGGCCGCGCTGCGCGCGCGCGGGATCAGGCTTGTGATGCTGACCGGCGACAACCCCCGCACCGCCGCCGCCGTCGCATCCCGCCTGGGACTGGACGAGACCATCGCCGGCGTACTGCCCGAGGACAAGGCGCACGAGGTCGAACGCCGCCGAGGTGCGGGCCGGATCGTCGGCATGGTGGGCGACGGCATCAACGACGCCCCGGCCCTGGCGGCGGCCGATATCGGCATCGCCATGGGCAGCGGGTCGGACATTGCGCTGGATACTGCCGACGTCGTGTTGATGCGCAGCGAACTGCGCGGGCTGGTGGATGCGATGGACCTGTCGCGCGCCACCCTGGCCAAGGTAAGGCAGAACCTGTTCTTCGCATTCATCTATAACGTGCTGGGCATTCCGCTGGCGGCGGCGGGATGGCTGAATCCCGCCCTTGCCGGCGGCGCGATGGCCATGAGTTCGGTCTCGGTCGTCTCGAACGCGCTGCGGCTCAATCGGTGGAAGCCGGGGTCCGATGCCTTGCGGAGCCGGCCCCGAACATCGAATACTTGAATATTGTCCCGAATATTGACAAGGTCTGCCGGGAACATGAACAGCCGCGCCCGCGCCATCCGGAATGGCCTGCGGCACCGGAAGGATGGGGCAATGGACGCGATTACGCTGAAAATCGGGGGCATGACGTGCGACGGATGCGCCTCGGCGGTCCAGAAAGCGCTGGAACGCACCAACGGCGTGAGCACGGCCAGCGTGTCCATGACCCCCGCCCCGCGCGCCGCAGTTACCTATGATCCGAACCTCGCGACGCCCGCGACCCTGTGCACGGCGGTGCAGGACGCAGGCTACGACGTCACGGTCTAGAAATCATTTTTTCAGGGGCTGATTTAAACGCGGTTCAGTTCAGTCGCACGGCGTAAAGCTCGGGCTTGAACCCGACCGTCAGCGCGCCGTCCACGTCCAGCACCGGCCGCTTGATCATCGACGGTTGCGCCAGCATCAGGTCGATGGCCCGCGCGGCATCCAGGTCGGCCTTGTCCGCGTCGGGCAGATTGCGGAAGGTGGTGCCCGACCGGTTCAGCAGGATTTCCCATCCCACCTGTCGCACCCACCCCTCCAGCACCTCACGCGTGATGCCCTGGCTCTTGTAGTCGTGAAAGACGCAGGCCACGCCGTGCGTCTCCAGCCAGGCGCGGGCCTTCTTCATCGTGTCGCAGGCCTTGATGCCGTAGATCGTAACCGAACGCGCCATATTTCCGTTTTCCACCCCTGCCCAGACGCGCGGCGGCGCGACTATTCGCCATGACGATAAACATGCTTTAATATCAATTCCGAAGCCGTAGCAATCGGATGAAGATCCCAGGAAACTGGACGAAACATGGCAGGGAACACGATGGCATCCAGAAAAACGCATCCCATTTCAGGCCGCATGCCCCAGATGATGCTGGCGCTGTCGCTGGCCGCGACCGGTGCCGCCCTGCCCCGGCATGCCCATGCGCAGGCATCCGCCATCACCGGCAGCCAGGTCACCACCGCCACCGTCGAGACGATCGATTCCGGTTCGGGCGAGGTGCTGCTGCGCGATCGCACCGGCGGCTTCATCACGGTGCGCGTGCCCAAGGACGTGCATAACCTGCCCCACGTGCAGCCGGGGGACCAGATCCATATCCGCTTCTTCCAGACCATCGCCGCCGACATCGCGGCCCCCGGCAGCCCGCCCCCGCAATCGACCGTGACGTCCGCCCACGGGCTGGCGAACCGCCACCCCCACGGCATGATGGTTTCCTACCAGCGGGAGCGCGTGCGCGTACTGGCCGTCGATGCGCCGCACAATGTCGTGACCTTCGTCGATCCGGGCGGGATCACCCGGACCGTCACCGTAAAGGAAAAGCCGATCCAGGCGCTGCTGGCGACGTTGAAGGTGGGTGATTCTGTCGACGTGACCACCGCGGACGCCGTATCATTCGAGGTCATGAACCGCGTGGTCACGCCGTCCACCACCGTGACCGAAGGGGCGGGTCAGACCGCCGGCACGGCGCCGCCCGCCCACCCCTGAACTGGCACCGCGAACCGCTACTACCGGGAAGGAACACAGGATGGCCACCATCAGCCCACTGGCGGGCAAGCCCGTTGCGCCGTCACGCCTGATCGACGTCGCGAAGCTGACTACCGCCTATTACGACCTGAAGCCCGATCCCCGGATCACGGCCCAGCGGGTTACCTTCGGAACGTCGGGCCATCGTGGCTCGCCGCTCCAGACCGGCTTCAACGAGGCCCATATCCTGGCGATCAGCCAGGCGGTCTGCGATTACCGCGCGGCGGCGGGCATCGACGGGCCGCTCTATATCGGCATCGACACCCATGCGGTCTCGAAGCCGGCCCTGGCCTCGGCGCTGGAAGTGTTCGCGGCCAACGGGGTGGACGTCTTCATCGACGCCCAGGACGGCTACACCCCCACGCCGGTGATTTCGCACGCCATCCTGACCTACAACAAGGGACGCACCAGCGGCCTGGCGGATGGCGTCGTCCTGACGCCCTCGCACAACCCGCCGGAAGATGGCGGCTATAAATACAACCCGCCCCATGGCGGACCGGCGGACACGGGCATCACCCGCACCATCGAACGCGCGGCCAACGACTTCCTCGCCTCCGGCCTGGCGGGGGTGCGGCGCATTCCGTACGAACAGGCACTGCGCGCCGCCTGCGTGCATCGGCACGATTACATCACGCCCTACGTCGCGGACCTCGGTTCGGTCCTCGACATGGCGGCGATCCGCGCCTCGGGGGTCAAGATCGGCATCGATCCGCTGGGGGGGGCCGCCGTCGCCTACTGGCAGCCGATCATCGAACGGTACGGCATCGACGCCACCGTGGTCAGCGACGTCGTGGACCCGACCTTCTCGTTCATGACGGCCGACTGGGACGGGCAGATCCGCATGGACTGTTCCTCGCCCTACGCGATGGGCCGGCTGATCGAGGCCGGACGGACGTTCGACGTGGCTTTCGCCAACGATACCGATGCCGACCGGCACGGCATCGTCGCGGGCAGCGACGGGCTGATGAACCCGAACCATTACCTCGCCACCGCCATCGCCTACCTGTTCGCCAACCGGCCGGGCTGGAGCCCCCAGGCGGCGGTGGGCAAGACGGTGGTCAGCAGCAGCATGATCGACCGGGTGGCGGGCAAGCTCGGGCGCCGTCTGGTCGAGGTGCCGGTCGGCTTCAAATGGTTCGTCGACGGGCTGATCGACGGCTCGTTCGGCTTCGCGGGCGAGGAAAGCGCCGGCGCCTCGTTCCTGCGCACGGACGGCACCGCCTGGACGACGGACAAGGACGGCATCATCCTGGGACTGCTGGCCGCCGAAATGACGGCGCGCACCGGGCACAATCCCGGCGTGGCCTATCGCGACCTGACGGCCGAACTGGGCACGCCCTATTATGCCCGGATCGACGCGCCCGCCACAGCCGAGCAGAAATCGCTGCTGAAGTCGCTGTCGGCGGAACAGGTCGGCCTGCAGGACCTGGCGGGCGAGCCCATCCGGGCGACGCTGACCCGCGCCCCCGGCAATGACGCGGACATCGGCGGCCTGAAGATCGTCACGGACAATGGCTGGTTCGCCGCCCGCCCCTCGGGCACCGAGGACGTCTACAAGATCTATGCCGAGAGCTTCGTCAGCGAGGACCATCTGCACCGCATCCAGCACGAGGCGGCGGACGCCATCTCGTCCCTGTTCGCGACCCAGGAAGGTTCAGGCTGACAGCACGAGGAAGGCCCGAGGGGTCGTGGACCCTTCGGGCCTGGAGCGCCTTGCGGTTGCGTGACGCCATCCGATCACGATCTGCCCTACTGGAAGTCTGCCCTACTGGAAGATCGCGGCGTGCGGCACGCCGTCGCGACCGACCCAGGCGCGATACATCCCGTCGGTATCGCCGGCCGAATCGACCAGGATGGCGCCGCCGTTTCCACCCAGCGCCGGAATTTCGTGGTTGATGACGTCGTCGGCCGCATGGGCCAGCGAATCATGCATCGCCGTCACGCGCATGCAGATCTCGTGCGCCGCCACGGTGCGGATATAGAATTCTCCCCACCCGGTCCCGGACATGGCACAGCCCGCATTCGCGTATGTGCCCGCGCCGATCAGCGGCGAATCCCCGACCCGGCCCCATAATTTGTCGGTCATGCCGCCCGTCGACGTCCCGGCGGCCAGATGCCCCGCCTTGTCCAGCGCAACGGCGCCCACCGTGCCGAAATGACGGTCCGTGGTTTCGTCCGCGTGCTGGGCATGGGCCGCATCCTCCTTCAACGCGCGCTGAAGCTGGTCCCAGCGGCGCTGGGTCCAGAAATAGGACGTATCCACCAATGCGATCCCCTGCGTCCTGGCAAACGCCTCGGCCCCCGCGCCGATCAGCAGGACGTGCGGCGAATGGTCCATGACCGCCCGCGCCAGGGAAATCGGGTTGCGCACGTGCTGTACGCCCGCGATCGCGCCGGCCCGCAGGGTCGCGCCGTCCATGATGGCCGCATCCATTTCGTTATGGCCGTCATGGGTGAAGACCGCCCCCTTGCCGGCATTGAAGTTCGGATCGTCCTCCAGCACGTGAATGGCCGCCACCACCGCATCCGGGGCCGGCTTGCCCGCCTTCAGGGCGGCATATCCCGCGTCCAGGGCGTGGGCCAGCGCCGCCAGGACGATCTTCCGCCGCTCGGGCGACATGTCGGCCTTGATGACGCCCGCGCCCCCGTGAATGACCATCACGGGCACGGTATCGGCGCGCGCCGTCACCGGCCGCATGACCACCGACGCCGCCGTCATCACCATGGCCGCCGCTATCCCGCCCGACAGAACCCTCGATCCGCGCATTCCCGCCCCTCCCGTTGCGCCGTGACGGTAACATCGGAATCGAAACGAACAAGGGGGGATTATGTGCGGGACGGCGGGACAGGCCACTGGCTAGAGGGGCGCGCGCAGATGGGACAGGAACCACCCCACCGCATGGTTCGCGACCTGCTCCAGCGTTACCTCCTCCTCGAACAGATGGGTCGCGCCCGGGACGATCACCATGTCGCATTCGCAGGTCATCGCCCGCATCGCCGCCCGGTTCAGGGCGATGACGGCCGTATCCCGGCTGCCGACGACCAGCAATGTCGGGGCACGGACCCGCGCCAGCGCCGTGGCCCCCGCCAGGTCGGGCCGGCCACCGCGCGAGACGATGGCGGTAATGCGCGCATCGTCGGCCGATGCCGCCAGCAACGCGGCCCCGGCCCCGGTAATGGCCCCGAAATAGCAGACCGGCAACGCCGCCAGATGGGGCGCCCGCTGGACCCAGTGCGTCGCCCCGCGCAGCCGCTTGGCCAGCAGGGTGATGTCGAAGACGTTCCTACGGTCCCGTGCCTCGCCGTCCCGCAAAAGGTCCAGCAGCAGCGTCGCCAGGCCCACGCGCTGCAGGGCCTGGGCCACCATGGTGTTGCGCGGGCTGAACCGCCCGCTGCCGCTGCCATGGGCGAACAGGACCAGGCCATGCGCCTCCGGCGGGATGCCAAGCAGCCCGGTCGCATAGCCCGCTTCCACCGTGACGGCATCGACCGCCTCGAACGGTCCGGCGGCGTTTCGGCTGGCATTCATGACCCACCTGCCCCATCCCCTGTGCGGATCCCCCTAAACGACCCAACCCCACCTTGGTTCTCCTGCCGTCCTGGCTGTGGAAAAGTCTCGGTCGCCGGTCAGTTCACGCTTGCGCCCGGGATGGAAGTCCTGCTGATTTAGCGCACGAAAAACGGAACGGACGCCCGTTCGAACGGCGTCGCAACGGCGGGAAAGACCTCATGAAAATAGCCCAGTGGATGACGCAGTCGGGCGTCGCGTTCGGCACCAGCGGCGCGCGCGGCCTCGTCACCGCCATGACGGATGCGGTCTGCTTCGCCTACACCGTGGGTTATCTGAAGCATCTGGCGACCCTGGGCGAATTTTCCCCCGGCACCCCGGTCGCCGTCGCGGGCGACCTGCGTCCCAGCACGCCCCGCATCGTCCGCGCCTGCGTCGCCGCGATCCGCTCCATGCGGGGCGAGCCGGTATTCTGCGGCTTCGTTCCCACGCCCGCGCTGTGCGTGCATGCCTTTGCGCGCGGCATTCCCTCGCTGATGGTCACGGGCAGCCATATCCCGGCCGACCGCAACGGCATCAAGTTCAACCGCGCGCATGGCGAATTCCTCAAGACCGACGAGGCCGCGATGCGGGAACAGGATGTCGAACTGCCCGAAGGCTGGTTCGATGCCGACGGCGCGCTCGCGATTGCCGCCGACCTGCCCGCGATCACCGACGTGGTTCCCCCCTTCGTCGCCCGCTACCGCGATTTCTTCGGCCCGGACGCCCTGTCGGGCCTGACGCTGGGCGTGTACCAGCATTCCGCCGTCGGCCGCGACGTGCTGGTGGACATCGTCGAGGCGCTGGGCGGCAAGGCCGTGCCGCTGGGGCGGATGGACAGTTTCATCCCCGTCGATACCGAGGCCGTGCGCCCCGAGGATGCCGCCCTGGCCCGCGACTGGGCCGCCGCCGGCACGCTGGACGCCATCCTGACCACCGATGGCGATTCCGACCGGCCGCTGCTGGCCGACCGCGCCGGGAACTGGCTGCGCGGCGACGTGCTGGGCATCCTGGCCGCACGCTTCCTGAACGCGGCCGCCGTGACCACGCCCGTCAGCAGCAACACGGCGCTGGAACTGTCCGGCTTCGCGAAAGAGGTCCGCCGCACCCGTATCGGTTCCCCCTTCGTCGTGGCCGCGATGACCGAGGCCGCCGAGGCCGGGCTCGTGCCCTCGGTGGGCTACGAAGCCAATGGCGGGTTCCTGCTGGCCAGCGACGTGACGCGCTACGGCCGTACGCTTGCCGCCCTGCCGACGCGCGATTCCGTCCTGCCCATGATCTGCGCGCTGGTCGCCGCCCGCGAGCAGGGCCGCGATCTCGATGCCCTGGTCGCCACCCTGCCCCCGCGCTTCACCCTCAGCGACCGCCTGGTCGAAATGCCGACGGCGCAGAGCCAGGCGCAGATAGCGAAACTCGGCGAGGACCCCGAAGGCGGCGCGGCGGCGCTGGGCTTCACCGAAGCATGCGGCCCCCTCCATCACGTGGACAAGACCGACGGCCTGCGGATGATTTTCGCCAATGGCGAGATCATCCACCTCCGCCCTTCTGGCAATGCACCGGAACTGCGCGTCTACGTCGAAGCCGACAGCCCCGAACGGGCCGATGAACTGCTGAAGACCGGACTGGCCGCCGTCAGCACGTGGCGGCAAGGCTGAAGCCCCCACCAGCGATCCGGACGGCATATCCGGTCCGGATCACGACTTCAGGAGCGCGCAAAAGAGTATCAGCGGCCAGAGGAAAACGACCTAGACGCCCCCGCGGGGGCCCGTCATAGAATCCGGGCAACGAACGACAAGCGGCCCCGATAGATCCATCGAGAGGCCGCGGGAGGAAAAAATGCCCGTTGCCCTCGTCCTCGAACGCAAGGACGTCCTGTCCTTGCGCGACATCGACATTCCCCAGACGCTGGGTCCCCGCGACGTCAGAGTGAAAATCGACACTGTCGGCATCTGCGGCAGCGACGTGCATTATTATACCCATGGCCGGATCGGCCACTTCGTGGTCGAGAAACCGATGGTGCTGGGCCACGAGGCATCGGGCACCGTGGTCGAGCTCGGCACGGCCGTCACGAACCTGAAAGTCGGCGACCGGGTCTGCATGGAACCGGGTATCCCCGATCCCACCTCGCGCGCATCGAAGCTCGGCATCTACAATGTCGATCCCGCCGTCTCGTTCTGGGCGACGCCGCCGGTGCATGGCTGCCTCACCCCTCTGGTGGTGCATCCCGCCGCCTTCACCTATCGCCTGCCGGACACCGTCAGCTTTGCCGAAGGCGCCATGGTCGAACCGTTTGCGATCGGCGTGCAGGCGGCCGTGAAGGCGAAGATCAAGCCTGGCGATACCTGTGTGGTGACCGGATGCGGGCCGATCGGAATCATGGTGGCGCTGGCGGCCCTCGGCGCGGGCGCGGGCAAGGTCATCGTGTCGGACATCGCCGCGCCGAAGCTGGACATCGCGGGCCGGTATGCCGGCATCATCCCGGTCGATGTCGCGCGGGATTCGCTGCGCGACGCCGTGCGGGCGGAATGCGGCGAGGGCTGGGGCGCGGACGTGGTGTTCGAGGCCAGCGGCAGCCCGCGCGTCTATGACGATGCGCTGGCCGTCGTGCGGCCCGGCGGCACGCTGGTGCTGGTGGGCATGCCGGTCGACAAGGTGTCGTTCGATATCGTTGCCGCCCAGGCCAAGGAAATTACGATCGAGACCGTATTCCGCTACGCCAATGTCTACGACCGGGCGATCGCGCTGATTGCTTCCGGCAAGGTCGATCTCAAGCCGCTGATCTCGGGAACCTACAACTTCGCGGATGCGGTCGAGGCATTCGAACGGGCGGCGTCCGCCCGGCCCGGGGACGTCAAGTTGCAGATCCGCATGGCGTAGGGCCGCCAACGAAACACGTCCCCCGCTCCAGGGAGAAGAACGGAAGAATGGTCCACGGCACTCATTCCGCCCGGAAGGCGCGCGCCGCGACACCCGTCTTTGAAGTCGTGCGTCCCGAACCGCGCAACAGCTTCGTCTGGCATACGCATGATTATCCGGCGCCCTGCGCGCGGTGGAACTATCACCCCGAATATGAACTGCACCTGATCACCAAGGGGTGCGGCCAGTATATGGTTGGCGATTATTTCGGCTTTTTCGCGCCGGGAAACCTCGTGCTGATCGGGCCGAACGTGCCGCACGGCTGGTTCAGCGACGTAACACCCGGCGAAAGCGTACCGGACCGCAATATCGTTCTTCAGGTCAACAAGTCCTGGTTCACGGGCCTGATGACGCTTTGTCCGGAACTTGACGTTCTGCACGGGCTTCTCGCGGCGTCAGGACGTGGGGTCGAATTCCTCGGCCCGGGGGTCGCTGCCCTTGGCGCGCGCCTGGCCGGGCTCGGCACGATGGACGATGCCGCGCGCATTCCCGCCATCATCGGCCTGTTGCTCGACCTGGCCCAGTGCTCTTACCGGACGTTATGCAGCGCGGGCCTGACCCTGTCCCCGGATGACAGGGAACTGGAGAAAATAGATTCCATCATCAGGAATATTGTTGATTTCCAGCGAGAACTGACCCTGTAGGGGCGGAAATTTTCATTGAGAATTGACCCGTGTCTGACACTTCCCCGGAGCAACTGTCCGGGGGTTAAAGGAGTGATCAGCATGGAATTGTTGAGTGTGATCCGGCGGTGGCATTACCGGGATCATGTACCGATCCGCGAGATTGAGCGTCGGACGCGATTGTCGCGCAACACGATCCGCAAGTATCTCCGGGCGGAGACGGTTGAGCCGCAGTTCAAGGTTGCCGGGCGCCCGAGCCGGCTGGACCCGTTTGCGGAGAAACTGGCGACCTGGCTTGCTCTGGAGACGTCAAAGTCGCGCAAGCAGCGCCGCACGGGGCGGCGCCTGCATGCGGACCTTGTAGCGCTGGGTTATGACGGATCGTATGGACGGGTTGCGGCCTTTATCCGGAACTGGAAGGCGGAACAGCAAAGGGCGCGGCAGACGACGGGACGCGGCGTGTTCGTTCCGCTGCGCTTTCAACCCGGAGAGGCCTTCCAGTTCGACTGGGGAGAGGACTGGGCGGTGATCGGAGGGCGGCGCGTCAAGCTGCAGGTCGCCCACACCAAGCTGTCCTACAGCCGGGCCTTCATTCTGCGGGCGTATCCGCTCCAGACACACGAGATGCTGTTCGACGCGCTGACGGAAGCCTTTCGCGTTTTGGGCGGGGTTGCGCGTCGAGGTATTTTTGACAATATGGAAACCGCCGTGGACCGGGTTGGGCCCGGCAAGGTCCGCCAGATCAATCTGCGTTTTTCGGCCCTGGTGAGCCATTATCTGTTCGAGGCGGAGTTCTGCAATCCGGCAGCGGGTTGGGAGAAAGGTCAAATCGAGAAGACCGTCCAGGACGCCCGGCGGCAGATCTGGCAGGAGATGCCGCATTTTCCTGATCTGGCCTCCCTGAACGTCTGGCTCGAGGCGCGTTGCCGGGAACGTTGGACTATCTTGAGGCATGTCGAATTGCCCGGCAGCCTCGCCGAGGCCCATGCGGCGGAAGTGCCTCACCTGATGGTTCCAGGGCGCCCGTTCGACGGGTTCGTCGAACATACCAAACGGGTTTCGCCGACTTGCCTCGTGCAGTTCGAAAGCAACCGCTACAGTGTGCCCGCCTCTTTTGCCAATCGGCCGGTCAGCCTGCGCGTCTATCCCGACCGGTTGGTGATCGCGGCCGAGGGGCGGATCCTATGCGAACATCCCCGGATCGTCGAGCGGTCCCACGGCGTGCCCGGTCGCACGATCTATGACTGGCGGCATTACTTGGCGGTGCTCCAGCGCAAACCCGGGGCCTTGCGCAATGGCGCACCCTTCTCTGAATTGCCCGAGGCGTTCCGGACGCTGCAGACGCACCTCCTCCGGCGCACGGGCGGCGACCGGGAAATGGTCGAGATCCTCGCCCTGGTGCTGCAGCATGATGAGCAGGCCGTGCTTTGCGCGGTTGAACTCGCGCTCGAGGAGGGAGTAGCCACCAAGACACACGTCCTCAATACGTTGCATCGTCTGACGGACGCCAAGAAAACAGGAGCACCCAGGCTCGACGCGCCGCAGGCATTGGTGCTCGAACGCGAGCCTCAGGCCGATACCGGACGGTATGACGCCCTGCGCGGGGAGGCCCGTCATGCGTCATGATCCCGCGGCCGGTGCCCTCGTCGTCATGCTGCGCGGCCTGCGGATGTATGGCATGGCCCAGGCCACGGCCGAACTGACCGAACAGGGTGCGCCGGCATTCGAGGCCGCCATCCCCGTCCTCTCCCAGCTTTTGAAGGCGGAACTCGCCGAGCGAAAGGTGCGCTCCATCGCCTATCAAACCAAGACTGCCAGGTTCCCGGCCTACAAAGATTTGGCAGGGTTCGATTTCTCGGCCGCCGAGGTCAACGAGGCCATGGTCCGTCAACTCCATGCCGGGGATTTCATCGACCGTGCCGACAACGTCGTCCTCATTGGTGGACCAGGAACCGGCAAGACCCATCTGGCCACCGCACTTGCCGTGCAGGCGATCGAACATCACCGCAAGAAGATACGGTTCTGGTCCACGGTCGACCTCGTCAACGCCCTCGAACAGGAAAAAACCGCCAATCGCGCAGGACAGATCGCGGAACGTCTCCTGCGCCTCGATCTCGTGATCCTGGACGAACTTGGCTATTTGCCGTTCAGCGCATCAGGCGGTGCCCTGCTGTTCCATCTCCTCAGCCGTCTCTACGAGCGCACCAGCGTCATCATCACCACCAATCTGAGCTTCAGCGAATGGGGCGAAGTCTTCGGTGATCCCAAAATGACGACAGCCCTGCTCGATCGCCTTACCCACCACTGTCATATCCTCGAAACCGGAAATGACAGCTACCGGTTCCGCGCAAGCTCCGCCGCCCCCAGGAACCGGAAGGAAAAGGCAACCGCTTGACCAGCCCATAAAACATAGCAGAGATAACCAAAGGCCGGGTCAGTTCTCGATGAAAACCCAGGGTCAAATCTCAGCAGAAATTAACAATAGACGGATCGGCGCATCGCCAGGGTGCTGTCGGCGAGCCTTTCAGCCCCGGACTTGGGATCGCCTTTGTGCTTGAAGTAAGCTTCCACCCACCCGCCGAACGTCACCGCCTCGGCTAATGCCGTGCGCTTCTCCACCTTGGCTTTAGACGGCGACTCGCCTCGCTCGACCTGACGCCGGGCGCGCACTAGCAATGCCCTGGCCTCCGCAAGCGACACCTCCATTCCGTATTCCAAAGCGTCGGGCGCCCGCGACAACCTGCGTGCCGCCTCGGCGCTGTAGCGGCCGATGGTCAACACTTCCTGCCGTCCGCTCACTCGGTACTGATACCGGAACGATACGACGCCGGTCGGCGTGACGGCCGCGTACATCCCATCGCGATCGGTAATCTTGTAGAGCTTGGCCCTCGGCTTCAGATTTTTCAGCTCTTTATCAGTGAGATCGCCCATAAATCCGCATCCGATCAAGGGGGCGCCGGATACCATCAGAAGGGTTGGTGGTACCGGAAGCCCGTTTCTCGACCATCATGCGCCATACCAACATCGGTACCAACAAAGTGACCGGGTTGAGGTGACATGCAGTGATACGGGGTGGGAAAAATAATCCTTGTCAGTCAGAGAGTTCGCGCGATGTCAGACACGGCGCGGGATGGTCTGAAACCACCCTAGTTCACTCCCACTCGATCGTGCCAGGCGGCTTCGAGGTGATGTCGTAGGTCACGCGGTTCACGCCCTGGACCTCGTTGACGATGCGGCTGGCGACGCGGTTCAGGAAGCCGATGTCGAAGGGAAAGACGTCGGCCGTCATGCCGTCGGTGCTGGTGACGGCGCGCAGCGCGCAGGCATAGTCGTAGGTGCGGCCATCGCCCATCACGCCGACGGTGCGGACCGGCAGCAGCACCGCGAAGGCCTGCCAGATCGCGTCATACAGGCCGGCACCGCGGATTTCCTCCAGGAAGATCGTGTCCACCCGGCGCAGCAGCGCCAGCTTGTCGCGATCCACCGCGCCCGGGATGCGGATGGCCAGGCCCGGGCCGGGGAACGGGTGGCGGCCGACTATGGCCTCGGGGATGCCCAGTTCACGCCCCAGTTCGCGGACCTCGTCCTTGAACAGTTCGCGCAGCGGCTCGACCAACTGCATCTTCATCCGATCGGGCAGGCCGCCGACATTGTGATGCGACTTGATCGTCACCGACGGGCCGCCGGTGAAGCTGACGCTTTCGATCACGTCCGGATACAGCGTGCCCTGGGCCAGGAAGTCCGCGCCGCCCAGCTTCGCGGCCTGTTCCTCGAACACCTCGACGAACAGGCGGCCGATCGTCTTGCGCTTGATTTCCGGGTCCGTGACGCCCTCCAGGGCCGACAGGAACAGGTCCGACGCATCGCGATGGACCAGCTTGATGTTGAAGCGGCCGCGGAAGGTCTTGACCACCTCCTCGGCCTCTCCGGCACGCAGGATGCCCGGATCGACGAAGATGCAGGTCAACTGGTCGCCGATCGCCTCGTGAATCAGCACTGCGGCGACCGAGGAATCGACACCGCCCGACAGGCCGCAGATCACGTGGCCCGAACCGACCTGTTCGCGGATGCGGGCGATTTCCATGTCGCGGAAGCCGGCCATGGTCCAGATGCCCCGGCAGCCCACCACGTCATGGGTGAAGTTGCGCAGCAGCGCCGCCCCATGGGGCGTATGCACCACCTCGGGATGGAACTGCACGCCGTACAGGCGCCGCCCCTCGTCCGCGATGATGGCGAAGGGCGCGCCCTCGCTGACCGCGACCGAGCGAAATCCGGGCGGCAGCTTCGTGACCCGGTCGCCGTGGCTCATCCACACCTGTTCACGCCCGCCACGCGCCCAGGTGCCGCGGAACAGGGCGCAATCCTCGATGATGTCGATATGCGCCCGCCCGAATTCGCGATGTTCATGCGTTTCCACCGCGCCGCCCAACTGATGACACAGCGCCTGCTGCCCGTAGCAGATGCCCAGCACCGGCACGCCGAGCGCGAACACCACGTCGGGGATGCGCGGCGCCTTCTCGTCCAGCACGCTGGCCGGACCGCCGGACAGGATGATGCCGCGCGGGGCGAAGGCGCGAATTTTGGCCTCGTCCGTCGAAAACGGCCAGATTTCGCAATACACGCCGCTTTCGCGCACGCGACGGGCGATCAGCTGCGTGACCTGGCTGCCGAAATCCAGGATCAGGACCCGGTCCTGATGCAGGGCACCTTCCAGGGCGGCGACGTCCTGGGGGGCGGTCTGGGCGGGTCCGGCACTCTTCACTTTATCGCTCATCATCGTTCTTTCGGTCGCGGCATTACGGTCACGGGGCGTGCTGCACGGGCCGGGCGGGCCATGCAAGCGCGGGATATGCGTCGATGCCGAGTATAGCGCAAGACCGCGCCGGCCGGGACCCTATGGCCCGCCGCGCCGCCCGGGCCCATATTGGGGGCCGTTCCCCGCGTTACGGAGCATGAATGTGACCCTCTTCCGACCGGCCCTGCACTCCCCCCTCGCCCGCGCCATGCTGCTGGCCATGCTGCCGGGGGCCGGGCTGCTGGCCGTGGCCCCGGCGCGGGCGGCCGACGACGCGGCCAGGGACCCGATCGGGATCTGGACGGGTACGCTGGTCGCCGATCGCGGCGTCTGTCCGGAAACCAACGCACCCTCGACCCTGCAGGTCGGCACGAAGCGCATCGCCTTCACGCCCGGTGACGGCGCGCTGGTCCTGCACGGCACGCGCGACGCGACTCCCGGGCGTTTCCATGCCCAACTGGTCCTGAGCGACATGAACCGCAAACCCTATCCCCTGGTGTTCGAGGGCAAGCCCGACGGCAGCGCCATCAGCGGCACGTACGGCACCCCGCGCTGCCGCGCCCACGTGACCCTGACACGTCCCAAGAGCAATGGGATGGCCCATTTCCTGGGCCACTGAGCCACCCTTAAAACCACGGACATGTCCGGCGAGGCCCGGTTGCCTGATCCGTTCGGTTGCGACATGGTCATGCCAACGAAACACCTTGTCCTCCGCTGTGGCGGAGATCAGCAGGAGCGTATGGTTTGACACTTTCTACACGTCGTCGCCCGGGCGGGACGATCACCTTCCTGACCGCCCTGACCCTGGCCAGCAGCATCGGTGCCATCGGCCTGGGCAACCCGGGCCACGCCGCCCCCAAGCCGTCCCGGACCGCCACCCCCGCGTCCACGCAGCAGGGTGCCTCGGTGCTGACCGTCCAGACCGGGAGCGACATCCCCGCCCATGTCACCTTTCCGACCGACGGGCGCGACTACGTCAAGCGCGACGTCATGATCCCGATGCGCGACGGGGTGAAGCTGCACACCGTCATCGTGGTGCCCCGCAACGCGCATGACGCGCCGATCCTGCTGACGCGCACGCCCTATCACGCGTCGCAGCGGCTGAACCGGGTCGAGGATTCGCCGTCCATGCGCGCGCTGCTGCCGCAGGGCGACGATGTGTTCGTCGAATCGGGCTATATCCGCGTCTTCCAGGACATTCGGGGCAAGTACGGGTCGGAAGGCGATTACGTGATGACGCGCCCGGTGCGCGGGCCGCTGAACCCCACCCGCACCGACGAGGTCACCGACGCGTGGGACACGATCGACTGGCTGGTCAAGAACCTGCCGGAATCGAACGGCCGCGTGGGCATGCTGGGCTCGTCCTATGAGGGGTTCACCGTGGTCATGGCGCTGCTGAACCCGCATCCGGCGCTGAAGGTCGCGGCCCCGGAAAGCCCGATGGTCGACGGCTGGATGGGCGATGACTGGTACCATTACGGCGCCTTCCGCCAGGGCGGGCTGGATTATTTCACCGAGCAGATGACCGTCCGTGGCGAGGGCAACCCGATTCCCCGCGTGGACCGCGACGATTACACGAACTTCCTGCGGGCCGGATCGGCCGGGCAGTTCGCCACCGCCGCCGGTCTGGACCAGTTCCCGTGGTGGCAGCGCATGCTGGCCCACCCGGACTACGATGCCTTCTGGCAGAACCAGGCCCTGGACAAGCTGATCACCCGCCACCCGCTGACGGTGCCCACCCTGTGGGAACAGGGCCTGTGGGACCAGGAAGACATGTGGGGCGCGATCCATTCCTGGCAGGCGCTGAAGAAGACCAGCCCCAGCGTGCCGAACATCCTGGTCATGGGCCCGTGGCGGCACAGCCAGGTCAATTATGACGGATCGGAACTGGGCCCGCTGCATTGGGACGGCGACACCGCGCACCAGTTCCGGCGCGACGTGCTGCTGCCGTTCTTCAACCAGTACCTGCGCCCCGGCGCGCCGGCGGCGAACCTGCCGGAAGCCATCATCTACAATTCCGGCGAGAACCACTGGGACCGCTTCCCGCGCTGGCCCCTGGCCTGCGATGGCAAGGGCTGCGCCCATCCGATGAAGCCGCTGTTCCTGCAGGCGGGATACGGCCTGTCGTTCGATCATCCGGCGGCGGACGGGCAGGATTCCTATGTGTCCGATCCCGCGCATCCGGTGCCCTTCCTGCAGCGCCCGTTCAATTTCGCGACCGACGGCGCACGCTGGAAGACGTGGCTGGTGCAGGACCAGCGCCAGGCGGAAAGCCGCCCGGACGTCCTGACCTATGAAACCCCGGTCCTGACGCAGTCGGTCCGCGTCAGCGGCGTGCCGGTGGCGGATCTGTTCGCGGCGACCAGCGGCACCGATTCGGACTGGGTGGTGAAGCTGATCGACGTGCAGCCGGCCACCAACGGCGACCGGCCGGAGATGGGCGGATACGAGCTGGCGGTGTCGATGGACATCTTCCGCGGCCGCTATCGCGAGGGCTTCGATCATTCGGTGGCCACGGTGCCGAACCAGGTGGCGCGCTATCGCTTCACGCTGCCGGCGGTCAACCACGTGTTCCAGCCGGGGCACCGGATCATGGTGCAGATCCAGTCCTCGCTGTTCCCACTCTATGACCGCAACCCGCAGACCTTCGTGCCCAACGTGCTGCGCGCCACGCCGCATGACTTCGTCGCCGCGACGCAGTCGGTCCATCGCGGCGGCGACCAGTCCACGGCGATCTGGCTGCCGGTCGTCCCGTAACCGCCCGGCGCACAACGGCGTCACGGAGTGGCCGGAGGGGGAGTCATGCGTCTATGATGGCCGCATGAACTCCCCCTCCCCCGTTTCGGCCGCGATCCTCGCGGTCGTCGTACGCGACAGGCGCCTGCTGCTGATCCGGCGGGCCAACCCGCCGGACCAGGGCCTGTGGGGTTTTCCCGGCGGCCGCATCGAGCATGGCGAGACCGTCATGCAGGCCGCCGAGCGCGAACTGCGCGAGGAAACCGGCTTCATCGCCCGGGCGCAGGGCGTGCTGACGGCATTCGACGTGCTGGACCACGCCCCGGACGGTGCCCTGCGGTTCCATTACGTCATCGTCGTCGTGCGCTGCGCCGATTCGGGACAGGATACGGTGCGCGCGGCCGACGATGCGCTGGATGTCGACTGGTTCACGCTGGACCAGGTGCGCGACGCCCCCGAACGCATGAGCCCCGGCCTGCTGGAACTGGGCACGCTGGCCCTGTCGGACCGGGGCATCGCCCCGTGGCCCGTTCCCACCGCCGCCCCCCTGCGGCGGCGTCCGCCCGTCCCCGCACAGGGCTCCACGCCATGACGTCCCCCCGCCACGTCCTGCTGGTCGAGGACGAATCCGCCATCGCCGACCTGGTCCGCACGGCGCTGGAGGCGTCCGGCCTGCGCGTCACCCCATGCGCCGACGTGCAATCCGCCCTGCGGGAACTGGACCGGGGCGCGTTCGACCTGGCCATCCTGGACCTGACCCTGCCCGACGGGTCGCCCGATCCCCTGGCCAGGCGCCTGGCGGATGCAGGGGTGCCGATCATCGCCATCAGCGGCGACCCGGCACGCCTGGCGACATTCGCATATGGCCAGGGCCTGGAAAAACCGTTCCGGATTCGCGCCCTGCTGGACCGGATCAAGGATACCCTGCCCGCGTCGCGGTGACAGGCCTTATACAGCCCCGGAGGGCAGGCGCGCCGTCCAGGCCGGCGCTTCGGGCGCCAGCGTCACGCGAAAGACCGCATAGCGTTCGGCCACTTGGGCGCCCCGCCCGCGCGCCAGCGTGCCGATCCGCGTCATCCGGCTGAACGGGGTGGGATCGACGGTGCGCAGGCGTCGTTCGCTGCACAGGAAGATCCCCTGCTGGCCGCCGGCCGCACGCGGCAGGTCGAACAGGGCCCAGCGCGGCTCGATCCCGATCACCGGCCGGCGCGGCAGCGCCAGGGCCAGTTCCGATGCCAGTCCGTATTCATCGGCGGCGATGAAGCCGCCGGAAGGGGCCATGCCGTCCGCCGCACGGGCCAGGTCCTGCCAGCCAGCCATCTGGCGCAGGGTGATGTCCAGATGCGGCGACAGCGCGACGGGCGACAGCGTGGACTGCACATAGACCAGCAGCGTCAGCACGAAGCCCAGCGCCGATGCCGGCCCCCAGAAGCGCCAGGTCAGGGAAGCCGCCGCGATCGCAAGACCGGGATAGAGCAGCACCGGCCAGTTGGCCTGCACCCGGTCGCCCAGCGCATGCTGCACGAACACCACGATGGCGGGCACGGTCCAGCAGGCCAGCAGCGCCGCCGCATCGTCCCGCCACGCGCGGCGCAGGGCCTGCCACAACCCGCCCGCGAAGAACAGGGCCACCAGCGGCGTTGCCAGGCCGACCTGCCCCCCCGCCAGTTCCCCCAGGAACTGCACCGCCCGCGCCGGCCGCCAGTCGCCCGCCCGGCCACCCTGTCGGACAAAGCTGGCCCAGTGATGCGCCGCGTTCCACCCGATGACGGGCAGGAACAGCAGCAGGGCCAGCATGGCGGCACACCAGGGCCAGGGCGTGCGCAGCCACACCCGCCCGGACCGGCTGCCCAGCAGCCAGAACGCCAGCCCCGCCCCCGGCAGCACCGCCGTGTATTTGCTGTCGCACGCCAGGCCCAGCGCCAGCCCCAGCACCAGCCACCAGCCACCCCGACCGGTGACGTGCAGCCGCCCCAGCGCCCACAGCGCCGTGGTGATGAAGAACAGCAGGGGCGTGTCCGGCGTCATCGTCACCGCGCCGATGCCCAGCGCCAGCGTGGCATTCAGCAGGATTCCGGCCCGAACCATCCGTCCGGCCGCCGGCCCCCATCCCAGGTCCCGCGCGGCGGCGGCCAGGAACAGCGTCCCCACACCGGCGGAAAGCGCCGCCGGCAGGCGAATGCCCAGCGTCGTATCGCCCAGCAGCGCGGTCCCGCCGCGAATCCACAGGGCGACCATCGGTGGATGGTCCAGATAGCCGGGCGCGAGCGCGCGGGACCACACCCAGTAATAGGCCTCGTCCGGCGAAGGCGGAGTGCAGGCGGCCACGATACCGCGCAGCACCGTCAGCAGGCCCAGCGCAACGCCGCCCCATACCAGCAGACTGCGATCGGCGTACCCGGCCCTGCCGGTCAACGCACCCGCCAGATCAGCGTCGACGACACGGCGTATTCCACACCACGGCGATCGCGGCCCCCGCGGCCCCCGCCTGGTTCCATTTGCCGTCCTCGCTGAAGACCGCGCGCGCGATGCCGATATCGGCGAGTGCGCCCACCGAGCAGATCGCCAGGAACAGCAGCAGCCCCAGCCACATCCGGCCGCCGCGCAGGCGGCAGTCGCGGTAGGTCAGGGAATTGTTCATCCAGAAATTGGCCACCATGGCGGCCACGGTCCCGATCCCCTGCCCGGACGCGAAATCGGCGCCGCACCGGCGGGCAACGTCCAGCACCACCAGGTTGACCAGGATGCCCACCAGGCCGACCAGGGCAAACGCGATGAAGCGGGTCGGCAGGAACCCGCGGCATACCTTGTCGCCCAGCATCGCCAGGAACTGGATCAGGACCAGGACGTCCAGCTTGCTCTCGCCCGCCGCGCGGGGGCGGAAGACGAACGGGACCTCCAGCACCCGCGGGCGCTGGGGGGCGGACAGGAACACGTCCAGCAGGATCTTGAACCCCGTCCCCGACAGATGCGGCACCGCGCGTTCGAACAGGTCGCGCCGCATGGCGAAAAACCCGCTCATCGGGTCCCCCAGCCGCACCGGCAGGATCATCTGCACCATGCGGATGCCGGAATCCGACAGGAATTTCCGCCAGCCATTGGCCAGGCCGGCATTGTCGCCGCCTTCGACATGGCGGCTGCCGACGGCGATGTCGTAGCCGTCGCGCACCACCGCGTCGATCAGCCGGCCCAGGCAGCTCTCATCATGCTGCATGTCGCCGTCCATGACGGCGACCACGCGCGCCGAGGACGACAGGACGCCCTCGATCACCGCCGAGGACAGGCCACGGCGACCCACGCGCAGGATGCCCCGCACCCGGCCATCGCATTCCGCAAGCGACCGGACCTCGTCGATCGTGCCGTCGGGCGAGTTGTCATCGACGAAGATGACCTCCCACTCCCGCCCCGCCAGGGCGGCGGACAGGGCGGCGACCATGGGGCGCACGTTCGCGCGCTCGTTGTAGCAGGGGACCACGATGCTGATATCGGCCGCCAGCCGGACCGTGTCGGGCCGCGCCTTGGTGGCCGGCGGTGCATCGACGGGGGGCAGGACGATGCTCACATGTCCGTCCCTGCCACGCCCATGCCGCCGGCGCCGGGGGGCTGCACGGGCACGCCGGCGCGGCTCAGCGCCGTGCGGATGGTCTGCAATGTCTGGACCCGGCTGACATGCGGGCTTTCGGTCAGGCGGCGGGTCAACTGGTTTTCATGCGCGGCGTCGCGCGCCACCAGCCGGACCAGGAAGTCCCCGCCGCCCCGGATCATGTGGCACTCCCGGACCTCGGGCCATTCGGCCACCTGGGTCTCGAACGCGGTCAGGACGGCTTCCTTCTGGCTGTCCAGCCCGATCAGGGCGAACAGCGTGATCGTCCAGCCCAGCAGGGCGGCGTCGGTATCGGCGTGGTAGCCGCGGATCAGCCCTTCTTCCTCCAGCCGCCGCACGCGCCGCAGGCAGGGCGGGGCGGAAATACCGACCCGGCGCGCCAGTTCCACGTTCGTCATGCGGCCATCCGCCTGGAGTTCGGCTACGATCCGACGGTCAATCGCATCCAGGTCCATCACTTCAGTCATTTCCGTCCCAAATCTGATGGCGCGCAGGATATGGCATGCGCCCGTTGCCGAAAAGGGCGCAGCAGATCCCGCGCGCCTTGTGTCCAGCGCATTGGACGGCCATATCCCCTGCATTGTGATCACATCGACGCCCGAGTCCATGACCCAGACCCATACCACCGACCTTCTTGTCATCGGCGCCGGCCCCGCCGGCTATACCGCCGCGATCTATGCCGCGCGCGCCAACCTGAAGCCCATCCTGGTGGCCGGCCTGCAGCCGGGCGGACAGTTGATGATCACCACCGACGTGTATAATTACCCGGGCTTCGCCCGCGGCATCCAGGGCCCCGAACTGATGGAACAGATGGCGGCCCAAGCCGCGCATGTGGGTACGCAGATCATCCACGACATCATCACCGAATGCACTCTGAAGGGTCACGGCGGGGCGGGCGAACCGTTCCGCCTGGTCGGCGATTCCGGTGACGTCTACCTGGCCCGCTCGGTCGTCATCGCCACCGGGGCACAGGCCAAGTGGCTGGGCATTCCCGGCGAGGCCCAATACCAGGGGTCCGGGGTTTCGGCCTGCGCCACCTGTGACGGATTCTTCTATCGCGGCCGGACCGTCGCCGTCATCGGCGGCGGCAACACGGCGGTCGAGGAAGCGCTGTACCTGACCCATCATGCCGAACATGTGATCCTGATCCACCGGCGCGACAGCCTGCGCGCGGAAAAGATCCTGCAGGACCGGCTGTTCGCCCACCCCAAGATCACGGTGAAATGGAATTGCGTGGTGGACGAGATCGTGGCCACCGGCACCCCGCCCGTCGTCACGGGCCTGAATCTGCGCGATATTTCATCGGGCACGAACGAACACCTGGCGGTCGACGGCGTTTTCGTCGCGATCGGGCATGCCCCGAACACGGCGGTTTTCAAGGACCAGGTCGAAACCGACGACGAGGGATATATCGTCACCAACCCGGGCGGCACGCGCACGTCGGTGCCGGGCGTCTTCGCCGCCGGAGACGTGCAGGACCGCATTTACCGCCAGGCCGTTACCGCGGCGGGAACCGGCTGCATGGCCGCGCTGGAGGCGGAACGTTACCTGGCGGGAATGTCGCACTGAATACCATAAATCCTTGACCGGATCGGGTATTTCCGTCACCAGAACCAGATTGTAACGACAGGTTCTCCAGCCAGGATCGGAATGCAGCGTTGGACTGGGATAAACTCCGTATTTTCCATGCGGTGGCCGAAGCAGGGTCCTTCACACACGCGGGTGACGTACTCAATCTTAGCCAGTCGGCGGTCTCCCGCCAGATTTCGGCGCTGGAAGAAGCGCTGCAGGTTCCCCTGTTCCACCGACACGCGCGCGGACTGATCCTGACGGAACAGGGCGAAACCCTGAACCAGACGGTGCGCGAGGTCTTTTCCAAGCTGGCGATGACCCAGTCCCTGCTGACCGAAAGCAAGGAAAAGGCCGCCGGACGGCTGCGCGTGACCACGACGACCGGTTTCGGAACCTGCTGGCTGACGCCGCGCCTGCATCGTTTCGTGGACGCCAATCCGGACATCAGCATCACCCTGATCCTGGAAGACAACGACCTGGATCTGGGCATGCGCGAGGCCGATGTCGCGGTGCGGATGCACCCGCCGCGCCAGCCCGACCTGGTCCAGCGCCACCTGGCGGACTTCCCGCTGCCGATCTACGCCTCGCCCGGCTATCTGGAGGAATTCGGCACCCCGGCGACGCTGGACGACCTGTCCAGCCACAAGCTGGTGCTGTTCGGCGGCTATCATCCGCCGGTGCCGCACATCAACTGGCTGGCCGAAGCCGGCGTGCCGGCGGACGAGAAGCGCCCCGCGCGGATCGAGGTCAACAGCCTGCCGGCCATGGCCGAGGCCATCGCCTCCGGCGTCGGAATCGGGTCGATCCCGGCCTATGCGGCGGTCCTGCACCCGCATCTGGTCAAGATCCTGTCGGACGTCACGGTCCCGACGGTCGATGCCTATTTCGTCTATCCCGAGGAACTGCGCACATCGAAGCGCGTCGCGGTCTTCCGCGATTTCCTGCTGGCCGAAATCAACGGCCGTCACTGACAGGTCCGCATCCAGCCAGGCAGCATTCGAATGCAACAGGAAAAACGGACAATGGCCGGCGGCGGCACAGGCACACAGGGCAACGGAACAGCCAAGCAGGCGTACGAGGCCCGCCGCGCCGCCAAGGCCGGCGTCAGCCTGGATCGCTGGATGGACCAGAAGGACGAACGCCGGACCGTGGCCAAGGCCGCGCCTGCACGATCCAATCCCCCGCCGGCCAATCCGCTGCTGGCCCTGGCACGCTCCACCTGGCGCCGCCTGATGGACCGGACCGGGCCCACCGACCGCTTTAGCGGCTTGGGGCGAAAAGCCGGGGCTTTGCCCCGGCGTGCCGTCCCGCTCAGCTATGCCGATGCGCCGTGCGTCGCAACTGGCACCGGCGCGAGGTATCGCGATAATACATCGCCTGCCCGATCGGGGCGAAATAGCGACGCCGCCCGACCGCCCGCAACCTGTGCCCGGGGGTCGTGATGACGGCGTCATGCGTCGCACAGAGATGCGCCGCCAGACCGGTACGACGATGGGCATGGCGCTGCCCGTCCCGCGCCCATGCCGGACCGCCGGCACCCAGTGCCATACACACTACCAGAAGACCCGAGATCACGTCCCGCATCCTGCGCCCCTTCATGGCCCGCCTTCTTCCATAGAGAAGAACCCGTAGCAGCAGCAATTGGAACATATCAAGAACATTCGGCAGGACGAACCGGAACACGAAGGAATGACCGTCCTTCGTTCCCTCAGTCCTCGGCGGGGGCGCCGTTGTTCACGCGCTCGCGCAGTTCCTTGCCGGCCTTGAAGAAGGGGACGACCTTTTCATCCACCGCCACCATTTCACCGGTGCGGGGATTGCGTCCGGTGCGGGCGTCACGCTTCTTGACCGTGAAGGCCCCGAAGCCGCGCAGTTCCACACGGTCCCCCCGGGCCAGCGCCGCGCTGATCTCGCTGAAGATCGTCTGGACGATCAATTCCACGTCGCGGCTGAGAAGGTGCGGATTCGCCGCAGCCAGTTCGGCGATCAGCTCCGATTTGGTCATCCTTCCCCTCCCGAGATCGTGTTCAAGGTTTCCAGATCGCAACAGCCCCGTCAAGCGCAACGCCTTGCGAAAGCACGCTTCCTGCCCACTCGTCACCGAAAACGACGCCCAGCATGCTGCGCGTGATCCGGTGCATCCAGCCCTGCCCGGTCGTCACTTTCAGGTCCACGACCGGAATCGTCCCGCTCAGGTGCCGGGTACTGGTCAGCCACGCCTTGGCGTCGCGCTCGTCCCCGATCTGGTCGATCAGTCCCAGCGACAGCGCCTGCCGGCCGGTATAGGGCCGGCCGTCGGCCAGGGTCCGCACCCGTTCGACCGGCATATGCCGCCCGTCGGCCACCATGGTGACGAACTGGTCGAACAGGTCCGCCACCACCCCCTGCAGCATCTGCCGCCCTTCCGGCGACAGGGGCTGCGTTCCCGAAGGCTGGCCCTTCATCGGGCCGGAGACCAGTTGATCGACCTTGACCCCCACCCGGTCCAGCAGGCCCGACACGTCCGGTGCTTCCATGATCACGCCGATCGACCCCGTCAGGGTGGACTGGACCGCGAACACGCGCTGCGCCGGCACCGAAATCATGTACCCCGCCGAAGCGGCCAGGCCCCCCATCGTCACCGCCACCGGCTTGCGGGCCGCGAAACGGGCCACCGCGTCATGCAGTGCCTCGCCCCCGCTGACCGATCCGCCGGGGCTGTCCACGGCCAGGATCATGCCGCGTACCGAATCGGTTTTCGCCGCCTTGTCGACCAGGTCGATCAGCTTGCGATTGTCCGATCCGATGATGCCCGCCACGCGCACGCGCACCAGATGATCGCGCGACGCGAAACCGCCGCTGCGCATCAGCGAATGACCGCCCACGCCGACCAGGGCCAGCACGAACGAGGCAACGGCGGCGATCCGCCAGAATACCAGCCGACGCCGCAGTCGCAGCCGGTCGACCGTCAGGTCGGGATCAGTCGCCATGCGGCATCACCCGGACCAGCCCAATACCAGAACCCACCATCGTTACGACACGGCGGCCTTGCGTCCGCGCCGGGCCGGCTTGGCCGCGGAATCGTCGTTCGAGGAGTCCTCGACCACCGCCGTGATCTTGCGGCCCAGCCCGATCTCGCGCGCCAGGGTCGACCGGCGCTCGGCGTAGTTCGGCGCAACCATCGGGTAATCCGACGGCAGGCCCCAACGCTCACGATACTGTTCCGGCGTCATTCCATAGGCGCTCTGCAGATGCCGCTTCAGCATCTTCAGTTTCTTCCCATCTTCAAGACAGACGATGTAGTCAGGAAACACCGACCGCTTGATCGGCACCGCGGGCTGCAGCTTCTCGGGTTCCGGCGCGACCTGCCCCAGCGAAGCCAGAGCCTGATAGACCTGCCGGATCAGATCCGGAACACTATCAGCAACGACGGTGTTATTCGAGACATGAGCTGATACGATCTGGGCGGTGAGTTCCAGGAAGGGGGCATCCTGCTCAATTTCCGACATACCGTTTTTTCCATTCCGTTTATTATATCAGGAGCGATTCGTAACAAAAATTTACGATGAAACACAGCAGAATTATAGTGCATTTCAATAATTAATACAACGACTTTTTCTAAATTTAACGAAAGCCGGATATCCATGCCCCGACCCAAAAGTAAAAATCACCCTCTGGTTGTATTCGGTAGCATCAATATCGATATGGTCGCCCGGTTGCATCACTTTCCCGCGCCAGGCGAAACTTTACACGCACAGGGCACCGACCTGGGGCTTGGGGGCAAGGGCGCCAACCAGGCGGTGGCGGTCGCGCGCCTGGGGGCGGAGGTCCTGCTGATGGGCCGGACCGGCGACGACATGTTCGCCGACTACGCCGCTACCTCCCTGCGGCGGCGCGGCGTCGGGCCGGACGGCCTGTTCCGCTCGCCCGGCGACACGACCGGCCTGGCCATGATCTGCACCGACAGCGCGGGGGAAAACACCATCGTCGTCGCCGGGGGCGCCAACCTGGCGATGGATGGCGACGATGTGGCACGCCTGGTGCCGCTGCTGACGCCGGGCGCGATCGTGCTGATGCAGTGCGAGATCCCGATGGACACCATCCTGGCCGCCGCCCGCCGGGTCGACGCCGCCGGCGCGACCCTGATCCTGGACCCCGCCCCGGTCCCCGATGCCGGCCTGCCCGACGAATTGTTCCGTCTGGCCACGCTGATGACCCCCAACGAAACCGAGACCGAACGCCTGACCGGACTGCGCCCCCACGACCCCGACAGCGCGCGCCAGGCCGCGGGCCGGCTGCACCAAAAGGGGCTGCGCCGGGCCATCATCAAGCTGGGCGCGCGGGGCGTGCTGTATTCCGACGAGTCGGGCCACGGATTCATTCCCCCTTTCCACGTCACCGCCATCGACAGCGTGGCGGCGGGCGATTGTTTCAATGGCGGGCTGGCCGTAGCGTTGTCGCAGGGCCTGGACCTGGCCCGGGCCACGCGCTTCGCCGCCGCCTGCGGCGCGCTGGCCACCACGCGCAAGGGCGCGGCGGACGCCGCCCCGACCCGCGAGGAAGTGGAGGGCCTGCTTTCGGCACAGCCGCGATAAGTATCCGACCTTTTGGCGCGACCCCGCGTTGCGTGCGGTATGATCACCCTGCCGGCCGTCCCATCGGCCGGCGATCGGGAGGCACCATGATCGACCTGTATTACTGGACGACGCCGAACGGCCACAAGATCACGCTGTTCCTGGAAGAAACCGGGCTGCCCTATCGCCTGATCCCGATCAATATCGGCAAGGGCGAACAATTCGCCCCCGACTTCCTGAAGATCGCGCCGAACAACCGCATCCCCGCCATCGTCGATCAGGACCCGGTCGTGGGCGGGCCGCCGATCCCGCTCTTCGAATCCGGGGCGATCCTCTATTACCTGGCCCGCAAGACAGGCCGTTTCCTGCCCGCCACGCTGCGGGAGGAAACCGAGGTCATGACATGGCTGTTCTGGCAGATGGGCGGCCTGGGCCCCATGGCCGGGCAGAACCATCATTTCCGCCTCTACGCCCCCGAACGCCTGCCCTATGCAACCACGCGCTATACCCAGGAAACCGAGCGCCTGTACGGCGTGCTGGACCGCCACCTGGCGGGCCGGGACTTCATCGCGGGCGGCGGATACAGCATCGCCGACATGGCCTGCCACCCCTGGATCATCCCCGAAAACCAGGGACAGGACATGGCCGCCTTCCCCAACCTGGCGCAATGGCATGCCCGGATCGCCGCACGACCGGCGACCCGACGGGCCTACAGCCTGACCGACCCCGTCCGCGCCGGGCAGCCGCCGGTGCGCGAACCGGCCGAACGCGCGGCGCTCTATGCCACGCTCGACACAACCGCCGATTGAACGTCTGCATCATGCCGCACGCGCACGCCAGAGTGACGCTGGCCCATGAGGTCGATTTCGCGGGCTGGCGAACCGCGACGCGCCGCCTGGTCATGGCCGGCCAGCCCGCCGGGCGGATTGCGTGGCGAATCGACGCGCGCACGGCCGACCCGATCGAGGACCAGGGCGCCGAAGCACCGGAGGGCAACCCTTTTCACGTATCCCGCGCCCTGCTGGACCTTGCCGAGACCGTCATCCAGGCGCGCGATCCCGACCGTTTCGCGCTGCTCTACCGGCTGGTCCAGCGCAACGCGGCCGGCGAACGCGACCTGACAACCCGCACCGACGACCCCGACATCGCCCGCGCGCTGGTCCTGACCCAGGCGGTGCGGGACGATACCGCCCGCCTGCGCGCGCATCTGGAGCTGCCCGCCGAGGACATGGCCATCGGGCAGTGGACTTCGGAGTCCCACGTCCTCGTCCCCAATGCGCGATTCCTGACCATTCAGCGTTCGCTGCGCCCCTGGGCGGTCTCGACGCCGGACGAAACCCTTCTGTGGACGGGCCGCAGCCTGCATCTGCTGCCGCCGGGCACCGACCCGTCCGCCCTGCCCACGGACAGGGAGTCCTGGGAGGGGACGGGCCTGACGCTGCGCCCCGCCGATCTGCCGCGTCCGGCCCTGCGCCTGACCGAGGGACTGGATATCGCACGGATCGACAGCCTGCCGGCCCTGATCGCGGCGGCGCGCGACTGCCTGATCTGCCCGATGGCACGCCAGACGACGCAGACGGTCTTCAGCGACGGGCGCCCGGGGGCCGCGCTGATGCTGGTGGGCGAACAGCCGGGCGACCAGGAGGACCGCGTCGGCCGGCCTTTCGTCGGGCCTGCCGGGCAATTGCTGGACCGCACCCTGCACGAGGCCGGGATTACCCGCGATGCCGTCTACGTCACCAACGCGGTCAAGCATTTCCGCTTCCAGAGGCGCGGCACCCGGCGCCTGCATGAAAAGCCGACCGTGGAAAACGTTACGGCCTGCGCGCCCTGGCTGGCGGCGGAACGGCGCATCGTGGCGCCGCGCGTGCTGGTGATGCTGGGCGCCACCGCCGCCGGTGCCGTCCTGGGCCGCAGCGTCACGATCGGGCGCGAGCGGTCGCGCCCGATCCCGCTGGCCGACGGGTCGACCGGGCTGGTCACCGTTCATCCGTCCTTCCTGCTGCGCCAGCCGGACGAGGATGCACGCACCCGGGAATATGCCCGCTTCGTGGCCGATCTGCGCCTGGCGCGGGACCTTCTGCCGGCGGCCACGCTCCCGTCCTGACCCCGCCGGTCCATGGCTGATGACTGATATGCAGTCTCACCATCGTTACCCTGGGCGTGGTTCTGTTCTATCACAAAACACCCCCGTCGCTGCCGGAAGCCGTGCATCGTGCCTGTTTTTCCCTCGTCTTTGACCCCCATGCTGACGCGTCTGGCGTGCTGGCGGCCACCGAGCATCCGGCCGCCCGGCTATGCGCGGATGAGCGGCCTCAAGTGGCTCTACGCCCCGAAGGGCGAGGCGATCGGTTTCGCGGTACGCACCACGATCGCGGCACTGCTGTCCCTGCTGCTGGCGATGTGGATGGAACTGGACAGCCCGCAATGGGCGCCGATGACGGTATGGATCGTGGCCCAGGGGTCGCGCGGCGAAAGCCTGTCGAAGGCCCGCTGGCGCCTGGTCGGCACCGCCATCGGCGCCACCTCCGCCGTGGTCCTGATCGCGGCCTTTCCCCAGGCGCCATGGCTGTTTTTTCCCGCGATCGGCATATGGATCGGCCTGTGCTGCGGGCTGGCGACGCTGGTGCGGAACTTCCGGTCCTACGCACTGGTGCTGTCGGGCTATTCCTGCGCCATCGTCGCACTGGACGCCATCCGCAGCCCCGACGACGTGTTCATGATCGCGATGTCGCGCTCGACCTACATCGTACTGGGCATCGTCTGCGAAAGCCTGGTCGCCGGGCTGTTTTCCCATAACCTGGCGGAAACCGCGCGCCGCAACATCCGTGAAAAGCTGCAGACGGCGCTGTCCAGCAGTTCGTCCGCCATCGCCGACCTGCTGGCCGGCGACCAGCAGGCCTTCATCCGGTCGCGCGCCCTGTTCGGCACCATCCTGACCATCAACGACCAGATCGAGTTCAGCGAGGTCGAGATGGGCCCCCACGGGCACGAGGGCGACCATGCCCGCGCCGCCCTGGCGGCCGTGTCCGTGCTGCTGTCGCGCGGCTTGGGCATGACCGCGCGCATGCGTGCGCTGGGCGTGCCGCACCAGACGTTCACCGAGACATCGCTGCTGGTGCGCACCTATCTGCAGGGGCTGCCGCAGCGCCTGAAGCGCGACGAGGACGTCCTGGCCGCGATCGACGATCTGCGCGCCCTGCGCGGCGTGTGCCGCCAGCAGGTGGTCAATGCCCTGACCGAGGAAAGCAACGGCCGGTATCCTGCCGACGGCCCGGAAATCCAGGCCCTGCTGGACCTGCGCATCCTGCACAGCGCGCTGGAGGAACTGCTGGCGGAACTGCAGCAGGCGATCCGGGAATTCGACGCCAGCCAGCATGTCATTCGCGGCGACCATTTCCATTTCCGCCTGCAATCCCATCGCGACCTGAAGGAAGCGGCCCATAACGGCATCCGCGCCGCGGTGGCCATCACCTGCGCCGGCCTGATATGGGAAGTCACCGCGTGGTCCAACGGCCTGCCCTTCATCACCATGGTCGCCCTGACCTGCGGCCTGTTCGCCACGCGCGAAAACCCGGTGCTGGGCACGATGAACTTCCTGCGCGGGGCGATGTGGTCGGTGGCCGCGTCCTTCATACTGGTCATGCTGCTGCTGCCCCGCCCGGCCGACCCGGAAATGCTGGCGGCCTGCCTGGCGCTGCCGATGATCGCGGGGGGGCTCGCCACCCGCAACCCGGCCACGGCGGGGGCGGCCGCCGCCTATACGCTCTTCCTGCCCCACCTGGTCGGGCCGTCCAACCAGGGACGCCTGAACGAGATCGCGTATTTCAATTCCGCGTTCTCGCTGCTGTGCAGCATCGGCTTCTCGGTCCTGATCTTCCGCACGATCCTGCCCTTCAGCAGCGCCCGCGAACGCTGGCGGATGCGCAACCGCAACCTGCACGACCTGCGCCACCTGGCATCCGCCCTTCCGGTGCCGCAGACCCGCGACTGGATCGGGCGCAACACCGACCGCTTCTCGCGCCTGATCCGCCACGCCGGCCCTACCCCCACCCCGACCATCGAGGCCTATCTGCAAGGCACGCTGTCGGTGATGACGATCGGCCTGAACGTCATCCGCCTGCGCACCGTGCTGGCCCGGGACCAGTTGCCGCTGTCCGCCCGGCGGCCGATTACCGTGGTGCTGGGCCGCATGGCGCAACTGACCGGACGCTACGGCCGCACCGCACGCTCGGCCCGGGTCGCCACCGCCAGCCTGCGCCGGATCGAGGCCCGCGAGGCCAATATCGGCGCGCGCATCGAAATGACCCGCGCCATCGCGTACCTGCTGGTCATCTCATACGAACTGGATGCCAACGCCGCCTTCCTGGACGCGTCGAAACCCTATCGAATCGCCCAGTCCTGACCGGCTTCCAATGGCCGGACGAAACAGGCAAGACTGACCGGCAATTCCCGAGTGCCGAGCCCCGATCATGACATCGCCCCCGTCCGCCCCACCCCGCCGCCGCGCCCTGCGCGGACCGGCCGTCACCTTCCGTGCCGACCCGTTCCTGGACGATCCGTCCCGGGCCCTGGTCCATGAGCCCGACGCGCTGATCCTGGTCGAGGACGGGCACATCACCCGTTTCGGCGCCTTCGACGCGCTGCGCGATGCCATTCCCGAAGGCACGCCGGTCACGTCCTATCCCGACTGCCTCCTGTCGGCCGGGTTCGTGGACACGCATGTCCATTACCCGCAACTGCCGATGATCGCGGCCTATGGCGAGCAGTTGCTGGAATGGCTGGAACGCTACACCTTCCCGACCGAGGCCCGCTTCGCCGATCCCGTCCATGCCGGCCAGGTCGCCCGGCGCTTCCTGCGCGAACTGCTGCGGGCCGGCACCACCAGCGCCGCCGTGTACTGCACCGTCCATCCGCAGTCGGTCGAGGCGTTCTTCGCCGAATCGGCCCGGCTGAACACCCGCATGGTGGCGGGCAAGGTCCTGATGGACCGCAACGCCCCCGACGGCCTGCGCGACACCCCCCAGGGCGGATATGACGAATCGCTGGCCCTGATCGACCGCTGGCACGGGCGCGGACGCCAGTTGTACGCCGTGACCCCGCGCTTCGCCGCCACCAGCACCGAGGAACAGCTCGACCTGGCCGGCAGCCTGCTGCGCCAGCGCGACGGGCTGTTCATGCAGACCCACCTGTCGGAAAACCAGGCGGAGGTCGACTGGATCCGCCAGCTCTTCCCCCGGCGCCGGTCCTATCTGGATGTCTATGCCCATGCGGGGCTGGTCGGGCCGCGCAGCGTGCTGGGCCACGGCATCCATGTGGACGAGGAGAATTTCTGCACCTGCCACGCCGCCGGCTGCGCGCTGGCGCACTGCCCGACATCGAACCTGTTCCTGGGCAGCGGCGCGTTCCGCCTGTTCGACGCGGTGGACCCGCGCCGTCCGGTCCGCGTCGGGCTGGGCACCGATATCGGTGCCGGAACCAGCCTGTCGCAGCTCCAGACGCTGAACGAGGCTTACAAGGTCGCGCAATCGACCGGCCGGCGGCTGCACCCGGCGCAGGCCTTCTGGCTGGCCACCGCCGGCGGCGCGCGATCGCTGTACCTGGACGACCGGATCGGCACGATCGCCCCGGGCATGGAGGCCGACCTGTGCGTCCTGGACCCCCGCGCCACCCCGCTGATGGCCCAGCGCGCCGAACGGTGCGAGACGATCGAGGACCTGCTGTTCGTCCTGATGATGCTGGGCGACGACCGCAGCGTCCGCGCAACCTACGTGGCCGGCGAACTGCTGCACGACCGCGACGCGGCCCCGCAGGCGGCATAGGCCGGACCTGCGCCCCGCGCCGTCAGGGACCGGTCGTGGCGTGATGGTCCGCCGGGTCCGCCTGTCCATGCGACGGCGGACCGGAAGCAGCTGAAAAAAGACAATAGCCGTTTCGACCGGCCCGTTTTGCCTGATAGAGCGCGACATCCGCGCGGCGGATGATCTCGCCCGGCTGCAGATGCGCGTCCGTCGCATGAAAGAACGCCGCGCCGATGCTGGCGGTCACGGACCGTTCGCCGCACGACAGGATATAGGGCTGCAGAAGCAGGCCGTCGGCGAACGACGAGCACAGGACATCGAGCATCTCGTGCGTGAAGTGTCCGGGCACGATGGCTGCGAATTCATCGCCGCCCAGGCGCGCGATATGCGCGTTGCGGCACGCGAGAAGATCGACCATGCGTTTGCTGAACGCCTTCAGGACCTCGTCCCCGATATGGTGGCCCAGGCTGTCGTTGATCTGCTTGAAATGGTCGATGTCGATCAGGAACACGGCCCCCGGAGAGCCCTCGACGAGCAGAGAGACAAGAATATGTCTCAAACGTCGCCGGTTGATCAGGGATGTCAGGGAATCATGCGTGGCCGCATATTCCAGATGCTGCTTCATGAGGGAAAGGCGGTTCGTATGCCGGCGATTTTCCCCGCTGGCGTTGCTGACGAGGACCGCCGTCAGGAAGAGCGAGAAAAGATAGGGCTGGAGCATCGCCGCGCGCATCAGATGCCCGTCGGGCGAGAGGCGTGCGATCGGTCCCAGCCCGTGGGCGGTCAGTGCCGAGGTGAAAACCGAGACGAAGAAGATCGACGTGAGCACCTGTCCGGCCGAGGCGCGGAAAGCCAGCAGCACAAGAACGGGGTAGGTAAACAGGAAAAAGGACGATCGCGAGAACGAAAACAGAAAGATCGCCAGGACGACCGAAACGACCGACAGGATGACGGGCCCGGCCGGACCATTCCGGTGGGGCTTCCGTCCTTCCCAGTACCGCAAGACGGACAGCATCGCCGGGGTGGCAAGCAGAAGCCCCAAAGCGTCGCAGAAGACCCATTGCAGCCATTCCCCGAGCTGCTCGCTGGGGTCGTCCAGCACGACGCGTTCGAAGGTCGTCCCTGCCCCGGCCTCGACGGCCGCCGCCAGCACGGCGATGATCGTGAAGGCCACGAAACGCCGTGGGCGCGTCAGGTTCGTCATGGCCCCGCAGAATCGCCGGGTGAAGGGCGCGGCCAACACGACCAGGAAAACGTTGAGGACGCAGGCCAGCAGGGATTCGGGCGGAGAAAGGGCGCTCTGTCGGTTGACCAGCAGGTTAAGCAGGAAGCACGCGACGAGAACGCATGCCGCGAGACGCATGCGAAGCGTAAGCAATGCCGCGAGCATCACGGCGTTGGGCGGCCAGAACGACGTATAACCCTCGTCGTCGGAGCACAGGAAACGCGTCACCACGGTAATGGCGCCAAAAATCAGTACCAGGACGATTGCGTGCCTGATGCTTCGATTGGGCTCGGCTCGTCTACAGGGCCGCCAACGCATGCAAACCCCTCCGGGTACCACGTACGAGTTATGTCATGGGCTGAAATGCGACTGCAGGTGGTTCCGACCAATTAACACAACGTCGACGTTTCCGAAATGACCGCAGATCCGAGTCCCTTGCGGGGTCAGAATTCCTCGTGCCGGGCCGGGTCCTGGTCGAAGGTCCGCCCGTCGGGACGGGCCAGGGTCGCGATGGATGCCATGTCTTCGTCGGTCAGCGCGAAATCAAAGATCGACATGTTCTCGATCTGCCGCGCGCGCGACGCCAACTTGGGGATCGGGACCGCACCGACCTGATGATGCCAGCGCAGCACCACTTGCGGGATCCACCTGTCCAGGCGAGCGGCGATTTTTCCCAGCAGCGGGTCGGAAATCAGCCTGTTGGCGCGTCCCAGCGGGCTCCAGGCCTGGGTGGCGATGCCATGCGCGGCGTGCCACGCGCGCAGGTCGTCCTGCGGGAAATAGGGCGACAGCTCGACCTGGTTGATGCTGGGCGCGACGCCGGTTTCGTCGATCAGGCGCTGGATGTAGTCCGGCAGGAAGTTGCAGACCGCGATCGAGCGGATCATCCCGCGCTTCTTCGCCTCGATCAGGGCGCGCCATGCCTCGACATAGCGATCCTGCGACGGATTGGGCCAGTGGATGTAATAGAGGTCGTAATCCGGCGGGTTGCCATGACACGCCCCCTGCGTCGTGCATTGCCTCCCCGAAGAACGGAATGGCTGCGGCCCGATCCCGAGCGGCTGCGGCGGGACGACGCGGAGATTTTGGCGGGTTTCGCTGTCGAGGAGGGGCAAACGCGGGCCGGAACGTTCCGGCGCATTCATGCCAACGTGGCGGGCGATTGAGGCCGCCGGCGTCATGGGATCGAAGCCGGCAAGAACGATTGTTGCTAAACTGGCCACACGCCAAAGGCGTTTCAACGTGGCGGAGAGGGTGGGATTCGAACCCACGGTACGCTTGCACGCACAACGGTTTTCGAGACCGCCCCGATCGACCGCTCCGGCACCTCTCCATTCGCTAGCGGCGATGGGTCGGCCTTATAGGGTGGGGATGAGTCCCACGCAAGAGACCTTCATGCGTTTTTCCGTCATAATGTTTCGTCCCCCCTCCTCCGCGGCCCTGGAATGGCCGGGGCCGAGATTGGCGGTTGACGTGGGGCGGGACGGGGCAGTAAAAGCCCGACCTCGCCCTCGCGCAGACGGGGGATTGCCATGCCCGCCCCACGGCAGGCCATGGCCAATGACAAAAAGCGACTGGGCCGCGTCGCCTGTTCCGCAAGGGGCCGCACGCGCCAAGAGATCGGAAAGACAGGTTAGAACATGTTTGCAGTCATTCGCACCGGCGGAAAGCAGTATCGCGTTTCCCCGGACACCGTGCTCAAGGTCGAGAAGCTCGATGCCGAGGCCGGCGCCACCGTGACCTTCACCGACGTCCTCGCCGTCGGCGGCGAGAGCGGCACGACCATCGGCGCCCCGCTCGTCGCGGGTGCCACCGTGACCGCCACGGTCATCGCCCAGGATCGCCTGGATACGGTCATCATCTTCAAGAAGCGCCGCCGGCAGAACAGCCGCCGCAAGAACGGCCATCGCCAGCCCGTCACCGTGCTGCGCATCGCCGCGATCAACGCCGCCTGAACCCTGCCCCGGGGCCATGACGCCCCGGACAGGCTTATCAGGTCAGATCAGATTCAGGAGTTCAGGCAATGGCACAAAAAAAGGCAGGCGGTTCGTCCCGCAACGGACGCGATAGCGCCGGTCGGCGCCTCGGCGTCAAGAAGTTCGGTGGCGAAACCGTCGTCGCGGGCAACATCATCATCCGGCAGCGCGGCACCAAGATGAAGCCGGGCAGCAATGTCGGCCTGGGCCGCGACCACACGATCTTCGCGCTGGTCGACGGCCATGTGAAGTTCGAGCGCCGCGCCGAAGGCCGCGTCCACGTGTCGGTCGAGGCGTTGCCGGTCGCCGCCGAGTAAGCTTTCCCGCTTCTCGGGACCGTTTTCGACCCCGCAAAGGGCCGGTCCTCGGGACCGGCCCTTTTTGCGTCATGGCGCGGCGTTGCACCCGCGCCGTGGCCGCACGATTTCACGGCATGCCCCACCGGCATGCCTGCACAGGGCGCGCCTTCGCCCCGACCGGACCAGTACGATGAAATTTCTCGACCAGGCCAAGATCTACGTGAAGTCCGGTGACGGCGGCGACGGCGTCGTCGCCTTCCGGCGCGAGAAATACATCGAATTCGGCGGTCCGGACGGCGGCAATGGCGGGCGCGGCGGCGACATCGTGTTCGAGGCCGCGGGCAACCTGAACACGCTGATCGATTTCCGCTACACCCAGCATTTCCGCGCCCGCAAGGGCGGCAACGGGGCCGGGTCCGACCGGACGGGCGCGGCGGCCGCCCCGGTGCTGATCCAGGTCCCGGTGGGCACGCAGATCTTCGACGAGGACCGCGAGACGATGCTGGCGGACCTGGACCAGCCCGGCAAGCGCATCGTGCTGTGCCACGGCGGCGACGGCGGCCGGGGCAACGCCCATTTCAAGACCAGCACCAACCGCGCCCCCCGCCGCGCGGACAAGGGCTGGCCGGGCGAGGAGCGCTGGATCTGGCTGCGGCTGAAGCTGATCGCCGATGTCGGACTGGTCGGCCTGCCCAATGCCGGCAAGTCCACCTTCCTGTCGGTCGTCTCGGCCGCGCGGCCCAAGATCGCGGATTATCCGTTCACCACCCTGCATCCGCAACTGGGCGTCGTGCGCCTGTCGGTGGCCGAGGAATTCGTGATCGCGGACATTCCCGGCCTGATCGAGGGCGCGCACGAGGGCGCGGGGCTGGGCGACCGCTTCCTGGGCCATGTCGAACGCTGCGCCGTGCTGCTGCACCTGGTCGACGGGGCGGCGGGCGACGTCGTGAAGGCGTGGCGCACCATCCGGCACGAACTGGAAGCCTATGATGGCGGGCTGGCCGCCAAGCCGGAAATCATCGCCCTGAACAAGATCGACGCCATGACGCCGCAGCAGATTTCCAGCCGCCGCCGCGCGCTGGAAAAGGCCAGCGGCATGCCGGTCGTCACCCTATCCGGCGTCACGCGGCAGAATCTGGACGACGTGCTGCGCCTGCTGCAGGACCGCGTGACCGCGACCCGCGAGGCCGCGCGCGACGCGGCCCCGCCGCAGGCCGCGGCCGGGCGGGAGGAAACGGCGTGACCGCCCCCGAATCCACCGGCCTGCCCGACCTGGGCGCCGCCCGCCGCGTCGTCGTGAAGATCGGCAGCGCGCTGGTCGTGGATTCGGGGACCGAGCCCGGCCAGGCCGCGCCGCGCGCCGCCTGGCTGGACAGCGTCGCCCGCGACATTGCGGAGCTTCGGCGCGCCGGCACCGACATCATCGTCGTGTCCTCGGGCGCCATCGCGCTGGCGCGGCACGGGCTGGGACTGACGCGCCGCACCCTGCGGCTGGAGGAAAAGCAGGCCGCGGCCTCGGTCGGGCAGATCCGCCTGGCCCAGGCCTGGACCGACGCGCTGTCGGTGCACGGACTGGTCGCCGCGCAATTGCTGCTGACCCCCGACGACACCGAGGACCGGCGCCGCTACCTGAACGCCCGCGCCACGCTGGACACCCTGCTGGGCCTGGGCTGCGTGCCCGTGATCAACGAGAACGACGCGATCGCCACCACCGAAATCCGCTTCGGCGACAATGACCGCCTGGCCGCCCGGGTGGCGGAAATGACCGGCGCCGACCAGTTGATCCTGCTGTCGGACATCGACGGGCTCTATACCGCCGACCCGCGCATCGACCCCACGGCGCGGCACCTGCCGGTCATCCCCGCCCTGACGGCGGAGATCGAGGCCATGGGTGGCGCCCCGCCACCGGGCTATTCCTCGGGCGGGATGCGCACCAAGCTGATGGCGGCGCGCATCGCCACCCAGGCCGGCTGCGCGATGGCCATCACGATCGGCAAGGACGTCCACCCGCTGGCCCGGCTGCGCCAGGGGGCGCGCTGCTCGTGGTTCCTGCCGATGCCGGACGGGCGTTCGGCGCGCAAGCGCTGGATCGCGGGCGGCCTGGCCCCCGCGGGGCGGCTGGCCATCGATGACGGCGCCCGCCGCGCGCTGGCCACCGGGTCGTCGCTGCTGCCCGCCGGGGTACGCACGGTGGAGGGCGACTTCGAACGCGGCGACCTGCTGCTGGTCACCGACCTGGACGGGAACGAGATCGCGCGCGGCCTGTCGGCCTACAGCGCCGCCGACGCCCGCCAGATCGCCGGCCACCGCTCGGACGATATCGAAGGACTTCTGGGCTGGCGCGGCCGGGACGAGATGATTCACCGCGACGACCTGGTACTGGGCTGATTACCAAGCTGAAAGACAGGCCTTAGAGTCGTCTCTAGTTCCGGGGCGGCCAGCGCAAGGTGGGTTCCGACCGGGGACGGCGGTTGCCCCATTCGTCGTCCGGCCTCTCACGGTCCGCCCGCGGCGGGACAGGCTGTTCGGGCGGGGGGAAGAAAGGCGGCTCGCGCAGCGGGGGCGCCGAGGCAGCGGGTGCTGCCGGTCGGTCGTGCCACGGCATCGGCCGGCCCTCGTCCAGCGGCGCGCGCACGCTGGGGCGCGGTGCGGCGGCCGGGCGGGGGCTCGACGGGCGGCGCGGCGCGCGCGGGGGCTGGTCCGGGCGGCGGCGGATCGAAGCGGGTGGGGCGGGACGCCGCCGGGCGCTCGGGACGCGGCGGGTAGGCATCACTGGCGGCGGGAAGATCGGCCGCTCGGGCCACCATGGGCGGCGGGTCGGCCGGCCGCGCCGCCATGGGCGCGGGTTCGGCCACCGGAGCAGCGGCGCGGGGCGCGGCTGGCATTGCCGGGCGCCGTTCCTCGGGCGGCACCGCCAGGACGCGCAGTTCGGCCTGCAGATCCTCGATCTGCAACGCCAGCGCGTCCAGCCGCCCTTTGACGCCGAAGACGGCGAAGGGCATCAGCAGCCAGACGAAGGCAAACAGCGTCCCCAGGATCAGCAGCGTCAGTTGCAGCCACCAGGGCATCCAGTCGGAAAACGGGAACGGCATCGGCGTACGACCAGAATGAAGGATGTCCCCGCGCCGACGGGACCGGATCGGTCCCGCCCGGCGCAAGGATCACGGTGAAGGCTACATTCCCAAAGCGCGCCGGTAGATGTCCAGCAGGGTCTCCTGCTCCTCCACCTCGGCGGGCTCCTGCTTGCGCAGGCGGATGATCTGGCGGATGACCTTCACGTCGAAACCGGCGGATTTCGCCTCGGTGAAGATGTCCTTGATGTCGCCGGCCAGCGCCTTGCGCTCTTCTTCCAGGCGCTCGACGCGCTCGATGATGCTGCGCAGCCGGTCCGCCGCGATTCCGCCGACCGCCGCCTTGTCGTCAGCAGCAAAATTTTCCGCATCCATGGAACGGCATGCCTCCAGCATCGTGGTTGGAACCTCGCCCGTCCGGGACAGGGGGAAGAGGAAAACCGCCCGAACCCGAAGGGAACGGCGGGCTTATCGTGACGGTGGCGGCCGGTCAATGGCAACTTGACAGGCCCGGGGACCTCGGCCCAAACCGTGGACAAGGCAGGTCGTCCCCACGGCAACGGGGCCGGCTTCTGCACGTCCGTGTGATACCCCCGATACCAAGCGCGACAACAAGTACAACAATCAAACACTTGCAGGAGGCCGCACCCGATGGCTCAGCTCCCCCCCGTGGATATCTTCGACTACATCGTTTTCGGAGCCACCGGCGACCTGACGATGCGCAAGCTGCTGCCGGCGCTGTATTACCGCTATCGCGACGGGCAGATCCCCGACGAGGCCCGGATCATCGGCACCGCGCGTTCGCCGCTGTCGCGGGCGGATTTCCAGGGCCGTGCCGAAAAGGCGCTGCATAACTTCGTCAAGCCCGCCGACCTGGACCCGGACACCGCGCGCCGCTTCCTGGACCTGGTCCATTACGTCAGCCTGAACGGCGCCGAGGCCGACAGCACCTGGCCGGCGCTGAAGAGCCTGCTGGCCGAAGCCCCCGCCGACCGCATCCGCGTCTACTACCTGGCGACGGCGCCGGGCCTGTATGGCCAGATCTGCGAGAACCTGAGCAACCAGGGCCTGGTGACCGAGCAGTCGCGCGTCGTGCTGGAAAAGCCGATCGGCACGGATCTGCAGAGCGCCAATGCCATCAATGACGGGGTGGGCCGGCACTTCCCGGAAAACCACATCTTCCGCATCGACCACTACCTGGGCAAGGAAACCGTCCAGAACCTGATCGCGCTGCGCTTCGCCAATCCGGTGTTCGAGCGGCTGTGGTCCAGCGACGCGATCGAATACGTCCAGATCACGGCGGCCGAGACCGTGGGCGTCGAGGGCCGCGGCCCGTATTATGACAAGTCCGGTGCCCTGCGCGACATGATCCAGAACCATCTGCTGCAGGTGCTGTGCCTGGTGGCAATGGACCCGCCCGGCTCGCTGGAAGCCGACAGCCTGCGCAACGAGAAGCTGAAGGTGCTGCACGCGCTGCGCCCCATCACGCCCGACGATGTCGCGACCTACACCGTGCGCGGCCAGTACACGTGCGGCAAGGAAGGCGACAAGACGCTGGCGGGCTATCTGGAGGACCTGGGCGAAGATGCGACCAGCAGCACCGAGACCTTCGTCGCCATCCGGGCCGAGGTGCATTCCTGGCGCTGGGGCGCCGTGCCGTTCTATCTGCGCTCGGGCAAGCGCATGGCCGAGAAATGCAGCGAGATCGTCATCCAGTTCAAGGCCGCGCCCTGGTCGATCTTCGCCACCAAGCCTCCGGCGAACCGCCTGGTCATCCGCATCCAGCCCGATGAAGGCGTGACGCTGTCGGTATCCACCAAGGACCCGACGCCCACCGACAGCCTGGCCCTGCGGCAGGCGGATATCGACATCGCCTTCGAAAAAGCCTTCGGTACCCGCTATCCGGATTCGTACGAGCGCCTGCTGCTGGACGTCGTGCGCGGCGACCCGGTGCTGTTCATCCGCCGCGACGAGGTCGAGGCCGCGTGGCGCTGGGCCGACCCGATCCTGCAGGGCTGGGCCGAGGACAAGGTGAAGCTGGAGCCCTACCCGGCCGGAAGCTGGGGCCCCGAGGCGGCCCGCGCCCTGCTGGCACGCAGCGGCCACCAGTGGCACGAGGACATGGCGTAAAAGAGCACGAACCTGATGGCTTCCCTGAACCCCAAGCCGGCGATGCGCCGCCCGCGCCTGACGATGCGCCAGCGCATTGTCAGGCGCCTGTTGATGGTGGTGCCTCTGGCCCTGCTGGCGGTCCTGGCCGCGCGCATGGGCTGGCTGGACCAGGCAGCGGACCGGATCACGTTCGACCATGCCAGTTGGTTCGATGACACCGCGCTGGTGGAACATTTCCGCACCGTGGTAACGCATAACGGCATGACCGACGCGCCCGGCCGCTGCCTGCTGTTCATCGTCAACGGCAACGATCCGCCGGATGCCGCGCGGTTCGACGTCATGGAAAAACATTCCGGCTCCTGCCCCCCTGCCAAGGACGCCAAGGACCCGCTGCCGAAGCTGTTCACGCTGAAGGTCGACCGGGTGGACAAGACGGTGCAGACCGACTGGGGATCACCCGGAACGTTCCACCCCATGCCGCGCTGACGCCCCTTCCATCCCACCCCGAACGCTTGGCCGACAGGACCACGATGACGACGACCGGAACGCCCGAGACAGGCCCCCACCCGACCGGAACCGCCCTTCCCGGCACGGGGCGCCGCGATTTCCTGACGCTGGTCACCCTGGCCGCCGGCGGCGCGGGGGCGGCCGCGTTCGCATGGCCGTTCCTGGACAGCCTGCGCCCCGGCGACACGAAATCGGCGCGTGCGCCGGTCGACGTGGACGTGTCGAAACTGCCGCCCGGCCAGCAGATCACGGTGGTGTGGCACGGCAGCCCGGTCTTCATCACCCACCGCACGCCGGAATCCCTGGCCCGGCTGCAGGAGGCCGCGCTGGCCGCCCGGCTGCGCGACCCGTCATCGGGCGCGCTGCAGCAGCCGCCCTATGCCGCCAACTGGCACCGTTCCATCAAACCGGAATTTGGCGTGGTGGTCGGGATCTGCACCCATCTGGGCTGCGTACCGACCTATTCCCCCGCCCCCGATCCGGCAACGCCGATCGCCAACTGGCCCGGCGGCTATGCCTGCCCGTGCCACGGGTCCAAATTCGACCTGGCGGGCCGGGTCTTCACCGGCGCGCCGGCGCCGTACAACCTGCCCGTCCCGCCCTATTCGATGCCCGGCCCGACGACGATCCGCCTGGGGCAGAACCCGGCGGGGTCCGATTTCGACTTTTCCTCTATCCAGCAGATCTGACCGGGTCCTGCCCGGCAAACGCCGCGCGCAGGCGTTTGCCGCCGAAACGGATGGCCGCCTTCCCCCACGGCATGAACGAATACAGGTTCAGGTAGCCGTGGATCGTGCCGGGATAGCAGCGCACCTCCGCCTGGCCGCCCGCTTCGCGCAGGGCGGCGGCATAGCCCGTGGCCTCGTCATGCAGCGGGTCGCACTGCGCGGGCACGATGACCGCCGGCGGCAGTCCCGCCAGCGAGTCGGCATGGATCGGGGCCATCAGCGGATGACGCAGGTCGTCGGGCGTGCGGATATATTGCTGCGCGTACCATTCCATCAGTCGCGTCGTCAGCATGTAGCCCTCCGCATAGCGATGGCGCGACGGCACGTCCCGCTCGCCATAGAGCGAGGGGTAGTACAGCAGTTGCAGCGCCAGGTCCGGCCCGCCGCGATCGCGCGCCAGCAGGGCCAGGACCGCCGCCAGGTTGCCGCCCGCGCTGTCCCCGGCCACCGCGATCGGGCCGCCCCAGCGCCAGGCCTCGCCCGCCAGCCAGTCCAGCGCGGCCAGGCAGTCCTCGACCGCGCCCGGAAAACGGTGTTCCGGCGACAGGCGATAGTCGTAGGACAGCACGGCGGCGCCTGATGCCCGTGCCAGGCGGCAGCAGATTCCATGATGCGAGTTCAGGCCGCAATGCACGAACCCGCCGCCATGCAGGAACAGGACCACACCCCGGACGCGGCCACGGGGAACATACAGCCGCGCGGGGCGCAGTTCCGTCGCCCCGGGAACCCTTACCGCCAGGACCCGGCGCAGCGGCAGGCTGGACAGCGCCTGCGGGAAGCAGGGGCGGTCCAGCGCCTGTCGCAGGGATTCGAGCGTATGCGGCACCTGCGCCCGCTGCCTCGCCCGGCTGGTCATGTGCCGCAGCAGCAGCCGCGCCGCCAATCCGGGCGTGGTCCGCCCCGCCGGTCCGACATCCATGTCCGCGCCTCCATCTGCCTCTTTTTGATGCGGCGCATTCCCCCTTGACGCAACCCGGACAGGTCGTTCAGTTTCCGCAGGCCAGATGGTCGGGCGGCCGCTGTCGCGTGGATTTCCCACGCGGTGGAGGAAAGTCCGGGCTCCACGGAGGAACGGTGCCGGCTAACGGCCGGCGGGGGTGACCCCAGGGAAAGTGCCACAGAAAACAGACCGCCCCCACGGCATTCCGGTTCGCCGGAGATGGTGCGGGTAAGGGTGAAACGGTGCGGTAAGAGCGCACCGCGCGTGCGGTAACGCAGGCGGCAGGGCAAACCCCACCGGGAGCAAGACCGAATAGGAACGGCAGACGGACCGCCTCGCGCGGGGTCGTCGGGGGTCCCTCCGCCCCCGTCGTTCGGGTTGGTCGCGTGAGGCGCGCCGCAAGGCGCGTCCCAGAGGAATGGTCGCCCCCCTTCATCGAAGGTGGACAGAACCCGGCTTACAGACCATCTGGCCGTTCTCCCCATGCCTTGCCCTAATTATGCACCAAAATGTTCTCGTTTTGATCCAAAACCCAGAAGAACATAACATAAACATTCATATTTATTCCGCTTTGTTCCACAGGTCCGCAGACAATTGGCCTCCGCCCGATCCGCGACTTGGCCAATCCTCAAAAAACAGCGGTTTTCCGCCAGAATTTCAGCGCGTTTAATTTGACGTCCCATAAAATCCCATGATATCCCATAAAAACCCGGGCCGAAGGGGCTGCCGGGCCCGTGTGCGCGCATCGCACGTCATTCCAGCCAGGGGGCATCGCATAGCGTGAGTGTGTTCCTTGGCACCCATCAGAACCGTCTCGATGCCAAGGGCCGCGTTTCGATTCCGGCCGGCTTCCGCACGGCATTGCGCGCCCAGGCGGCGGCGGGCGAGGCGCTGGTCATCCTGCGCCCCTCGCACCAGTATCCGTGCATCGAGGCCTGGCCGACCGCCGCCTTCGCAGCACTCAGCCAGCCGCTGGACCGGCTGGACATGTTTTCCGACGAGCATGACGACATGGCCGCCGCGCTGTACGCCGACGCCTACCCCGTCGATGCCGACCGCGAGGGCCGGATCATCCTGCCCGACACCCTGAAGGAACACGCGGCCCTGACCGACAGCGTCGCCTTCATGGGGCTGGGCCGGACCTTCCAGATCTGGGAACCCGCCGCCGCCGAGCGCCGCAGGGCGGAGGCCCGCACCCGCTCGCGCCAGCTCGCCCTGCCCGCCCAGGGCCGCCGCCAGGGGGGCGCGGACGCATGAGCACCATCCCTACCTCGGGCCACATCCCGGTCATGCTGGCCGAAGTGCTGGAGATGCTGTGCCCGCGCGACGGCGCGACCTATCTGGACGGCACGTTCGGCGGTGGCGGCTATGCCCGCGCCATCCTGGGGGCCGCGCGCTGCACCCTGTGGGCGATCGACCGCGACCCTGCCGCCATCCGGCGCGGCCAGGCGCTGCAGGCCGAATTGCGCGACGCCGAGGGCGGGATGCGCCTGCACATGCTCCAGGGCGGGTTCGGCGACATGCAGGGCCTGCTGGCCGAAAGCGGGGTGCACAGCCTGGACGGCGTGGTGCTGGATCTGGGCGTGTCGTCCTTCCAGCTCGACGAGGTCGAACGCGGCTTTTCCTTCCGCACCGACGGCCCGCTGGACATGCGCATGGGCGATACCGGCCCCACGGCGGCCGACATCGTGAATACGATGGGCGAATCCGACCTGGCCGACATCATCTATGAATATGGCGAGGAACGGATGTCCCGCCGGGTCGCGCGCGCCATCGTCGCCGCCCGCGCGCAGGCGCCGATCACGACCACATTTCAACTGGCCGACATCATCCGCTCGGTCGTGCCGGGCGACCGTTCGGGCATCGACCCGGCCACGCGTTCGTTCCAAGGCATCCGCATCCACGTCAATGACGAGCTGGGGCAGATCGTAACGGGACTGGAACAGGCGCTGGCGCTGCTGGCCCCCGGCGGCCGGCTGGTCGTGGTGTCGTTCCACTCATTGGAAGACCGGCTGGTCAAGCAGGCGCTGAACCGCGCCGCCGGCCGCATGCCCGGCCCCTCGCGCCACGATCCCCGCTCCATGCGGGCCGAGCAGGCGGCGCCGGACTTCCGGCTGCTGACCAGCCGCGCCCTGCGCCCCGGCGAGACGGAATGCCGCGCCAACCCCCGCGCCCGCAGCGCGCGTCTGCGCGCGGCGGAGCGCCTTGCGGTCCCGGACACCCAGAACAGCACCCATAATAATACCAGCCCCCAGGAACGCCGCCCATGATGCGATCCTTCACAATCCTCTGCGCCATGATGGCCGGCCTGTCCGGGCTGTACCTGTATTCCACGAAGCACCAGACCACGCTTCTGGACCAGCAGATCTCGCAGATCGTTGCGGATACGCAGCATGTCCGCGAACAGACCGCGATGATGCGCGCGGAATGGGCGCTGCTGAACCAGCCGGACCGGCTGGCCAGCCTGTCGGCGCGCTTCCTGCCCGACATGAAGCCGATGGCGCCGACCCAGTTCATCCAGATGACGGCTCTGGCCGACCGGCTGCCGGCCCCGGGCGCACGGCCGCTGCCGGTGGCCAATCCGCGCGCCACCATCAGCGCCACGATCGGCGCGACCCTGGCGGCGGCCCAGCCTTCCGCGACCGCGACCCTGGCGGCGGCCCAGCCTTCCGCGACCGCGACGCTGGCGGCGGCGCGCCGTCCGCAGGCGCCGGCGGTCGAACAGCCTGTCCGTCTGGCCGCGTACCGGCCGGCGACCGGCGAATCGGCCCCGGCCGCGCACCCGGATCGACCGGTCATGGTGGCCGAGGCCGCGCCGGTGGCGTTCCATGCCGCCCCGATCGTCCCGGCCGCGGTCACCCCGGTCCAGCATTCCAGCCACGCCGCCCCGGTTTCGCCCGATTTGACGCATAACTCCGCGCGTCGTGCCGTACTCCCCGTTGCCCCTGCCGCGCGCCCCGTGCTACCGCCTGCCGCCGCTCCCGCCGTCCGCATGGCCGCCTATCGCCCGGTGCGGCCGGTGCCCATGGCCGTGGCCGCCTGGCGGCCGGCGGCTCCGGTCCCGTATCAGGAGGCCCGGGGCTATGGCAGGGGGTCCTCGCTGGGTTTCACGCATTCCGCTTCTCTTCCGCCCCCCGTCCCCGTCAGCAACTGACGACCCAGCCCCCGATGACCTAGCGCAGGTACCATGACCAACGGCCCGACCGACACACCAGACAGCATGCGGAGCGGGCCCTCCCGCCCCCAGCGGATGGATGTACGGATCACGGGCGACGACCTGCGCAGCCGGACGGCGCGCGAACGCACCCAGTCCCGCCTGCTGGGCGTCTCGGTCGGGTTCTGCGCCCTGTTCGGCGCGGTGGCGCTGAAACTGGCCGCCGCCACCGTCATCATGCCGATGGAACCGGAACGCCGGCAGGTCGCCCCCCAGGTGCCCACGATCCCCAAGAGCGATCCCAAGGGCATGATGGCCGGCGATTTCGCCCTGCCGCAGGTCCATCGCGCCTCGATCACCGACCGCAACGGGCAGGTGCTGGCGATTTCGCTGCCCGTCGCGCAGGTCTATGCCAATCCGCAGGAAATGATCGACCCGCAGGACGCCGCGCAGAAGCTGAAGAGCGTGCTGCCCGCGCTGGATACGGACGAGACGATCCGCCGCCTGTCCACGAAGAAGCAGTTCGTCTATCTGGCGCGCGATATCTCGCCGATGCAGGAAGTCGCGATCAACAACCTGGGCATTCCGGGCATCTATTTCGAACCGGGCGAGCGGCGCCATTACCCGCTGGGCCGCGTCGCCGCCCACATCATGGGCGCGGTCGACATCGACGATCACGGCGTGGCCGGCGTCGAACGCTTCCTGGACAAGCGGCTGGATTCCGACCGCACGCCCCTGCGCCTGTCGCTGGACGTGCGCATCCAGGCGGTGGTGCGCGACGAACTGGCGGCGGCCAAGGACATGTTCCAGGCCATCGGCGCGTGCGCCATCGTGATGGACGTCAATACCGGCGAGATCATCGCCATGGTCAGCCTGCCCGATTACGATGCCAACGATTTCGGCCGCGCGGACCCCGATGCCCGCTTCAACCGCGCCGTGACGGGCATGTACGAACCGGGCTCGACCTTCAAGCTGCAGACGGCCGCCATGGCGCTGCAAATGGGTGTGGCGCATATCTGGGACCGGTTTTCCACCATTCCGATCCATATCGGCCGCTTTACCATTTCGGACATGAAGACGGACCATTTCGCCCCCTGGCTGTCGCTGCCCGGGGTCATGGCGTTCTCCTCCAACCCCGCCGCCGCCCATATCGCGCTGGATGTCGGTGCCCAGCGCCAGCAGGACTGGCTGCGGAAGATGGGCTTCTTCTCCCCGGCGCCGATCGAACTGCCGGAAGCCGGACGTCCCATCGTGCCCCAGACGCGCAACTGGGGGATTTCCACTGTCATGACGGTGGGCTTCGGCCATGGCGTCGCCGAACCGCCGCTGGCCATCGTCCGGGGCACCGCCGCCACCGTGAATGGCGGGCTGCTTCTGCACCCCACCCTGCTGGCCCGCGACGATGCCGGCACCGACGCGCCCGCCGCCCCGTCGTCCGACCCGTCGCCCACCGAACCCGGAGCGCCCGCCGCCGCCGGCACGCGCGTCATCTCGCCCGAAATCTCGGCACTGCTGCGCCGCATCCTGCGCCTGGACGTGACACAGGGGACCGGAAAATCGGCGGAATCACCGGGCTATTTCGTCGGCGGCAAGACAGGCACCGCCGAGAAGATCGGGCCGCATGGCGGCTATCTGAAACATGTCAACGTCGCGGCCTTCACCAGCATCTTTCCGATGAACGCACCGCGCTACGCCGTCTACGTCATGCTCGACAGTCCCAAGGCGACGCCGCAGACCCATGGCTGGACCACGGCGGCGTGGAACGCCGCCCCCACGGTGTCCAAGATCGTGACCCGCATCGGCCCGATGCTGGGGCTGTTCCCCAACACCGCCAACGCCCAGGCCATCGACGAGGCGCTGGCCATCCCGATGGAGCCGGCGGTGCCGCGCGGCTATCGCGCGCTGGGCCCGGGCAACGACCCCGGCGATCCCCGCAACGCACCGAAGCCGCCGAAGACGCCGAAGAAGGGCGAGCGGCATGGCGACATGCCGGTGGCCGACCTGTCCACGCAGCCGCGCCTGCACGCCGCCCGGGCAGAACGGGCCGCGCGGTCCTCCGACCCGATGGAATCCCGCGGATGACCCACCCCCTGTCCCAGGTGCTGGCGGCGGCCGGCCTGTCCGCCCCGCCCGGCGCCGACCCGGCGATTACCGGCGTGACCGCCGACAGCCGGCGGGTGACGCCGGGCATGCTGTTCGTCGCCATTCCCGGCACGCGCGCCGACGGCAGCGCCTTCATCCCCGCCGCGATCGCCGCCGGCGCCGCCGCGATCGTCGCACCGCGCGGGACCCCCGCGCCCGGCGTCCCGGTCATCGGGGTGGACGAACCGCGCCGGGCGCTGGCCCTGCTGGCGGCGTTCCTCGCCGGGGCGCAGCCGGACCATGTCGTCGCCGTCACCGGCACCAACGGCAAGACCAGCACCGTCGATTTCCTGCGCCAGATATGGGGCCATCAGCACCGCCGCGCCGCCAGCATCGGCACGCTGGGGGTGATCGCGGACATCGACCTTCCCGATTGCGGGCCGGTCCTGACCACGCCGGACAGCGTGGGCCTGGCCACCCTGCTGGCCGCCATGGCGCGCGGCGGCGTCACCGACGTGGCCATCGAGGCATCGTCCCACGGGCTGGACCAGCACCGGCTGGACGGGCTGCGCCTGTCGGCGGCCGGCTTTACCAACCTGACCCGAGACCATCTGGACTATCACGGCACGCTGGACGCCTACCGCGCGGCCAAGCTGCGCCTGTTCGACACGCTGCTGCCGCCGGACGGGCTGATGGCGGCGAATGCGGACATGGACACCGCGACGCTGGACGCGCTACGCGATATTGCCGCGCGGCGGGGACTGGACCTGCGCCTGGTCGGCGAAGCGGGAGATGCGATCCGCCTGCTGGGCAGCACCCCGCTGCCCGAGGGCCAGCATCTGCGGATCGCGTCGGGCGGGGTTGCGCGCGACATCGTCCTGGCACTGCCCGGCCGCTTCCAGGCCGACAATGCGCTGCTGGCGGCGGCGCTGGCCGCGCCGGGCGCCGACGGGCTGGCCCGGGCGATCGACCTGCTGCCTGCGCTGCGCGGCGTGCGCGGACGGATGGAGCGCGCGGCGCTGCTGCCCAACGGGGCGGCGGCCTATGTCGATTACGCCCATACCCCGGACGCGCTGGCCCGCCTGCTGGACGCGCTGCGCCCGCACGCCTCGGGCCGGCTGATCGCCGTGTTCGGCGCCGGCGGCGACCGCGATCGCGGCAAGCGCCCGCTGATGGGGCAGGAAGCGACCCGCCGCGCCGACATCGCCATCGTCACCGACGACAACCCCCGCACCGAGGACCCCGCCTTCATCCGGGGCGAGGTCCTGGCCGGCGCGCCGGGCGCGATCGAAATCGGCGATCGCGCGCGGGCGATCGCCGAGGGCCTGTCGATGCTGCGGGCCGGCGACGTGCTGGTGGTGGCCGGCAAGGGCCACGAACAGGGCCAGACCATCGGCACCGCGACGCTGCCCTTCGATGACGCATCGGTCATTCGCGACCTGGCCGGGGTGCGGGCATGACGGTTCTGTGGACCCGCGCGGCACTGCAGGACGCGACCGGCGGCACGTTCACGGGGCAGGCGCCGGTTGCAGTCACCGGGGTGTCGATCGACACCCGCACGCTGGCCCCGGGCGACCTGTTCATCGCGCTGGCGGGCGAAAACAGCGATGGCCATGCCCACGTCCGCGCGGCCCTGGACCAGGGCGCCGCCGCCGCCATGATCCATGACCCGACTGTCCTGGGCACCGATTCCGACGATCCGCGCCTGCTGCGCGTGCCCGACACGATGGCGGCGCTGAACGCGCTGGGGCGCTATGCCCGCACCCGCTTCACCGGCCGGATGGTCGCCGTCACCGGCAGCGTGGGCAAGACCACGACCAAGGAGATGCTGCGCCTGGCGCTGGGCGCGATCGGGCCGACCCATTGCGCCGCCGCGTCCTACAACAACCATTGGGGCGTACCGCTGACGCTGGCCCGCCTGCCGATGGATGCCGCCTTCTGCGTCTGCGAGGTGGGCATGAACCACCCCGGAGAAATCGCGCCGCTGGCGGTGATGGTCCGGCCGCTTGTCGCCCTCGTCACCACCATCGCCGGCGCCCATCTGGGCCATATGGGCAGCCTGGAGGCCATCGCGAGGGAAAAATCCGACCTGATCGCGACCCTGCCGCCCGCCGGCATCGCCATTGTCCCCGATGACGCCACGGGCCAGCCGATCTTCGCCGAACAGGCGGCGCGGGCACGGGCCACATTGTGGCGGGCCGGCGAACGGACCGACAGCACGGTGGCCGTGTCGGACGTGGCGCTGGATGCCGAGGGCAGCAGCTTCACCGTCACCATCGACGGACGGTCCGTCCCCGTACGCCTGAACGCCCCGGGCCGCCACCTGGTCCGCAACGCCGCCACGGCGCTGGCGGCGGTGGCCGCCCTGGGCGCCGACATCGCGACCGCCGCCACGGCGCTGGCGGATTTCCGGCCCGGCGCCGGGCGCGGCGCGCTGAAGCCGATCCTGGGCGGCCGCGCCGCCCTGCTGGATGAAAGCTACAACGCCTCGGTCCTGTCCGTCCGCTCGTCCCTGGCGGTGCTGGGGCTGCTGCCCGCGACACGGCGCATGGCCGTGCTGGGCGATATCCGCGAACTCGGCGCCTTCGCGCGCGCCGAACATGAATCCCTCCTGTCCGCCGTGCTGGCGCATGCGGACCTCGTCTTCTGCTCCGGCCCCGATATGAAATATCTGTTCGACCTGCTTCCCCCCTCCCGACGCGGCGCATGGGCGCCGGACGCCGCCAGCCTGGCGCCGCTGGTGCGCGATGCCGTGGCCCAGGACGACGTGATCCTGGTCAAGGGCAGCTTCGGCAGCCGCATGCGCGATGTCGTCTCGGTGCTGACCGCGCCCGCGACGGCACCCTCCAAGGCGGGTGCGGCCTGATGCTCTACGACCTGATCCAGCATCACGGGTCGGCACACGTCACCGTCCTGAACCTGTTCCGCTACATCACCTTCCGCGCCGGGGCGGCGTGCCTCACGGCGCTGGCGATCTCGCTGCTGCTGGGCAACCCGCTGATCGCGCAACTGCGCCGCATCCAGCGCGAGGGTCAGCCGATCCGCGCCCTGGGCCCGGAACGCCACATCCTGGAAAAGGCCGGCACTCCCACCATGGGCGGCGTGCTGATCCTGGCGGCCCTGTTCGGTTCAACGCTGCTGTGGGCGGACCTGACCGACGGGTATGTCTGGGCCGTGCTGCTGACCACGCTGAGCTTCGGCGCGGTGGGGTTCGCCGACGATTACCTGAAGCTGTCGCGGCGCAACACCGCCGGCGTGTCCAAGCGCATGCGCCTGGGCTGCGAATTCGCGGCGTCGCTGGTCGGCGGCTACTGGATGCAGAGCCTGATGCCGGCGGACCTGGCCAATCACCTGGCCTTTCCGTTCCTCAAGGAATGGCTGCTGCCGCTGGGCTTCGCCTTCCCGCTGTTTGCCATGATCACGATCACCGGCTTCGGCAACGCCGTCAATTTCACCGACGGGCTGGACGGGCTGGCGATCGTGCCGGTCATCATCGCGGCGCTGGTCTTCGGGCTGATCTCGTATCTGGTCGGCAACCACGTCTTCGCCGACTACCTGCAACTGCACGCGGTGCCGGGCACGGGCGAGCTGTGCGTATTCTGTTCGGCCCTGGTCGGCGCGGGGCTGGGCTTCCTGTGGTTCAACGCCCCGCCGGCGGCGGTGTTCATGGGCGATACCGGGTCGCTGTCGCTGGGCGGCGCGCTGGGCGCGATCGCCGTCGCGGTGAAGCATGAACTGGTGCTGTGCATCGTCGGCGGCCTGTTCGTGGTCGAAACCCTGTCCGTGATCATCCAGGTCTTCTGGTTCCGCCGCACCGGGCGGCGGGTGTTCCTGATGGCGCCGCTGCACCATCATTTCGAAAAGAAAGGCTGGCAGGAGCCCAAGATCGTCATCCGCTTCTGGATCGTGTCCATCGTCCTGGGACTGTGTGGCCTGGCCACGCTGAAGCTGCGATGAGCGGCCCGGGCCTGTTCCCCCCCGGCCTGTTGGCCGGCAGCCGCTACGCGGTGCTGGGGCTGGGGCGCAACGGCGCCCCCGCCGTCCGCGCGCTGGCCGCGATGGGGGCGGACGTGCAGGCCTGGGATGACGGCGACGCCGCTCGTGCGGCGGTCGCGGACGTGCCGGGCGTCGCCATCGCGCCGTTCGACACGCTGGCGGGGTTCGACGCGCTGGTGCTCTCGCCCGGCATTCCGCACATCCTGCCCCACCCGCATCCTGTCGCCCGGATGGCGCACGCGGCGGGCGTTCCCATCCTGTCGGATGCCAACCTGCTGTTCCAGGCGGTGCGCCGGTCCGGGTCGCGCGCGCGCTTCGCCGGCATCACCGGAACCAACGGCAAATCGACCACCACCACCCTGCTGGCCCACATGCTCCACACCGCCGGCCTGCCGGTCGCGGCGGGCGGGAACCTGGGCCCGGCGGCGCTGGCGCTGCCGCTGCTGCCCGACACGGGCGTCTATGTGCTGGAAATGTCGTCCTACATGCTGGAACGGCTGCGGGACCTGCGCTTCGACGCCGCGTGCCTGCTGAACCTGACGCCCGACCACCTGGACCGCCATGGCGACATGGCAGGCTATCGACGGGCCAAGCAGCACGTCTTCGACCGCCAGGGACCGGGCGACCTGGCCGTGCTGGGCCAGTACGACGCCCCGGACGACGCGGCGCTGGCCCGCGACCTGGCGGCGCGCGGCATCCGGGTCGTCACCATATCCGGCACCCGTGCCGACGCCGGCCTGACCGGCGCCGGGGGTGTGCTGCGCGACGCGGACGGGCCGATCGCCACCCTGGCCGATGCCCCATCCCTGCCCGGCGCGCACAATGCCGAAAACGCGGCGGCGGCGGCGGCGATGGCCCTGGCGCTGGGCGTGCCGCGCGCCACGATCGCCGGCGCGCTGCGGACCTTCCCGGGCCTGGCCCACCGGCAGAAGCCGGTCGGCACCGTCGACGGCGTGCGCTTCATCGACGACAGCAAGGCGACGAACGCCGATGCCGCATCGCGGGCGCTGGGCTGCTACGACCGGCTGGTGTGGATCGCGGGCGGTGTGGCCAAGGCCGGCGGAATCGCGGACCTGGCGCCGTTCTTCCCGCGCGTGGCCCATGCTTTCCTGATCGGGCAGGACGCGCCGGCGCTGGCCGAAACCCTGGCCGCGCACGGCGTTGCCTTCACGCTGTCGGGCACGATGGACGCGGCGGTGCCCGCCGCCCTCGCCCTGGCGCGGCGGGACGGCGTGCCGGTGGTGCTGCTGTCCCCCGCCTGCGCCAGCTTTGATCAGTACGCCAGCTTCGAACATCGCGGCCGGCACTTCGCGGACCTGGTCCGCCTGCTGGCGCCCACATTGGGGACGGACTGATGGCCGGGATCTCACGCGTCGATGCATCCTACCTTGCGCGCTGGTGGCGCAATGTCGACCGGGTGACGCTGTCCTGCGTCGGCGTACTGATCGGCTTCGGCTATGTGCTGATGCTGGCGGCCAGCCCCGCCGTCGCCACGCGCATCGGCGCATCGCGCGACATGTTCATCCTGAAGCAGGTAATCTTCCTGTCGCTGGCGGGGCTGATCGTCACGGGCGCCTCGCTGCTCTCGCCCCGGGGGGTGAAGCGACTGGCGGCGGTGGGGTTCGTGCTGGCCATGGGCGCCACCGCGCTGACGCTGGTCCATGGCGTGGAAATCAAGGGCGCGCGGCGCTGGATCGCGCTGCCGCTGATGTCGGTCCAGCCGTCGGAATTCCTCAAGCCCTGCTTCGCGGTCGTGACGGCGTGGCTGCTGACCGAACGGCGGGCGCGGCGCCTGTTCCCGGGCATGCCGATCGCGCTGGGCCTGTTCGCGGTCATCCTCGTGCTGCTGAAATCGCAGCCGGATATCGGCATGCTCAGCGTGATCACCACCGTCTTCATGACGCAACTGTTCATCGACGGGCTGAACATCTTCTTCGTCGGCGCCGGGGTCGGCTGCATGATCGCGGCCTTCCTGGGCGCCTATGTGGCGTTCCCGCACGTGCGCTCGCGCGTGGAACGCTTCCTGCACCCCAATGTCGGCGACCATTACCAGATCGACACCGCCCTGCGCGCCTTCGGCAATGGCGGGCTGATGGGCCGTGGTCCCGGCGAGGGACGGGTCAAGGACCTGCTGCCCGACGCCCACGCCGATTTCGTCTTCGCCGTCGCGGGCGAGGAATTCGGCATGCTGGTCTGCCTGTTCATCATCGGCGTGTTCTGCGTGATCGTGGTGCGGACCTTGCTGAAGCTGCTGCGCGAGGACGACCCGTTCATCGTCGTCGCCAGCACGGGGCTGATCACCGGCTTCGGCCTGCAGGCCTTCGTCAACATGGGGTCCACCCTGCATTTGATCCCGACCAAGGGCATGACGCTGCCGTTCATTTCCTATGGCGGGTCGTCGGCGATGTCGGTGGCGCTGACCATCGGCATGGTCCTGGCCCTGACGCGCCACCGGGTGGGCGAAAGCCGCATCCCGCGCGGCCACGCCGCCTTCCGGTCGCGGAGGGCCGCGGCATGAGCACGAACCAGGACACCACCACGACCCTGAACCGCCCCATCGTCATCGCCGCCGGGGGCACCGGCGGCCATTTCATCCCCGCCGAGGCGCTGGCCCGCGTGCTGGCCGCGCGGGGGCACGCCATCGCGCTGATGACCGACCGCCGGGCCGGTACGCGCCTGCATGGCGTCTTCGCGGATGGCGCGCAATTCGTCCTGCCGGGCGCGGGCATCGCCGGGCATGGCCTGTCGCACCGCGCCCGCGCCGCCCTGGCGCTGGCGCGCGGCACGGCGCAGGCGCGCACCATCCTGCGCCGGCTGGATGCCGTGGCGGTGGTGGGGTTCGGCGGCTATCCCTCCGTCCCGCCGCTGCTGGGGGCCCGGTCGCTGGGTCACAAGCGCCCGCTGATCTTCATCCATGAAGGTGCCGTGCTGGGGCAGGCCAATGCGATGCTGGCGCGCTTCGCCGACGGCATCGCCACCTCGTTCGCCCAGGTCGCCCGCCTGCCGGCGGGGGCGCGGACGGTGCTGACCGGCATGCCGGTGCGCGACGAGATCGCGGCGCTGTACGGCACCGCCTACCAGCCGCCCGTGGACACCATCCGCCTGCTGGTCTGGGGCGGGTCGCTGGGCGCGCGCGTGTTCAGCGACGTGGTGCCCGACGCCATCGCCCGCCTGCCCGAAAGCCTGCGCGCGCGCCTGCACGTGACCCAGCAGGCGCGGGCCGAAGATGTCGAACGCGTCCGCCAGGCCTATGCCACGCTTGGGATTGCCGCCGAGATCTCGCCCTTCTTCTCGAACGTCGCGGAACTGCTGGGGGGTGCCCATCTGGTGATCGGCCGCGCGGGCGGGTCGTCGGTGGCGGAACTGACCGATGCCGGCCGGCCCGCGATCCTAGTGCCGCTGCCGATCGCGGCCAGCGACGAACAGGGGGCCAACGCCGCCGCCCTGGTCGAATCCGGTGCCGCCTGGATGATCCGCCAGCCCGATTTCACACCCCCTGCCCTGGCCGGATTGCTGGACTCCCTGCTATCCGACCCGGCACGCCTGACCGGGGCTGCGCGCGCCGCCCAGGGCCTGGCCCGACCCGACGCCGCAAGCCTGTTCGCCGACCTGATCACCGATACGATCGAAGGACGCTTGCGTCCGCCCCCCCGCCCCGCCTATCCGACAGCCGCGAAGACGGAGACCCACGCATGAGAGCCCTGCCCCTATCCATCGGCACCATCCACTTCGTCGGGATCGGCGGCATCGGCATGTCCGGCATTGCCGAGGTGCTGCACATGCTGGGCTATGCCGTGCAGGGTTCGGACATCGCCGAGAACGCGAACGTGCAGCGCCTGCGCGCCGCCGGCATCACGGTGGCGATCGGCCATGACGCCGCCAACCTGGGCGCGGCGCAGGTCGTGGTGACATCGACCGCCGTCCGCCGCGACAATCCGGAAGTGGTGGCCGCCCGCGCGCGGCTGATCCCCGTCGTCCGGCGGGCCGAGATGCTGGCCGAGCTGATGCGCCTGCGCTGGGCCGTCGCGGTCGGCGGCACGCACGGCAAGACCACGACCACCAGCCTGATCGCGGCGGTGCTGGAAGCGGCGCGCCTGGACCCTACGGTCATCAATGGCGGCATCATCGAGGCCTACGGCACCAACACCCGCATGGGATCGGGCGACTGGATGGTGGTCGAGGCCGACGAATCCGACGGATCGTTCCTGCGCCTGCCCTCGGTCATCACCGTCGTGACCAACATGGACCCCGAGCATCTGGACCATTGGGGCACCGCCGAGGCGATGCAGGCGGCGTACGACCAGTTCGTCTCCAACATTCCGTTCTACGGCTTCGCGGTGCTGTGCATCGACCATCCGGCGGTGCAGCAGATGATCCCGCGCCTGTCGGACCACCGGATCGTGACCTATGGCTTTTCGCCCCAGGCCGACATCCGGGCCGAGAAGGTCATCACCGACAAGCTGGGCGCGACGTTCGAGGTCGTGGTGACCAACCGCAACCGCAACCGCACGCGCCGCGCCGGTCCGTTCCGCCTGCCGATGCTGGGCCACCACAACGTGCAGAACGCGCTGGCCGCGATCGCCGTCGGGGTCGAGATGGATATCGACGACGCCACCCTGCGCTCGGCCTTCGCGGGATTCCGTGGGGTCAAGCGCCGCTTCACCCGCACCGGCGAGACCGGCGGCATCACCGTGATCGACGATTACGGCCACCACCCGGTGGAAATCGCCGCCGTGCTGAAGGCCGCGCGCCAGGCCGGCGCGCGCGACGTCATCGCCGTGGTCCAGCCGCACCGCTATTCCCGGCTGCAGACGCTGTTCGGCGAATTCTGCACCTGCATGAACGATGCCGGCACCGTCATCGTGGCCGACGTCTATGCCGCGGGCGAGGCCCCGATCCCGGGTGTGGACCGCGACGCGCTGGTCGAGGGCCTGCGCGAGCGCGGCCACCGTTCGGTGGTGCCGCTGCCCGACCCGGAACACCTGGCGGAAATGGTCCACGCCATCGCCCGCCCCGGCGACTTCGTCGTCTGCCTGGGGGCCGGCAGCATCACCAACTGGGCGCAGGCCCTGCCCGGCCAACTGGCGGCGTTGCAGAACCCGGCCGCGGCGCGAAAGGGCGAATGCGCGGCATGACCACGCCCCCCGCCCCTTCGGATGCATCCTGGACCGCCGAGGTACGCGCAATGCTGGCCGGCCTGCGCGGACGGCTGACCCAGGGTGCGCCGCTGGGCCCGCGCACCTGGTTCCGCGTCGGCGGCCCGGCGGAAATCCTGCTGCAGCCGGCCGATACGCAGGACCTGGCGGACGCGCTGCACCGCCTGCCGCCGGACGTGCCGGTCACGGTGCTGGGCGCGTGCTCGAACGTGATCATCCGCGACGGCGGGATCGACGGGGTGGTGATCCGGCTGGGCGGCGGCTTTGCCGACATCGTGGCGGAACCGGACGGGCTGGTGGTCGGCGCGGCCTGCCTGGACATGGTCGTGGCCGAACGCGCGGCCGAGGCGGGGCTGAAGGGGCTGGAATTCCTGGCCGGCATTCCCGGTTCGATCGGCGGCGCGGTCGCCATGAACGCGGGCGCCCACGGGTCCGACGTCGCGACGGTGCTGGACTGGGCCGACATCATCACCCGCGACGGCAACAGCGTGCGCCTGTCCGGGCCGGCGCTGGGGTTCGGCTATCGCCGGTCGGCGCTGCCGGCTGGCGCGGTGGTGGTGCGCGCGCGCCTGCGCGCCGCGCCCGCGGCCCCCGCCGACATCCGCCAGGCCATCGCGGCCATCCGCCAGTCGCGCGAGGAGTCGCAGCCCACGCGGGCCCGCACCGGCGGATCGACCTTCCGCAACCCCGACCCGTCGGTGACGGACCGCAAGGCGTGGGAACTGATCGACAGCGCCGGCTGCCGGGGCCTGACCATGGACGGCGCACAGGTCAGCACGAAGCACTGCAATTTCATCCTGAACACCGGCGACGCCACCGCCGCCGCCCCTGGAACGCCTGGGCGAGAGCGTGCGCAAGCGGGTGCGCGTCCATACCGGCGTCACGCTGGAGTGGGAAATCAAGCGGATCGGCCGTCCCGCCACCCCATCCCCGACCGAGACAGCCATTGGGGCAGGAGAACCGTCATGACCCGTCCGCGCACCATCACGGTGCTGACCGGCGGCCTGTCCGCCGAGCGCACCGTCAGCCTGTCCAGCGGCGCCGGCATCAGCGCCGCCCTGCGCGAGGAAGGATTCGACGTCCGCGTGCTGGATGCCGGGCCGGACCTCGGCGCCATCGTCGCGGACCTGACGGCGCACCGGCCCGACGTGGTGTTCAACGCCCTGCACGGCCGCTTCGGCGAGGACGGGTCAATCCAGGGCGTGCTGGACTGGATGAACATCCCCTACACCCATTCCGGCGTCCGCGCGTCGGCCATGGCGATGGACAAGGCGGCGGCCCGCTCGGCCTTCCGCGCCGCGGGCCTGCCGGTGGCGCAGGGCGGGGTCATCGCCATCGCCGACTTTCCCGCCGCCGACCCGCTGCCCGCCCCCTATGTCATCAAGCCGCTGAACGAAGGATCGTCGGTGGGTGTCGAGATCGTACGGCCGGGCACCAACCGCCGCGCCGCGATCGCCGACGCATGGACCTACGGCCCCCTGGCGCTGGTCGAGGAATTCATCCCCGGGCGCGAACTGACGGTGGGGGTAATGGGCGACCGCGCCCTGACCGTGACCGACATCACCCCCAATCCCGATGCCGGGCATGAATTCTACGACTACGCCGCCAAGTACCAGAATGGCGGATCGCGGCACATCCTGCCCGCGCGTATCCACCCGGACGCGTTCGCCCAGGCGCTGGACCTGGCGGTGGCCGCCCACCGCGCGCTGGGCTGCGCCGGCGCGTCGCGCACCGATTTCCGTTACGACGACACGCAGTGCGGCGACGGGCCGGGGCGACTGGTGATCCTGGAGGTCAATACCCAGCCCGGCATGACCCCGACCTCGCTGCTGCCCGAACAGGCGGGGGCCTGCGGCATCCCCTATGGCGCGCTGTGCCGGTGGATGGTCGAACACGCGGCGTGCCGGACCTAGATGCGACGGACGCGGGACAATCGAAGCGACCGGCCGTCACGGCTGTCGATCTTCATGCGGCGGCAACGCCGCATGGCGCGGCCGGTCGCGCTTGCCCTCGTCTTCCTGATTGTAATCGCCGGGGGCGCGGCCGTGCTGCGCGACATGCGGTCCGAGGAACGGTTCGCGCCGATCCGCGCCCGCCTGGTCAGCCTGCTGCCGCTGCGCGTGACCGACATCCAGGTCAGCGGCCGCACGCTGACCGACGAGGCCGCGCTGCGCGATGCCCTGGGCGTGCGCATCGGCGACCCGGTGCTGGGCTTTTCGGTCGAAGCCGCCCGCCAGCGGATCGACGCGCTGCCCTTCGTGGACCATTCGGTGGTCGAACGCCACCTGCCGGGCACCATCGTGGTGCGCCTGACCGAACGCCGTCCCTTCGCGGTCTGGCAGAACCAGGGCCGCTTCATGCTGATCGACCGCGCCGGCAACCCGGTCCAGGACCAGGGCCCCGGACAGGCGGGCCTGAGCGGCAAGGACGCCCAGGCCTTCCTGCAACTGCCCCTGGTGGTTGGGCCGGACGCCAACCTTGCCGCCGCCCCGCTGATGGACATGCTGGCCGGCCAGCCGGTGGTGCTGGCCCACATGGCCGCCGCCGTGCGCGTGGGCCAGCGGCGGTGGAACCTGCTGCTGCATGACGGCACAACCGTCCTGCTGCCCGAGGGCGAGGAAATTCCGGCACTGAAGCGGCTGGCCGAACTGCAGGACAGCATGAAGCTGCTGGACCGCCCCGTGATCAGCATCGACCTGCGCCTGCCCGACCGGCTGGTGGTCCAGCAACCGCCGCCGGCCGCCGACCCCGTCGCGCCGAACGGGGCGGCACAGGATGGCAAGGCGCCGAACGCAGGCCCGCCGGGCGCCGACGCCGGCACGCCACCCGCCCCGCACCCGGCCGCGCACCGGCCGAACCCGGCCGGCCCGGCGACCAGCCATGGCGAGTCCCGGCCGGCGGCGTCCGCCATGTCCGCGCCCCTGGCCGCCCCCGTGCCGGCGCCGGCACCTGCACCGGTCCGGCCCCGCACGTCGCTTCCGGCGTCCGCACCGCTTCCGCCCCCCGTCCCCAACCTGCCGCCGATGGGCGGCGAGCCCGCCCAACGGAACCGCGCATGAACGACCTGGTCGTGACCCCACAGGACGAAGACGCGCCCCCCGACCGGCCGGCCCGCCGCCGCCGCGCCCGGCGGCGCGCCACGCCCGCCGCCCCGTCCGTGACCGGCGGACGCGTCATCGCGCTGCCGCCGCCCGACGCGCCCGCGCCGCCGCGCGCCTGGCGGCCCGGAACGTTCGGCGTGCTGGATATCGGCTCGACCAAGATCATGTGCCTGATCGGGCGGGGCGAACCCGACGGCACGCTGCGGGTGCTGGGCCATGGCTGGCGCCGGTCGCATGGCGTGAAATCCGGCGGCATCGTGAACCTGCACGAGGCCGAGGCCGCGATCCGCGCCGCCGTGGGCCAGGCCGAGGACGCGGCCGAACGCCGGCTGGACACGGTCTATGTCAACCTGTCCTGCGGCCACCCCGAAAGCCGCCTGTTCAACGTCCGCTGGCCCGTGGGCGGGCGCGAGATCACGGATTCCGACGTCCGCCGCGTGGTGACCGAGGGCCGGATGCGCGCGATGTCCGAGGGCCGGTCGACCATCCACACGCTGCCGCTGGATTTCGCGGTGGACGAAACGGCGGGCGTGGCCGATCCGCGCGGGCATCTGTGCGACCAGCTGACGTCGCGCCTGCATGTCATCGATGCCTCGACCACCGCGCTGCGCAACCTGGAAACCGTGCTGACGCGCGCGGAACTGAAGATCAGCGAACTGGTCTCGGCCCCGCTGGCGTCGGGCCTGTCGGTGCTGGACGAAAACGAGCGCGAACTGGGCGTCACCGTGGTGGACATGGGCGGCGGCACGACCTCGATCGCCGTGTTCGGCGAGGGCCAGCTTCTGCACACCGCCTGCCTGCCGGTGGGCGGCATGCATGTCACGCGCGACATCGCCCACGTGCTGTCCACGCCGATCGACAGCGCCGAATGGCTGAAGACCATGTACGGCTCGGCGGAACTGTCGGCCGACGACGACATGGACCTGCTGCCCGTGCAGCTGATCGGCGACGATCACCATCAATTCGTCAATATTTCCCGCTCCAAGGTGGTCTCGATCATCCGGCCACGAATCGAGGAAACGCTGGAAATGGTGCGTGACAGGCTGGAATCGGCCGGGGTGGGCCGCGCCGCCGACGGGCGGGTCGTGCTGACGGGCGGGGCATCGCTGCTGGATGGCGTGGGCAACATGGCCGCGCGCATCCTCAACCGCCAGGTCCGGCTGGGCCGCCCCACGGGCATTCGCGGCCTGCCGGACGACGCGGCGGCCTGGCCGTCCTTCGCCACGTCCGCCGGATTGCTGGCGTGGGCGGCCGGGGGCAGCGGCGCGCTGGGCGATCTGGATCTTTCCGAGCCCAGACCGGCCGGATTCCTCCGTCGCCTCGTGGAATTCATACGCGACAGGGTGTAATGAAATGATTCAGAATAACCCCTGAAAACCCATACGCGAATCGGTACGCATATCATTACGACTCGTCCCGGGAGACGCCCATGACCCTCAACCTCAGCATTCCGCAGCAGCTTCATTCCGACTTCACGCCGCGGATCACCGTGATCGGCGTGGGCGGGGGCGGCACGAACGCGGTCGACAACATGATCCAGTCCCAGTTGCAGGGCGTGGAATTCGTCGTCGCGAATACCGACGCGCAACAATTGTCGCACAGCAAGGCCGACCGCCGCGTCCAGCTTGGCCCGCACCTGACGCAGGGCCTGGGCGCGGGCGCCAAGCCCGAGATCGGGCGCGCGGCGGCCGAGGAAGCGGCCGATGAGCTGGCCCGCCACATGGACGGCGCGCACATGGTGTTCATCACCGCCGGCATGGGCGGCGGCACGGGCACGGGGGCGGCGCCGGTGATCGCGCGCATGGCGCGCGAACGCGGCATCCTGACCGTGGGCGTCGTCACCAAGCCGTTTACCTTCGAGGGCGCGCGCCGGTCGAAATCCGCCGATGCCGGCATCGCGGAACTGCAGCAGTACGTCGATACGCTGATCGTCATCCCCAACCAGAACCTGTTCCGCCTGGCCACCGAGCGGACGAGCTGGAAGGACGCGTTCAAGATGGCCGACAACGTCCTGTACATGGGCGTACGCGGCGTGACCGACCTGATGATGGCGCCGGGCCTGGTCAACCTGGATTTCGCCGACATCCGCACCGTCATGGCCGAAATGGGCAAGGCGATGATGGGCACCGGCGAGGCCGATGGCGACAACCGCGCCATTTCCGCGGCCGAGGACGCGATTTCCAACCCGCTGCTGGAAGACACGTCGATGGCCGGCGCGCGCGGCCTGCTGATCAACATCACCGGCGGCGAGGACATGACGCTGTACGAAGTCGATCAGGCCGCCAACCGCATCCGCGAGGAAGTGGCCGACGACGCGAACATCATCTTCGGCTCGGCGATCGACGAATCGCTGAACGGGCGCATCCGGGTGTCGGTCGTCGCCACCGGCATCGACACCCCGCCGGTCCGCGTTGCCGAACCGGTGCAGGCCGAAGCCGCCCCCCAACCGGACGCGGCAACGGACCGCGCCTCGGTGCAGGAAGCCGTGGCGCCCGATCCGGCAGCGGCCCATGCCGGGGGGCAGCCCGCCCCGCGCCACCCCACCCCGAACTTCATGAACACCGGGCCCGTGCCCGCGCCGTCGCCCCATTCCACGCCGCAGCACGTGGCGCCGGGCGCCCGGCCCTCGCCCCGCTCGCCGCTGTTCTCGGAACCGCCGCGCCCGCAGGACGCATCGCCGGCCGGCCAGCGGGGCAACAGCCTGTTCAACATCGTCACCGGCGTGCTGCGCCGCGGGGCCGCCCCCGCGCCGGCCCCCCAGCGTGCCGAGCCCGTGCTGCCGGAACAGGAGCCCACCGCCACCGTCCGCCAGGCCACGGCCGACGAGGTCGGTCTGGACATCCCGGCCTTCCTGCGCCGCCAGTCCTGACAGCAGCAGCCGGCGCCGGTCCTGATGGCGATCCGCCACGATGCCCCAGGCATCGTGGCTTTTTTTCATTTTGTTTCAGGTTCTTAACCCGTAACAGTCGGCAACAAACATTGACTCGCCTGTCCACCACCCCGACGCTACAAATTAGGCTGTCGTTCTTTTAGCGACTGAATAAAGAACAACGCGAGGGACACGCGATGGACGGTATGCTGGCAATTCCGGGGCATGATACTGTGTCCTCTGTCGGTGTATCTTCTGGCAGCGCCCCCTCGGGTGCCACCTCGTCCGGCAGCCCCGCCCCCGCGCGCGCGGCGGTACGCACGGCGCGGCAGCATACGCTGGGCAATTCCATTTCCTCCATCGGCGTCGGGCTGCATACCGGGCGGCGCATTCGCCTGACGCTGCATCCGGCGGCGGAAAATACCGGCATCGTCTTCCGGCGCACCGACCTGGACGACCGCACCATTCCGGCCCGGTTCGACCATGTCGTCGATACGCGGCTGAGCACCGTCATCGGCGATGCCACGGACCCCGCGCTGCGCATCGCCACCATCGAACATCTGATGTCCGCCCTGTCGGGAAGCGGCGTCGACAATGTGCTGATCGATGTCGACGGGCCGGAAATCCCGGTCTTCGACGGCTCGGCGGCCGATTTCATCTTCCTGCTGGATTGCGCGGGCCTGGCGGAACAGGCCGCCCCGCGCACCGCGATCGACGTCCTGCGCCCCGTTCGCGTGACCGAGGGTGACGCCTTCGCCGAACTGCGCCCGGGCCGCGAGGGCGGGTTGTCGCTGACCCTGTCCATCGACTTCCCCGCCGCCGCGATCGGCGAGCAGACGTTTGCGACCCGTCTGGACCGTCAGGGCTACCGTGCCGAAATCGCCAATTGTCGGACCTTCACCCTGCGCCAGGAAATCGAAGCCCTGCACCGGGCGGGCCTGGCGCGCGGCGGCTCGCTGGACAATGCGATCGTGGTGGACGGCGCCAGCGTTCTGAACCCGTCCGGCCTGCGCCGGCCCGACGAATTCGTCCGTCACAAGATGATCGACGCGGTGGGTGACCTGTACCTGGCCGGCGGCGCGATCAACGGCCTGTTCACCGGCCACAAATCCGGCCACGCGCTGAACAACCGGCTGCTGCGCGCGCTGTTCGCCGACCGTGCGGCCTGGCGCATGCACACCCGCGCGCAGCGTGCCCAGGCCGCACTGCGTGCGGCGGCCTAGAGTCGGCCTGTAAACGCGCGCTGGTGGCGACCCGACGCGCATCCGCTGTGCTTCGATGCTCACGGCCGACACGGCCGCTTCGCTGCTCGCAGACACACGCCGGGCGTGCCGCTGCGCGGCACTCTCGCTCACCAGACCACGTTTCCAGGCCGGCTCTACCGGGCCGTATCACCCCGGATTGCATTGAAAACGACGCCATGGCCTTCACCACGGCCCGCCGCATGATATAAGGCAGACCGAACTGGAAGAGCCGGCATGTCCCTGCGCAGAATTCGATATCATTTCGCTGACCGTTCGAACGGCCTCCGTGCCGCCCGATTCGCATCACTGGCCCTGATCCTGGCGGTGGCGGCCTGCGGCGGCGACAAGAAGGCGATCAACGACATGGAATCCCATGTCCCGCCTGTCGAAACGCTCTACAATAACGGCATCGACGCCCTGCGCGACCAGCGCTATGCCCTGGCCGCCGCGGAATTCGAGGTCCTGCAGCAGAATTATCCCTATTCCGGCTATGTCGCGAACGCACAGCTCATGGAAGGCTACGCGAACTACCTGCAGGACAAATACGCCGACGCGGTGCAGCAGTTGGACCGCTTCCTGGAACTGCACCCGACCAGCGCCGACGCGGCCTATGCCTTCTACCTGCGGGCCCTGTGCTATTACGAGCAGGTGGCCGAGGTGCAGCGCGACCAGCAGGGCACGGTCGAGGCCATGAACGCGCTGGAAGAGGTGATCACCCGCTTCCCGCAATCGCCCTATGCCCGCGATGCGCAATTGAAGGTCGATCTGTGCCGCGACCATCTGGCCGGCAAGGAAATGCTGGTCGGCCGGTTCTACGAGGAACAGCGGAATTACGAAGGCGCGGTCAACCGCTACCAGCGCGTGGTGCAGGATTTCCAGACCACCAACCACGTGCCCGAGGCGCTGGAGCGTCTGGTCGAGGTGTATCTGGATCTGGGCCTGACGGACCAGGCGCGCCGCACGGCCTCGGTGCTGTCCTATAACTATCCGGGCAGCAAATGGTACCGCTTCAGCTACAACATGCTGCGCAGCAAGAACCTGCTGGACCCCCACGCCCCGCTGCCCGGCTCGGTCCCCGACACCACGCCGGCCACGCCCGTTGACGACACGCACGCGAAAAATGCCCCGCCGCCGCCCGGCGCCACGCCGGCCAGACGCGGCTTCTTCTCGCGCATGTGGCACTCGGTCTTCTAAGCGCCTGTCCGGAAGCATAGGCCGGTGAACAAGAACGGAACTCAGGAAACGCGCCTCGGATTGCCGCCGGCGCGCGTTTACGGTGTTCCAGGCGTCCGCCCGGAAACGTGGGCTGACGAGCGAGAGCGGAACGCAGTGGAGCGCCCGGCGTGCGTTTCCGAGCACCGGAGCGGAGCGGCCTTGTGGGCCGTGAGCACCGGAGCACAGGAAAGGCGCCTCGGATCGCCGCCAGCGCGCGTTTACGGGCGGACGACGTTGTGCTGACTCATCTCTCGATCCGCGACGTGGTCCTGATCGAACGGCTGGACCTGCCGTTTTCGCCCGGCCTGACGGTGCTGACGGGGGAAACCGGGGCGGGCAAATCCATCCTGCTGGACAGTTTGGGCCTGACATTGGGCGAGCGCGCCAGCGCGGGGCTGGTCCGCGCCGGGGCCGAGCAGGCCAGCGTCACCGCCTGCTTCGAACTCGCCCCCGGCCATCCGCTGCCCGGCCTGCTGGCCGAACAGGGTATCCTGATCGACGACCCGCGCGACCCGCTGGTGCTGCGCCGGATCGTGACGGTGGATGGACGGTCCCGCGCCTATATCAACGACCAGCCGGCCGGCGTGACCCTGCTGCGCCGCGCGGCGTCGCTGCTGGTCGAAATCCAGGGGCAGCACGAACAGATGGGGCTGGCGGACCAGTCCACGCATCTGGACCTGCTGGATGCCTTCGGCGTGCCGGCCGACCTGCGGGCCGATACCGCCGCCGCCTATCGCGCATGGATGGAGGCCACGGCCGAACTGGCCGCCGCCCAGGCCGCGATGGAAAACGCGGCGCGCGAGGAAGACTGGCTGCGCCAGTCGGTCGAGGATCTGTCCAGCCTGGCCCCGCAGGAGGACGAGGAAACGCATCTGGCCGGCCTGCGCCAGTCGCTGCAACAGGGCGAACGGCGTGGCGAGGCCATTGCGGCTGGCGCTGGCCGAACTGTCGCCTGCGCGACCGCCGCGCCACCTGGCCCCGCCGCCGCCCTGCGCGGCGCCAGCCGGACCCTGCAGCGCCTGCTGCCCGCCGCCGGCGAGGACGATGCGGCGGCCGGCGGCGCCGACCGGCTGGCCCATGACGCGCTGGCGGCCCTGGAACGCGCCGAGGAAGCCCTGGGCGAGGCCGAAACCCTGCTCTCGCGCCTGGCCGCCGACGCGGAATCCGACCCCCACCTGCTGGAACAGACCGAGGAACGGCTGTTCGCCCTGCGCGCCGCCGCGCGCAAGCATGGCGTGTCGGTGCCCGAACTGCCGGGCCTGCTGGCGGCCTTCGCCGACCGGCTGGCGGCGCTGGATTCCGGCAACGCCCGGATCGGCGCCCTGCAGGAGGCGGTCCGCACCCGGCGCGCACGCTTCGAGGACACGGCGGGCCGGCTGTCCGCCGCGCGTGAGACGACGGCGCGGCGCCTGGAACAGGCAGTGACCGCCGAACTGCGCCCGCTGCGGCTGGAACGCGCCCGCTTCTTCGTCTCGCTGCCCCCGTTGCCGCCCGAAGCGTGGACCGCGCGCGGGCGCGAACAGGCGGCGTTCCAGATCGCCGCCAATCCCGGCCAGCCCCCCGGCCCGCTGGCCAAGGTCGCATCGGGCGGCGAGCTGTCGCGCCTGATGCTGGCGCTGAAGGTCGTGCTGGCCGGCCGGTCCGCCGTACCGACCCTGGTGTTCGACGAGGTCGATTCGGGCGTGGGGGGCGCCACCGCCTCGGCCATCGGGGACCGGCTGGCCCGCGTCGGGCATGACGTGCAGGTGCTGGTCGTCACCCACAGCCCGCAGGTCGCGGCCCGGGGCGACGCGCACCTGCGCATCAGCAAATCGGTGACCAAGGGCCGAACCGAAACCCGGGCCGAGCCGTTGTCGGCGGCACAGCGGCGCGAGGAAATTGCCCGGATGCTGGCCGGCGACACGATCACCGAGGCCGCGCGGGCGGCGGCGGACAGTCTTCTGCAAGGTTAATATCGCCATGTCCCGCGCACACGATCCCGCCCCCGATCTCGCCAGGCTGGACCCGTCCGAACTGACCGAACCCCAGGCCATGGTGGAACTGGAGCGTCTGGCCCAGCAGATCCGCGCCCTGGACCGCGCCTATTACGAGGACGACGCCCCCACCGTCACCGACGCCGAATATGACGCGCTACGCCAGCGCAACCTGGCGATCGAGGCCCGCTTCCCCGACCTGCGCCGCGCGGACAGCCCTTCGCTGCACGTCAGCGGCGCGCCCTCCGCCGCGTTCGGCCGGCATCGCCACCTGGTGCCGATGCTCTCGCTGGACAACGTGTTCGGCCGCGAGGATTTCGAATCCTTCGTGACCCGCGCCGCCCGCTTCCTCGGCCTGAACGACGATCAGGCCCGCGCCCTGCGCTTCGTCGCGGAACCCAAGATCGACGGCCTGTCGATCAGCCTGACCTACGAGCACGGCCGCTTCGTGCGCGGCACCACGCGCGGCGACGGGACGGAGGGCGAGGACGTCACCGCCAACCTGCGCACGCTGCGCGACGTGCCGCTGCGGCTGAAGGGCCCGGCCCCCGCGCTGATCGAAATCAGGGGCGAGGTCTTCCTGTCCAAGCCCGCCTTCCTGTCGATCAACGCCGCCCAGGCCGAAGCCGGACAGAAACCCTTCGCCAATCCGCGCAATGCGGCGGCGGGGTCGCTGCGCCAGCTCGATCCCAACATCACCGCCCGCCGGCCGCTGTCGCTGTTCGCCTATGCCCAGGGGTTTTCGTCGGACCGGGTGGCCGACACCCACTGGGATTATCTGGAGCGGCTGCGGCAGTGGGGATTCACGGTCAATCCACTGTCCTGCGTCGTCGAAAGCGCCGAGGCGGCGGAAGCGTTCATGGATCGCATCGCCCGCGAACGCTCGGGGCTGGAATACGATATCGACGGCGTGGTCTATAAGGTCGACGACCTGGCCCTGCAGGACCGGCTGGGCTTCGTCGGCCGGGCGCCGCGCTGGGCGATCGCGTGGAAGTTCCCCGCCGAACAGGCCATCACCCGCCTGACCCGGATCGACATCCAGGTCGGCCGCACGGGCGCGCTGACCCCGGTGGCGATCCTGGAACCGGTCAATGTCGGCGGCGTCATCGTCACCCGTGCGACGTTGCACAACGAGGACGAGATCGCCCGCAAGGACGTCCGCGTCGGCGACCTGGTCCAGATCCAGCGCGCGGGCGACGTCATTCCGCAGATCCTGGGCGTGGTGCCGCCCGGCGCGGATGCCCCGCCGCGCGGCGAGGCATTCATCTTCCCCCACACCTGCCCGATCTGCGGCGCCCGCGCCGAGCGGCCGCCGGGCGAGGTGGTGTGGCGCTGTACCGGCGGCCTGACCTGCCCGGCGCAGGTCGTCGAACGGCTGATCCATTTCGTCTCGCGCGACGCGTTCGACATCGACGGGCTGGGCGAACGCACGATCACCGAATTCCATGCCGACGGGCTGCTGAAGACCCCGGCCGACATCTTCCGCCTGCCGGACCACGAGGCCGACATCGCGACGCGCGAGGGCTGGGGCACGGTCTCGGCCCGCAACCTGACCGCGTCGGTCCGCGCTCGCCAGACCATCCCGCTGGCGCGCTTCATCTACGCGCTGGGCATCCGCCGCATCGGCACCAGCAATGCACGCCTGCTGGCCCGGCATTACGGATCGTACACGCATTGGCGCGAACAGATGCTGCGCGCCACCACCATCGGGTCCGACGAACGGCTGGCGCTGGGCTCGATCACCGGGATCGGCGGCGCCATCGCGGACGAACTGGCCGCCTTCTTCATGGAGGCGCACAATCTGGAAACCCTGGACGACCTGACGGCGATGCTGACGGCGATCGAGGACGAGGACCTGCCGGCCCAGGGCCATCTGTCGGGCAAGACCGTCGTCTTCACCGGCACACTGACGACCATGACCCGGCCCGAGGCCAAGGCCATCGCCGAACGGCTGGGCGCCCGCGTCACCGACAGCGTCTCGAAGAAGACCGATCTGGTGGTGCTGGGCGCCGATGCGGGCTCCAAGGCCCGCAAGGCCGCCGAACTGGGAATCGACACGCTGGATGAGGAAGGCTGGCGCGAACTGGCCGGTATCGGCCCTGTCGGTCCGTAAACGCGCTCTGGTGGCGATCCGACGCGCGTCCGCTGCGCTCCGGTGCTCACGGCCATCAAGGCCGCTCCGCTCCGGTGCTCGCAGACACACGCCGGACGTGCCGCTTCGCGGCACTCTCACCCACCAGACCACGTTTACGGACCGACAGCGGGATCTGCGTTCCTCTCATCCCCGATTTCCCGCCATGCCTCGGCTGGCCTAAGGTGCTGGATTTGCGCTAGACTGCGCGGTGCATGAAATATTCTGTCGCCGGGGCCAGCCGTCCCCTTCCCCCGTCCGGGCCTGCCGCGCCGTGCGGGATGCATCGTGACGCGCGCGTAGGGGGCCGGTCGTGATTCTTCTGGCCGGCCTGATCGCCATCATCGCGCTGATCGCCGTCAGCATCCTGATCTCGCTGTCGGAAATCTCGTTCGCCGCCGCGCGTGATGTCAGGCTGCGCACCCGGGCCGAGGCCGGGGACACCAGGGCGGTGAATTTCCTGCGCCTGCGCCGCAACAGCGGGCAGGTCATCACGGTGCTGCAGATCTGCCTGAACGCCGTCGGCGTGCTGGGCGGCGTCATCAGCAGCGAACTGATCACCCCGCCCCTGGCGCTGATCCTGCATTCGGCCGGCCTGGCGGCGGGGCTGGCGGCGGACGTGGCCTCCACCGCGTCCTTCCTGCTGGTGACGGGCCTGTTCGTGCTGTTCGCCGACCTGCTGCCCAAGCGGATCGCGATGAACGCGCCGGACCGCGTGGCGCTGGCCATCGGCTGGTTCCCCGCCATCGCCCTGCGGGTGCTGTTTCCCGCCGTCTGGATCTTCTCGAAAATCTCCGACGTCATCCTGCGCGCGCTGAGGATCCCGGCGGCCTCGGCCGTGGAACCGGTCACGCCCGAGGACCTGCGCGCGATCCTGGCCGCCGGCACCGCATCGGGAATCCTGCTGGAGCAGGAACACCAGATGATCCAGAACGTCCTGGGGTTGCAGGACCGGTCCGTGACCTCGGCCATGACCCCGCGCGACGAAATCGTCTTCCTCGACGTGCAGGAAAGCACCGAGAGCCAGCGCGACAAGGTCCGCGCCAAGCCCTATTCGCGCTATCCGCTGTGCAATGGCGGGCTGGACAACGTCATCGGCTCGATCCGCGCCGAGGACGTGCTGGCCGCCGTGGTCGAGGACGCGCCGACCGCCACCCCCGGCACGGTCCTGCCGGCCGCGCGCCAGATCTCGCGCATGCGGCGCGACGTGCTGTCGCTGCCCGATACGCTGAATCTGTGGGACACGCTGGCCCAGTTCGACACGCACGGCGCGGGCTTCGCGCTGATCGTGAACGAATACGGGCTGGTGGTCGGGCTGATCACGTTCAAGGACATCATGGGCGCGCTGATGGACGGCTTGGCCAACCCGTTCGAGGAACAGGCCATCGTGCGCCGCGACGAAAATTCGTGGCTGATCGACGGCGCGGCCCCGATCGGCGACGTGATCCGCGAACTCGGGATCGCGACGCTGCCCGACAGCCACAATTTCGATACGATCGGCGGCTTCATCATGCACCGCCTGCGCCGCATGGCCCGCAAGGCCGACCGCGTCGAGGCCGCGAACTTCCTGTTCGAAGTGGTCGACGTCGAAGGCTTCCGCATCAATCAGCTCCTGGTCACGCGGCGCCCGAGGCGCGCCGAGGCCGACTGAATCCTGTCCGGAAAGACGCTTATCCTATCTAAAAATATGATTGATCCCGGCAAGTCGAATGCCATCGCGTCGAATACGTTGCTGACGTGACAGGGAATATCCTTCGATCTACCTGTCGAGCCAGGGGAGTCTCCGCGGCATGAAGCCCAATACCTCCAGGGCTTTCCGATTGCATGCACCCGTCAGGCTGTTCTGGTAATAGACGCTTTCCTCGCCCATCAGGCGCAGGGCCTCTTGCTCGCCCAGATCGGAGGGCGCCTCTGCTCCGATCCAGTTTGCGTAGGCCGGCAACCATTCGGCCATTTTTGTTGGCTGGCTATCGACGACGTTATAGAGCCCGGCTGCCGCCGTTAAAGCCGCCACGGTAGCCTGTGCGGCATCATCCACATGAATGAACGAAAATGTGCTGCTTCCTGCGCCGACAAGGGAGATTTCGCCCCGGGAAAGGTGCGTGCTGAATGCACCATCCGGCCAGTACCAGGTTCCGGGTCCGTAGAAAAATCCATATCGCAGCCCTACACCTTCCATTGAATGCGCACCCAGGACCCGATTTTCCAAGTCCGCATACATACGGGCGCTCTCTCCGATATTGCCGGGCGCACCGATTCTCAGGGGCGATGCTTCCGTCGCCAGGCCGCCGTCACCGTCCAGATAGAAACCGCAGGATTGCTGGATGTAGCGCCGTACCTGGCATGCATGAGCGGCATCAAACAGGTTGCCGCCACCTTCAAGACGCAGCTTACGGTCGGCGGGAAGGCGCCTGGGCAAATCGAAGGGACTGGCGGGAAGAGAGGTGAGCTGGTCAATCACCGCTTCCGGACGGATCTGCTCGAGAAGTGTGAACATGCCGGACCGGTCGAGCGCATCGCCCTTCACGGGACGGGCACCGAGCTTCTCGACGGCCTTGAGGCTCTCGGGGCGGTGAGCCAGCCCCCAGACCTCGTGCCCTGCGTCTCGCAGACGCGTCATCAGCGGACGGCCCAGCGCTCCGCTGGCACCGGCGACAAGAACTTTCATGGCCTGATTCCCCATGGGTCAGTGTACGGGAAAAACGAAGGGCGCCGTCTTGTCCTTGACAAAAAACGCAAGGAAACGGGCAGGCTCCGTCTGGCTGGCATTGCGCCCTACGAGATGAACGTCGTTCGGTCCTTCAAAGAAGGTCTGCCCTTCCTTCAGGGTGACGGGAGCGCCACCTTCGACCTGCATGGTGATGCTTCCCTTCAGCACGTAGACGAATACCGAAGCATTATGCCTGTGGATCGGGTCCGAACCTCCGGGCGCATAGTCGACCGTCAGCATGGCGCCTTCCTTGCCGGGGATGCCTGGCAGATCATGGACGAGCAGGGGCGTGACCGTCGTCGCCGCAAGGAGGGGAGAGGCCCAGAGGCTTGCTGCCATAGCGGCAAGAGCGATGAACTTGCGCATATTCGATTGTCCTGTTGCAGGAGAATGGTCGCGGGTCAGGGCGTGTCCGGCCGTCTTCGTTGTCTGACCTTGCTGGTGCGGCGGGTCTGCACGCGTTCGTCGAACCACGATTGCGCGTCTCCCAGAAACGGAAGCGGCGCCTTGTCCCGAACGGATCTGGCCAGATCGGCGAGCGAGGTCCGAGCCAGTTCCTGCCGCATGGCCTGCTCGGCCCGCAGCATGACGGCGTGAATGCCGCAAACGCCCTGCGTCGCCCATCGTGGCGGCCGCTCGTCGAACAGGGCGCAGCGTCTGCGGATTTCCTGACAGTTGAAAAGGCTCTTTCTGCCTTCAACGGCGTCGACGACGGCCAGCACGCTGATGTCCTCGGCGGGTCTGGCCAGCCTGTATCCACCCCTCAACCCTTCGGAAGCTTCAAGAAGGCCGGCCTTTTCGAGCCTGGGAAGAAGCTTGGCGACAAACGCCGCGGGAATGTTCTGCAGGTCCGCCAGATCGAGGCTGCTGACAGGTTCGGGATTGCCGACGAGCCAGAGAAGGCTGTGCAGGACATATTCGGTGCTTGCGCCATAAAGTGACATACGCGGACGTTATGAGTCCGCGTTATGATTCGCAAGACCTGGAGGGACGAATCTGTCGTCCTGATGAGATTGCTTTTACGAGGGGCACAGGCGCGAAGTGGAACGCAGGAAACACACGGCGGATCGCTGGCAGCGGGGCTTTTGAAACAGCCTTTTAGGCATATTCGGGGATGCCGGACATACCGACGAATCCCGGCACCGTCCGCACCGCGCGCATCCAGCGCCGCAGCGCGGGGTAGAAGGCGTGGTCCACGCCCCAGTCGCGGCTGAGGGCGAAGGATGGGAACAGGGCGATATCGGCCACGCTGGGCGCGTCGCCCACGAACCAGGACCCGCCATCCAGCCGTCGATGGGCCATATGGTCCTCCATGATCCGCAGCGCGGCCTCGCCTTGCCGCTGTAGCGCGGCATCGGGTTCGCCGCCGCCGAACAGGCTGGCCCGCCGGGCCGCGATCGCGGGGCGCAGCGGGCCCGACGCGAAATGCAGCCAGTGCGCGACCTGCGCGAACGCACCTGGCTCGTCCGGCAACCAGTTTCCGCGCTTGTGCGCCAGCGCCAGCAGCACCGCGCCGGCACCGCAGATTTCCTGCCCCTCGATCCGCAGCACAGGCAGCAGCCCCGCCGGACTGACGGCACGAAAGGACGGGGAATCCTGCAGGCCGCCCGGCACCACATCCACCGCCACAATGCGTGCCTTCAGCCCCAGCAGCGAGAGGAACAGCCGGGCCCGATAGCACTCCTCGTCCAGTTCATCGTCATGCAGCACCAGCGCACTCATGCCGTTTCCTCCATCCGCCGGCACACATCCTGCGCCCAGTCGGCCAGATCGTGCAGCCGGCCCCGGTCGCCGCCCCGGTCGGCCGGACCACCCGCCAGCAGGTGCAGCATGCAGCGCGTGCCATCCACCGGCAGGATCGCGGCCAGCACGGGCCCGGCGACGTCACGGTCCAGCACCGCCACCCGGCATCCGTCCGGCATCCCGATCGCCGTCGCCACGTTCCCCCAGGGGGCGTCGATGCGCAGCGAACGCACGGGCGTCCACTCCACGGCGTCCATCGCCGGATCGTCCTGCGGGGCGCTGCTTTCGCCGTCCTCCGGCGCCGTCCAGACCAGGCCGTGACGTTCCACCGCCCGCAACGGCGCGGCACGGATCGTGGCGGCGGGCGTCAGGTCGGGATGGGCGGGGATATGCACGCAGCGCCCCCCGGCCCCGAAGCGCCAGCCGTGATACAGGCAGGCCAGCGTGCCCTCGCGCACGAATCCCAGGCTCAGCCGCATGCCGCGATGCGGGCAGCGATCGTCCCAGACATGCGCCTGCCCCGCCCCGTCCCGCCAGACCGCCAGTTCACGGCCCCGCAGGATGCAGCCGGCCACGGTGCCGGGCTCCAGATCCGCCGACAGCATCAGCGGATACCATCCGCCGCCCCGATCCCCCGCCATGCGCATGCCTCTCCATCCCCTTTATCTTCCGATAGCCCGGCGGGCGGGATCGTGCCATCCCTGTCTCGAAACCGCCCCGCGCAAGGAGGCCCGACCGTGATCCACGTGACCGCGCATGATGCCCTTCTGGTCATCGACCTGCAGAACGATTTCCTGCCCGGCGGCGCGCTGCCGGTGCCCGAGGGGGACGCCGTCATTCCCGTCATCAACCACCTGACGCGCCTGCCCTTCGGCCAGCAGGCGGCCAGCCAGGACTGGCACCCGCACGGTCATGCATCCTTCGCCACCGCCCAGCCGCCCGGCCCCTGGCGACAGCATTGCGTCGCCGGCACTCCGGGCGCGGAGCTGGCGGCGTCGCTGGACCAGACGCGGATCGGCCTGGTGATCCGCAAGGGCCGCGCGCAGGACGTCGACAGCTATTCCGCCTTCCTCGACAACGACCGGACCACCCGTACGGGGCTGGAGGACTGGCTGAGGGGGCTGGGGATCACGCGAATCTTCATCGCCGGCCTGGCGCTGGATTATTGCGTGGCCTTCACCGCCATCGACGCGAAAGCCCTTGGTTTTGAAACGATCGTGGTCGAAGATGCCTGCCGTGGGATCGATCCCGACCCCGACGCCACATGGCAGGCCCTGGCGCGGCACGATATCCTGCATGTCCGGTCCGCCGAACTGGCGGGACAGTAAGGGGGGGATCGACCATACCGGGGGAACGCCCGGCGCCGGGTGGGACCGGCCCGGGCATCGAGTGGGGGAAGACGAAGACATGACCGTTCCAGGTCAGGTATGACCACGCACGGGCCGCGGGGGCGGCATCCGGCGACGCGACACCATCTGCGACGACATTTCCTGGGGCTGGCGGCCGGCGCGGCGGGCACAGGGCTGCTGCGGCCGCCGGCCCTGCTGGCGCAATCCCGCCCGCCCCTTCTGCCGCCCATCGCCGAGGTCGATGCGCTGGTCGCGTTCGGCCATACCGGTCCGGTTACGGACGGGGGCTGGACGGCGGCGCACGACCAGGGGGTGCAGGCCGTGCGCGCCGCCTTCCCGCGCCTGCGGACCGTGTATGTCGAGAGCATTCCCTATTCCGCCGACGCCACGCGCATCTTCCGCCAGTTCGTGGCCGAGGGCGCGCAGATGGTCATCGCGACCTCGGACTACGGTGATTTCATCCGTGATGTCTCGGACCGCGCGCCCGGCGTCGCCTTCATGGAATGCGACGGGCACAACGTCACCGGCAACCTGGGCTGGTATTACCTGACCCACTGGTATGCCAGCTACGTCATCGGCATCGCCGCCGGGCTGATGACCAGGACGAACCGGCTGGGCTTCGTGGGGTCGTTTCCCATTCCCTCGGTCTATGCCGGGGCCAACGCCGTGCTGCTGGGCGCGCGCTCGGTCAACCCTGCCGCGACATTGCAGGCGATTTCGATCAACGCCTGGTTCGACCCGCAGGCCGCCACCCAGGCCGGCACCGCGCTGGTCGAAAATGGCTGCGACTTCCTGTGCGGCATCATGGACGACCCCGGATATCTGCGCGTGGCGCAGCAGCGCGGCATCAAGGCGGCGATGTGGAACACCGACATGCGCCAGTACGGGCCCGATGCCTATATCAGCTCGGTGATGCTGGATTTCCGCGCCTATTATGTGGAACAGGTCCGCGCGCGCCTGGCCGGCACCTGGCAGCCGCAGGGGCATTTCCTGACGCTGGGCCAGGGCGTGGACCGCGACGCCTGGGGGCGGACCGTCCCGCCCGCCGTCGCCGCCCAGGCCGATGCGATGCGCGCGCGGATCATGGCGGGGTACAACCCGTTCCGCGGCCCGATCCGCGATGCCGCCGGACGGCTGCGCGTGCCGGCCGGCACGGTGATGGACGATGCGCTGATCTATCAGTGGGACTGGTCGGTGGAAGGAGTCAGCGGCCTTGACTGACTCCCTGCTTGCCGACGGACCGCCGCCGGTCGCGCCCGGCACACCGCCGATCCTGCAATTGCAGGGCATTTCCAAGTATTTTCCCGGCGTGATCGCGAACCAGGATGTCAGCCTGGATGTCCGGCCCGGCGAAATCCATGCCCTGCTGGGCGAAAACGGCGCGGGCAAGTCCACGCTGATGAACGTCGTCACCGGCATCTACCAACCCGATGCGGGCGAAATCGTGCTGGATGGCTACGGTCAGCATTTCGCCTCGCCGCAGGATGCGATCCGGGCGGGAATCGGCATGGTTCACCAGCATTTCAAGCTGGTCCCGGCCTTCACGGTCGCGGAAAACATCCATCTGGGCTGGCGGGACACGCCGGCCCGCGCCTCGGCCGCCATCCTGGAATCGCGCACCCGCGCGCTGTCGGACCGGTTCGGCGTTCCCGTGCGGCCCGACGCGCGGGTGGGCGACCTGTCGGCGGGCGAGCAGCAGCGGGTGGAAATCCTGCGCGTGCTGGCCCGCCAGGCCCGGCTGCTGATCCTGGACGAACCGACCGCCGTACTGACGCCGGCCGAGGCGCGGGACCTGTTCCGCGCGCTGCGCGCCTTCCGCGCTCAGGGCAACGCCGTCATCCTGATCAGCCACAAGCTGGACGAGGTCATGGACATCTCGGACCGGATCAGCATCCTGCGCGCCGGGCGCAGGATCGGCACGTACCCGACAGCGGAGTGCACCCCGGCGGGACTGGCCGCCACCATGGTCGGGCGCGACATCGTACGCCGCGACATGCGGGCCCGCCCACCCGGTGCCGCCGCGATCGCCCCTGCCCCGGTGCTGCGCCTGCGCGGCGTCACCTGCCGCGACGCGCGTGGCGTCGAGACCCTGCGCGACGTGACGCTGGACCTGCATGGCGGCGAGATCCTGGGCATTGCCGGCGTCGCCGGCAACGGCCAGCGCGAACTGACCCAGATGCTGACCGGCATGCTGCCGCCCACGGCGGGCGAGATCCTGCTGGACGGCGCACCGGTCCGCGCGGCCGACGCCGCCGCCTTCGCCCACGCGGGCATCGGCCATATCCCCGAGGACCGGCTGCGCAGCGGCCTGGCACCGTCGCTGGGCATCACCGACAACATGGCGCTGCGCGAATATGACCGCCCGCCGATCGGGCGACGCGGGCTGTACGACCCGCGCGCCGCCGAAGCCCTGGCGCGGGACCTGGCCGGGGCGGCGGAGGTGCGCATTCCCGATTATGCCATGCCGATCCGCAACCTGTCCGGCGGCAACCAGCAGCGCCTGGTGGCCCGGCGGGAAATCCGCATCGCCCGCCGGGTGCTGGTGGCGGCCTATCCCAGCCGGGGCCTGGATATCGGGGCGATCGCGACCGTGCTGCGCTACCTGACCGACCTGCGCGACCAGGGGTGGCCATCGTGCTGGTGTCCGAGGATCTGGGAGGAACTGCTGAACGTGGCCGACCGCATCGGCGTGCTGTTCCACGGCCGCCTGATGGCGACCATCGACGCCGCGACGGCGGACATGGAAACGCTGGGGCTGCTGATGGGCGGCCGCGCGGGCCGGCCGGATTCCGCACCTCAGGGAGGAACCGCCTGATGGCCGGCAAGCTGCAACGCCTGCCCACCGTGGCGCCCGGGCGCCTGCTGGCCTGGCGCGCGGGCGCGGTCGTCGCCGCGCTGCTGGTCACCACCCTGTTCCTGGCCCTGTCGGGGCGCGACCCGCGTCTGCTGGCCGACCTGGTGGTGCGCTCCACCGTGGGGTCGCGCTTCGGGCTGGAGGACTTGGCCCTGTTCATGACCCCGCTGGTGCTGACCGGCGCCGCCGTCACCGTCACCGGGCGCATCGGCATCTGGAATATCGGGGCCGAGGGCCAGTTCTATGCCGGCGCCATCGGGGCGGCGGGAATCGGCCTTTTCGTGCCCGGGCCCGCGATCATCATCCTGCCGCTGATGACGGTATGCGGCATCCTGTGCGGCATGGCGTGGATCCTGGTCCCGACCCTGGCCCGGGCCTATGCCGGCGTGAACGAGATCATCACCACCCTGCTGCTGAATTTCGTTGCCGGATTGCTGACCACCTATCTGGCGGTCGGGCCGTGGCATGACCGGGTGACCGGCGCGCTGGCCTCCACGGGACGGCTGCCGGTGCAGGTCCCCGAATTGTGGGGCGTCGTGCATTGGGGCTTTCCGGTGGCGCTGGCCATCGTCCTGGTGCTGGCGGCGGTCATGGCGCGCACACGCTGGGGCTATCAGGTCACGATCAGCGGCGCGAACGAACAGGCCGCGCGTTATGCCGGCATCCCGGTCCGGGCGCGCATCGTGGCGGTCATGCTGCTCTCGGGCGGGTTGGCCGCCCTGGCGGGGGTGTTCGAGGTCGCGGGCACCGTCCATCGGCTTCAGGGGGGACTGGCCAACAATTTCGGCTATTTCGGCATCGTGGTCGCGGTGCTGGCACGGGGATCGTGCCTGAACGTGCTGCCGGCGGCGCTGCTGATGGCCTTCATCCTGGATTCCGGCATCGTGCTGCAGACGCAGCAACTGACGGCATCGGCGGTGCTGGCCATCACCGGGCTGGTGCTGTTCGCCATCGCCATCGGCGACGAACTGGCCCATTACCGCCCCGTCTCCAGCCGCCCGGCCGCCGCTCCTGCCGGCCCCACCCGTGCGGAGTCCACGCCATGATCGCGCTGCTGACCGGCATGCTGACCACCGCGGTCCTGGCCGGGGGCGTCCTGGCCCTGGCGGCGCTGGGCGAGGTCCTGGCCGAACGGGTGGGCGTCACCAACCTGGGGGTCGAGGGGCTGATGTCCCTGGGCGCCGTCGTCGCCATCATCACGGTGGTGGCCACGCCGCATCCCTGGCTGGGCCTGCTGGCCGCCACCCTGGCCGGGGCGGCGGGGGGCATGGTCTTCGCCTTCGGCGCCGTCATCATCCGCGCCAACCAGGTGCTGTGCGGGCTGGCGGTCACCTTCCTGGGGCTGGGCCTGTCCGCGACCATCGGGCACGATTACGCCGGCATTCCGTCCCCCGCCACGTTCGGCCGCGCGCCGGTGCCGGGCCTGTCGTCACTGCCGGTGATCGGGCCGGCCTTCTTCGGGCAGAACCTGCCGGTCTACCTGATCTATCTGGTCCTGCCGGCGCTGGCGCACTGGGTGATGTTCCATACCCGGCACGGGCTGAACATGCGGGCGGTGGGCGAAAACCCGGCGGCGGCGGACGCGGCGGGCATTCCCGTCACCGCCATGCGCTTCTGGTACGTCACGCTGGGCGCCGCCCTGGCCGGGGCGGCGGGCGGCTACCTGACCCTGACCTATATTCCCGTCTGGTCCGAGGGCCTGGTCGCGGGCCGGGGCTGGATCGCCCTGGCGCTGGTCATCTTCGCCGGCTACCGGCCGTTCAGCGCCACGCTGTCCGGCCTGCTGTTCGGGCTGATCACCGCGCTGTCCTATGTGGGGCAGGCGCGGAACTGGCCGGTCGCGCCGGCCTTCCTGAACATGCTGCCCTATCTGGGCACGATCGCGTTCATCATCGTCCCGGTCCTGGCCTGGCATCGCATGCGCCGCATCATGGCGGCCCCGGCGGCGCTGGGCGTCCCCTACCACCGCGACGTGCGATAACGGAGGACCTGATGACGTCACGCTCGTTCCCTGACGTGGACGCCGACGACCGCGCGGTGCTGGACGCCTGGTACGCCATCGGCTTCCTGGACGCACCGCCCCCGCGCACCACCCTGCTGGGCACGGCCCTTGCGATCCATCGCGGGGCCGACGGCGCGATCCAGGTACGGGCCGAGGGCCGGGACGCGCCCCTGCCGGTCGCCGAACGCCATGGCTGCCTGTGGACCAGCCTGGGCACGCCGCCCGACGCCCCGGTCGCCATCCCCGAGACCGGGGAACCCGACCGCCGGCTGGTCTGCTGCGGCTCGGTCGATGTCGGGGCCTCGGGCCTGCGCGTGGTCGAGAACTTCCTCGACCTGGCGCATTTTCCCTTCGTCCACACCAACATCCTGGGGGCCGAACCGCAGACCGAGGTCGCGCGCTACCACACCGAATGGCGCCGCGACGTGGACGAGGTCTGGGCCACCGACTGCGCGTTCCACCAGCCCCGGGCCGCCCTGTCGGCCCTGACGGGGCTGGAGACGCGCTATATCTACCGCGTCGCCTCGCCCTTCGTGACGCTGCTGTACAAGACGTGCCCCAACGATCCGGTGCGCCCCGACGTCATCGCCCTGTTCGTCCAGCCCACGGCGCCCGATCGCTGCCGCGCGCACCCGGTCATGTTCCTGATCGACGAGACCTCGCCTCAGGCGGACCTGATCCAGTTCCAGCAGCGGATCTTCCTGCAGGACCGGATCATCCTGGAAAACCAGCGCCCCCGCCTGCTGCCGCTGGACCCCCGCGCGGAAATCCCGACCCGGGCGGATTCGCTCTCGGTCGCCTATCGCCGATGGCTGAAGGAAAAACGCGTCCGCTACGGCACCACGGATAGTCTGTAATATCCCGCCCTATGTGGGCCCGACCGCCTGCGGCCACAGCGCGGCGGGCGTATCGGTGACCAGGGCATTGGCGCAGACCCGCTTGGCATAGGCCGATGATCCGACCGTATCGGGCACGCGGCCCAGCAGCTTCATTTCATCCACATATTGCGCCACCTGCACCCGCAGGTCGTTCCCCACGGGGCTGATGCCCAATGTCTCGTGCCGCAGCATGGACAGGATGTCGCCGGTCTCCATGCCCGGAATCTGCCCCGTCATCAGGCTGGCCGCCTGGTCGGGATGGGCCTTGATCCAGTCCGACGCCGCGCGCAGGGCCATGACCAATGCCGCCGCCGCCGCCGGATCGGACTGCAGCAGCGAATCCGACAGGCCCAGCGCCAGGTTGGCACGCTCGCCGTAATGACCCGTCGTGCTGTTGGCCAGTTCGAAGAACGGCGAATCCGTCCCGTGCAGCAACTGCCACGCCAGCGGGTCGTGCGCGGCCACGGCGTCGATCTCGCCCGCCCGGGCGGCATCCATCACCTGTTCGGGTGGCAGGGTGACCCAGCGCACCGATGCCTCGGGGTCGATTCCCTTGCGCCGCATCATGACCGAGAAGAACAGCCGGTCGGCCATGTCCTGGTCCTCTACCGCGATTCGCAGCCCCGCGATGCCGTCCAGCCGCACGACCTTGAGCTTGCGCCGGACCAGCAAACGGAAGGTGCCGGATTGCAGGCCGCTGACCAGACGAGCCTGGACTCCCCCCAGCCGCATCACGTCCAGCCAGGTCAGGATCGGGGATGCCGCGCCCACCGCCCGGCCGGCAACCATGTCGGCAATGGCGGCCCGCCCGCTGCGCGCACCGCCGACCAGCGCCACGTCCAGATTGTAGGCGGCAAAGAAATGCTGCCGCGCCACCGCGAAGACCAGCATGTTCGAGGACGGCCAGGACAGCGCCAGCCGGCGGAAACGCCCGTCGGGCAGCACCTTGTGATGAGTGACCGCCTGATGATGCAGCCGGTGGCGCACCGCCAGCCCGCCCGCCAGCGCGGCCGCGCCCCCCGCGCCCGCCCCTGCGATCAGCACCCGGCGGCGCGACAATCCCCACGCGGATCGACTGCCCATCTGATCCATGCGTGCGCTTCGACCCCCGTGTTTCCTGATGCCGCCCCATGGTGGGCACCTGCTCTCCTACCCGTCAAAAAAAACATCGGATAGGGGGTTTACCTGCAAACCGGAGGTCCGCTATACGGTGCCCCGGCGCTGATCCCGAATAGCTCAGTCGGTAGAGCAAGCGACTGTTAATCGCTGGGTCGTAGGTTCGAGTCCTACTTCGGGAGCCATCTTCCTCACTGCCTGATAGTCATATCAATCAGTTGGAAATGGGCGCGCCAATCCTGACCAATGATCAGACCGCGCAGACGCGCAGGCTGGGCATGGATGCCTGCGGACAATCGTCAGGCTGCGATCTTCCCCATACATCGATAGGCGGACGTCCAGGCCGACAGCGCGATCGGCCCGCAACGCGCGGGGGAGACGGCGGCGCAATCAGACGCGCGCGGCCCAGCCCAGGTCGCGACGGCAGAGGAAGACAAGGGCAAGGGCGCCGAGCGCTGCGAAGAAGATGTAGGATTGCAGGAACGCGAACGGTGTCGCCGCCAGCACGTTCACCGGCGACAACGTATTGGCGGACAGCGCAAAGGTGACGCACAGCAGGCTCCATCGCCCGAAGGCAGGGCGCGGATCGGCCGGCAGCGACAGGAACAGCAGCGAGAACAGCGGCAGCAGGATGCCGTAATGATGTTCCCACGCCACCGGCGAGGACGCCGTAAAGCATAGGGCCGCCACCATCAGCGAAGCCACCGCGGACAGTCGGGTGGTCGCGGTCCGCGCCCCCCACAGGCCGGCCACGACCAGCATCACCATCGACAGCAGCGTCAGGTAATGGACGGGCGGGTCGTAGGGGGCGAAACGCCAGCGGTCCCAGACGAGGTCCGGCCCATTGCCGAGCATATGGTTGAGCAGCCCGTTGACCGACTGGTTGGCGTAGAGGCTTTCGCCACGCCGGTCGATAAACGCCAGGACCCGCAGATAGGCGAGCGGCCACGCCCATCCATACAGCGATGCCGAGAGCGCATAGCCCACGGCCAGGCAGGCCGCCATCGCCCCGACGAACGGCCTGTCTCGGCGCAGGGCGCCCCAAATCAGGAACAGCGCCATCTGCGGCTTCACCAGGGCGGAAAGGCCGATCAGCAGGCCGGCCGGCGCCGAGCGGCCCCTGACCAAAGCATAGCAGGCGAAGACGAAGATGGCGTCGAGAAAGATCTGGATCTGGCCGAGATAGACGGCCCGGATCAGGGGAAAGAAGCAGAAGGTGGCGATCACGGTTGCGGCGGCCAGCCAGAACCGGCTGGACCCGCCGTCCGGGGCGGCCGGCAACCGGACCAGCCTGGCGAGTTCCCGGTTCAGCAGGACCATCCCGACCGCCACCGTGATCCAGGCCGCGATGTCGAGACTGTCGAGGACCTGGATCGCCGTGTCGCCGTCGAACGGTAGCCAGCGGATCGCCAGCAGCGACGACAGGGGGTACTGGAACTTGATCCCCAGCGCGAAGAAGAAGTGATCATAGGCATCGCCGCCGGGATGGGCCGCCAGCCAGTCGCGCACGACCAGCATCGGCCCCCAGGAATCGGACCTGGTCAGTTCATGGAGGTGCCACAGGAAATTGATATTATTGGCGAAGCACACATCGTCATGGGGCAAGGGGACGCCGGTGTGGACCAGGTGCCGATGGACGAGCATGATCACGGCACTGATCACCGCCATCAGGAGCGGGATGGCCAGGCAGGCCCGGCGCAGTAACTGCTCGGACCGCCCCCCCACGGAAATGGCTTCGGTGTACGCCAATGCGGGATCGGCCACGGAGTCGAGGAGGGAATCGCCGGACACTGACATGTCTGGACCTCGGGACAAGCAGGGTGTTCCGACGCGCTGAACCCGCAGGCTCGATCCCCGGTTTCATCACAAAGATACAAAAAGATACAAACCGGTCACGGGGACATGGCACCCGGACGGCGCGCGGATTCATTTTGCCGGTCGAATATCGTCCAGCCGGTCCAGCCGGCGCAGGGCGGGGAACATCCGCATCCACAGCAGCGTGACGACGATCGTCCCGATCCCGCCCAGCACCACGGCCTCGACCGGGCCGATCAGGCTGGCCAGCATGCCGCTTTCGAACTCGCCAAGCTGGTTCGACGACCCGATGAACAGCATGTTCACCGCCGATACCCGGCCGCGCATTTCGTCGGGCGTGCGCAACTGCACCAGCGCGCCGCGCACCACCACGCTGATCACGTCCGCACCCCCCAGGACCGCCAGCGCCAGGATCGACACCGGCAGCGACCGCGACAGGCCGAACACGATGGTCGCCAGGCCGAAGACCGCCACGGCGGCGAACATCGCATGCCCCGCCCGGCGTGCGGCCAGCGCGCGAACGCCGTGGCGCACGCAGCGCCCCCAGGGATCCTGGAGAGTGACCGCAGCATCGCCCAGACCGAGCGGCCCGGCATGCAGGATGTCGTTGGCATAGAGCGGCAGCATCGCCGTCGCGCCGCCCAGCAGCACCGCGAACAGGTCCAGCGAAATCGCGCCCAGCATCTCGGGCTGCGCGCGGATGAAATGCAGGCCGCCCAGCACGGTCGCGATCGTCATGGGGCGCCGGACCCGCGTGGGCGCCTCCAGACGCATGTTGAAGGTGGCCACGGTCGCCATGCCGAAGCCCACGGCGCATACGCTGTAGGAAAATCCGGCCCCGACCCCGTAAAGCAACCCGCCCAGGGACGGGCCCATGATCGACGCGACCTGGAACAGGGACGCCGACAGGGCGCTGGCACGCGGAAACAGCGTGGCCGGCACCAGCGCGGGCAGGAATGTCTGCTGGCTGGGCATTTCGAACGTGCGGGCCGTGCCGAACAGCGCGACCATGCCGTAGATCATCGGCGGGGTCAGCCAATGATTGAACGATCCCACCGCCATGACCAGGGCGCCGCAGGCCTCCAGCGCTTGGCAGGTCGTGACGACCAGCCGCCGGTCGAAATGATCGGCCACGTGCCCCGCCACCAGCGTCAGGCAGAACATCGGCAGGAACTGCGCCAGCCCCACCCAGGCCAGGGCCCGCGCGCTATGCGTCAGCATGTAGATCTGCCACCCCACCGCCACGGCCTGCACCTGCGACGAGAACGCGGACAGGGTCCGCGCCGACAGGAAGGCCATGAAGCCGGGATGGTCGAGCAGCCGGGCCGGACCCTGTGGAAGACTTTCGGCCGGCTCGTCGAGCGGGGCCCGTGTGTCGGAATGATCGGACATGGTGCCGAGACCATAGCGGGGTACTGTGCCTTTTCCAGCCATCGGAGCGCGAATCCGCCCCGCGCGCGGCCGCACGCACGGTTTGCAAAACCGCCGCCGCGCGGGCAAAACCGTCCCATGACAGACATCGCCCCATCCACGCCGCTGCCCATGACGGATATCGAGACGTTCTCGCGCCTCGATATCCGCGTCGGCACCATCGTGGAGGCCAGGCCCTTTCCCGCGGCGCGCAAGCCGGCCTGGCAGCTCTGGATCGATTTCGGCCCCCGGATCGGCATCAAGCAGTCGTCGGCCCAGATCACGGTCCATTACACGCCCGATACGCTGGTCGGGCGCCAGGTCTGCGCCGTGGTCAATTTTCCGCCGCGCCAGATCGGCCCCTTCCGCAGCGAAGTCCTGACCCTGGGCATGCCCGACGCAAGGGGCGACGTCGTCCTGATCAAACCCGACCTGACCGTGCCTGACGGAGGAAAGCTGTTCTGATGGCCACCAACTATGCAACCGTCACCTGGGACCAGGTTCACCGCCAACTACGCAACCGTCACCTGGGACCAGCTTCACCGCGACGCCCGCCTGCTGGCCGAAACCCTGATCCCGCGCGGGCCGTTCAAGGGCATCGTGGCGGTCACGCGCGGGGGCCTGATCCCGGCCGCCATCATCGCCCGCGAAATCGACTGCCGCCTGATCGAAACGATCTCGGTCGTGACGTACGACGAGGAAGAACAGGGCAAGCCCACCGTCCTGAAGGCCCCGGCGGCCGCGGGTGACGGCGAGGGCTTCCTGATCATCGACGACCTGGTCGATTCCGGCGTGACGGCACAGATCGTGCGCCAGCTCCTGCCCAAGGCGCTGTTAGCCTGCCTGTACGCCAAGCCGTCGGGCCGGCCGCTGACCGACCTGTTCGTGGTCGAGGTCCCGCAGGACACCTGGGTGCTGTTCCCCTGGGACACCGCGCCCCTGTTCATCCCGCCCCTGGCCCGCAAGTCCGGCACGCCGGGCTGATCCGCCCGATGCCCCCCGCCCCGCCGCCGTTCGTTCCCGGGACCGAAGCCTTCAACCCGGCGACCGAGGCCCTGGATACGTGGCCGGTCCCGGTCCAGGTCGCGACGTTGTGGGAGGGACAGATGAACGCGGTGGCGGCCATCCGTCCGGCACTGGCCGCCATCGCGGCGGCGGTCGAGGCCGCCCTGCCCCGCCTGCGCGCGGGCGGGCGGCTGGCCTATGCCGGCGCCGGCAGTTCGGGCCGGCTGGCGGCGCAGGACGGCGCGGAACTGGAACCGACCTTCGACTGGCCCGCCGCGCGCACGATCCTGCTGGTTGCCGGCGGCCCCCGCGCCCTGACCGAAGCCGTGGAAAACGCCGAGGACGATACCGACGCCGCGCGACGGGACGTCGACGCGGCACGGCTGGGCCCGGATGACGTGCTGATCGCGCTGGCGGCCAGCGGGCGCACCCCCTACACGCTGGCCTGCGTCGATGCGGCGCGGGCGGCCGGCGCGCTTGCGATCGGCATCGCCAACAGCGCGGAGGCCCCGCTGCTGGCACGCAGCACCTGCCCGGTCCTGGTCGAGACCGGGGCCGAGGCCATCGCGGGTTCGACGCGCATGAAGGCCGGCACGGCGCAGAAGATCGTGCTGAACCTGCTGTCCACCGCGATGATGATCGGGCTGGGCCGCGTGCATGCCGGCCGGATGGTGGACATGCGCGCGCGCAACGAGAAACTGCGCCACCGCGCGGTGCGCATGGTACAGGACGTGACCGGCTGCACGGCACCGGAGGCCGCCGACGCGCTGGCCCGCACCGATGGACGGGTCAAGCCCGCGATCCTGGTGGCGCTGGGCCTGACGCCGGACGAGGCCGCGGGCGCTCTGGCCCGCCATGACGGCCGCCTGCGCGGGGCTCTCGGCTCCGTGACGGAAAAATTCCGCCCGGTGCTTGCCAGCGCGCGCAAGGACTCATAGCTTCCCCGCAGGTTCGGGGCGTGGCGCAGCCTGGTAGCGCGCGTGTTTTGGGTACACGAGGCCCCCGGTTCGAGTCCGGGCGCCCCGACCAGCCGGAAGAAAGGGGAGCTTCATTCCATGCGGGCCCGAATCTACAAGGAACCGAAAACCGCGACCCAGTCCGGTCAGGCGAACACCCACGAATGGGTCCTGGAATACGGCCAGACGCAGCCGCGCCAGCAGGACCCGCTGATGGGCTGGACCGGCAGCCGCGACACGCGCTCGCAGGTCCGCCTGCGTTTTCCGAATCGCGAAACCGCGGTCGCCTACGCCGAACGCCACGCCGTGCCCTACGACCTGGAACTGCCGGTTGCACGCGTCCGCAAGCCCAAACTCTATGCCGACAATTTTCGGTACGACCGGGTCCAGAACTGGACGCACTGAGTCCGCTCTGGCACAAGACCCCCCTGGCACCGGCCCCTTTGGCACCTGCCTTCCGTCTCGCGCGCCCTTAGCTCAGTTGGATAGAGCAACAGCCTTCTAAGCTGTGGGTCGCTGGTTCGAATCCAGCAGGGCGCGCCAGAGCCGGCGACCAGCGGCAACGGCAGACTTCGACGGGCGGCAAATGCCCCTGCCCCGGTGGTTTCCCCCCAATGTCACCCCGCCTTGTTCCGCCACGGCCATGCCGGCGGACCCACGCGCACGCGTCACCGGGGCGCCGGGGCGCCGGGGCGCCTTTCTTTATTTCGTGAATACTTCGCGAAATAAAGAAAGAAATGGCGACAAAATTCACGATTAAGATAGAAAATATATTTTTACAGTAAATAATATATCAATACAAGAAAGCGCTTCCGATTTTTAATTGATATTTATTTGTGCACATCAAATAAAATTGCACGCAGCCGTTCTGAGTTTCGTCGGAAATCGTGGCATTTTTTCTACCCAATCACGATATTTTCATATATTGTGATCAACAACCGCACAGGAATGAAAGGAGTTTCGCTCCATACCTCCGTCTATTCACGCGATATTCCGCGTGGCTCGACGCGTTCTCTTCCGGATCGGGGTCCCTGATTCCGGATTTCCATTCGTGTTCGATACATGGATGGCCGTTCCTGTGCCTATACCTGTTCTGACGGGGTCGTCAGGGCACGGGACCCGCTTCAGCGCCATCGGCGCGCATCCCTACATGATGATTTCGAGATGTCACGTCTCGCCAGACCGCATCATCGAACGCAGCTTGCATCGATGCTTCGTAATGAGGCGAAGCCCCTCACCGTTATGTTGGCTGCCTGTTAAAGAGGAGTATCTCCCCTTGACGCAGACAGACGTTCTGTCCGCCCGCCCCTCCTTTGCCGAGAAGCTCGGCATTCCGCGACCGCTCCTGTGGGGGTTCGTGGGATTGCTGCTGTTCATGGTCGGCGATGGGGTCGAGGCCGGCTATCTGGCCCCCTATCTTGAAAACCACGGCATGTCGTCGCGCGACGTCGCGTTCCTCTTTACCGTCTATGGCGTCGCGGTCTCGCTCTCCTCGTGGCTGTCCGGCCCGCTGTCCGACCTGTGGGGCCCCAAGCGGGTCATGTGGATCGGCCTGGCGATCTGGAGCGTCTTCGAGGTGGTGTTCCTGCTGCTGGGCGTGCAGGTCAATTCCTACCGGATGATGCTGATCGCCTATACGCTGCGCGGCCTGGGCTATCCGCTGTTCGCCTACGGCTTCCTGGTCTGGATCGCCGCCGCCACCCCGCCCCGGCAACTGGGATCGGCGGCGGGCTGGTTCTGGTTCGCATTTTCGGGCGGCCTTCCGACCCTGGGTTCGCTGTTCGCCAGCTTCACCATCCCGGTGATCGGCGAAATGGCCACCTTCTGGTCCTCGCTGGGGCTGGTCGTCGCCGGCGGACTGGTGGCGCTGCTGCTGACGCATGAAAAGCGGGGTTCGGCGCGCCTGGCGCCGCGCGACGTTTCGGTGCGCGGCATCTTCTTCGGGTCGATCAGCATCCTGTGGCGCGAGCCCAAGACGTTCGTGGCCATGGTCGTGCGCACCATCGACACGGCGTCGGAATATGCCTTCCTGGTGATCATGCCCAGCTTCTTCACCAAGGTCGTGGGCTTCACGCTGTCGCAATGGCTGCAATTGCTGTCCATCGTGTTCCTCAGCAACATCCTGTTCAACCTGGCGTCCGGCATGCTGGCGGACCGGCTGGGGCCACCCCACCGTGGTTTCCATCGCGGGCTTCCTTTGGGGGCCGCGGTTTCGGTGCCGGTGTTCTACTACCGGTTGCCCCTTTGGCCCATCACGGCGACTTTCTTTGCTGGGCCGCCCTTGGCCGGCATCTTCTACGGCGGCGAACCTTGCGGCCTTTCGTGCCGCTGTCGGGGCCTGGTGCCGCAGATCTGCCCGCCGGAAAAGGCGGCGGCCCTGTCGGCGCTGGGACTTGGTGCCGGCGCCAGCACCTGGGTCGGTCCGGCCATCGTGACCTGGTTCGAATCCTGGCACGGGCTGGAAGGCATCATCTGGATCTTCTCGGGCCTGTACGCCTTCGCCGGCCTGCTGACCCTGTACCTGTCGATCCCGGAACACGCCCGCGACTACGCCCGCAAGGCCGCCGCCAAGGCCAAGGCCCAGCGCGCGCATGGCCAGGACATCTACGAAGGCCGCCCGGCGCTGCACTGACCGCCACCCCCGGCCGGAAACAGGGCCCGGTCCCCCACAGGGGCCGGGCCCTTTTCACGTGCGCCCCCGCCCCCCGCCACCTCTGGACACCCGCGGGAAACCACGATAATCCCGATCCGAAGGAGAGGTGGCCGAGCGGTTTAAGGCAGCGGTCTTGAAAACCGCCGTGCGTGCAAGCGTACCGTGGGTTCGAATCCCACCCTCTCCGCCATGAAATGGCTCCAGCCGCTTCCTGAGAACATCCGGTTTTCAATCCGCCCCAGGACAGTCTATGCCCAATAATGTCTATTTACGTCCTGCGCTGACAGATATTGTTCACAGCCTTTCCCAATGGCAGATATCCTGGCTTCTCGGCATCGGCGACATCAAGCAGCGTTATTCGCGCTCCAAGCTGGGGCAGTTCTGGATCACCATGAGCATGGTGGTCTTTATTGTTGCGATCGGCGTCGTCTACAGCTTCCTGTTCCATCAGTCGATCCACGACTTCCTGCCTTACGTGGCCTGCAATTACGTCGTCTGGAACCTGATTTCGGGCGGGGTGATGGACAGTTCGACCGCCTTCGTGCAGGCGCAGGATTATATCCGGCAGACGAAGATCCCCCGCTCCGTTTTCGCGTTACGGGTATTGGTCAGGAATTGCATATTCTTCCTGCATAATTTCCTGATCATTCCCGTCGTTTTTATTGTCATGATGCATCCTGTTTCCTGGACTGTCCTGCTGGCGATCCCCGGTGTGATGTTCATCATGGGGTGCGGATTTTTCACCTGTCTTTCCATCGGCGTGATCTGCACGCGCTTCCGCGATCTGCCCCAGATCGTCCAGAGCCTGATGCAGTTGCTGATGTTCGTGACCCCGGTGATGTGGCCGGAAAGCTCGCTCGCGCCGCAGGTGCGGGCCATGATGGCCTACAATCCGTTCACGGCGATCATGCACATGGCGACCGAGCCCCTGCTGGGAACCGTGCCGAGCCTGCAGGAGTACATGGTCGCCACCCTGGCCTTCCTTCTTCTGATGGTCGGGGGTCTTTGCATTTTCGCCCGCTTCCGGGCGCGGATCGTCTACTGGCTGTAACGGTGATCGATGGCTGAAATCATACTGGACCACGCGTGTGTCGAATTTTCGATCTACAACGCACGCAGCCGCTCCCTGCGCAACGACCTGATGAAGCGGGTGGGCGGCCATCTCGGCGGGTCCCCCAAGGATGACCGGGTCGTGGTCCACGCCCTGCGCGACATCAACCTGCATCTGCAGGCCGGAACGCGCCTGGCCCTTGTCGGGCATAACGGCGCGGGCAAATCGACCATGCTGCGCCTGCTCAGCGGCGTGTACGAGCCCTCGGCCGGGCGGGCCGTCATCACGGGGAAGGTGTCGTCGCTGCTGGACCTGTCGATGGGCATGGACGTCGAGCAGACCGGGCGCGACAACATCATCCTGCGCGCGGTCTTCCTGGGCATGACCTTCACCCAGGCCAAGGCGCTGGTCCCTGAAATCGCTGAATTTTCGGAATTGGGTCCCTATCTGGACCTGCCGATGCGGACCTATTCCAGCGGCATGGCCATGCGGCTGGGGTTCGGGGTGTCGACGGCGATCCAGCCCGACATCCTGCTGATGGATGAAATGATATCGGTCGGCGACGTCCGCTTCGCCGCCAAGGCGAAGGCCCGGCTGCAGAAGCTGATGGAACAGGCGCGGATCTGGTCATCGCCTCGCACCATTTCCGAGACGCTGCGGGAATATTGCGACCGGGCGGTATGGCTCCAGGAGGGCCGCATCGTCGCGGACGGCCCGCTGGAAGACATCCTGGCGCGCGCCCACGCGCCGGACTGAAGGGGGCGTGACCGGGCCCGAGGGCCCGGTCACGCCGGTCCGTCAGGCGACGCGGCGTGCCCCGCCGCGATGACCGCCACCCTGGCGCTGCTGGTGGCGTCCGCCACCGCCGCCGCCCCGGCCACGGCCGCCACCGCCGCCCAGCACCGGCGGGCGCAGGGTGGAATTCTCGGCGGCTTCGGAGTGGTAGGGATGTTCCTGCACCACCGGAATCTTCTTGCCGATCGCCTTTTCGATGTCGCGCAGCCACGCCCGCTGCTCGGCATCGCACAGCGACACCGCCCAGCCGTCGCGCCCGGCGCGCGCCGTGCGGCCGATGCGGTGCACATAGCTTTCCGGGACGTTCGGCAGGTCGTAGTTGAAGACATGCGTCACGTCGTCGACGTCGATGCCGCGCGCCGCGATGTCGGTCGCCACCAGCACCTTGACCGCGCCGGAGCGGAAGCCCGCCATCGCGCGTTCGCGCGCGCCCTGCGACTTGTTGCCGTGAATCGCCTCGGCGATGATGCCGTGGTCGTTCAGGAATGCAGCGACCTTGTTCGCCTCATGCTTCATCAGGGTGAACACCACGGCGCGCTCGACCTTGGGCGAGTCCACCAGCAGTTGCAGCGCCGCGCGCTTGTTGTCGGTATCGACGAACATCACCGCCTGGCGGATACGATCGACCGTGCTGGACGGCGGCGTGACCTGGACGGTCGCCGGATCGCGCAGCAGGCCGTGGGCCAGGTCGGCGATGCTCTTGGGCATGGTGGCGGAGAACAGCAGCGTCTGCCGGTCGCGCGGCAGTTCCGCGACGATGCGGCGGATGTCGCGGACGAAACCCATGTCCAGCATCCGGTCGGCCTCGTCCAGCACCAGCACTTCCAGGCCCGACAGGTCGATATGCCCCTGGCCCATCAGGTCCAGCAGGCGGCCCGGGGCCGCGACCAGCACGTCGACGCCGCGGCGCATGGCCTCGACCTGCCGCCCCTGGCCGACGCCGCCGAAGATCACCGTATGGCTCAGGCGCATATGGCGGGCGTAGGATTTGAAGCTCTCGTCGATCTGCGACGCCAGTTCGCGCGTCGGCGCCAGGACCAGGACGCGCGCGCCCTTGGGGTTGGCGCGGCGATGATGGGTCAGCAGCCGCTGCAGGATCGGCAGGGCGAAGGCCGCCGTCTTGCCGGTTCCGGTCTGCGCCAGGCCCAGCAGGTCACGACCGGCCAGCAGGTGCGGGATGGCACCGGCCTGAATGGGGGTGGGGGTGGTGTACCCTTCCTCATTCAGCGCACGCAGCAACGGTTCGGCAAGCTGAAGGTCGGCAAATGTGGTCATGAAGCGCCTCCGGGCACCTGAAAATGGCCGGATTCCCCACGACAGGATGAGCATCCGGAACAGACTTGAAAGAAAATACGAATCACGGCTCGCAATCCCGCATCGCAGGTCGCGCTGTCATTCACCGTGGAAAGCGGGTCAGAAGGGATGTCTTGTCCGTCCAATCCGTGCCCCCCGCATCAAAAGGCACGTGCGTACAAGTCAGCATGCGGGACAGGCGGGGTCCGTCCACCGGCGGCCTTCTACCCGCTTGTCGCCTCATCCGCAAGCCTTTTCCCCATGCAGGCGACGGGCCAGCGCCAGCGCACCCGCGACGGCATCCCCCCGCGCCGCCGCCAGGCAGGCCCGGCCGGGCGGCGGCAGATAAGGCAGCAGGACCGGCGCCAGCCCGCCCAGCAGGCAGCACGACAGGGTCCGGAAGCCCTCGGCATCCCGCAGCGCGGCCAGCAGGTCGCCCAGTTCCGCCCCGGCCCGGGCCAGCAGGGTGCGCGCCTGCGCGTCGCCTTCGGCCGCCATGGCCACGACCAGCGGCGTCAGGCGGGCGAAGTCGGCGGGACGGGCACCGACCGCCCAGACCATCGGGTCCGTGCCCCGTTCGGCCGTGCCCTCCTGCACCAGCCGCGCATGAATGGCGTCGGTCAGGGCCGTGCGCGGCGCGCGTCCGTCCCCGGCGCGCAGCATCAGGCGCACCGCCTCCAGCCCGATCCAGGCGCCGCCACCCTCGTCGCCCTGCGGGAACCCCCAGCCGCCGACCCGGCGCGTCCGCCCGCCGGCGACGGCGAATCCCACCGTCCCGGTGCCGGCGGCAATGATGGCGCCGTCATCGCCGCCATGGGCCCCCAGGCACGAGGTATAGGCATCGGTCACGATGTCGATCCGTGCGAACAGCGCCGGCAGGGCCAGGAAGCGCGCGACCGCCCCCGCGACCTCGGCCCCCGCAAGGCCCGCCCCCGCCACCAGATGGCAGGATGACGGCGGCAGTCCGGCCCGGACCATCGCCTGGTCCAGCGCGTCGCGCACCGACCGCCAGCCCTGTTCGGCATCGGTCGCGATATTGGCCGGGCCGCCGTCCCCTTCCCCCAGGACGACCCCGTGGGGCGTGGTCAGGCGCAGGCGCGTCCGCGTGCCCCCGCCGTCGATCCCGGCCAGGACGACGCGGGGCACCGCCCCGCCGGCACGCTCCACCGCGTCAGCCTCCCTGGCGCCGCAGCAGGAACAGCGCCTGTTCGCCGAAGATGTTGGCCAGGCGGATCGACCGGCGCCAGGGGGCGCGCTCGCCGTCCTCGTCCACCGCCATCCATTCCTCGACCACGTATCCTTCCTCACGGCACAGCATCAGGAAATCGAGGATGGTGCAGGGATGGATGTTGGGCGTCTTGTACCACGGCGTGCTCCAGACCGTGGTCATCGGCATCCGCCCGGTGGTCAGCAATTTCAGCCGCAACTGCCAGTGACCGAAATTGGGAAAGGACACGATGGCGTGCCGTCCGATGCGCAGCATCTGGCGCAGCACCTCGCGCGGGCGTTCGACGGCCTGCAGCGTGCGCTGCAGGACGACGTAGTCGAAGGCATGGTCGGGATAGTGCGCCAGGTCGTGGTCGGCGTCGCCGTGCATCACCGGCAGGCCGTGCGCGACCGACCGCGTGACCTCCTGCATGTCGATCTCGATGCCCTGCGCGTCGCAGCGGCGGGTGCGGAACAGGTAATCCAGCAGCGCGCCGTCACCGCTGCCGATATCGAGAACCCGGGTGCCGGGCTGGATCATGTCGGCGATCAGCCGCTGGTCGAGACGCATGGTTCAGCCGATCCGCGCATGTTCGGCGGCGCCGGACAGGAAGCCGCGCACCGTGCGATCGAAATCCGGCTCGTCCAGCAGGAAGGCGTCATGGCCCTTGTCGCTCTCGATCTCGACGAACGACACGTTGGCGGCGGCGCGGTTCAGCGCGCGCGCCAGCAGCCGCGCCTGCGAGGTCGGGAACAGCCAGTCGGACGAGAACGAGACGATGCAGAAACGCGTGCGCGTTCCCTGGAACGGCCGCGACAGGTCGCCGTCATGATCGGCTCCCAGGTCGAAATAATCCATGGCCCGCGTGATGGTCAGGTAGGAATTGGCGTCGAAGCGCCGCACGAAGGACGAGCCCTGGTGCCGCAGATAGCTCTCGACCTCGAACATCTCGCCGAACAGGGACAGCGGGTTGGCCGGACCGTACGGGTCGCGCCGCACCCGCCGGCCGAATTTCCGCGTCAGCGCCTCTTCGGACAGATAGGTGATGTGCGCCATCATCCGCGCGACCGCCAGCCCCCGCGCCGGGACGGCCTCGCGTTCCCAGTAGCGGCCACCATGCCAGTCGGGATCGGCGAAGATGGCCTGGCGGCTGACCTCGTTGAACGCGATGTTCTGGGCCGAATGGAACGGCGAGGTCGCGATCGGCATCGCCGCGAACACCATGTCGGGGAAGGTCGCGGCCCATTCCAGCACCTGCATCCCGCCCATCGACCCGCCGACGACGGCGAACAGCCGCCGGATGCCCAGATGGTCGACGACCAGCTTCTGCGCGCGGACCATGTCGCGGATGGTAATCGGCGGAAAATCGGTGCCCCACGGCTCCGCCCCCTCGCCTTCCATTCCGGTGCGCGAGGACCGCGGCCCGGTCGAGCCCATGCACCCGCCCAGCACGTTCATGCAGATGACGAAGAACCGGTCGGTGTCGATCGGCAACCCGGGCCCCACCATGCGGCTCCACCAGCCGGGCTTGCCGGTCAGGGGCTGGGTATCGGCCAGGTACTGGTCGCCCGTCAGGGCATGGCAGACGACGATCGCGTTATCGCGCGCCGCCGACAGGGTGCCGTAGGTCCGGTAGGCGACCCGCACCGGCGCCAGGCGGAATCCGCATTCCAGCGCCAAACCTTCGGGAAACAGCAGATGGTCGTGTTCCAGCGGGGTGGGAAGGGTCTGATCCATTGCGTGGGCCGGCATTCCGTCGCGAACGATTGCAGGGCACGGACAGGCCGGCGGCGCAGGCAATGTCCCTGTCACGATTGGCTCGTCCTATGGCACCAGCGCCCGCCGCACGCAACAGTTGGATCGGCATCCCGGCCGCGGCGCTTCACCGGATCGTGTGCGGCCCGCCCGCATCACCCCGCACGGCGGGGCGTTATGGTCTGACGCGCAAGCGGCAACCATAAAGGATTCCAGACCATGACCATCAAGAAATACGGCACCGCCCAGTGGCAGGGCGGACTGAAGGACGGCAAGGGCACCGTTTCGACCGAAAGCGGCGCGCTGTCGGCCCACCCGTACGGCTTCAACACCCGCTTCGGGGACGTCAAGGGCACGAACCCCGAGGAACTGGTCGGCGCCGCCCATGCCGCCTGCTTCGCCATGGCGCTGTCCAACATCCTGGGCGAGGCCGGGCTGACCGCCAGCGCGCTGGACGCCAAATCGGTCGTTTCCCTGGACAAGCAGCCCGACGGCTTCGCGGTCACGGCGGCGCACCTGACGCTGACGGCGACGATCCCCGGCACGACCGACGCCCAGTTCCAGGAACTGGCCGCCAAGGCCAAGGCCGGCTGCCCGATTTCCAAGCTGCTGAAGGCCGAAATCACGCTGGAAGCGACGCTGAAATCCTGAATCCGGCCTTCCGCGCGTCGCCTCCGGCGCGCGTTTACGGACCGACCTGCGCGCGATGGCGGAGGAAATGGTCGGCGAGCACGCACGCCATCATCGCCTCGCCCACCGGTACCGCGCGGATGCCCACGCAGGGATCGTGCCGGCCCCGGGTCGAGACCTCGACATTCTCCCCGCCACGCGTCACCGAGTCGACCGGGGCCAGGATCGAACTGGTCGGCTTGACCGCGAACCGCGCCACCAGCGGCTGGCCGGTGGAAATGCCACCCAGCACGCCGCCCGCGTGGTTCGCGCCGAAGGTCAGGCGACCGTCCACCATGCGCATCGGGTCGGCATTCTCCTCGCCCGTCAGTTCGGCGGCGGCGAACCCGTCGCCGATCTCGATGCCCTTGACGGCATTGATGCTCATCAGCGCCATGGCCAGGTCGGAATCGAGCTTGCCGTAGACCGGCGCCCCCCACCCGGCCGGCACGCCCTCGGCCACGATTTCGATCACCGCGCCGATCGACGACCCGGCCTTGCGCACGGCGCCCAGATATTCTTCCCACACCGGCACCATCGCCGGATCGGGACAGAAGAACGGGTTGGTGTCCACCGCGTCCCAGTCCCAGCGCGCACGATCGACCCGATGGGCCCCGATCTGCGTCAGCGCGCCGCGAATCCGTACGCCCTCGCCCAGGACACGGCGCGCGACGGCGCCCGCCGCCACCCGCATCGCGGTTTCCCGCGCCGAGGACCGGCCGCCCCCGCGATAGTCGCGAATGCCGTATTTCAGGTCATAGGCCACGTCGGCATGGCCCGGCCGGTAGCGTTCGGCAATGTCGCCGTAATCGCGCGAGCGCTGGTCGGTATTGCGGATCAGCAGGGAAATCGGGGTGCCGGTGGTCTGCCCCTCGAACACCCCCGACAGGATTTCCACCGCGTCGGGTTCCTGGCGCTGGGTGGTGAATTTCGACTGGCCGGGGCGGCGGCGGTCCAGCCAGGGCTGGATGTCGGCCTCGGACAGGGGCAAGCGCGGCGGACAGCCGTCGACGACGCAGCCGATCGCGGGGCCGTGGCTCTCGCCCCAGGTCGTGACGCGAAACAGATGGCCGAAACTATTGTGCGACATGACCCGACGCTCCCCGCTTTTCCCCGGCGCCCCGGGTGCCTTCTCAGTCGCCCGAAACGCTGATGTCGGGCGCCGTGGGGTTCTTCATGCCCACGATATGGTAGCCGGAATCGACGTGGTGGATTTCGCCGGTCACGCCGCCCGACAGGTCGGACAGCATATACAGCCCCGCGCCCCCGACCTCGTCCAGCGCCACGTTACGTTCCAGCGGCGAGTTGTACTGGTTCCACCTCAGGATGTAGCGGAAATCGCCGATCCCGTTGGCGGCCAGCGTCTTCATCGGTCCGGCCGAAATGCCGTTCACGCGAATCCCGTCGCGGCCCAGGTCGGCGGCCATGTAGCGCACCGAGGCCTCCAGCGCCGCCTTGGCCACGCCCATGACGTTGTAGTGCGGCATGACCCGTTCCGCCCCCAGATAGGACAGGGTCAGCATCGATCCGCCCGCCTTCATCAGCCGCGCCGCCCGCTGCGCCACGGCGGTGAAGGAATAGCAGGAGATGTCCAGCGCCGTCAGGAAGGCATCGCGCGGGGTATCGACATAGCGCCCGCGCAGATACTGCTTGTCCGCCCAGCCGATGGCGTGGACCAGGAAGTCCAGCCCCCCCCACTCTTCCTCGATCCGGGCGAAGGTCGCATCGATCGCGGTGTCGTCGCCCACGTCGCAGGGCAGCACCAGCGACGATCCCACGCGTTCGGCCAGCGGGCGGACCCGCTTGCCCAGCGCCTCGCCCTGATAGGTGAAGGCCAGTTCCCCGCCCTGTGCCGCAACCGCGCTGGCGATCCCCCAGGCGATCGAATGGTCATTGGCGACACCCATCACAAGCCCGCGCTTGCCCTTCATGAGGGTGCCGGTGAGCGGGGCTTTGGGCGTGCCGTCTGACATGATAGGATCCTCAGAATGGAATATGGCATGATCGGATTGGCGCCGTGGTTGCACAAGCAGGCGCGTGGGACAAGATCCGAGCATGACTAGGTACCCTGTTTCGCGGGCATCGTGGCAAGCGGGCCAGGCAGGAATGGAACGGATGGCATGACGACCCCGCACGGCGACCCTGGGCAAAGCGACCTCGGCCCGCAGGCCCATCTGGGGCCGCTGATCGATCTGGGCGCGGACCCCTTCGCCCTGTTCGCGGCATGGATGCGCGACGCCGAGGCCGCGGAACCGGTCGATCCCAACGCGATGGCCCTGGCCACCGCCACGCCGGACGGCCGCCCCTCGGTGCGGATGATCCTGCTGAAGGGCGCGGACCGGCGGGGCTTCGTCTTCTATACCAACCTCGAAAGCCGCAAGGCCGGGGAACTGACGGAAAACCCGCACGCCGCGTTGCTGTTCCACTGGAAGAGCGTGGCGCGCCAGATCCGCATCGAGGGATCGGTCGAACGCGTCAGCGACGCCGAGGCCGATGCCTATTTCGCCAGCCGTTCGCGCATGTCCCGACTGGGCGCCATCGCATCCGACCAGTCGCGCCCCCTGCCCGACCGCGCGATCTTCGAACATCGCCTGGCGGACCTGGAAGAGCGCTACCCCGACGGGGACGGCGCCATTCCGCGCCCGGCGAACTGGTCGGGTTTCCGGCTGGTTCCGGACCGAATCGAGTTCTGGCAGAACCGCCCGCATCGGTTGCATGATCGGGCCGTCTGGCGCCGCGCCGAAACGGGATGGGAGACGACGCGTCTCTATCCCTAGTTGGGCCCTGGTTGGGCGGGAGAGACGGCCCGATCCTCGCGAATTGCACCATCGAACGGCGACGTTCTTCGGAGTCTGGAGAAAAGAATTTGAAAAACATACAGAAAGTCCTCCTGCCGCTGAGTGGAACGTCCAATGCCGAGGCCGCGCTGGCCACCGGCCTGCTGTTCGCCCGTCAGTTCGGCGGCCATGTCGCGGCGCTGCATGTCCGCGCCGACAGCCGCGACGTGGCCCCCCTGGCGGGCGAGGGCCTGTCCGGCGCGATGGTCGAGGAAATGATGTCGGCGGCCGAGCGCGAGGGCGCGCGCCGGTCGCTGGCCGTCCGCGAACTGTTCGACCATTTCACCGCCGGGAACGAGGTCACCGTCACCGGCCCCATTCCGCCCTTCCACACCAACCCGGTAGGCAGCGCCACCGCCAGCTTCGTCACCATGACGGGCCGCGAGCACGAGGTCATTACCTTCCGCGCCCGGCTGTGCGACGTCACGGTGGTCCCGCACCCCGATTCCGGCGATGAAGTGTCGTCGTCCGAAACCCTGCACGCCATCCTGTTTGACAGCGGCCGGCCCGTGGTCATCGCCCCGCGCCGGGCGCCCGCCACCGCCGGACGGCGGATCTGCATCGCCTGGAACGGCACGGCCGAGGCCACGGCGGCGCTGCACCATATCCTGCCCTGGGCGGCCGAGGCCGAGGCCGTGCGCATCCTGTATTCCGGCGACTACCAGCGCCGGGGCCCCGAGGCCCGCCACGCCGCCGACTACCTGGCCATCCACGGCATTCATGCCGACCTGCTGGAATTCGGCAATACCGGGGAAACCGTGGGTGCCTCCCTGCTGTCCGCCTGCCGCGAGTTCAACGCCGACATGCTGGCCATGGGCGCCTATTCCCATTCCCGGCTGCGCCAGCTGATCCTGGGCGGCGTGACGCGCCACGTGCTGGAAAATGCCGAACTGCCGGTGTTGATGAGCCGTTAATACCGCCCATAATCCAGCCCGTCATGGGTGGCATGCGAATATACTACATTACCTTTGCGTATATTTCGCTTGAACCTCGCGCCGGAAATGATTAAGTCCCTCTTCAAAGCACGATCATCGATCGTGCATTGAGGGATGTGGATCTGAACCGTGCGCATAGACCCAGCGATCAGGCAATCCATCGAGACCGCCGGTGAGTCCGCGCCGGCCATCCTGCGCGCCGTGATGACCGGCGGGCTGCATGGCCGGGTCGGCATCGTGTCGTCTTTCGGCTCGGAATCGGCGGTGCTGCTGGCGCTGGCGGCCGAGGTCGATCCCGCCATTCCGGTCCTGTTCCTGGAGACCGGGCAGCATTTCCCTGAAACCCTGGCCTATCGTGACCGGCTGGCCGCCCGCCTGGGCCTGACCGACGTGCGCAGCATCCAGCCGCAGCCCCGGCAGATCCGCGAGCGCGACCCCGACGGGCAACTCTGGGCCTTCGATCCCGATGCCTGCTGCGCGCTGCGCAAGGTCGAGCCGCTGGACGAGGCGATCATTCCCTTCGACGCCTGGATGACGGGCCGCAAGCGTTCGCAGGCCGCGACGCGCGCCCAGTTGCCGGTCGTCGAGGACGCCGCCGACGGCCGCATCAAGATCAATCCCCTGGCGCGCTGGACGCCGGCCGAACTGGACGCGGAAATGACGCGCCGCAACCTGCCGCGCCATCCGCTGGCCCTGCGGGGCTACAAGTCGATCGGCTGCGCCCCCTGCACCCGTCCGGTGGCGGAAGGCGAGGACCCGCGCGCCGGACGCTGGGCCGGCCTGTCGAAGACCGAATGCGGCATCCACGTCTGAACCCACCCCGTAGAGCCCGAAACCCTGTAAGGTAGCGCCCCCGTCATGGACGATCTCGACCAACTCGAAGCCCAGAGCGTGTATATCCTGCGCGAAGCGTACCGGAAGCTGAAGCCGCTGGCGATGCTGTGGTCGCTGGGCAAGGATTCCAACGTCATGCTGTGGCTGGCGCGCAAGGCGTTCCTGGGCCGCGTGCCGTTCCCGGTGATGCATGTCGATACCGGCAAGAAATTCCCCGAGATGTACCGGTTCCGCGACGAATATGTCCGCAAATGGAACCTGGAACTGCTGCTGGGCGACTGCCCGCCGGTCGAGGAGATCGACCCGACCCTGCCGCCGGCCGCCCGCTCCGCCGCGCGCAAGACCGCCGGCCTGGCCACGATGATCGAGAAATACAAGCTGGAAGGCGTGATCGCCGGCATCCGCCGCGACGAACAGGCGACCCGCGCCAAGGAGCGCGTCTTCAGCCCCCGCGGGTCCAGCCACAAGTGGGATGTCCGCAACCAGCCGCCGGAATTCTGGGACCAGTACGCCACCCCGCATGAGGAAGGCGTGCATATCCGCGTCCATCCCCTGCTGTCATGGCGCGAGATCGATATCTGGCGCTATATCGAGCGCGAGGGCATTCCGCTGGTGGATTTGTATTTCTCGAAGAACGGCAAGCGCTATCGCTCGCTGGGCGACCAGGACATCACCAGCCCGATCGAAAGCGAGGCCGCCACGGTGGCCGAGGTGATCGCGGAACTGCAGACCACCCGCACGTCCGAGCGCGCCGGCCGCGCCATGGACCATGAATCCGAAGACGCGTTCGAGCGGCTGCGCGTCGCCGGCTATCTGTGACCCCGGACGGATCGAGACCCGCCATGACTTATGATTCCGCCGCCCGTCAGGACGCGGCCACCCCCATCGTCATCGTCGGCCATGTCGACCACGGCAAATCCACGCTGATCGGCCGTCTGCTGCATGACACCGACAACCTGCCCGAGGGCCGCGTCGCGCAGATCATCGAATCCAGCCGGAAGCGCGGGCTGGCCGTCGAATGGAGCTTCCTGCTCGACAGCCTGCAGATCGAGCGCGATCAGGGCGTGACAGTCGATTCGACGCGCATCCCGTTCCTGCTGGGCAACCGCCAGTTCGTGATCGTGGATGCGCCGGGCCACCGGCAGTTCCTGCGCAACATGATCACCGGCGCCGCCGACGCCGAGGCCGCCGTGCTGGTCGTGGACGCCGCCGAAGGCGCGCAGGAGCAGACGCGCCGCCACGCCATGCTGCTGCGCCTGATCGGCATCCGCCATGTCATCGTCCTGATGAACAAGGTGGACCTGCTGGGATACGACCAGGCGCGGATCGCGGAATCCGAGCGCGCGGTCGCCGCCCTGCTGAAGCAGCTTGAGATCGAACCCAGCCTGTTCGTCCCCGCCTCGGCCCGCGAAGGCGACAATATCGCCAGTCGTTCGCCCAACATGCCCTGGTACAAGGGCCCGACCCTGACCGACGCGCTGATGCTGGTGCCGGCCCCGGCGGGCCGCGCCGACCTGCCGCTGCGCCTGCCGGTGCAGGATGTCTACCGCTTCGATTCCAAGCGCGTCGTCGCCGGGCGGATCGAACGCGGCCGCGTCAGCGTGGGCGACCATCTGGTGATCGGCACCCACGGCACCACGGCCCGCGTCGCGTCGATCGAAAGCTGGCATACCGCGCCGCAGATTTCCGCCGTCGCCGGCCAGTCGGTGGCGATCACGCTGGAACCCGACGTGATCCCGGACCGGGGCGACCTGCTGCATCGCGCGGACGAGGCCCCGGTGCGCGCCGCGCGCATCCGTTCGCGCCTGTTCTGGCTGCGGCAGGAACCGCTGCGGGTGGGCGAAAGCTTCCGCCTGCGCCTGGGCACCGCCGAACATCAGGTCACCGTGGCCTCGATCGATTCCGTCGTGCGGCTGGATGACCTGACCGAACATGCGGCCGACCACGTCCCGCCCGAGGGCTTTGCCGAAATCACCCTGGCGGCGTCCGAAAGCATCCTGTTCGATCCGTTCGCCCCCGGCACCACGGACGGGCGGGGCGTGCTGGTCGATCTGCACCAGCGCATCGTGGCCGGCGCGCCGCTGATCGGCCCCGCCGCGATTGCCAGCGGCACGAAGGCGATTCACCCGACCGGCAGCACGGTGTCGCTGTGGGACCGGGCGCAGGCGCGCGGCCATCGCGGCGGCGTCTTCTGGATGACCGGCCTGCCCGGCGCGGGCAAGAGCACGATCGCCCGCGCCGCCGAAAGCCGCCTGTTCGCCCAGGGAATCGACATCTCGGTCCTGGACGGCGACACGCTGCGGGCCGGCCTGTGCGCCGATCTGGGATTCTCGGAGGCCGATCGGACCGAGAACGTGCGCCGTGCCGCCGCCGTGGCGCGCATCCTGGCCGAAACCGGCCAGGTGGTGCTGGTCGCGCTGATCTCGCCGCGCACCGCCGACCGCGACCTGGCCCGCCAGATCGTGGGCGACGGGTTCCGGGAAATCTTCATCGACGCCGACCAGGAAACCTGCGAGGCCCGGGACCCCAAGGGCCTGTACGCGGCAGCCCGCGCCGGGCGGATCAGCGGCTTCACCGGCATCGACGCCCCGTACGATGTCCCGGCCACGCCCGACCTGCGCCTGGCGACCGGCCTGGACAGCGTCGCGGACGTCGCGGGACGGCTGGCCGCCTACGTGACCGACAGCGTCGCGCTGGGCGATACCGCGCGCCGCCGGTCCTGATCCCGCCGCCCGGGTGCGTATCCCGCACCCGGGCAGGTGCCCCGGGCCTGTGCACGACGCTTATTGCACGATAATGAATCGTGCATTACCCTTGTATACGCCCGATGACTCCCCCTAATGACCCTGTGAAACAGGGGATGCCGCCTGGACGATGCCGCTTGGACCGGGCCGGCTGAAAAAGGACTGATCAGAGCATGGATGTCAGGAGCAACCGCCGCGAAGCGGGCGGTTCGAGCGTGGTGACCGCCAACCGGCTGCTGGACGGGCGCATCGTCTGGCTGGCGGCGGACGGCCTGTGGTCCGAACGGATCGACGCCGCGCGGGTTATCTCCAACGACGCCGTCGAAGCCGCGATCGCCGAGACCGCCGGCCGTCAGCAGCAGGACGGCGTGGTCGGCGTCTACGGCGTGCAGATCAATCCCGAGGCCGCGACCCCCGTCCCGGTCACGGTCCGCGAACGGATCCGCGCCTTCGGCCCGACCGTCCATCCCGATTTCGCCACCCCCGCCGGGAGTGCCGCCCATGCAAGCTGACACCACAGCCCCCACGCTGCCGGTCGGGCATTACGCCTACGACCAGGTGGACCGCGCCTTCCTCGCCGACCGGGTGGAGCAGTTCCGCGACCAGGTGGCCCGCCGCCTGTCCGGCGCCCTGTCCGAGGATGAATTCAAGCCGCTACGCCTGATGAACGGCCTGTATCTGCAACTGCACGCCTACATGCTGCGGATCGCGATCCCATACGGGATGCTGGATTCCCGCCAGATGCGCGAACTGGCCCATATCGCGCGGACCTATGACCGCGATTACGGCCATTTCACCACGCGGCAGAACCTGCAGTTCAACTGGATCAGGCTGGAAGACACGCCCGATATCCTGGGCCGGCTGGCCGGGGTGGACATGCATGCCATCCAGACCAGCGGCAACTGCATCCGCAACGTGACCTGCGACCAGTTCGCCGGTGCCGCCGTGGACGAACTGGTCGACCCGCGCGTGCATGCCGAAATCCTGCGCCAGTGGTCGACGCTGCATCCCGAATTCTCGTTCCTGCCGCGCAAGTTCAAGATCGCGATCAGCGGCAGCCCGAACGACCGCGTGGCCGCCCGCTTCCACGATATCGGGCTGGTGGCCAAGCCGGGGCCGGACGGGCGGACGGTGTTCGACGTCTTCGTCGGCGGCGGGATGGGCCGGACGCCGATCATCGGCGTGCATCTGCGCGACGACCTGCCCGAGGAAGACCTGCTGGCCTATCTGGAAGCGATCATCCGCGTCTATAACGAGTACGGCCGCCGCGACAACATCTACAAGGCACGCATCAAGATCCTGGTCCAGGCGCTGGGGGTCGAGGGCTATCGCGCCCGGGTGGACGCCGAATTCGCCGCCATGGACCGCGCGCTCTATCGCCTGCCGCCCGAAACGGTGGCCGCCATCCGCGCGCGCTTCGGCACGCCCGACCTGGATGCGCCCGCCGATGCAGCGGGGCATCTGGACCGCGCCCGGCGCGCCGATCCGGCCTTCGACCGCTGGGTCCGCACCAACACCCACCCCCACCGCACGGCGGGATATATCTCGGCCGTCATCTCGCTGAAGCCCGATGGCGGCATTCCGGGCGACGCGACCTCGGCCCAGATGGACGTCATCGCGGACCTGGCCGACCGCTACGCCTTCGGCGAAATCCGCATCACCCACATGCAGAACCTGGTACTGGGCCATGTCCGCCAGGACGCGCTTCACGCGCTGTGGCAGGCCCTGCGCGCCGCCGGGCTGGCCACCGCCAATATCGGGCTGATCGGCGACATCATCGCCTGCCCCGGGCTGGATTACTGCTCGCTGGCCAATGCGCGGTCGATCCCGATCGCGCAGAAGCTCAGCGCCCGCTTCGCCAACCCGGAACTGCAGGAAAGCATCGGCGACCTGCAGATCAAGATTTCGGGCTGCATCAATGCCTGCGGCCACCACCATGCCGGCCATATCGGCATCCTGGGCGTGGACAAGAAGGGCGAGGAGTTCTTCCAGCTCACCCTGGGCGGCTCGGCAGGCAGCGACGCCGCGATCGGCGAGATCCTGGGCCCGGCCCTGCCCGAGGACGCGACGGTGGACGCCATCGCCCGGCTGGTGGACGCCTATCTGGTCCATCGCACTGGTGAGGAACGCTTCCTCGATACCTATCGGCGGCTGGGTGCCGCGCTGTTCAAGGACGCCGTTTATGCCACTGCTTGAAGACGGACGACTCGTCGCGGATCGCTGGACCGCCATCGGCCCCGACGACGCCCTGCCCGCGACCGGCCCCGTGATCGTGCCCCTGGCGCGGATCGAGGACGGGCTGGCACGCAACAGCGACGAAAAGCTGGGCGTCGCGATCCCGCCGGACACCGAAATCGCCGTGCTGCGCACCGCCCTGCCGCGCCTGTCGCTGGTCGCCGTGACCTTCCCCAGCTTTCGCGACGGCCGCGCCTTCAGCCAGGCCCGGGCCCTGCGCGAACATCTGGGCTTTGCCGGCGACATCCGCGTGACCGGCCGCCCCCTGCCCGACCAGTATGAATTCCTGCTGCGGTGCGGCGCCACCACGGTCGAACTGCCCGACGACGCCGATCCCGCCGTCTGGGCCCGCGCCCATGCCCGCTTCCACACCGCCTACCAGCCCGCCGTGCGCGGCGAGCCGGCCGAGGGATTTGGCCTGCGCCGCCTGCTAAGGGTCTGACGCTCCACCCGGACGTCCCGCTTTCGCGGGCCCTTTCGCCGGGCGGTCGTGCATGCTACCGCCGGATACATGACACGCCGCCCCGTCCTTCACGGCCCATGCTGAGGCGCCTGCCGGGAACGGGTGGCGCGCGCGCGCTGGCCATCGTCCTGTTGCGCGCCTATCTGCGCCTGGCGCTGCGCACCACGCGCTGGACGTTCGACATCCATCCCGACGCCCATCCCCTGCTGACCGGGCGGGGCGAGCATTCGGCCCTGGTGGCCTTCTGGCACGAGGCGCTGGTCCTGACCCCCGCCCTGTGGTGGTGGGCAACGCCGCAGAATCCCGCCCTGCGCCTGCATGTCCTGATCAGCCGCAACCGCGATGGCCGCCTGGTCACCGACATCGTCGCCCCCTGGAAGATCAAGGCCATCGCCGGATCGACCGATCGCAAGGGCAAGAGCAAGGGCGGCGCCCGGGCGCTGCGCCGCATGCTGGACCAGGTGCGCAATGACAGCCTGATCGTCATCACCCCGGACGGCCCGCGCGGCCCCCGCCGCCAGGTCCAGCAGGGGGTGGTCGGCCTGGCCCGCCTGTCCGCCGCGCCGATCGTCCCGGTCGGGGCGTGCTGTTCCGCCTGGCGGCTGGGCACCTGGGACCGGATGATGGTGCCGCTGCCCTTCGGGCGCGGGCGCTTCGTCTGCGGGGCGCCCATCATCGTCACCCCGCATGATCATTGAAGACGCCGCGACGCGGCTGGGCGATGCCATCGACCAGGCGATGCGCGCCGCCTGCCCCGCCCCGGCCCGGTTCCTGTCGGGCCTGTGGGCCGGCCTTGCCACCGCGCTGGCTCCGGCGCTGACCCTGCTGCTGCGCCGGCGCCTGCGGCGGGGCAAGGAAGTCCGGGGACGGCTGGACGAACGCAAGGGCCGGTCCGCACGCCCCCGCCCGCCCGGGCGCGTCCTGTGGCTGCACGCCGCCAGCGTGGGCGAGACCCTGTCGGTCCTGCCCGTCGTCGCCGAACTGACGCGGCGGGACGCCACGCTGCATGTGCTGTTCACCACGGCGACCGTCACCGCCGGCGAACTGCTGGACCGCCGCCGGGCCCAGGCCGCGTGGGGCGCGCGGGTGATCCATCAGTTCGTGCCGCTGGACGTGCCGGGCTGGATGGACCGCTTCCTGCGCCACTGGCGCCCCGATGCGGCGGCGCTGACCGAAAGCGAGCTATGGCCCAACCTGCTGGAATCCTGCCATCGGGCCGGCGTCCCCATCGTGCTGCTGAACGCGCGGCTGTCGGACCGCTCGCGCGCGGGATGGAGCCGTCTGCGGGGCCTGGCGGAACGCATGCTCGGCCGCTTCGCCTGGATCGCCGCACGATCGGACGAGGACGCGGCGCGGCTGCACGCCCTCGGCGCCACGCGGGTGGACGTCCCCGGCGACCTGAAGGACGCCGCCCCGCCCCTGCCGGCCGATCCCGCGGAGATCGACCGCCTGCGCGCCGTCATCGCCGGGCGCCCGGTCTGGCTGGCTGCCTCGACCCATGAGGGGGAGGAAGACCTGATCGCCCAGGCCGATCGGCTGCTGCGCGACCGCCACCCGGACCTGCTGACGATCATCGTACCCCGCCACCCCGAACGCGGGGTGGAGGTCGCCGAGCTGCTGGATGGTGCCCCCCGCCGTGCGGCGGGGGCCGAGCCCGGCCCCGCCGACCGGTTCTGGATCTGCGACACGCTGGGCGAACTGGGCCTGTTCTACCGGGTGGTGCCGATCGTCTTCCTGGGCAACAGCCTGTCGGCCCCGGGGGGACGGGACGAACGGGGCGGACACAACCCGCTGGAGCCGGCGCGGTTCGGCGCCGCCCTTGCCTCCGGGCCGCTGATCGCGAATTTTACCGGCGCCTTCGCCCGGCTGCGGGACGCCGTCGCCATCGTGCCGGACGCGGCCGCGCTGGCGGACTGGGTGGACGGCATGCTGGCCGACCCGGCGCGCGCCCGCGATGCCGGATGCCGCGCGGCCCAGGTCGCCAGCCAGGACCAGGGCCTGCCAGGCCGCATCGCCGCGCGTCTGCTGGCGCTGATGGAGACGTGATGCACGCGCCCCGCTTCTGGTCCGGGGGCGATGGCGGCTGGCCCGCGCGCCTGCTGGCGCCGGCCGCAGCACTCTACACGCTGGCCACGGCGCGGCGCATGCGCGGGACAGGCTGGCGCGCGCCGGTTCCCGTCCTGTGCTGCGGCAATCTGACGGCGGGCGGCGCGGGCAAGACGACCGTGGCGCTGGACCTGGCGGCGCGCCTGGTCGCGCGCGGGCGCCATGTGCATATCCTGACCCGCGGCTATGGCGGTCGCGCGCGCGGCCCCCTGCTGGTGGACCCCGCCCGCCATAGCGCCGCCGAGGTCGGGGACGAGGCCCTGCTGCTGGCCCGGGTCGCCCCCTGCCATGTATCGGCCGACCGCGCGGCCGGCGCGCGCGCGGCGGTGGCCGCCGGGGCGGATTGCCTGGTGATGGATGACGGGTTCCAGAATCCCGGCCTGCGCCAGGATATGGGCCTGCTGGTCATCGACGGCGGCAGCGGCTTCGGCAACGGGCATGTCCTGCCCGCCGGGCCGCTGCGCGAACCGGTGGCGCAGGGCTGCCGGCGCGCACGCGCCGCCATCCTGATCGGCGGGGACCGGACCGGGGCGCTGGCGCACCTGCCCCCCGCCCTGCCGGTCCTGCGTGCCGACCTGGCGATGCAGGAGGCTGCCCCGATGCTGGCCGGGCGGCCCGCCATCGCCTTCGCGGGGATCGGGCGGCCCGACAAGTTCTTCGACGGGCTGCGCGCGCAGGGCATCCGGCTTGCGGCCTGCCTGCCCTTTCCCGACCATCATGCCTATCGCCCCCGGGACGTGCGCCGCCTGTCAGCCATGGCCGCGGTACAGGGCGCCGTGCTGCTGACGACGCCCAAGGACGCGGTACGCCTGCCCCCCGCCATCCGGGCGCAGGTCCGCAGCGTGGACGTCACGCTGGCATGGGCCGATCCCATGGCGCCGGAGCGGCTGCTGGATATGTGGCTGGATAAAGCATCATCATGACGGACACGGACAAGACGCCACGCGTCACCCTGCTGATGCGCGCCGAGGCCCTGGCCGCGCGTGGCGCGCTGGCCCTGCTGCGCCGGCTGGGACCGGTGCGGGCATCGAATGTCGGGGGGGCGGTCTGCCGCATTATTGGCCCGCGCCTGCCGGTCTCGCGCGTCGCCGATGCCAACCTGCGCCTGGCGATGCCGGAACTGGACCAGGCGGCACGGCGTGCGGTGATCCGGGATGTCTGGGACAATCTGGGTCGCACGGTGGGGGAATTCCCCCACCTGGCGGCCCTGCCCCGCGATCCCGCCTCGGGGCCGGGGTGGGATGTCGTGGGGGCCGAACACCTGGCCGCCCAGGCGGCGCGCGGCGGCCCGGTGGTCTTCATGTCCGGCCATATCGGAAACTGGGAGATGCTGCCCCCCGGGGTAGCGCATCACGGCCTGCCGTTCGCCTCGTTCTACCGCGCGGCGGGCAACCCGCTGGTCGATGCGATGATCCGCGGCCTGCGCGACGCCGCGATGGGGCAGTCGGTGCCCATGTTCGCCAAGGGCGCGCGCGGCGCGCGCGGCGCGCTGGCCCATATCGCGCGCGGCGGGCGGCTGGGCATGCTGGTGGACCAGAAGATGAATGACGGGATCGAGGCCCGGCTGTTCGGCCACCCCGCCATGACCGCCCCCGCGCTGGCCGCCATGGCCCTGCGCTATCGCTGCCCGGTCATCCCGGGCTATGTCGAACGGCTGGGCCCGGCGCGGCTGCGCATCCATGTCGAGCCGCCGATGGACCTGCCGGACAGCGGCGACCGCCAGGCCGACATCCTGGCCCTGACCCAGGCCGTCAACGACCGGCTGGAAAGCTGGATCCGCGCCCGCCCGGGCAGTTGGCTGTGGCTGCACCGGCGCTGGCCGAAACACCTGCGGCCCTGACGCCCACCCGGCGGGCACGGGGCCGCGCGGCACGGGGTTCATGTCGGCGACGCATCAAAAACAGGCATTCACGGGCGCGGCGACGGGCCACGATACCCTGCCGTTACAATTCCAGCGCTAATTCTGAAGCAATTGCACCATTCTGTGCCCACAATTAAGGCCTTTGCGCAACGGATCATTGCTTTTTTGCCACATCTGTAAAGATCTGCCTGTTTGTGCGGCGGCGGCGCTCAGATTCAATTTGGCAATGCCCGGCGTGGACCTTTAGCGTCTGCTTCGCCCCCTCATCCAAGGACATTCAGATGGCCAGAAACATGACCCTGAAGGCGAACGTCCCGACCCCGGGCCCGGCCCCTGCCAACGTCATTCCGTTGCGCGCCAGCTTCCTGCCGCGCCATCGGGAATATCTGATGCGCTGGCTGGATGCAGGGGCCTGCATGGGCCTGTGTGATGCCGATGTCTCCTCCCGGTCCGAAGACGGACCGATCGAACACGTCCTGGTCTGGGTCCGCGAAAACGCCGATCCGGCTTACCTGCTGCGGCCCGAAGGCATGAACTGGGTCCTGATCGACAATCTGCGCGATCATCGGCTGGGCACCTTTCACCGGTTCGAAGCCGCGTTGTACGCCATTCGTCCTGTCCTGGCCTGCGGTGCGACGGCGGCGGCCTGATCGGCCGCCCCCCCTTTCCTCAGCTTCGCTGGTCCCGCACCAGACGCCCCGCCGCCGGACTGACGATCCGGCCGCCCCCGCCGGGCTGGATCTGGAAAATCGCCAGGTCACGCAGTGTCTGGCCATCGGGCGTCAATCCGAACACTCCGTCCACCCCTGAAAATCCATCCGGTCGCGTCAACGCCGCGATCGCGTATCCGTTCGGCTGTCCCGGCGGCCGGGCGCGGTCCAGCGCACCGACCAGCGCCGCCGAATCATAGGACAGGTCGCTCAGCGGCGTGGGCATGTGATGATACCGGGCCATGAAGATCTGGATGAACCGCTGGCGTGCGCCCGGGTCCGGCGCCGCATACCACGCCCCTTCCAGGCGCCCCAGCTTGCCGGCGAACGCCCCCCACAACCCGGTACCCAGGATGCGCACCGGCACCGACGCCTGCTGCGGCGGCGACGGGGGGGCGACGGCCGGCTGGGTGCTGACGGTCGGGGGCACGGTCAGGGCGCCGACCGGCGTATGGGCCGGGACCCCGGTCACCGCCGCGCCCGCCACCGGGGCCGCCGCCGGGGGCGTGTCCACGGTGATGGCCGGGGCCTGCGCCGCTGCCGCGGTGCCGGTCGCGGCCGGGCCGATCGCCTGCACCGCCTGCAACGCATCGATCACGCTGGCCAGTTGCAGCCCGGTATCGGCCAGCAGCAGCGCATCGAACGGCGGCGCCCCCAGTTTGGGCACGGCCGGGGCGGCGGGGGCCGTCCCCATGCCCTGTCGCGGGCGCCGGAACAGCGGGCGCCCCGGCCCCCAGCGGGTCGACCGCCGACATGTCGGGCGGCACCGGCGCCTGGGCACCGGGCTGGCGGCGGCAAGGCGCGTGTCGTAGGCGGACAGCGTCTTCAGCCACTGGGTGATGCTGGCCGGGCTGGTGGTATGATAGACGACGTCCGGCGTCGCCAGCCCCTGCGCGGCACAGACCTCCGTAGGGCCTTGCCCATCGCCCGGCCAAGCGCCGTGTCGGGCAGGAAGGCGGCAAAATGCTGCCGTCCCTCGGCCCGCGCGGCCGTCCCCCAGCCGTTCGACCTGCTGTTCCGGCGCGATGCCCAGCGCCCACACGCCGGGGCGCCCCAGCGACAGGTCGCTGGTATAGGCCAGCATCGGGATGGACGTCGAAGCCGTGACCGCGGCCGCCTGCGTGGTCTCGGCCGCCGTCAGCGGCCCCAGGATCACGCCGTCGCCGGCGGCCACCGCCGCCTGGGCCGCGGCCCCCGCGCCCCCGGCGGCTTCGGTATCGCGGATATCCAGCGGCGGCGCGGTGGGCGCGCCCAGTGCCAGCCGTGTCGAGGCCAGCATTTCCTGCCCCAGCCGCGCATTGCCCCCGCTCAGCGGCAGCAGCACGCCGACCGTCCGCCCGGCGGGAACCGTGGGGGCGGGTGCCGGCGGGCCTGCGGTCACGGGGCCGGCGGGACCCGCCGCGGGACCGGCACAGGCCGCAAGCCCGGCCAGCGAGGCCGCCATCAGCAGTCCGGCCTTGCCAGACGGGCCGGGACGGGCTGACTCTGCACGCCGTTTCTGTGTCCGGATTGCGAATGACCGACTCATCTTCCTCGTCCCTGCCTTTCCAAGCGCCCTCTCCCCATAGCGGAGCGGAACCCGCCCGTCATGCCCCGGACGATACGACACCCGGCGACATGGCGCCCGATGACGTGACATCCGATGACGAAACGCCCGCCCGCCCAGGCCAGGGGGGGCTGGCGCTGGTCTCCACCCCCATCGGCAACCTGGGCGATTTCAGCGACCGGGCCGTCGCGACCCTGTCCGGGGCGGACCTCGTGCTGTGCGAGGACACGCGCGTCACCGCGCGCCTGCTGGCCTCGCGCGCCATCACCGTCCGCACCGAACCCCTGCACGACCATAACGAGCAGCAGCGGATTCCCGCCCTGATCGCCCAGTTGGAACGCGGGCGGCGCATCGCCATCGTGTCGGATGCCGGCACGCCCCTGCTGTCCGATCCGGGCTTTCGCCTGGTGCGGGCGGCGATCGCCGCCGATATTCCGGTCACGGCCGTCCCCGGCCCCAACGCCGCGATCACCGCTCTGACCCTGTCGGGCCTGCCGCCGCATCCGTTCCTGTTCTCGGGCTTCCTGCCCCCGCGCACGGCGGCGCGGCGCGAGGCGCTGGGGCGCCTGCGCGCGGCCGAACAGGCCGGCCTGTCCGCCACCCTGATCTGGCACGAGGCCCCGCACCGGCTGGACGCCATGCTGGCGGACCTGGCCGACATCTTCGGCGCGGACCGGCCCGCCGCCGTGGCGCGCGAACTGACCAAGCGGTTCGAGGAAGTCCGGCGCGGCCCCGCCGGCACGCTGGCCGCCTGGTACGCGCAGAATGCGGCACGGGGGGAAATCACGGTCCTGCTGGGCCCGCCGGCCGAGGACGACAGCGGGGCGGACGACCTGGACAGCCGGCTGCGCGCGGCGCTGGCCAGCCTGTCGGTCAAGGACGCGGCCGCGCTGGTCGCCGGCGCCGTCAACCTGCCCCGCCGCACGGTCTATGCCCGCGCGCTGGAACTCGCCCGGGAAAGGGACCAGCCCTAGGATATTATTATTGCTCGCCAATTTCCGTATCGAACAGCCCGTCCGGCAAGGGGCCGCCGCCCAGGCGGATATTGTACAGATCGACCCTGGTTTCCTGCCCCTGGGCATCGACGACGCTCCAGGACCGAAGGGACATCGGGCTGTCATGAAACACCAGCGTCAGGCTCCCGTCCGCCGGCGAGGCCGTCCGCACCAGCGTGACCTGCACCAACCCGTTGGAATGTGTGAACCCCGTAACGGTCACATCCCCCGAGAGTTGCAGCCCGGGCCGCAGCAGCAGCCCCAGCGGCGTCTTGTCCAGCGGCAGCGTCGTGGTCTGGCCCAACTGGCTGTCGTTGAAGACGACCTGGCCGTGATTGGCCACCAGAAGCAGCGGGCTGGGCTTGTCATATTCGAAGCGCATCCGCCCCGGACGGCTCAGCCACGCCGTTCCGGTCGTGCGCTTGCCGTCGGGGGCCAGTTGCTGGAACTGCGCCTCCAGCGTCGTCACGCCGTTCAGGTAGTCCTGGACGCGCTGGACCCAGGCCCGGTCGGCCGGGGCCAGGGCCAGCGTCATGGCCGTGGGCGCGGGAGTCGTCACCGTCTGGGCATGGAGGGAAGCCGGCAGACAGGCAAGCCCCGCCAGCAGGGCGCATGCGACACCGGTCGGCAGGGGAAACAGGCAGTTGGGGCGGGTCATGGGGTCCGATCGGTCGCAGCGGAATCGTTCCCGATCTCGTTGCCCGATCATCCGGGCAAGATCAAGGCGCAGCCCCTACCCCGCCGAACCGATCAGGATGCCGGTCGCGAAGACCAGCGCCCCGCCAAGGACGATCTGCACCACCGCCGAGCCGAACGGCGTATCCTGGTAGCGCCAGCGCACCCACGAGATCAGGACCAGTTCCACCACCACGACCGCGACGGCCACCGTCATGGCGGCCGAAAACCGGTCGATCAGGAACGGCACGGTATGGCCGATGCCCCCCGCCGTCGTCATCAGCCCGCAGATCGCCCCGCGCAGCACCGGCGCGCCGCGCCCGGACAGCTTGCCGTCATCCGACAGGGCTTCCGCGAACCCCATGGAAATCCCGGCCCCGACCGAGGCCGCAATGCCGACCAGAAATGCCTCCCACGGGCGATGGGTGGCGAAGGCCGCCGCGAAGACCGGGGCCAGCGTGGACACCGACCCGTCCATCAACCCCACCAGCCCGGGCTGGATCACCTGCAGCACGAAGCGGCGGCGGGCGTTCTCGTCCTCGCCCTCGCGCTTGGTGGCAGGCAGGCGAACGCGTTCGATGGCTCCGGCCGCCTGCTCGTGCTGGTCCTCGGCCACCGCCAGGTCGCCCAGAAGCTTGCGCGTCGCGGCTTCGTTCGTGCCTAGCGCGGCCTGCCGGTAGAACCGGGCCGCCTCCAGCTCCATCTGCCGGGCATGGCCGCGCACGGCCTCGATCCCCATCCCCTGCACCTGCCAGGCCGGACGCCGCGCCGGGAACCCCGCGATATCCTGCCGGCGGATCAGCGGAATATGCGACCCGAAGCGACGGACGTACAAGTCGATCAGGCCGCGCCTGTGCTCGTTCTCCTCGTGCACCATGTCGGTGAAGATGCGCGCGGTGTCGGGATAGTTCTCGCGCAGCGCGTACGCGAAGTCGGCATAGATCCGCGCGTCCTCCTCCTCGTTCGAAATGGCGAGAGCAAGGATTTCCTGATCACTCAGCGTCGCGAACTTGCGCATCCAGCCTGTATGTCGAACATCGCTGATGCGCACAAGTCATTTCGATATCGTGCGAATTATTCGCGTTATCGAATTCAACGAAACGAAGGCCCGATACTCTTAAACCGCCGCTTCGCTGAAGATATGCGTGACGTCGCCTTTCCAGGCCCCGTGATAGCGTTCCAGCCACCGTTCGGCCTGCGTCGGGCCGCCGGCCGCGATCTCCTGCAGCGGGGCCAGCAGATGGCTCTCGTCACGTCCGGTCCCGTCCGTCACCGCGCGCGCGCGCAGCCCCTGCACCGCGATCTCGACCATCCGCGCCGTCAGTTCGCGCAGCGTGCCGCCCACCCACGGCGCGTCCAGCCCCGCCCGTGGCACGGCGGCGCGCAGGGCGACGTAGTGCGCCCAATCCTGCTCGCGCACCAGCGCGTCGGCGGCGGCCAGCGCCGCGTCGTCATACAGCAGCCCCACCCACAGGGCGGACATGGCCAGCATCATCTCGGGCGACCCGGCATCCGCCCCGCGCATTTCCAGGAACCGCTTCAGCCGCACGTCGGTGAAGGCCGTCGTCATGTGGTCCTCGAAATCGCCCACGGTGGGGGTCAGGCCCTCCAGCCCGTCCTGGCGCTCGCCCTTCATCCACGCCCGGAACGACCGCCCCGCCACGTCCAGGATGCGCCCGTCGCGCACGACGAAATACATCGGCACGTCCAGCAGCCATTCGACATAGGGCTCGAACCCGAAGGAGGGCGAGAAGAACAGGTCCGGCATGCCCGACCGCGCAGTGTCGGTATCGGTCCAGATCCGGGCACGGTTGGACATGAACCCGTTCGGCCGCCCCTCGTGGAACGGGGAATTGGCGAACAGCGCCGTCGTCACCGGCTGCAGCGCCAGCGACACGCGCAGCTTGCGCAGCATGTCGGCTTCGGATGCGAAATCCAGGTTGACCTGCACGGTGCAGGTCCGCTGCATCATGTCCAGGCCCAGCGTGCCGACCTTGGGCATGTAGTTCCGCATGATGGCGTAGCGGCTCTTGGGCATCCACGGCATGTCGGCGCGCCGCGCCAGCGGGTGGAAGCCCAGCGGGGCGAAGCCGACCCCCAGCGACCGGGAAATCGGACGGATCGCCTCGAAATGCCGGGCCATCTCGTGCCCCGTATCGTGCAGGCTGGCCAGCGGCGCGCCCGACAGTTCGAACTGCCCCGCCGGCTCCAGCGACACCGACCCGCCGCGCTCGGGCCCGATGCCCTTCAGCCCGATCAGGTTGCCCGCATCATGGATCGCCTCCCACCGCGTGCCGCCATCCTGGCGGTTCAGGTCGGTCAGGATTTCGGCGATGCCGTCGGGGGCGTAGGGCGGCGGCATCCAGGCCGGGCGCGCCGGGCCGGCGGCGGCGGGCAGGACGAAGCCGAATTTCTCGTGCTCGGTGCCGATCCGCCACAGGCCGCGCGGCTTGCCCCCGTCCGCCAGCAGGCGGGCCAGTTGGCTGACCGATTCAATGGGGGTCGTATCTTGCTCGCCGGGGTTCGACATCGTTTCTGCAAAAATCCTAAAAAACGCAACGGATCGGTCAGAGGCCGTGCGGGTCGTAAGCATCAAGGCTTTTGAGGCTGCGCTCTCAGCGCGACCCTGCACCAGACACGCGCCGCAGGCCAGCCCCCATCAGGGACAGGCCACAGGCCACGGCCGTATCGGCCCGCAGGATCAGCCCGCCCAGCGAGATCATCCTGACAAATGGCCGTGCGCGCAACATGTTGACCTCGACATCGGAAAACCCGCCCTCCGGTCCGATCAGCAGTCCGTCGCCATCGGCGACATCCTCGATCCCCCCCGCGCCGCCGCGCCGGTCGGCGCGTTCGGCCGCCACGAACAGACGCCGTTCGGGCGGCCACTCCCCCAGCCGGTCGGCCAGGCGCCGGGGGGCGTCGATCGCGGGCACGTCCAGGCGCTCGCACTGCTCCGCCGCCTCGCCGGCAATGGTTTCCAGGCGTGCTTCGTTGACCCGGTGGGTGTTGGTCCGTTCGGTCAGGACGGGCAGGAATCGTGTGACCCCCAGTTCGGTACCCATGCGCACCACCATGTCCGTCGCATCGCGCTTCAGCGGCGCGAACAGCAGGACCGGCCCCGCAACGGGCTCCGCCGCGCGCCGCTGCCGCAGCAGGCGCACCTGCCCCCGGTCGCGGCGCATCGCCTCGATGCGCGCCAGCCATTCCCCGTCGCGCGGGTTGAACAGGGCGACCTCGTCCCCCACCCCCAGACGCAGCACCGTTCCCAGATAATGCGCCTGTCCCGGCGTCAGGTCCCGCACCGCGTCCGCCTCCATCGGCGGCTGCGTCGCCGGATCGGCGAACAGACGGGGACAATCCTTCATGACGGCACCACTCCACGCGACACACAACCCGGGGCCGCAGCGGGACCTCGGCTCTTGACCGCGTCCCCCCGGCGCCCCATCACACGCGGGCATAGCAGCCCCGCGCGCCGGCGTCATGGCCGGACGGCCCAAGCTGGAGAGACGAGCGTGAATCGATCCCTGCCCCATACCGATATCCGGACCGGAGGATGGATCGCCCGGCTGCCCGTGCCGCTGCGCCCCTACGCGCTGCTGGCGCGGCTGGATCGTCCCATCGGCACGTGGCTGCTGTTCCTGCCCGGCATGTGGGGCATCCTGCTGGCATCCGGCGTCGATGCCCGCACGCGCCTGCGGCTGATCGTGCTGTTCGGCATCGGCAGCGTGGTGATGCGTTCGGCGGGCTGCGTGGTCAACGACATGTGGGATCGCGACATCGACCGGCTGGTGGCGCGGACCGCCGGGCGCCCGCTGGCCTCGGGCGCCCTGCGCATGCGCCAGGCGGCCCTGTTCCTGGCGGGGCTGCTGGTGATCGGGCTGGTGATCCTGCTGCAGCTCAATCCGCTGGCCCGGGTCCTGGGGGCCTCGTCACTGATCCTGGTGGGGCTGTATCCCCTGGCCAAGCGCTTCACCTGGTGGCCGCAACTGGTGATGGGCTTCACGTTCGGCTTCGGCGCGCCGCTGGGCTATGCCGCCGCGACCGGCCGCGTCGATGCCGCCTGGGGCGCGCTCTACGCCGCCACCATCCTGTGGCAACTGGGGTTCGATACGATCTACGGCTTCCAGGACATGGAGGACGACGCCCGCATCGGGGTCAAATCCACGTCGCGCCTGTGGGCGGGGCAGCCGCGCCTCTTCGTCGGCGCCTGCTATGCCCTGGCCGTGGCCGCGCTGCTGCTGGCGGGATGGCTGGCCGGATGCGGCGCGGGCTTCTGGATCGCGATGGCGCTGCCCACCATCGCCCTGGCCTGGCAGGTCGCGCAACTGGACAGTACCGACCCCGCCCGCTGCCTGAGCCTGTTCCGCTTCAACCGCGAAACCGGCCTGGCGATCGCGCTGGCCATCCTGGCCGGACTGGCCGGACAATGACGGCGCCCGCCGATGCCCGCGCCTTCGTCGCGGCCCACACCGCCCTGTCCCACGCCCCCCTGGTGCCGGAGATCGCCCTGCACCTGGCCACCGAGATCACGCCGATCTGGCAGGCGTCGGAAAGCTGGCTGGCGCAGCATGATATCGAACCGCCCTTCTGGGCCTTCGCCTGGCCGGGCGGCCAGTTGCTGGCACGCCATGTCCTGGACAATCCGTCGCTGGTGGCCGGCCGCCGGGTGCTGGATTTCGCGGCCGGATGCGGCATCGCCGCCATCGCCTGCGCCCGCGCCGGCGCCCTGTCGGTCGAAGCGGCCGAGATCGACCCCCTGGCCACCGCCGCCATCGCCCTGAACGCGGACGCGAACGGCGTCACCCTGACCGTCACCGAAGCCGACCTGGTCGGCGCCCCGCCGCGCTGGGACCTGATCCTGTGCGGCGACATCTGCTACGAAAACCCGATGACCGAGCACATCCTGCCCTGGCTGCGCACCGCCGCGCGCACGGCGGAGGTCTGGATCGCCGACCCCGGCCGGGCCTACCTGCCCCGCGCGGGGCTGGAGGTCATCATGACGCGCGACATCGCCACCACGATGGAGCTTGAGGACCGTACGGCCCGCCGTACGACGCTTTACCGGGTGACGTAACGCAGGCGGATCCGGCCGTATGCAGGAACCGCCGGCTGTTCCGTCACCGCAGGGCCCGCAGCCGGCTGGCGCTGAGCAGCGCCGACAGGAAGGCACACGCCGCCGCCAGTTCCATGCAGCGCAGGGTGGGGTCATGGGTGACGAAACCGAAGGTCAGCGCCACGAAGATCGCCCCCATGGTCTGGCCCGACAGGCGCGCGACCGACACCATGCCGCTGGCGCTGCCCGACCGGCCGCGCGGGGCGGACACCATCATCGCGCGATTGTTCGGCGGCTGGAAAATCCCGAACCCGACCCCGGCCAGGCCGATACGCCAGGCAATGTCCAGGTTCCCGGCATCGGGCGGCAGCAGGCACAGCAGGACGAAGCCCGTGCCCGTCACGCACAGGCCGATCGAGGACAGGATGGCCGCCGGCACCCGGTCCGCCACCCGCCCGACGAACAGCGAGATGGCGACGATCCCGACCGGCCAGGGTGTGATCAGCAGGCCGGTGGCCACCGCCGAGCGATGCAGCACCGATTGCAGCGCGAACGGCATGGAAATGATGAAGAAGTTCGACGCGACGAACGCCCCGAACCCCACGCCGAACGCGACCAGGAAATCCGGCACCGCCAGCAGGTCGATCGGCAGCATCGGGTCGGACCGCCCGGCTTGGCGCCGGGCCAGCTGGACGAATGCCCCCGCCCCGCCCGCCAGCAGCCACACCGCCAGCGCGGGCCCGCTGCGATGCACCAGGCTGTCCAGCCCGACGATCACGCCCCCGAACGCCACGACGTTCAGCACCGCGCTGGCCAGGTCGAACGAGGACGGGCTGCGCGGCGTGCGCGGCAGGTAGAACGCGGCCGCCACCATCGCCGCCCCGCCCAGCGGCAGGTTGATCAGGAAGATCCACGGCCAGTCGGCCACCGACAGCACCGCCGAGGCGATGGTGGGCCCCAGCGCCACGCCGGTCGCCACCACCATGCCGTTCAGCGAGATCCCCTTGCCGATCTGGGAATGCGGATAGATGAAGCGGACCAGCGCGATATTGACGCTCATGATGCACGCCCCGCCCACGCCCTGCAGCGCGCGGGCCAGGGCCAGTTCCAGCAGCGTGTGCGACATCGCGCACAGCAGGGACGCGACCACGAAGGTGCCCAGCCCGATCCGGCACAGCCGCGCGAATCCCACCCGCGCGCCCAGCGACGCCAGCGGCAGCAGTGTGGACACGCTGGCAAGCTGGTAGGCGTTGATCACCCAGATGGACGATGACGCGCTGGCATGGATGTCGTGCGCGATGGTGGGCAGCGCCACATTGGCGATGGCATAGTCCAGCACCGACAGCAGCACCGACAGCGCCACGGCGAACATCGCCATCGCCCGCGCCGTGCCGTGCAGGCCTTCACCCTCCGCCAGCGTTCGGCGCGCCGGGGCATCGGGCGCGGACGTATCGGGCACGGACCGCAGCGCCATGGCCGCTCAGCCCGCGCGCAGCGCGCGGCCGAACAGCGCCTGGACCCATCCCATGGCCTGAAGGAACAGCGCCGGGTCGTAGCGCGGCCCCTCGTCCCGCAGGAACGCATGCTGGGCGTTGAGTTCGTGCCATTCGTAGCGGACGCCCGCAGCCTCCAGCGCCTCGCGGATCATCTGCCGCCCGGCGAAGGGGACATGCGGGTCCTGCCGGCCCCAGGTCATCATCACCTCGCCCGGAATCTCGCCCAGCCGCTGCAGCGTGTCGTCGTGCCGTCCCTGCCCCAGGGACGCCGAATGGATGTCGGTGGCATAGAAGCACGCCGCCGCCGACACCGCCGGGTTCATCGCCGCCCGAAAGGCCAGGTGCCCGCCCAGGCAGACCCCCATGGTGCCGATCCGCCCGGTGCAGGCCGGATGCGCCGCCAGCCACGCCACCGCCGCCCGGGCATCGTCGTCGTACGACGCCAGGGGCTTGGCGTATTTCAGTTCGTTGCCCCGGTCGGTGCCCGGCTTGTCGTAGGCCAGCACGGTGCCCGCGGGTTCGTATTCGTGATAGACCTCCGGCACCGCCACCACGTGGCCCAGCCCCGCGACCATGGCGGCCAGCCGGCGGATCGGGGCCGTCACCTGGTAGATCTCGGAGAACAGCACCACGCCGGGAAAGGCCCCGTCCGCCGCCGGACGCAGCACATGCAGCCGCATCGGGCCGCTGGCGGTCGCGATATCGGCGGTTTCGTCCCCGTGGAGGATCATGCTTCCGCTCCCCGTCCTGTCGTGTCCTGCCCCAGGTCACGCAGCCGGCGGCCGGCCATCAGACGCGCCTCGATCTCTTCCAGCGAGACGCCGCGCGTCTCGGGCACGTAGGCCAGGGTGATGATGATGAACAGGCCGTTCATCAGCGCGAACAGCCAGAAGGTACGCGCTTCGCCCAGGGCGGCCATCACGGTCAGGAACACGTTGCTGACCAGCGAGTTCGCCGCCCAGTTGGTGAAGGTCGAGCACGCGATGCCGAAATCGCGCCCGCGCAGCGGCTGGATTTCGGAACACAGGGTCCAGACCAGCGGCCCGGCGCCGATCGCGAAGCCCGCGACGAACAGCAGCAGTGCCCCGACCATGCCGATTTCCTGCGGCAGGGAGTCGCCGCCGAACGCGATCAGTCCGCCCGCGCCCAGCATGGCGAAGGTCATGATCGCGCAGCTGAGGATCAGCAGCGGCCGCCGCCCCCAACGGTCGATGAAGGCGATGGCGAAGCCGGTCGACAGCACGTTGATCAGGCCGATCAGCGCCGTGGCCCAGGTCGCGGCCGACACGCCGAAATGCGCGGCCTGGAATACCTTCGGCGCGTAGTACATCAGGACGTTGATCCCGGTGAGCTGCTGCATGACCTGCAGCATGACCCCCAGCAGGACCGACCGGCGGAAATTCGCGTTGCTGCGGAACAGCGCGAAGCCGCTGCCGCTTTCCTTGCGCAGTTCCTGCGCGATATCGCGAATTTCGGCGTCGGCCTCGGCCGGGTCGGGCCGCAGGTAGCGCATGACCTGGCTGGCCCGGCTGCGCTCGCCCCGCATCATCAGCCAGCGCGGGCTGTCGGGCAGGAACAGGCAGGCGGCGCAGAACAGCGCCGCAGGCACCGCCATCAACCCCAGCATCCAGCGCCAGTGCCCGCCATAGGCCAGCACGCTGTCGGTGACATAGGCCAGGAAGATGCCCAGCGTCACCATCAGCTGGTAGAACGAGATCATGGCGCCGCGCACGGCCTCGGCCGTGACTTCGGAAATATAGAGCGGGGCGGCGAAGGCGGCGATTCCCACCGCCAGGCCCAGCAGGACGCGCCCCACGATCAGCACCGTGATGGACGGCGCCAGGGCGCAGATCATCGACCCGGCCAGGAACAGCAGCGACGCGCCCAGCAGCGCCCGCCGCCGGCCGAACCGGAAGGAAATCCGGCCGGCGACGACCGATCCGACGGTGGCGGCCACCATCATCGAGGACACGATCCATTCCTGCATGCGGGCGGCCGCATGGAATTCGTCGCCGATGAACCCCAGCGCCCCGGCGATGACGCCGGTATCCAGGCCGAACATCAGCCCCGCCATGGCCGCGAGAATGCCGACGACGATCGCCCGGGCCCCGGAGGACGGCACCGAGCCGTTAACGGGCATCGTTCCTGCCGGTCCCTGGTCTGGTGACATCATGGAATCCTTCCCGGTTCTGTTCTTGTGTCGTGGGCGAAACGCCTGGACCGCGCCGCCATTCTTGATCCTGTCAGGCCACAGTTCGGCCGGAATCCCGGTCAATCTGCGTCAAACCGGGGCCGCCGGACAGTCCTTATGATACGAAATACATCCCCGTGGCCAGACGCATCCCGCGGTACCCCCGCGGTGGCAGGAAAAAACACACGGGTCGTGAACTCTTCGTCCTCTCCGGGATATGAGGCCGCGGGCATTGACATCCTGCGGCCCGTGACGCCGTGATACGCGCTCTTTTTCCAGCAGACGTGGTTCCATGTCCTCACTTCTTGCCGTTTCCCTGGCGACCGCCGCCATCGTGGCCGTCGTGCTCCTGATCGGGCGCTATAAACTCAACCCCTTCATCGTGCTGCTGTGCGTGTCGCTGCTGCTGGCCCTGTGCGCCGGCATGCCGCCGCAGAAGGCCGTCACGTCGTTCGAGGCCGGCGCCGGCCACGTGCTGGGCCATATCGCCACCGTGATCGCGCTGGGGACGATGCTGGGCAAGATGCTGGCCGAATCCGGCGGCGCGGACCAGATCGCGCTGACGATCACCCGCGTCGCGGGCAAGGGCCGGATCAGTTGGGCCATGATGGTCATCGGCCTGCTGATCGGCCTGCCGGTGTTCTTCGAGGTCGGCTTCGTGCTGCTGATTCCGCTGGTCTTCACCCTGGCGCGGCGGACATCGACCCCCATGCTGCTGCTGGCGCTGCCGATGGGCGCCGCCCTGTCGGTCACCCACGCGATGATCCCGCCCCATCCGGCCACCCTGCTGGCGCTGTCGGCCTATCACGCCGATACCGGGCGGACGATCTTCTGGGGGGTCATCATCGGTACGCCGATCGCGGCCCTGGCCGGCCCGATCTATGCGAAATTCATCACGCCGCGCATCCAGATCGCCGGCCATGCCGGGCTGGAAGACCAGTTCGCGAGCAAGGACGTCCACGAGAACCTGCCGCCGTTCAGTATCACGGTGCTGACGATCCTCTCGCCGGTCCTGCTGATGCTGCTGGGTTCGGTCGCCGACCTGGTCTCGCAACCCGGCAGCACGGCGAACACCATCCTGCATTTCATCGGCAATACCGACATCGCCCTGCTGCTGGCGACGATCCTGTCCTTCTACGTGCTGGGCCTGGCCCGCGGCTTCTCGCGCGAGACGATCCTGCGCTTCACCAACGAATGCCTGGGGCCCACCGCGCTGATCATGCTGCTGGTGGGCGCGGGCGGCGGCTTCGGCCGCGAACTGGTCGATAGCGGGGTGTCGAAGGCCATCACAGACCTGGCGCTGGGGGCGCATGTGCCGCTGCTGGTGCTGGCCTGGCTGCTGGCGGTGGTGGTGCGCGTGGCCGCCGGGTCCGCCACCGTGGCCATGAGCACGGCGTCCGGCATCGTCGGGCCGATCCTGCTGCACAGCCACGGCACGTCGCCGGAACTGATGGTGCTGGTCACCGGGGCCGGATCGGTGGCGCTGGGGCCGATGAACGACGCCGGGTTCTGGCAGATCAAGGAATATCTGGGCCTGAGCGTAGGGCAGACGATCAAGACCTGGTCGGTCATCGAAACCCTGATCGCCGTCCTGGGGCTGGTGTTCTGCCTGCTGCTGTCGCTGGTGATCCACTGAGGGGGCGCCTGCCCCCTCGTACCCCTGCCTGTTACCCCTGCCCTTCGGCGTAGGGGTTCTTGGTCCCGCGCAGCAGCAGCCGGATCGGCGTGCCGGGCAGGTCGAACGTCTCGCGCAGGCCGTTGACCAGGTAGCGCTGGTAATCCTCGGGCAGTTGCTCGGCCCGGGTGCCGAACAGGATGAAGGTCGGCGGCCGGGCCTTGGCCTGCGTCATGTAGCGCAGCTTCAGCCGCCGCCCGCTGACCAGCGGCGGGCTGTGCCGCTCCAGCATCGCCTCGAACCAGCGGTTCAGCGCCCCGGTCGGAACCCGCTTGTTCCAGGTCGCATGGGCCCGGCGCACCACCGGCAGCAGCTTGTTTACCCCGGCCCCGGTCAGCGCCGAGAACGAAACGACCGGAATGCCGCGCATCTGCGCCAGCGACGTCTCGATCCGGTCGGAGATCGCCTGCCGTGTCGCGATCCGGTCCTCGACCGCGTCCCACTTGTTCAGCGCCAGGACGCAGCACCGGCCCTCGCGCTCGATCAGGCGGGCGATCTGCAGGTCCTGTTCATGCACGCCCAGGGTCGCGTCCAGCGTCAGGACCACCACCTCGGCCATCTTCAGTGCCTCGATGGTGGCGGAAACCGACATCTTCTCCAGCGATTCCTCGATCCGGCCCCGGCGGCGCAGCCCCGCCGTATCGACCAGTTGAATCGGCCCATGCTCGTCATGCAGCAGCACCGTCACCGAATCGCGGGTCAGGCCCGGCTCGGGCCCGGTGATCATCCGCTCCTCGCCCAGCAGGCGGTTCAGCAGGGTCGATTTTCCGGCATTCGGCCGCCCGACGATGGCCAGGCGCAGCGGACCGACGGGACGGTCGTCTTCGTCAGCCTCGCCCGCTTCCGCGTCATCGTCTTCGAACGCCGCGTCCGCCATGCCCCCGGCGACGAGAGCCGGAGCCTGCGGCGGCAGGCGGTCCGCGATCTCGCCCATCAGGTCCGACAGGCCTTCGCCATGTTCGGCGGAAATGGCCAGCGGCGTGCCCAGCCCCAGGGCGAAGGCCTCCATCGCCGCCGCCGCCCCCTGCCGTCCCTCGGCCTTGTTGGCGATCAGCAGCACGGGGCGCCCCTGGCGGCGCAGCCATGCCGCGAAATGCTCGTCGGCCGGGGTGATGCCCGCGCGGGTGTCGATGCAGAACAGGACCAGGTCCGCCTGCGCCACCGCCGATTCCGACGATGCCCGCATGCGGCCGTACAGCGTATCGGCCGCCGCTTCCTCCAGCCCCGCCGTATCGACCAGGCGCACCCGGCGGCCGCGCATCACGGTCTCGGCTTCCTTGCGGTCGCGGGTCACGCCGGGGGTATCGGCAACCAGCGCCTGCCGCCGCCCCACAAGGCGGTTGAACAGGGTCGATTTACCGACATTCGGACGACCGGCGATGACCACCACCGGCAGGTCGTCCCCGGTCGGAACGGAAGGAAGCTTGGCCAATTTTCAACGATATCCTTAGCTATAGGCAATCAGGTGACCGTCGTCGGTCACGATCAGCAGCCGTCCATCGACCACGATCGGCGCCACGCTGGCCACCCCCGGCAGCTTGCCGATGGACAGTAACGCGCCGGTCACCGGATCGATCGTCGCATATCCGGTCTCGGGCAGGGTGCTGACGCAGACCAGCTTGCCCCCCGCCAGGATCGGGCCGGTCCAGGTCACGCCATCCTTCTGCACGTCGACCCTGCGATAGCGGCGGAGCTGGGTGATCCAGCGCACGTGGCCGCTCAACCGGTCGATGCAGGCCAGTTGCTGGTCCAGCGACAGCACGTACAGCCAGTTGTCGACGACCAGCAGGCTGTCCTGCCCTGCGACGGCGCGTTCCCACAGGCGCCGCCCCGAGCGCACATCCAGCGCGACAAGGACCGAAGCGGCACTGATGGCATAGACCGTGCCGTCCACCACCACCGGCATGCCCCGCACGCAGGAAAAATCGACCGTCGTTTCCTGGCCGTTGGTGCTGCCCAGCGTGTCGCTCCAGACCACCTCGCCGCTTTCCGCCCGCAGCGCGACCAGGTCGCCCGACCCGAACCCGGCCACCACCACATCCCCCACCACGGCGGGCGCGGGCTGGCCGAAGATGACGGTGTCCACCGCCGTCGAGGCATAGGTCCACAGCACGTTGCCCGTCGCGGCATCGACGGCGAACAGCCTTTCGTCGATCGTCCCGAAGAACAGGCGCCCGTCCGCGATCGTGGGCGCCGAGCGGCCCGGCGTTCCGGTGTCGATCCGCCATTTCACCCGGCCGGTCGCGACATCGACCGCCACGGTCTGCGCCACGCCGTCGACGATGTACAGCGTGTCGCCCGCGACGCTGAACCCGCCGCCCAGGTTGCTGGACTTCATCTTCTTCGGCTTGGGGACGAAGTGCCACGCTTCGCGCATGCGCGGCCATTCGAACGCCCGGATCACCCCCTGCGCGTCGCTGACGAAGATCCGGCCGCCGGCCACGATCGGCGTCGCCTGCAACACGCCACGCCCGGTATTGCCCAGCGCGGCGTACGACAGAAGCTCGGGTTCGGACACGCCGGCGCCGATGCTCTTCGTCCATTCGCGGCGCATCGCACCGCCCCAGGCCATGTTGATGCCCGCATGGCTGGGCACGCGACCCGGCTGCGGCCATTCCGCGACCGTCGTCTGGGGCGGCAGGACAATCGGCATGTGATCGTCGGGATCGACCATCAGACCCGCGCCGGTGCCCAGCACGTCGACGCGCTTGCCGGCCAGCAGCGGCTTTTCGTCATCATCGCATCCGGCCAGAACCGGCAACATCGCTCCACCAAGAAGCGCATGCCGGCGGGTCAGAACTTTGTTCATGTCAATCCTGCGCTGCAAAAGGAAGAAAGGCCCCGGACCGGCGCGGCCCCAACGGCGACGATTACGACGGGCTGGCATTCAGGGTCTGCAGCAGGCCGCCGGCCCGGCTGCGCAACCCGTCCGGGACATCGGCCTCGGCGCTGAGCTGCGCGAAGCGCCGGCGTGCGTCGGCGGTGCGTCCCTGCCGCAGGTCCAGCATCGCCTCGCACTCGATGGCCAGCGCCCGCCAGGGCTTGCCCACGCCGTCCAGCGTCGTCAGGCGGGACCGCAAGGTCGCCGGATCACCGTCGTCGATCTGGCGCTGGACCCACAGCAGGCTGGCCAGGGACCGCAATTGCGGGTCCGCCGCCCCGTCATCGGCCACCTGGGTCCACAGCGACAGCGCGCCGCGCGTATCGCCGCTCGACGCCAGCAGCGCCGCGCGCTCCAGCCGCGCCAGGGTCCGCAGGCCCGGTGGTGCCGTGTCCAGCGTGGCGAAGCGCTTCAGCGCGTCCTGCTGCTGCGGGGTCAGTCGCGCCGTCTCGCCCGGGACGATCTGGCTGCTGTCGGCCGCATGCAGCGCCGTGAAATAGGTCGCCGCCCAGGCACGGTCGGCCTGCCGGCCACGCCATGCGTGGTACTGCCATCCGCCGACGCCCGCGCCGGCCACCGCCACCACGGCCACCGCTGCCGCGACATAGCGCCGGGCCAGCGCGCGCAGGCGTTCCGCCCGCAAATCGTCGTCGACTTCCCTGAAGATGTCGTCAGCCACGTCTCAACCGCTCTCCGCATACGCAGGCAGACGGGTCACGCCCCGCCCAGCCAAAGGCCGGACCATAGCGGGGTCGGCGCACAGGGGCAACAAACCCCCGTGATCCGCCGTCAATGCTTGTGCGCGAAATGCGCGGCCCCGTCCCGCAATTCGGTGCTCAGGCGGGTGAAATTGCCGGCGATCCGCTGCTGCACCACCAGGCTGCCCTGATGGACCCTGTCCATCCGGGCCCGCGCCTCGGCGCTGATCGCGCCCTCTTCCCGGCCGGCGGCGCTGGCGACGCAGCCATTATAGAGCCGGGCCGCCTTCTCGTACGCCGTCACGGCATCCACGCTGGCGTTATAGTGCGCGGCGGTCGTGTAATCGACCACCGGGGGCCTGGGTTCCTGCCCGCAGGCGGCGGGGGCGGACCACGGGGCATCGGCGGCGCGGGCGGCCGCCACCATGCCCACGGACGTCATGCCCAGGGACGTCATCACACACAGGGACACGGCACAGGCCAGGAACAGGCCCGATACTGGAGCACGCAAGGGATGTCTTCCTTCTTCGATCCGCTTCTTCAGCGATCTTCAGATATATTCGAAGACCATGGCGAAATCAGGGTGCGAAATGCGCAAGCCTGCCGGCCGGCGCGCCCAGGATCGTATCCTCGCGCATGACGGCGTGGCCCCGCACGATCGTCGCCATCGGCCAGCCCGTCACCTCCATCCCGTCGAACGGCGTCCAGCCCGCCGGGGTGGCGATCCAGTCATTGGTGATACGGCGCCGCGCCTTCATGTCCACCAGGGTGAAATCGGCGTCATAGCCCATGGCGATCCGCCCCTTGGCCTGCAGGCCATAGACCCGCGCCGGCCCTGCCGCCATCAGGTCCACCATCCGGCCCAGCGACAGACGCCCGGCATTGACGTGGTCCAGCATGACGGGAACCAGCGTCTGCACCCCCGTCAGCCCCGCCGGGGTGGCGGGCCAGGGCCGCGCCTTCGCCGCCAGGGAATGGGGCGCGTGGTCCGACCCGATCGTGTCCACGGTGCCGTTGCGCACGGCCTCCCAACTGGCCTCGTAATGCCGGCGGTCGCGGATCGGCGGGTTCATGATCGCAAGCGGGCCCAGCGTCTCATAGCATTCGGGGGCGACCTGGGTCAGATGGTTCACCAGCACCTCGACGGTCGCGACGTCGCGATGCGCCGGCAGCCAGTCCAGTTCCTCGGCGGTCGAGGTATGCAGGATATGGACCGGCCGCCCCGCCCGCCGCGCCAGATCCACGATACGCCGCGTGCCCAGGAAGGCGCATTCCTCGTCCCGCCAGAAGGGATGGCTGTCGTAGGACATGCCCTCGGTCAGCAGCTTCTTGCGGTCCTGCAGGCGGTATTCGTCCTCGGAATGGAAGGCGACGCGGCGGTGGCCGTTCTCCAGCACCTGCCGGATGCCCTCGTCATCCTCGATCATCAGGTCGCCGGTCGACGATCCGGCGAAGACCTTGATGGCGCAGACCCCGTCGAAACACTCGTACTCGCCCAGGCGCGGCGTATTGCCGCGCGTGGCGCCGACATACAGCGCGAAATCCACCCAGCTTTCGCGCGACGCGTATTCCTGCTTCCAGCGCAGCATCTCGGCGTCGGTCACCGATGGCGCGGTGTTGGGCATGTCGAACACCGTCGTCACCCCGCCCAGGGCCGCCGCGCGCGTGCCGGTGGGAATGCTCTCGACCGCGGCGTCGCCCGGGTCGCGCAGATGCACGTGCGGGTCGATCAGCCCGGGCAGCACATGCAGGCCGGACGCGTCGATGACCGTATCGGCCTCGTCCGCCACACCCGCCGTCAGGCTGGCGATCCGGCCCGAGCGCACGCCGATGTCGGTACGGGCCTCGCCCCAGGGCAGAAGGCAGACGCCATTGCGGATGATCAGGTCGTAATGCATCGGTTCCTCGCAGCCTGTCGGTGCCTCCGACGTATCCCCACAACGGGCACACGGCAAGGTTCGCGTCCCCTCATCCCGTCGCCCCTCATCCCGTCGCCCCTGGCAGCAGCGACAGCAGCCGTGCCTCCAGCCGGGCGGACTGGACGGGCGCGCAGAACGACTCCCGCGCCGTCGCCGCCGCCGCGCCCGCCATCGCATCGCGGGTCCGGGGGACCAGCATCGCCTGCATCGCATCCGCCAGCGCCATCGGATCGCCGGCCGGCACCACGATCCCGGCCCCCGCATGCCCCACCGCGCCCTCCAGCCCCGACTGGCTGGAGGCGACGACCGGCACGCCGCGCGCCATGGCCTCCACCGCGACGCTGGGCAGGCCCTCGCGGTCGCCGCCGGGCGGCACCACGCTGGGCACCAGCAGCGCGATCGCCCGGTCCATCTCCGCCGCCAGGTCCGCCGCCCCCAGCCAGCCGGCGAAGCGCAGGTTGGCCAGGCCCGCCGCACGGTCGCGCATCGCCGGCAGCAGCGGCCCGTCCCCCGCCAGAACGACCGGGGGCGTCACCCCGCGCCCGGCCAGAATCCGCACCGCGTCGATCAGCACCGGCACCCCCTTCTTGTCCACGAAGCGCCCGGCGAAGACGAAGCGGTCGGCGGGGCCGGCGGCCAGGGGGGCGGGCTCCGCCCCGATGGGAATCACCTCCAGCAGTCGGGCCGGCACCCCGCGTTCCAGCAACCGGTCGCGCACGCCCTCGGACACGCAGACGAACAGCGCGGCATGGGATTGCAGCGCCTGCCAGCGCCGCTGGAACACCGATGGCGGAAAGCCGCCCGCGTAATGCCGGTCCTTGAACGCGTCGCCGCCATGGAACGTCACCACCAGCGGCACGCCCAGTGCCCGGGCGATCGGCAGGGCCAGCGCGCCCCCGCGCCCGAACTGGGCATGCACCAGCACGGGCGCCAGGTCCGCGACCTCGCGCGCCGCGCCCCAGCCGAACTGCCGGAACGCCATCTGGCGCAGCGGCCGCAGGGGCCCGCTGCCGCCGAGGAAACGCACATCACCCGGCAAGTCGGGCGCGGGGGCATCGCGCCGGCACCCGACCCAGCAGGGCCGGAGAGTGCGAAACCCCATATATTGCCGCCGCATGAAGGCCTGTTCCGAGGGCGGCAGCAGCCGATCGCGATAGACGAGGACGGTCTTCACGCGACCACGGACATTGCGTCGCCCGGGGCGTCGCCCGGGATATCGCCCGCCGCTGGCCCAGCCGCGTCCAGCAGGTCGATCGCGGCCCGCAGCACCGTTGCGACCTCCAGCCCCGCGATGGGCGCGTGGCCCTCCGGCCCCGGCGCCGCGACGCCCCGGGCACAGCGGCCGGCGGGCCCGTATTCGGTCATCCGGCTGGGCCCGAACAGCCCCAGCGTCGGCGTGCCGGCCGCCGCCGACAGATGCATCAGGCCCGAATCGTTGCCGACGAACCCCTGGCAGCGCGCCAGCAGCGCCGCCACCTGGGGCAGCGCATGATCCCCCCCGGCATCGACGGCATCCGGCAGGGCGGCCAGCACCGGGGCCGCCATCCGGCGCTCGGCCTCGCCGGGGCCGTACAGGACGACCGGGCGCAGCGGGCCATGCCCGGCCTGCACCGCATGGGCCTGCAAGGCCTGGGCCAGCGCGACGAAGCGGTCCGCCGGCCAGATCTTCCCCACCCAGTTGGCGGTCGGCGCCAGGGCCAGCCAGCGCGTGCCGTCGGGCAGGATCGCCCGCGCCCGCTCGCGGTCCGCCGGCGCGGTCCACACCACCGGCAGGGGCGGCGGCGACAGGCCCAGCAGCGCGCCCAGATGGGCCACCCGCGCGCCCTGCCGCCGCCCGCCCCGCATGATCAGCCGCCGCCGGGCGGACAGGAACAGTGTGATCGCCGAACCGCGCAAATCCACGCACAGATCCCATCGGGTCCCGACGCAGTCGCGCCACAGCGACAGCCAGTGCAGGTCATGGCGCCGCTTGGTCACGACGATCGTCCGCTCGCGCCCGGGCATGGCATCGAACAGCGAGGCCGCCACCGGCCCACAGGCAATGGTGACGCGCGCGCCCGGATGACGCGCCAGCAGGACATCCAGCAACCCGGTGGACAGGACCGCGTCCCCCAGCCGGGTGGAGGTGATGAACAGAATCCGCATACCCCGCGACACTAGCCCATTGCCCGGGCGGGTGAAATCGGTCCATGGGGCCGGCGCATGCCCGATATATGGTCCCCGGAGGGATTCTCCCGTGGCTTTCCCCTTGTCGCCGGGGGCGCATGCGACCAACATCCATACCGCCATGACACATTTCGCCTTTCTACCGGACCGTGCCGTGCTGGCCATCTCCGGCGCCGACCGGGTGTCCTTCCTCCAGGGCCTGGTATCGAACGACGTTGCCGCCGTCGCACCCGGCCAGGCGGTCTGGACCGCGTTCCTGACGCCGCAGGGGAAATGGCAGGCCGATTTCTTCCTGTTCGCCGAAGCGGACGGCGAACGCCTGCTGCTGGATTGCGAGGCCGCGCAGGCCGACATGCTGCGCCAGCGCCTGGCGCGCTACCGCCTGCGCTCCGACGTGTCGATCGACCCGACCGGCTTTGCCGTCCATGCCGCGTGGGGCGCGGTGCCGCCCATGCTGGATTCGGCCATCGGCGCCCCCGATCCGCGCCTGGCCGAGGCCGGCTGGCGCCTGATCCTGCCCCGCCCCACCCCCGACGCGGCCGACCACGCGGCCTATGACGCCCATCGGCTGGCGCTGGGCCTGCCGGACGGATCGCGCGACTGCGAGGAAGGCAAGACCCTGCTTCTGGAAGCGAATTTCGAGGCCCTGAACGGCATCTCCTGGACCAAGGGCTGCTATATGGGCCAGGAACTGACGGCCCGCACCCGGTATCGCGGCCTGGTCAGGCGCAAGCTGCTGCCCGTGTCCGGCGCGGCCCTGCCGCCGCCCGGCACCCCGCTGATGCATGGCGAGAAGGAGGCCGGAATCATGGCCTCGTCCCGCGACGGGCGGGGGCTGGCGATGCTGCGACTGGACCATCGCAGCGCCGAGCTGACGGCCGAGGGCCATTCGGTCCAGGTCCACATTCCTTCCTGGCTGACGCTCAAGACCGAAGCCGAAGGCTGACCCGGCGTGGCCGGCGACACGCCGAACGACCGCCCAAGGATGACCATGACCTACCTTCCCCCCGACGACGCCACACGGGCCCGCCTGCTCGACCAGGTCCATTTCGACGATGCCGGGCTGATCGCCGCCGTGGCGCAGCAGCACGACACGGGCGAGGTGCTGATGCTGGCCTGGATGAACCGCGCGGCGCTGGACGAGACGCTGCGCACCGGCCGGGTCTGCTATTATTCGCGCAGCCGCGGCGCGCTGTGGCGCAAGGGCGAGACCTCGGGCCAGGTGCAGACCCTGGTCGATGCCCGCCTGGATTGCGACCGCGATGCCGTCCTGCTGCTGGTCGAACAGAGCGGGGTGGCCTGTCACACCGGGCGGCGGAGCTGCTTCTACAACGCCATGCGCCCCCTGGGCCTGATCGAGATCAGCGCGCCCCTGGTGTCGGCCGACGCCCTCTACGGCAAGAACTAGGACCAACACCCGTCATGCCTGCTTCCGAAAAGCCGCCCGTCGGCAAACTGGTCTTCCTCACCCTGCTTATCCTGATGACGATCGGGATGGGCATCTCCCTCCTGCACTCCGAATTCACCTCCATCCGCTCCGCCGGCGGTCCTCCGGTTCCGGCCCCGCAATCGGCGCAGCCGCACGGCTAGGGGCTGTTCCGCGCGCCTTCGAAGGGGAACGCTTCGGAAGCGCAGGCGTCTTTCAGGTCATCGGCCCGCTGCGGCGGCCCGGATACGGGAAGAGAAAGAATAGCGACGATGACGGATACGAAGCGGTTTGACGGAAAGGTCACCCTGGTGACCGGCGCGGCGGGGAATATCGGTCTGGCGACGGCGGAACGCCTGGCCGCGTCCGGTTCGGCCATTGCGCTGCTGGACCTTGGCGGCGCCAAACTGGACGATGCGGTCGCCAAGGTTGCGCGCGCCGGCGTCACGGCGCGCGGCTATGCCTGCGACGTGACGGACGCCGCACAGGTTCAGGAGATCGTGGACAGGGTGGTCGCGGATTTCGGCCGGATCGACTTCCTGTTCAACAACGCGGGCTACCAGGGGGCTTTCGCACCGGTCCACGCGTATCCGACGGAGGATTTCTCCCGGGTCATGACCATCAATGTGTGCGGGGCGTTTCACGTCCTGCAGGCAGTGGCCCGGCACATGGTCGGCCGGAATTTCGGGCGGATCGTGAACACGGCGAGCATGGCCGGCGTCGGGGGGCCACCGAACATGGCGGGCTATGCCGCGTCGAAATTCGCGATCGTCGGACTGACCCAGACGGCGTCCAAGGACCTGGCGCCCTACAATATCCGCGTGAACGCGATCAGCCCGGCCTTCATGGGCCCCGGCTTCATGTGGGACCGGCAGGTCGAGCTTCAGGCGAAGGCCGGAAGCCAGTATTTTTCCAGCGACCCGAAGGTGGTGGCGGAACAGATGATCAATTCGGTCCCGATGCGCCGGTACGGCGACATCACGGAAATTCCCGGGGTCGTGGAATTCCTGCTGGGCGATGATTCCAGCTACATGACGGGCGTGAACCTGCCGATCGCAGGCGGCATTCTTTAACGTTTCCCGCCGTCCAGCACCGCCATCAGTTCGGCCGCCGCCGCGTCGTCCGGGTCGCCCTGCGGGGCGGCCAGGGCGGCCGCCACGGCGCGGAAGCCGGCCCGTTGCAGGGCGGCGCTGCGTTCGTCGGTCAGCAGGCGCAGCACGGTGGCGGCCAGCAGGTCGGGGCGGCAGCGATCCTGCAGCAGTTCCGGCACCAGCCGGTGCCCGGCCAGCAGGTTAACCATGGCGACATAAGGCACGCGGATCAGCCGCCGCGCCATCGCCGCCGTCAGCGGATTGACGCGATAGGTCACGGCCATCGGCACGCCGGCCAGCGCCAGTTCCAGGGTTGAGGTGCCCGACTTGGTCAGCGCCGCGCCGGCGGCGGCGAAGGCATCATGCTTCTCGTCCAGGTCGGTCACGATGATCGGCTTCATGGGCCAGTCGGCCACGCCGCGCCGCACGGTCTCGGCCACCACGGCCGAGACCGGCACCACCGGCACGATTCCGGGGCAGGTCGCGGCCAGGATGCGCAGCGTCCGCCCCAGCACCGGCAGCAGGCGCGGGGCCTCGGACCGGCGGCTGCCGGGCATCAGGATCAGGATCGGCGTGCCGGGCGCAATGCCATGCCGGGCGCGAAACGCCGCGCCGTCGCCCCGCCCCGCCCCGGATTGCAGGACCGGATGGCCGACGAACCGGGCCTCCAGCCCGTGACGGCCGAAGAAGGCGGGTTCGAACGGCAGCAGGCACAGCAGGCGGTCCCACAGGCCGGGAAATTCGCGCACCCGATGCTCGCGCCACGCCCAGACCTGCGGCGCGACATAATGAACCCGGGGAATCCCCTCGCCCTCGATCCGGCGCAGCAGCCGCAGCGTGAAGCCGGGACTGTCGATCGTCACCACCAGGTCGGGCCGGGTCTGGCGAATATGCTCCACCGCCTGGTCCAGCCGGCGGGACAGATGCCGGATGCGCGGCAGCACCTCGACCAGGCCCATCACCGCCAGGTCGCGCAGCGGGAACAGGCTGCGCAGGCCGGCTTCCTCCATCCGCGCGCCGCCGACACCGGCGAAGCGCAGGGTCGGATCGCGGCGGCGCAGCGCCGCCATCAGGCGCGCGCCCAGCACATCGCCGCTGGCCTCGCCCGCCAGAAGCCAGACCGTCCGCCCGGCCGCAGCGTTCATCCCCGCAGCGTGGCGCCGCAGGCCCGCGTCACGGCGGCCACGACCTTGTCCGACACCGCATCGATCTCGGCATCGGTCAGGCTGCGCGCGACGGGTTGCAGCGTCACCTCGACGCCCAGGGATTTATGGCCCTCGGGCACCTTGTCGCCCTCGTACACGTCGAACAGGCGCACGGCGGAAATCAGCGTCCGCTCCGCCCCGCGCGCCGCGCGCAGCACGGATTCGGCCGCCACGTCCCGCGCGACGAGGAAGGCGAAGTCGCGATGCACCGGCTGGAACGGCGACAGCTCGGGCGGCGACCGGCGCCGGCGCTTGGGCTCGGCGATCGCATCCAGGAACAGTTCGAACCCGACCACCGGCTGGTCCAGGCCGCGCCCGGCCAGCAGTGCGGGATGCAACTGGCCGAACCAGCCCAGGACGATGCGCGGCCCCTGCCGGATGACGCCCGACCGGCCCGGGTGATAATGGCCCGGCGCGTCGGCCGTCACACTCACGCCCTCGACCGGCGCCCCCAGGGCCGCCAGCACCGCCATGGCATCGGCCTTGACGTCCCACAGGCTGACCGGATCGGCGCCGCCGCCCGGCACGCGCGGGGCATGGCCGCTGCGCAGGCCGGCGGCGATCAGCGTCTGCCCGTCGGCGGAAAAGCCTGGCCCCACCTCGAACAGGCCCAGGTCGGGATAGCCGCGCGCGCTGTTCCGCTCGACGGCGGACAGCAGGTTGACCATCGGCGTGGGGCGCATCTGGTCCAGGTCTGCGGCGATCGGGTTCAGCAGGCGCAGGCTTTCCGGCACCGCGCCGAACTGCGCGCTGGCCCCGTGGGCGGCGAAGGAATAGCCCACGGTTTCCAGCATGCCGCGCGCGGCCAGCACCCGCCGCGCGGTGGCCGCGCGCACCTGGCGCGGGACCAGCGCCGGCAGCGGCACCGCGGAAAGCGCCGGCAGCGACACGGGCGGGATCGAATCCAGCCCGCGCAGACGCAGGATCTCCTCGATCAGGTCGCATTCGGAATCGACGGCGATGGCGCCCTCGGCCGCGATCCGCGCCCGTTCGGGCGACAGGTCCGGTCCCTGGTCCAGGACCATGGGCATGGCGACGTCGTTGCGCCAGGACGGCACATCCACCACCACGCCGTCTTCATCCCGCATCCGCACCGCGAAGCCCAGGGCCTCCAGCGACGCCACCACCGCATCGGGAGACACGTCCACGCCCCCCAGCCCGGCGATGCGGGCGAAGCGCAGCCGGGCCTCGCGCTGCCAGGCCGGCGGCGCACCGGCCGAGACGACCTCGCTCGCCTCGCCGCCGCACAGATCGACGATCATGCGCGTGGCGGCTTCCAGCGCCGCGACCGGCAGCGCCTGGTCCACCCCGCGCTCGAACCGGTGGCGCGCGTCGGAATGCAGGCCCAGCCGGCGGCCGCTGAGCGCGATGCGCACCGGGTCGAACAGCGCGCATTCGACGAAGACAGTGGTCGTCGCCTCGGTCACGCCGGTCCCCTCGCCGCCCATGATGCCGGCCAGGGACTGCACCCCGGCGGCATCGGCGATCACGCAATCCTCGGGCGACACCACGACGTCGCGTCCGTCCAGCGCGCGGAAGGTCTCGCCCGCGCCACGGCAGATCGTCAGCCGGTCGCCGGTCACGCGATCCACGTCGAACACATGCAGCGGACGGCCCAGGTCGAAGGCGAAGAAATTGGTGATGTCCACCAGGGCCGAGATCGGACGCAGGCCGATCGCCCGCAGCCGGTTCTGCAGCCATTCGGGGCTGGGGCCGTTGCGCACGCCGCGAATGGCGCGCCCCAGAACCCAGGGACAGGCCTCGGGAAAGTCGTTGGCCCACGCCAGGGGGGAGTCGAACGTGCCCTCGACCGTCTCGGCCAGCCAGGGACGCAGATGCCCGATGCCGGCCGCCGCCAGGTCGCGGGCGATCCCGCGCACCGCCAGCGCGTCGCCCCGGTTCGGGGTCACGGCGATTTCGATCACCGGGTCGTCCAGTCCGGCGAAATCGGCATAGGACTGGCCGGGCGCGGTGCCGTCGGGCAGTTCGGCGATGCCGTCATGCGCCTCGCCCAGCCCCAGTTCGCGCAGCGAACACAGCATGCCGCCGCTGGTCTCGCCCCGGATCGCGCCGGCCTTGATGGTGATGTCCAGGCCGGGGATGTACGTGCCCGGCGGGGCGAAGATGACCGACAGGCCGGTGCGGGCATTGGGCGCGCCGCAGACCACCTGCACCGGGTCGAACCCCGGCCCCGCATCGACGCGGCAGACGCGCAGGCGGTCGGCATTGGGGTGCTGCACCGCCTCGACGATGCGGGCGGTGCGGAAGGGCGCCAGCGCCGCCCCCGGGTCCTCGACGCCCTCGACCTCCAGCCCGATCGTGTTCAGCTTGGCGCAGATCTCGTCGGTCGTGGCGGTGGTGTCCAGATGGTCGCGCAGCCAGGACAGGGTGAACTTCATCGATCACAGACCTTCATGCAGCAGGGCCGGCGACAGCGGGCTGGCGCCGTAATGGCGCAGCCAGCGCACATCGCTTTCGTAGAACGAACGCAGGTCGGGTATCCCGTGGCGCAGCATCGTCAGGCGCTCGATCCCCATCCCGAAGGCGAAGCCCTGCCATTCGCGCGGGTCCAGGCCGCAATTGGCCAGCACGCGCGGATGCACCATGCCCGAGCCCAGGACCTCCAGCCAGTCGTCGCCGCCGCCGATCTCGCCGCTCTTGCGCGACCAGCCGATATCGACCTCCATCGACGGCTCGGTGAAGGGGAAATACGACGCCCGGAAGCGCACCGGCAGGTCGGGATTGCCGAAATAGGCGCGCAGGAAGTCGGTCAGGCACCCTTTCAGGTGCGCCAGCGTGATGCCCCGGTCGATGACCAGCCCCTCGCACTGGTGGAACATCGGCGAATGGGTGGCGTCATGGTCGGCGCGATAGGTCCGGCCGGGCGCGATGATGCGGATCGGCGGCTCCTCGCCCAGCATGGTGCGGATCTGCACGCCCGAGGTCTGGGTACGCAGCACGCGCTCCTGCGACGTCCCTTCCCGGGCGGGCAGGTAGAACGTGTCCTGGTCGGTGCGGGCCGGATGGTGGTCGGGCGTATTCAGGGCCGAGAAATTGTGCCAGTCGGTCTCGATATCCGGCCCTTCGGCCACCTTGAAGCCCATGGCGCCGAAAATGGCGGCCATTTCCTCCATCGTCCGGCTGATCGGATGGATCGCGCCCGAAGATTCGGGGCGGACCGGCAGGGTGACGTCCACCCGTTCGGCCGCCAGGCGCGCATTCAGGATCGCGCTTTCGATCTCCGCCCCGCGGGCCTCGATCTCGCGCGTCAGGTCGTCGCGCAGCCGGTTGACCGCGGCGCCGCGCAGCTTGCGCGCCTCGGGCGTCATCCGGCCCAGTTCCTTCAGCAGCGCGGTCAGCCGCCCGGACTTGCCCAGCGTGCCGACACGCACCGCGTCCCATTCCCGCCGGTCGGTGGCGGCGGCCAGCGCGGCCAGCGTCTCCTGCCGCAGGGTTTCGAGATCGTCGCTCATGGCACCTCGCTGGGAACGGACATTATGGACTTGGCGGATACAGGCTCCGCCTTTCGGAATAAACCCCAGAAATGCAAAACGGGCCGCCCCTGGGGGCGGCCCGTTCCGGCATGCGATCGAAGGAAAGGATCAGGCGGCCAGGGCGGCCTGGGCCTTCTTCACGATCTCGGCGAAGGTCGCGGCATCGTCGAACGCGATGGCGGCCAGCACCTTGCGGTCGATTTCGATCCCGGCCTTGTCCAGGCCGAAGATGAACTTGCTGTAGGTCAGCCCGTGCTCGCGGACCGCGGCGTTGATACGCTGGATCCACAGCGCGCGGAAATCGCGCTTCTTGTTGCGACGGTCGCGATAGGCATAGCGCAGGGCCTTTTCCAGGCGCTCCAGCGCAATGCGATAATTGGTCGAGGAGCGGCCGCGGAAGCCCTTGGACTGCTCGAGAACCTTCTTGTGACGGGCGTGGGTGGTCACACCCCGCTTAACACGTGCCATGTCTCAGGTGCTCCTTATGCCAGCCCGTAGGGGGCCCACTGCTTCACAGTCCGACCGTCCATTTCGGTCAGGGTCTGCGAACCGCGGTTCGTGCGCTTCATCTTCTGCGAGCGGTTGATCAGGCCGTGGCGCTTGTTGCCCGGCCCGGCCAGCACCTTGCCGGTCGCGGTGATCTTGAACCGCTTCTTGACCGACGACTTGGTCTTCATCTTGGGCATTTTCATCTCCTTCGTTGTCAGGCTGCGGCCGCGAACGGCACTCAGGCAGCAGTCACGGCCGGGCATGCCCATTCCAGGCCCGGACGCGCGAACAGGGGGCTGCCTATAAACAAGCCGCGCGCGCCAATCAAGCCCCACCGGCCCGATGCGCGATTTCCCCGCCTCGCCCGGGCCGTACGACGCATATGTGACGAAAAGACCCCTGAACCCCCGGCCCGGAACGCGATAGAGGAATCATATTCCCCCCATCCAGGATCACGCCCATGCCGGCCCCCGACACCATGGCCCCCGATACCAAACCCCTCGACTCTTCCACCCTCGGCCACCTGCCGCCCGCCATCATCGTCCCGTCCTACGACCGGGGCGCGGTGCGCCCGGGTATCGCCCATCTCAGCGTCGGCAATTTCCACCGCGCGCACCAGGCCGTCTATATCGACCGCGTCCTGGGGCAGCAGGACAATGCGGGATGGGGCATCCTGGGCGTCGGCGTGATGGACGACGCGCGCGAACGTGCCAAGGCCGAGTCCCTGCGGGCGCAGGACGGCCTTTACACCCTGACCGAATGCCCGGCGGACGCGCCGGATACCGTCCGCGTCATCGGCTCGATCGTCGAATACCTGCACGCCCCCGACGACCGGGCGGCCGCCATCCGCCGCCTGGCCGACCCGGCCATCCGCATCGTCAGCCTGACCGTGACCGAAGGCGGATATTACGTGGACGAATCCGGGCAGTTCCAGATCGACCACCCCACGATCGCCGAGGACCTGGCCCGCGACGTGCCGCACACCGTCTTCGGCCTGGCGACCGAGGCGCTGCGCCTGCGCCGCGATTCCGGCGCCGGCCCGTTCACCATCCTGTCCTGCGACAACCTGCCACATAACGGCCATGTGGCGCGCACCGCCTTCCTGTCCTGGGCCCGCGCCCGCGACGCGGACCTGGCCGCCTGGGTCGAGGCCCACGTCACCTTTCCCTGCACGATGGTGGACCGTATCACCCCCGCGGTGCGCGACCCCGACATCGCGCGCCTGGACGCCGCCAGCGGCATCGCGGACCGCGCCCCGGTCTTCTGCGAGGATTTCATCCAGTGGGTGGTCGAGGACACGTTCTGCGCCGGCCGCCCGCCGCTGGAACAGGTGGGCGTGCTGTTCACCGGCGACGTCGCCCCCTACGAGCGGGTCAAGCTGCGCATGCTCAATGCCTCGCATTCCATGCTGGGGCTGCCGGGCGTGCTGATGGGATACCGCATCGTCAGCGACATCATGCACAACCCCGATGTCATCGAACTGCTGGAACGCTATCTGGGCCTCGACGCCGAACCGCTGCTGCAGGCCCCGCCGGGGATGGAACTGCACGAGTACGGCGCGCTGCTGCTGCGCCGGTTCCGCAACCAGGCGATCAGCGACCAGTTGCTGCGCATCGCGTCGGACAGTGCGTCGAAACTGCCGGTCTTCGTCCGCGACACCGCCGAGGGCACGCTGGCCCGGGGCGGTGACGCCGCGCGCATCGCCTTCCTGCTGGCCTGCTTTGCCGAATACCTGCGCGGCCGCGACGACAACGGCGCCGCCTATTCCGTCACCGAACCGCATCTGGGCCCCGACGACCTGCCCCTGGCCGGCGACGCCGATTCGGCACGGGCGCTGGACATGTCGGTCTTTGCCGGATGGGGGTTGCGCGACCACCCCGATTTCGTCGCCCTGTTCGTCCGCACGCGCGCCGCGATCCGCGCCGGGGGCACCCGCGCGACCCTACACACACTTGTGACGGAGGCGGACAAGGCCGCCTGACCGGGGATCGAGCGGGGGCCGATCCCAATATCACCAAAATGTGAATACGAGTTCAGGTCGAGAAAATCGTTCTGCCCGCCAAAGGGTCCGTTCCGCGTTCCGGCAGCCATGACCGGCAAGGATGCAAAACGCGTCCTTGCCGGCCGCCGGTCCGGCCGGCGGGCCGGGTGCGTCGCCGCCTTGGCTCATCAGCTTGACCCGCCAAGGCGGAATGGTCTTGTCAACGAGTTTGCATTTGCCCCCAACATTTATTCAGGACGTCTATGAATATTAAACAAGGGTTGCGGCCCGTGCTCGCGATCACCGCTGTAGTCTATGCCTTGGTCGGGCTGTATTTGCTGGCGGGGGGCATCTGGCTGACCGCTCTGGGCGGATCGCTCTACTACCTCATTGCCGGCGCTCTACTGCTGGTGACGGCAGTACTGCTGCTGCGCCGCCGGCAGGAGGCCCTATGGGTCTACGCGGCCCTGCTGATCGGCACCATGGTCTGGGCCGTGGGTGAGGTCGGGCTCGATTTCTGGGCGCTGGCACCGCGCGGCGACATCCTGGTTCCGCTGGGCATCTGGCTGATGCTGCCGCCCATTACCCGCAACCTGGGCACCCGCAACCTGGGCACGCGCGACCTGGCGCCGCCCAGCCGGGCCGCCCAGGTGCCGCTGGGCCTGGCCGTGGGCGCGGCCGTGGTCGTGGTCGTCGCCGCCCTGACGCAGGACCCGCAGGATATCGCGGGCAGCCTGCCCCAGGTCGCGCAGAACGCCCCCACCCCGGGCGATGCCGGCGAAATCCCGGACGAGGACTGGCAGGCCTACGGCCGCACCGGCTTCGGCGACCGGTTCAGCCCGCTGAAGCAGATCACGCCGGACAACGTGCATAACCTGAAGGTGGCCTGGACCTTCCGCACCGGCGATGTGAAGGGCCCGCACGATCCGGGCGAGTTCACGGACGAAACGACGCCGATCAAGATCCGCGACACCGTGTATCTGTGCTCGCCGCACCAGATCCTGTTCGCGCTGGACGCCGCCACGGGCAAGCTGAAGTGGAAGTTCGACCCCAAGCTGACCTATAATTCCACCTTCCAGCACATGACCTGCCGCGGCGTGTCGTACCACGAGACCGCGCAGGGGGCCGAGACGATCGACGGGGCGCAGGCGCCGGTCGATTGCGGACACCGCATCTTCCTGCCCACCAATGACGGGCGCCTGTTCGCCCTGGACGCCGAAACCGGCGAACGCTGCCACAATTTCGGCGATGACGGCATGGTGGACCTGAAGGCCGGCGAAGTCGTCAAGACGGCCGGCTTCTTCGAAGCGACCTCGCCGCCGGTCGTCACCGACAAGATGGTGATCGTCTCCGGCGCGGTGATGGACAATTACTCGACGCACGAACCCTCGGGCGTCACGCGCGGCTTCGACGTCTATACCGGCCGGCTGGTCTGGGTGTTCGACGCGGGCAATCCGGACCCGAACGAAATGCCGTCCGACACCCACCATTTCGTCGGCAATTCGCCCAATTCGTGGATCGTGTCGTCCTACGACCCCAAGCTGAACCTGATCTTCATCCCGATGGGCGTGCAGACGCCGGACATCTGGGGCGGCAATCGCGGGGCGGACGCCGAACGCTATGCCAGCTCGATCCTGGCGCTGAACGCCGATACCGGCAAGCTGGCCTGGTCGTACCAGACCGTGCACCATGACCTTTGGGACATGGACATCCCGGCCCAGCCCAGCCTGGTGGACGTCCGCACCGCCGGCGGCGACATCGTCCCCGCGCTGTACGCCCCGGCCAAGACCGGCAACATCTTCGTCCTGGACCGCCGCACCGGCACCCCGATCGTGCCGGCGCCCGAAACGCGGGTGCCCCAGGGCCCGGCCCCGGGCGACCACCTTTCGCCCACGCAGCCCTTCTCGGAGCTGACCTTCCGCCCCAAGAACAACCTGACGGGCGCGGACATGTGGGGCGGCACCATGTTCGACCAGCTGATGTGCCGGATCATGTTCCACCAGCTTCGCTATGACGGGCCGTTCACCCCGCCGTCGCTGCAGGGCACGCTGGTGTTCCCGGGCAACCTGGGCATGTTCGAATGGGGCGGGCTGGCCGTCGATCCGGTGCGCCAGATCGCCATCGCCAACCCGATCGCGATCCCGTTCGTCTCGCGCCTGATCCCGCGCGGCCCGAACAACCCGGCGTCGCCCGACGCCTCGCAGCCCTCGGGCTCGGAAACGGGGGTGCAGCCGATGTTCGGCGTGCCGTACGGCGTGACGCTCAGCCCGTTCCTGTCGCCGCTGGGCCTGCCGTGCAAGAAGCCGGCCTGGGGCTTCATGGCCGGGATCGACCTGAAGACCAACACCATCGTGTGGATGCACCGCAACGGCACGATCCGCGACAGCGCGCCGCTGCCGATCCCCTTCAAGCTGGGCGTGCCCAGCCTGGGCGGACCGCTGACGACGGCGGGTGGCGTGGCCTTCCTGACCTCGACGGCGGATTTCTATATCCGCGCGTATGACGTCACCACGGGCCGCCAGCTCTGGCAGGACCGCCTGCCGGCGGGTGGCCAGTCCACGCCGATGACCTACGCCGTGGGTGGCCGCCAGTTCATCGTGACGGCCGATGGCGGTCACGGGTCGTTCGGCACCAAGCTGGGCGATTACGTGGTGGCCTACGCCCTGCCCGAAGCCCACTGACGCATACCCCGCCCGCGATCCCCCGGATTGCGGGCGGGCCTATCTATCGGATATGTGAAGACATTCATCCCGGACGGGTGATGCTTTCCCCCCTTCGGTCCGGTACATGAAACAGGGCGGACCTGCCTGACAGCACAACGACAGAGGGGTGACGGCATGCTTTTCCCGTCCGCAGGACAATCGTGATCGGACGCATCGTCGCGGCACTTACCGGTATCGGGGTCGTCGCGGGCGCGGGTTTCCTGGCCATTGCCTGGCATCCCGCCATCGCCCCAGTCGCTCCCCCCACGGCCGGCAGTTTCGACACCGCCAGCATCGAACGGGGCCGCGTGCTGGCGGCCGGGGGTTACTGCGCGGAATGCCATACCCGCCGCGACGGCCAGCAGGGCGCGCCCCTGGCCGGCGACTACGCCATGGCCACGCCGTTCGGCACCATCCATTCCAGCAACATCACCCCCGACCCCGAAACCGGTATCGGACGCTGGTCGCTGGCGGCCTTCACCCGCGCCATGCGCCACGGCGTATCGCGCGACGGCGCGAACCTGTTCCCCGCCTTCCCGTTCGACCATTTCACGCACATGACCGACGGCGACATCGCCGACGTGTACGCGTTCCTGATGACGCGGCCGCCGGTCCATGCGCAAAAGCGCGAGAACACGGTTCCCTTCCCCGCCAACATCCGCCTGTTCCAGGGCGGGTGGAAACTGCTGTTCCTGCATCCGGGCGTCTACCGGCCTGATCCGGCACATGACGCGCAATGGAATCGCGGCGCCTACCTGGCCGAGGGGCTGAGCCACTGCGGCGCGTGCCACACGCCGCGCAACATGCTGGGGGCCGAGAAGTCGGACGCCGCCTATGACGGCGCGCCGGTCGATAACTGGATCGCCCCGCCGCTGAACGCGACCAACCCCACCCCGGTCACGTGGACCGAGAACGAGTTCTTCAGCTACCTGCGCTACGGCGTCGCCCCGCTGCACGGCAGCGCGGCCGGACCGATGTCCCCCGTCGTGCATGGCGGGCTGAGCGAGATGCCGGAATCCGACGTGCGGGCCATCGCGGTCTATCTGGCCGACCTGGACCACGCTGCCAGCCGGCAGGGCGGCGATAGCGCGCGCCTGACCGCCGCGATGGCCAGTTCGACCCGCGACCTGACCGGGCCGCAGACCGATCCGGACGCCAGGCTGTATGCCGGCGCCTGCGCCGCCTGCCATGCCAATACCGGCGCGCAGCCGGTGCCGGGACGCCCGGACCTGGCGCTGAACAACGCGCTGTGGCTGTCGGAACCGACCAACCTGTACCAGGTCGTCCTGCGCGGCATCGGCACCGCGGAAGGACAGGCCGGGATCACCATGCCCAGCTTCTACCATTCCCTGACCGACGCCGACCTGGCGCGGCTGGCCGCCTATCTGCGGCGCACGCGCACCACGCTGCCCCCCTGGACCGACCTGGAGAAGAAGGCTGCCGCCGTACGCTCGACATTGCCCGCGCCACCGGTCGCGGCCTCTCATTGAGATGACAGACGGAGCCCCGACATGACGACTTTTCGCCTCAACGGCCATGACGTGTCCGTCGACGTGCCGGATGACACCCCGCTGCTGTGGGTCATCCGCGATGAAATCGGACTGACCGGCACCAAGTTCGGCTGCGGCATCGGCATGTGCGGTGCCTGCACCGTCCATGTAGGCGGCCGCGCCACCCGGTCCTGCATCACGCCGATCGTCGCCGTGCAGGGGGCGGACATCACGACCATCGAAGGGCTGGACCCGGCGGGCGCCCATCCGCTGCAGGAGGCATGGAAGGACCTGCAGGTCCCGCAATGCGGCTACTGCCAGTCGGGACAGATCATGCAGGCCGCGAGCCTGCTGCGCGACTACCCGAACCCGACGGACGAGGACATCGACGCGGTCATGGGCGGCTCGCTCTGCCGCTGCATGACCTATATCCGCATTCGCGACGCCATCAAGAAGGCCGCCCTGGCCATGCGGGAGGAACCGTCCAATGGGTAGGCTGAGCCAGATGGACAAGCGCGGCGGCGCGACGGGGCAGATGTCGCGCCGGGGCTTCCTGATGATCGCGGCGGGCGGCGCGGGCGCCCTGTTCGGCTTCCCGGCGGCGCGCGCGGCGGAACAGTTCCCCGCTGCCGGCCTTCCCGGCAACGGCGCGTTCGAACCCACGATCTGGTGCGCCATCGCCCCGGACGGCACCGTGACCGTCAACATCATCCGGGCCGAGATGGGCCAGCATATCGGTTCCGCCCTGGCGCGGATCATCGCGGACGAGATGGACGCGGACTGGAACCGCGTGCGCATCAACTATGTCGACAGCGACCCGAAATGGGGCCTGATGGTCACGGGCGGAAGCTGGTCGGTCTGGATGACATGGGACGTCTTCCGCCAGGCGGGCGCCGCGGCCCGCATCGCGCTGACCGAGGCCGGGGCCGGCCTGCTGGGCGTGGCGCCCGGCCAGTGCATCACCCGCGACGGCATGGTCGTGGCCGGCAGCCGCAGCATCAGCTACGGCGACATCGTGGCGCGCGCCCATCCGTCGCACAGCTTCACGCCCGACGAAATGGCCAAGCTGCCGCTGAAGCCGGCGTCCGAACGGCGCCTGGTCGGCAACGACACGCTGAAGGCGCTGGACATTCCGCCCAAGACCAACGGCACGGCGATCTACGGCATCGACGCGCGGGTCGAGGGGATGGTCTATGCCCGGCCGAAAATGCCGCCCACCCGTTACGGTTCCCGCGTCCGTTCGGTCGATGACAGCGCCGCGCGGACGGTCAAGGGCTATCAGCGCTACATCGAACTCGACGACCCGTCCGGCGTCGTGCAGGGCTGGGTCGTCGCCGTCGCCAGCACCTATACCGCCGCGATCCGTGCCGCCGACCTGCTGAAGGTCGACTGGGCACCGGGCGATGCCGTCCATGTCTCGGAACAGGACGTCATCGATCACGGGCGCGCGCAGATCGACCGCAAGGATGGCGGCGTGATGGTGTTCGACGATCCCGGCGTCGATGCCGCCTTCGCCGCCGCCGCCACGACCTTCGCGCAGGACTACACCTGCGCCTCGGTGCTGCATTACCAGCTGGAACCCACCAACGCCCTGGCGTTCGAAAAGGACGGCATCTTCGAGATCCATGCCGGCAACCAGTGGCAGTCGCTGATCCTGCCGACCCTGGCCAAGGCCCTGGAGCGACCGGAGGACAAGATCGTCCTGCGCAGCTACCTGCTGGGCGGCGGGTTCGGCCGCCGCCTGAACGGCGACTACATGATCCCGGCCGCCCTGGCGTCGAAGGCGCTGGGCGGCAAGCCGGTCAAGCTGATCCTGACCCGGTCGGACGACATGCAGTTCGATTCCTTCCGCTCGCCCTCCATCCAGCGCGTGCGGGTGGCCTTCGACGGCAAGCACGCCATCACGGCGATGGAGTACCACGCCTCGGCCGGCTGGCCGACGCAGGTCATGGCCGCCGCCTTCATGTCCAAGGGCGTGGACGGCAAGAAGTACGACCCGTTCGCCATCGCCGGCGGCGACCATTGGTACGAGGTCGGCGCCTTCCGCGTCCGCGCCCTGTCCAACGACCTGGCCAACCGGACCTTCCGCCCCGGCTGGCTGCGATCGGTCAGCCCGGGCTGGACCAGCTGGGGACTGGAGTCCGGCTGGGACGAAATCGCGCACGCCCAGGGCCGTGACGCCGTCCAGTTCCGGCTGGACCATCTGACGGGTGCCGGCCGCAACAAGGGCCAGGCGCCGGATTCCACCGGCGGCGCGCTACGCCAGGCCGCCGTGGTCCGCCGCGTGGCCGAAAAGGCCGGCTGGGGGCGTGCCCTGCCCGCCGATACCGGCCTGGGCATCGCCACGACATTCGGCCAGGAACGCGGCATGCCGACCTGGATCGCCTGCTGCGCGCAGGTCCATGTGGACCGCGCGACGGGGATCGTGCGCTGCCAGAAGCTGACCATCGTCGTCGATGCCGGCACCATCGTCGATCCCGACGGCGCGCGGGCGCAGACCGAGGGCGCGGCCCTGTGGGGGCTGAGCATGGCGCTGTTCGAGGGATCGGAAATCGTCAACGGCCTGCCCCGCGACCGCAACCTGGACACCTATACCCCCCTGCGCATCGCCGACGTGCCGGAGATGGATATCGAATTCCTGCCCAGCACCGAAAAGCCGACGGGCCTGGGCGAGCCCGGCACCACGGTCGTGGCCCCGGCCATCGGGAACGCGATCTTCAACGCCGTCGGGGTGCGGATGCGCCACCTGCCCATCCGTCCGGCGGATGTGCTGCATGCCCTGCGGAGCAGGAACGGCACCGCATCAACCTGAAACCGGCCGCGCCATGACCCTGCTGCCCTATATCGTCGCCGCCACGTTCTTCATGGAGTATCTGGACTCCACGATCATCGCGACGGCGCTACCGTCCATGGCGCGGTCCTTCCATGTGGGGCCGAACGAAATCAGCTTGGGCATGACCGCCTATATGCTGACGCTGGCGGTCTTCATCCCGATCAGCGGCTGGGCGGCCGACCGGTTCGGGTCGCGCACGGTCTTCGCCAGCGCGGTCGTGGTCTTCACCGCCGCCTCGGTCCTGTGCGGGTTCGCGGGCAGCGTGGACCAGTTCGTCGCCGCCCGCGTGCTGCAGGGCCTGGGCGGGGCGATGATGGTGCCGGTCGGCCGGTTCATCGTGGTGCGCAACACCGAAACCAGCCGGATGATCCAGGCGATTTCCACCATCACCTGGCCGGCGGTGGTGGCCCCGGTGGTGGGGCCGACGGTCGGCGGCATGATCGTGACGTTCGCCACCTGGCACTGGATCTTCTTCATCAACGTGCCGCTGGGGCTGATGGTGCTGGGCGTCATCTTCGCCGTGGTGCCCCAGCAGTTCGGCGAGCGCCGGCCGATGGACTGGGGCGGCTTCGTGCTGGGCGGCCTGTCGCTGACCGCGATCCTGCTGGGCACGGAACTGGCCAGCAACACCCAGGCCAGCCTGGTCCTGGCGGGGGCGCTGTTCGTGGCCGGCCTGCTGCTGGGCGCGGCCACGCTGCGCCACGCGGCGGGGCAGGACCATCCGCTGCTGGATTTCCGGCTGATGCGGCATCCGACCTTCGCCGTCACCGTGCTGGCCGGCACGCTCAGCCGCTTCACCATCGACGCCATCCCCTATCTGGTGCCGCTGCTGTTGCAGGTAGGGTTCGGGCTGACGGCCTTTCACGCCGGGTCGCTGATGCTGGCCTTCGCCTTCGGCAACCTGGGCATGAAGATGTTCACGACGCGCATCCTGGACCGCTTCGGCTTCCGCACCACGGCGGCGGTGAACGCGGGGCTGGGCGTGCTGTTCGTCCTGCTGGCGGGGGCGATGGTCCCGGCGACGCCGGTCGCGATCCTGCTGCTGGTGCTGCTGGGCTGCGGGGTCACACGGTCCATGCAGTACACACTGCTGGCCACGCTGGGCTACGCCGATATCGGCAATCGTGAAAAAGGCGCGGCCAGCACGCTGCTCAGCGTCACCCGGCAGATCTGCATCGGGCTGGGCGTGGCCTTCGCGGCGCTGACGCTGCGCGCCGTCGCCACCCTGCGGGGCGAACACCCGGCCACCGACGCCTTCGTCCCGGCCGATTTCCACTGGGCGTTCCTGATCGTCGCCATCCCGCTGGCCCTGTCGATCCCGCGCTACCTGCGCATGGACCGCACGGCCGGGGCGGCGCTACGCACCGCTTCCTGATATCTGGGACGCCGCCTGCCGGATGGCGCGCGCCATCGCCTCCACCCCGTTTCCCCGGTTGGTGGACAGCGCCTGCACCAGTCCGAGATCGCGCAGGAAGCCCGGCTCGGTCGACAGGATCTCCTCCGCCGACCGGCCCGAATAGACCCGCAGCAGCAGCGCCACCAGGCCGGAGACGATGGCGGCGTCCGACGCGCCGGCGAAGAACAGCTTCCCGTCGCGGCTGCTGGCCTCCAGCCACACCTGGCTCTGGCAGCCGGGTACGCGATGGGCGTCATCCATCCATTCGGGGGGGAAAGGCGGCAGCTTGCGGCCCAGTTCGATGATGTACTGGTAGCGCTGCATCCAGTCATCGAACAGGTCGAGTTCCTCGCCGATGGCGGCAACCGCCTCGGCGGCGGTGTCGTCCTCGGGCCTGACGAACGGCTCGGTCATAAGGCTATCTGATCCACGTAATTTAAAGAATGAAGCGGCTGAGGTCGCCCTTGCGCGCCAGCGGCGCCACCTTGTCCTGCACGTCGGCGGCGGTGATGCGCACCGCCTGGCCCGAACGGTCGGACGCCGTGAACGAGACCTCTTCCAGCAGCCGCTCCAGCACCGTCGCCAGGCGCCGCGCGCCGATATTCTCGATCCGCTCGTTGATGTCGGCGGCCAGTTCCGCCAGCGCGTCCACCGCGTCGTCCGAGAACTCCAGGGTCACGCCCTCGGTCCCCAGCAGCGCGGTATATTGCTTCAGCAGCGAATGTTCCGGCTCGGTCAGGATGCGCCGCAGGTCCTCGCGCGTCAGCGGCGCCAGCTCGACACGGATCGGCAGGCGCCCCTGCAATTCCGGCAGCAGGTCCGACGGCTTGGCGATGTGGAACGCGCCCGAGGCGATGAACAGGATATGGTCCGTCTTCACCGGCCCGTATTTGGTGGATACCGTCGTGCCCTCGATCAGCGGCAGCAGGTCGCGCTGCACGCCCTCGCGCGAGACGTCGCCGCCCCGGAACCCGCTTTCCGACGACCGGGCGCAGACCTTGTCGATCTCGTCCAGGAAGACGATGCCGTGATCCTGGGCATGGGCCACCGCCTCGCCGGTCAGGGCGTCGTTGTCCAGCATCTTGTCCGCTTCCTCGCGCGTCAGGGCCTCGCGCGCGGCGGCGACGGTCATGCGGCGGCGCTGCGGCACGCGGTTCATCAATCCCTTCATCATGTCGGAGAAATTGATGACCGTACCGGACGTCATGTTCCCCATGTCGCCCATGCTGCCCGGTGCCTGGGTGTCGGCGATCGAGATTTCGACCTCCTTCTCCTCCAGCTCGCCATTGCGCAGCATGCGGCGGAACTTGCCCTTGGTGTCGGCCGAGGCACCCTCGCCCACCAGCGCGTCCACCAGCCGGTTTTCGGCGGCCAGTTCGGCGCGCGCCTGCACGTCGCGGCGGCGCAGGTCGCGCAGCATGTTCAGCGACACCTCGACCAGGTCGCGCACGATGCTTTCGACATCGCGGCCGACATAGCCGACCTCGGTGAACTTGGTGGCCTCGACCTTCAGGAACGGCGCCTGCGCCAGACGGGCCAGGCGGCGGGCGATCTCGGTCTTGCCGCAGCCGGTCGGGCCGATCATCAGGATGTTCTTCGGCACCACCTCGTCGCGCAGCCCGTCGGCCAGTTGCGCCCGGCGCCAGCGGTTGCGCAGCGCGATAGCCACCGCGCGCTTGGCATCGGTCTGGCCGATGATGAAGCGATCGAGTTCCGAGACGATCTCACGGGGGGAATGGTTGGGAATGTCCATTACGCGGCAGCCTCTCCCGGAGCCTCATCCGGGCCCAGGGTCTCCAGAATCACGGAATGATTGGTATAGACGCAGATCTCGCCGGCGATGCGCATCGCCCGGCGCGCGATCTCGGCCGCCGACAGGCCGTCGATATCGGCCAGCGCCCGCGCGGCGGACAGGGCATAATTGCCGCCCGAGCCGATGGCGATGATCCCGTCCTCGGGTTCCAGCACGTCGCCGTTGCCGGTCAGGGTGAACGAGCGTTCCTGGTCGGCCACGGCCATCATCGCCTCCAGCCGGCGCAGGTAGCGGTCGGTCCGCCAGTCCTTGGCCAGTTCGACGCAGGCGCGTTCCAACTGGTTCGGGTAGCGTTCCAGCTTGGCTTCCAGCCGTTCCAGCAGGGTGAAGGCATCGGCCGTCGCCCCGGCGAAGCCCGCCAGGATGGAATTGGACGGGCCGATGCGCCGGACCTTGCGGGCATTGCCCTTTATGACTGTGGCGCCCAGCGTGACCTGGCCGTCGCCGGCCATCGCCACCTGCGCGCCCCGGCGCACGCACAGGATCGTCGTCCCGTGCCAGCCGATGGGATCATGTTGGCTCGCGTGTATGTTCTGCATGACTGACAGAGATAGGCCGTTCCCGCCGCAGGACAAGAGCCAAAGACGGAAGGCCGCCCCCCGCCGGTTCGCCCCCTCGATTCGCCCCTTCAGCCCGCCATCGCGCGGCTGACATGGCGGGACAGGTCCGCCTGGGTGAAGGGCTTGCGCAGCACCAGGGCGTCGTCGGGCAGGATGGTGTCGTCGGCATAGCCGGTCAGGAACAGGATGCGGCTGCCCGGATAATGCGCGCGAATCCGGCGCGCCGCTTCCTCGCCGTCCATCCGGGGCATCATCACGTCCATGACCACCAGGTCGGGGACATCGGGCGCCATGCCGGCGATCCGCGCCAGGGCGTCCTCGCCGCCCCGGGCCTCGATCGCCTGGTGGCCCATTCCGCGCAGGAAGCCGGCGGTCACGGCCCGCACCGCGTCCTCGTCATCGACCACCAGGACCCGCAGCCCGTGCGGGGCCGCCGCGTGCTCCGCCGCCTCGCGGGGGTCGGATGCGCCGCCCTGGCGATGATGGACCGGGAAATACAGATCCACCCGCGTGCCCTGCCCCGGCGCGCTGGTCACGCGGACATCGCCGCCGACATGCCGCACGAAGCCGTAGATCATCGACAGCCCCAGCCCCGTCCCGCGTCCCACGTCCTTGGTGGTGAAGAACGGTTCGAACACCCGCGCCACCGTTTCGGGCGGCATGCCGGTGCCCTGGTCGGCCACCGACACCACGACGTAATCGCCCGAAGCGGGCTCGCCCTCGGCCGCCGGTTCGTCCAGGTGCGCCACCCGCGTGGACAGGGTGATGGTCCCGCCGTCGGGCATGGCGTCGCTGGCATTGATGCACAGGTTCAGAAGCGCCAGTTCCAGTTGCCCGGCATCGGTGCGCGCCGGCGGCAGGTCGCCGTCCGGCGCCAGTTTGTCCATGCGGATGTCGAACGACGCATGGCTGCCGTCGCGCCGGCGCGAGGTCACGCCCTGCATCAGCAGATCGCGCATGCCGCGCAGCAGCGCGTTCACGTCCACCGGCTGCAGGCTCAGGTCGCGCGGCCGGCTGAAATTCAGCAGGCGCCGCGTCAGTTCCGCCCCGCGCCGCGCCGCCGCCATCGCGTTGTCCAGCAGGTGCGCCGTCCGTTCGTCCAGCCCGTCGGCCATGTCCGTGGCCAGTTCCAGCGAGCCCATCACCGCCGTCAGCAGATTGTTGAAATCATGCGCGATCCCGCCGGCCATGGTGCCCAGCGCCTGCATCTTCTCCGCCTGGCGCAGCCGGGCCTCCATCTCCCTCTGGCGGGTGATGTCGCGGTTGATCAGCACGGAATACGCCTCGCCGCGCGCATTGCGGTCCAGTTGCACCCGGGTGAATTCCCGCCAGGACAGCCCGCCTCCCGGCGCGGGAATGGCGATCACCTCCTCGTCCTTGCCCTCGGCCGCCAGGCGGGCCTCGGCCTCACGGACGGCGGGACGCTGGGCGGGGTCGCACACATCCTCCTCCCGCTGTCCCAGGCAGGCGGCCTCGTCGCGCCCGTAGAAGGCGGCCGCCTTGCGGTTGATGCGGATGAAGCGCCCCTGCGGGTCCTTGAACGCCAGGCCCGCGCGCAGATTCTGCTGCAACCCCCGCAGCAGCATCCGCTCGGTCTGCAGTTCGCCTTCCAGCCGATGGCGATGCGCCGCCTGGACGATCATGGCGCGCAGCGCGTCGCCGTCCCACGGCTTGTGGGAATAGAACGAGATGCGCCCCTGGTTCAGCGCCGCCGCCACCGCGCCGATATCGGCATAGCCGGTCAGCAGGATCGCCTGCGCGTCGCAGACGGTGCGCGCCCGCGCCAGCATGACGTCACCGCCCATTTCCGGCATGCGCTGGTCGGACACGATGACGTCGACGTCGCTGCGCCCGGCCAGGATTTCCAGCGCCTCGACCGGCGAGGTGGTGGACAGGATGGTGAACGAATCTTCCAGCAGGTCGGCCAGCGCCACCAGGATTTCCGGTTCGTCATCGACCAGCAGGACGACGGGACGATCGGTCATGCGTGTTCTCCCGCCGGCAGGGCGGTGGAATCGGCCATGGCCGCCAGATGCGGCTGCCACGGCACGGACACGGTGAAGACCGTCCCGCCGGCGGCCCCATCGGTCGTCCCGTCGGCCGAACGCGGCGCATCGGTGATCGAGATCGTGCCGCGATGGGCCTGCACGACGCCATAGGCGATGGCCAGCCCCAGCCCGGTGCCCGCGCCGACCGGCTTGGTGGTGAAGAACGGCTCGAAGATCCGCTCCTTCAGGTCCGGCGGAATCCCCGGCCCGTTATCCATCACGGTGAAGACATAGGTCCGCCCCGCCTCGCCGTCGCGCAGTTCGGTGCCGATCCGGATCATGCCCCGCGCGGGTCCCGCGTCGCTCATGGACTGTATCGCGTCGGCGGCGTTGCTGATGATGTTCATAAGCACCTGGTTGAGCAGCGCCGACTGGCAATACAGCCGGTCGGGCGCGCGATAATCCCGTTCCACCACGATCTCGCTGCCGAATTTCTGCCCCAGCAGCGCCAGCACCGTCTCCAGCGCCTCCGGCACGTCGATGACCTGGAACTGGCCTTCTTCCAGGCGCGAGAACTTGCGCAGGTTCAGCACCAGGTTCTGGATTCGCCGCAACCCCAGGTTCATCGATTCGACGCGATCGCGGCATTTCATCAGCGCGGCATGATGCCCGGCATCCGCCGGCGCCGCATCGCGTTCCTCATCCGCGATCACCCGCGCCAGCAGGCGGGCGACCGTGTCCTTGTGCGCCAGGATGAAGGCCAGCGGATTGTTGATCTCGTGCGCGATGCCGGCCACCAGTTCGCCCAGCGAGGCCATCTTGGCGGTCTGGATCAGCTTGCCCTGGGTTTCGATCAGCTTGCGGTTGGCATCGGCCAGTTCGGCGTTGGCCTGTTCCAGCGCCTCGGCCAGCGAGGCCTTGGACGCGATGGACGCCGCCTCGGCCCGCGCGGTCTCCACCGCGATCTCGCGCGCCTGCCGTTCCTGGTCCACGCGCCGCGCCTCGTCCTGCAGCAGCTTGCGCCGCACCAGCGCGCGGATGCGCAGCGCCAGCACGTCGGGCTCGACATCGTCGGCCACCAGGTCGTCCACCCCGGCCTCGAACGCCCGGGCCGAGAACACGCCCCGCAGCGCCTGCCCGCCGCTCAGCCCCAGGATGCGGGGCGGCACGCCGCCCGCCACCACGACCTCCTGCCGCACATCGTCCAGTTCGCGGCAGAAGGCGATGCCGTCGAAGGCGTCGGACACCAGGTCCACGACCACGCAGTCGGGTTCGCGCGCCGCTTCGAACCAGTCCTGCCGGTCCATCGACATCGGCTGGTGGGCCACCGTGACCTCGTGCCCGTCGCTGCGCATCAGGGCCGCCAGCGACGTCACGTCACGGTCACGCGTCCCGTCGCCGCCCACGATCAGGATACGCGCCCGGCGGAACATGCCGTCGCGCGCCCCCGCGCCGTCACGCAGCAGCGCGCCCGCGCCCTCGCGCAGCAGCGCGCGGATGCGAAAGACGATCAGGTCCGGGTCGGCCGATTTGGGCACATAGGCATCGGCGCCGCTTTCCAGCCCCTCGCGCTCCAGCCCCGGCTCGCCGCCCTCGGTCAGCATCAGGACGGGAATCATGCGCGTGACCGCGCTCATGCGCAGTTGCCGGGCCATCTGCCCGCCATTCATGCCCGGCAGGTGATAATCGGCCACCACCAGGTCGGGAATCCGCCCGTCCAGGGAATCCAGCGCGGCCTCGCCGCTGGCCACCCGGGTCACGGCGAAGCCGTGGCTTTCCAGCATCCGCCGGATGCGCAGCGCCTGGGTATCGGAATCCTCGACCAGCAGCAGCGCCGGCCGTGCCGGCCCCTCCTGCGGCGGGACCGCCCGCGATGCGGCGGCCTGGGACGCGCCGCCGGTCATGGCAGCCGCGCCTCGGCCCCGGCGATCGCAAGCGTGGACGTGGCCGTGGCGATCGCGGCCAGGTGCGGCGCGATCTGGCCCAGCGGCAGGCTGATCGAGGCCGCGCCGATCCGCTCGGCCGCGCCGGGCATGCCGTGAACGATGGACGTGCTGCGATCCTCGGCGATCGTATAGCCGCCGGCCCGCCGCACCTCCTTCAGCCCCGTCGCCCCGTCCTCGCCCATGCCGGTCAGCAGGATGCCGATCGCCCCGGCGCCTTCCCGCGCCAGGGACGCGAACAGCGCGTTTGCCGACGGCCGCTGCCCGCCCAGCGGGGGCACGTTCGACAGGCGGATCTCATCGCCGCATCCCAGCATCAGGTGGGTGTCGGCGGGGGCGACATGCACGTGGCCGGGCCGCAGCGCCTCGCCCGGCCGCGCGACGCTGACCGACAGTTTCGTCTGCGTGCCCAGCCAGGCCGCGAATCCTTCCATGAAGCCCGCCCCCATATGCTGGACCAGCAGGATCGGCCACGGGAACGTCGCCGGCAGCGCCCCCATGATGTGCGACAATGCCTGCGGCCCGCCGGTCGATGCCGCCATGCCGACCATGCGCGGGCGCAGGCGGGGCAGCGGCAGGGTGGCGGCAGCGGCTGCCGCCGGGCCGTGCGACAGCCGCTGCCGGATCACCGGGACCTGGCTCATGATATAAAGCTGCGTCGCGATCGCGGTGCCGCCGGCGGCACCGACCGGCCAGCCGGCCGGCTTCTCGACCACCGAAAGCGCCCCGGCGCGCAGGGCGTTCATCGAAACCTGCAACGCCGGATCGGCCGAGGCGTCGCTGACGATCACGATCGGCGTCGGGCATTCCGCCATGATCCGCCGCGTGGCCTCCAGCCCGTCCATGCCGGGCAGGCGCACATCCATCGAAATCACGTCGGGGCGCAGGCGCGGCACCAGGCGCAGGGCTTCCTCCGCGGTTTCGACCGAATCGGCCAGTTCCAGGCGCGGGTCGTCGCGGATCAGCCGGACCAGCACATGGCGGACCACGGCGGAATCCTCGACCACCAGCACGCGGGCCGGGCGCGACGCGCGCCCCCCGGTCACGGCACTTCCGGTCACAGCACCCCCCGGATGGTGTCCAGCAGGTCCCCCTGCTCGAACCCCTGCTTGGTGATATAGGCGCGCGCCCCGCCCTCCAGCCCCCGGCGGATGTCGGCTTCCTCGTTCCGCGAGGTCATCAGGACCACGGGAATGGAAGACAGGCGCGGATCGGACCTGACCGCGTCCAGCAGGGCGAATCCGTCCATCCGGGGCATCTCCACGTCCGTCACGATCACATCGATGCGGTGCGACGACCGGTGCAGCATCGACAACGCCTCGACCCCGTCGGTCGCCAGCACGACATCATAGCCATGGGTCTGCAGGATCGTCTTCTGGAGAGTCCGTGTGGTAATCGAATCGTCAACGACCAGCACCGTCGGCGTCCGCCGCGACGCGGCGTTGCCGCCGGCCGTGCCGCCGCCCGGGCTATCCCCGGGGCCGTCCCCCGGGGCCCCGCCCAGATGCCCGCCGGTCGCGCCCGCCTTGCGCCATCGATCCAGCAGCGTGTCGGGGCTGAGGACGAAGACCGGCCGGTCGCCGCGCGGCCAGCTCACCCCCGGCACCAGCGCGCTGTCCAGCCCCACGGCCTCGGCATCCGAGATCTGCAGGATCCGGACCTCGCACATCTGGTCCACGGCGAAGCCGCAGCGCACGCCGTCCATGGCCACCAGCACCACCGACAGCGCGCCCTCCTGCCCTTCCCGGGCGCCGTCATGCACCGGCAGCCCCGCGTCCGGCCGGCCCAGGAAGGCCGCCAGCGGCACCAGGGGCACCAGGGCCGCGTCGGTTTGGGGATCGCGCCGGGCATTCAGCGGAAAATAGGTCCGGCCGTCGACCACGCGAATGTCGCCCTGCCGGACGCGCACCAGCCGTTCGATCACCCGGCCGGGCACGCCGATGGTCATGTCCCCGACCTCGACCATCAGGATGGTGCGCTGGCGCTGCGACACCGGGACGGCCATCGTCACCACCGTGCCCCACGGACTGCCGATTTCCATCCGCACCGACCCGTGCAGGGTCCGCGCGGCCTCGGCCACCACCGACAGCCCCATGCCCCGGCCGGACAGGCGGTCGGCCTCGCCCCGGGTGGAAAAGCCGGGGGCGAACACCAGCGCCAGCAGGGTCTCGGGCACCGGCGGATCGTCCGGCGCCATCAGCCCCTGCCGCACGGCGCGCGCGGCGATGGCCTCCAGGTCCGGGCCGCGCCCGTCATCGGCCACCGACACCAGCAGGCGCACGCCCACCATCCGCACCGACAGGGTCAGGACCGGCACCGCGGGCTTGCCGGCCTCCTGCCGCCGGGCGGGGTCTTCCTGGCCATGGACGATGGCGTTGCGCAGCAGATGGATCACCGGGTCGCGCAGGGCCTGCATGACGCGGCGGTCGGCGCGTACGTCCATGCCGGCCAGCCGCACCATCACCTCACCCGTGCCGTGTTCGCGCGCGATCTGCCGCACCATGCCGGCCAGCGACCCGAACACCGTCCCGGCCGGGACCAGCGTCACCGCCCGGACCTCCTCGTCCAGGCGCAGCATGGCGCGATCGACCTGGCCGGCGATCCGCCCCCGCTCGCGCGCCAGCGCCGACAGGGCGCGCGTCAGCCGCGCCAGTTCCGCCGCCGGATCGACCGCGACGGCGCCGGCGGGGCCCGCCCGGCGGGTCGCCGCCGCCGTCAGATCCTCCAGTTCGGCCCACAGCCGTTCCTGGCGCGCCGACGCCCCCAGCACGTCATGCATCACGCTGACCAGGGCATCGAGGCGCGAGACCGGAACCTGGACATAGCTCTCCGCCCCGTCGTCGCGCGACAGGGGTGCCGGCGGAACGGGCTGGGGGGTGGGGAAAGGGTCCGCGTCATCCGACCCGTCGGACGCGTCCTGCATGCAGGAATCGATCCGGTCCATCGCCTCGCCGATCGCGGCCAGGTCCTCGGGCGTCACGGTTTCCGCCGCGTCCAGCAGCCGGAACAGCCGGCTTTCCAGCGTATGGGCGATCGTCTCGATATCGGTCCGCTCGACGACCCGCGCCGCGCCCTTCAGCGAATGGACACGGCGGAACACCTCGCCGATCGCGCGCGAATCCATCGGGCCGGCGGCCAGGATGTCGCGCACCACGCGCAGATGGTCGCGGTATTCGGCGTCGAAGACCGCCAGCAGTTCCTGTCGCAGCGCCTCCACGGCCGGCCGTCAGGTCCGGTAGCGCGCGGAAATGGCCAGAAGCTGGTGCGACAGGCTGCCCAGGTTGCTGGCCGAGGCCTCCAGGTTGCGCGTGCCCGCCGCCGTCTGCTGGCTGGCCTGGCGGATGCTCTGCAACGCGGTCATGACCTGTTCGATCCCGATCTGCTGCTGGTTGGTCGAGGCGACGATCTGCTGGAAGGCATGCACTCCTTCCTCGATCCCGCCGGTCATGCGCTCGATCGTGCGATAGGCGATGTCGGTGCGTTCCTTGCCCGCCGACACGCGCTTGACCGATTCCTCGGTCAGCATGACCGACGTGTTGATGCCGCGCTGGATGTCCCCCAGGATCGACCGCACATGCTGCGTGGCGTCGCGCGACTGGTCGGCCAGGATCTTCATTTCCGCCGCCACCACCGCGAAGGAGCGTCCGTGCTCGCCCGCCGCGGCGGCCTCGATCGCGGCGTTCAGCGCCAGCAGGTGCGACCGTTCCGACAGGTCGTTGACCGCGGTGATAATCTCGCTGATCGCGTCGGTGCGTTCCGACAGGGCGACGATGTTCGAGGCCACGGCCTCGGCGCCTTCCTGCGTGCGGTCCATCGCCCGCGCGGTTTCCTCGACCGCTTCCAGCCCGCTGGCGGAAGAATGGACGATGACTTCGGCCGACGAGATCACCTCGCGCGCGCGCTTGCTGATCTGCGCCCCGGAATGGGTGATCTGGTCCACGGTCGCCGCCGTTTCCTGCACGGCGGCGAACTGCTCCTCGACGCTGGCCGCCTGCTGCTGGGCGGATGCGCGGATGTCCGCCACCGCCGCGTCCAGGTTGCGCGTGGCCTCGCGGCTCTGCTGCGCGATCTCGCGCAGGCCGTCGATCATCCGGTTCAGCCCGGTGGCCAGGCGTTCGAACTCGTCCCGCCCGACGCCCGACCCGTTGACGTTGACACGGGTCGACAGGTCCCCCTGGCCGACCAGTTCCATCACCCGCATCAATGATGCCAGCGGGGCCAGGATCGACCGCCGGGTCCAGAACGTGACGATCAGCGCCACGATGACCGCCACCGCCAGCCCCAGCGTCAGTGACCGCCGGCTGAATTCGTACAGCGCGCCGCTCTGGCTCTCGCCGGCCTGCACGCCGCCGTCCAGCGTCGTCGCGGCCTCGGCCACCAACTGGTCGACGGCCTGGTCGCGGCTGTCCGACCGCGCCGCTTGCTGCCGCACCGCCGCGTCGTCCCCGCGCCGGATCGCCCCGAACAGGTCGGACGCCGACTGCCCGTTCTGCCGCACCTGGTCCAGCGCCTGGCGCAGGCGCGACGAGATGGTGGCGAACATGGCGCGCCGCGCGTCCACCCGGGCCTCGTCATCCGCCTGGCTGGCGGCGGTCAGGGCCTGGACCAGCGTGTCCTCGGCCTGGCGCTCCACCCCGCCCCAGTCCGCGATCGCGCCGTCCAGCGCGGTGCGGTCCTTGTCGTAGTCGCGGGCATAGTAATGCGACAGGATCGACAGGCGCCGCGCCACCAGGTCGTTTTCCAGCGCGCGCAGATGGTTCAACTGGCGATAGACGGACAGGTCGCGGGTCACGATCACCGTCATTTCGTCGCGCACATTGCGGATCTGCCCCAGCGCATAGACGCCGATGGACACCATCAGCATGACGCCGACCATGAACCCGAACAGAAGACGATTGGCGATAGTCACGGCAGGTCAGACTCCGAAATGACGCGTGGCGAGCAGGCGGGCGGGATCGAGCGCGGCCACCACCCGCCCGTCCGGCAGGGCGGCCATGGGGTGCGCGGCCGGCGGCCCGGCGGCGCCCCCGGCAGACGAGATATCCGTCACGTCCATCACCCCCGTCGTACGTTCCGCCAGCACCGCCACGCGCGTGACCGACAGGCCGGCCACGGGCCGCAGCAGCACCATGGCCCCCGGCGCATGGTCCGGCGCCTGCATCATGGCCCCGCCCAGCAGGACCGAAAGATCGAAGACTGTATACAGATTGCCGACATAGCCATAGACGCCCCGCACCCCGGCCGGGCAGTCGGGGCGCATGGGCATGGCGCTCCATGCCGGCTCGGTCATGCGCAGCACATGCCGCAGGTCGATCGCGTATCCCTGGTCCCCGACCTCCAGGATGACCGCCGGCCGGCGCACCACGCCGGCATGGCCCTCGTCCTGCCGGCCGCGCGCGGCCAGCAGGCGGGCCCGTTCCTCCATAACCCGCCGCGCATAGCGCCCGGCGCGGCCGGACGGATCGTCCGCATCCTGCCGCATGCCGTCGCGCCGGGTCAGAACACACCCCGCATCAGCCACGGCCCGTCGGCCACCATGTCATCGGCGCGTTCCGTCCCGTCCGGCCGGATCAGCCGCAGCAGGCCGCCCGCCGTCAGGCCGCCGCCCTCGGGCAGAGGGCTGTCGGGCGGCTGGCGCTGCAGCAGCGTCCGGGCCTGGCGCAGCAGGCGACGCCCCTCGCCGGCCTGCCCGCCGTCGCGCAGCAACCGCGCCAGATGGACATGCGCCATGACATGCTCGCGATCCAGGTAGATGGTGCGGCGGAATCCCCGCTCGGCCGCGCCGGCATCATCGGCCAGCACGCCGGACAGGAAATTCAGCCCGATATCCAGCGGGTGTCGGGCCAGCGCCGCCCGGCACAGGCCCAACGCCTGCTCCACCGCGCCGCTGTCCGCCAGGTCGCGCACCCCGGCCGCCGCGACGCCGGCCTCGGCCGGCACGTCCCGGCCCTTGCCGGGGCCCGCAGGGGGCGGCTGGCGGACAGGGCGGCCGGGCAGCGGCACGGCAGGCGAAAAAAGGGACGAGGCGGCGGCCGTCCGCCGGGGCGGCCGGGCCGGCCCGGCCCGGCAGTCCCGGGGACGAAAGGCGACCGTCCCGGGAAACGTCACGGTTTCCAGGAACGCGCCGCATTCCGAAACCGGGTCGGAATGGCCCAGCAGCAGCCAGCCCGGCGGCGACAGGCGCCCGGCCAGCGCCCGGACCAGGTCCACCGCCTGCGCGGCCTGGAAATAGATCAGCACGTTCCGGCACAGGATCAGGTCGAACGGCCCCGCCGGGCCGCCGCCCGCCGGCAGGTCCATGATGTTCCCGTATTCGAAGCGCACCATGCGGCGATAGGCGTCGCGCAGCACCCAGTGCCGGCCGCATTCGGTCGGACGGAACCATTGCGACCGTTCGGCCCGCCCGACATCGCGCAGCGACCAGGCCCCGTATTCCGCCGCCCGCGCCCGGTCCAGCGCCTGGACGCTGATGTCCGTGCCCAGGATGTCGATGGTCCAGTCGGGCTCGCCCCGCGCCCGCAGCAGGCGGCGCAGCAGGATGGCCAGCGAATAGGGCTCGGCCCCGTTGGAACAGCCGACGCTCCAGATCCGCATGGTCCGCAGCGGGCGCAGGCGGGTGATCAGGTCGGGCAGGATGGTCCGTTCCAGCGCGTGGAACTGTTCGGCATAGCGGAAGAAGAACGTCTCGCCGATCGTCACCGCCGATTCCAGCGCCCGCCATTCGACATCGCCCGTTCCGGGGCCGGACAGCAGGGCCAGGTATTCCATCGGGCGGGCGCAGTGGCAGGCTTCCATCCGGCGGGTCAGGATCATGTCCAGCAGATCCATCTTGTCGGCGTAGTAATGCAGCCCGGTGCGCGCGACGATCCACCCGGCCAGCCGTTCCAGGATATGCCGCCGTTCCGCCATCCCGCATTCAGACATCGCCGTCCCCCCACAGCGCGGCCCGCTGGTCCCGGGCGGACGCCAGATGGCCGATCCGCTGCCGTTCCCGCTCGATCAGCAGCCGGTCCGGGTCCATCAGCAACGCGGTCATGCCCCCATCCAGTTCAATTTCCCCCACCAGCCAGTCCCCGGCGGGCGCCCCGTCGGCGGGCAGGGCCGATGCCGGCCCGGCCTGCGGGCGGACGTCCAGCACGCTGTCGACCATGAAGGCCACGCGCGTGCCGCCGGCCTGGCCGCACAGCAGCAGCGGGCGATACAGCATCACGGCCTCATCCGGCGCCGCCCAGGGGCGCAGCCCCAGCAGCACCGCCAGGTCGATGGCCACCACGCGTTCGCCGCCCAGGCGAAAATAGCCCAGCACCGGCGCCGGGGTTCCCGGCGGGCGCGACAGGGCCGGCATCGGCACGCATTCCCGCACCGCGGGCACCGGCAGGGCATAGCTGCCGCCCGCCAGACGGAAGACGACGACGGCCCCTGATATCGTATCGCGTGATATCGTTTCCCTTGGCACCGCGGCTCTGCTGCCCCCACTCGGCGCACCGGTCCCGGCGGCCGCCGTTGCGGCGCCGCCCTCCCGGTTCTCTATTCACCGAAGATTGCATTTAATACAAGCGACGGCTACCTCCGGCAGGGATGCGTACCCGACACACCGGGCGCGCCGTGTATCCGTTGCCGGAGACCATCGTCATGGACAGCTTCAACCCGGGCCGTGCCGCCGACCGGTTCCTTCAGCCAGAAGAGGGGCCATCCGCGGGCACGCCGTCCCATGACGGAGCATCCCGAAGCCACGTGCCCTCCCGCTTTTCCCTGGGCCGCCTGGTGCGCGTGCTGGTATGCGCCGTGTTCTACGGCCTGTTCTATTTCGTGCAGCAGGTCACCGAACTGCTGGCGCCGCTGCTGCTGATCGTCGGCGTGGGCTGGAGCGTGCTGCCGCACGTGATCGGCGCCATCGGCACCAGCGCGGCCTCGGCCGACCCGCAGGCGCGCGATATCGTCACCCATGTCGCCGGCACCATTCCGCACCAGATCGTCGTCGGTTCCCATGTCGTCACGGCCATGTCGCTGGTGACGGACGGATTGCTGATGATGGCGGCCGCGGCGCTGTGCGCCACCCTGGCCGCCGTCGCCGCGCGCGAGATGTAGGGACCCATGCCCCGGCGGCCCGGCGGACGGCGCCCATGATCCGCCTGCGCGACGTCAGTTTTCGCTACGGTGACGGCGCCGCCGACGGCGGAGGCGGCGCTTCGGGTGGGGCCGCGCTGCGCCGCATCTCGTTCGACGTGCCGCAGGGCGGTTTCCGGTGGCTGCTGGGCCCTTCGGGGGCCGGAAAATCCAGCCTGCTGCGCCTGCTGTCCCTGGGCGCGCGCCCGACATCGGGCGGAATGGACATCCTGGGCAGCGCGATCGAACACGCACGGCGCGCCACCCTGGCCCGCCTGCGCCAGCGCATCGGCATCGTCCATCAGGATTTCCGCCTGCTGCCCGACCTTCCGGTCTTCGACAATGTCGCCCTGCCGCTGCGCCTGCAGCATCGGCCGGAAGATGAGATCCGCGACGAGGTCGAGGCGATCCTGTCCTGGGTCGGCCTGGGCGCGCGGGCGGCCTCGCGCCCCCCGCAGCTTTCGGGCGGCGAGCAGCAGCGTGTGGCCATCGCCCGCGCCGTCATTCACCGGCCGGCGCTGATCCTGGCCGACGAACCCACCAACGCGCTGGACGATGCCCAGGCCAGCCGGCTGATGGAGCTGTTCCAGGACCTGTCGGGCCTGGGCACCACGATCGTGGTCGCCACCCACAACGACGCCCTGATCCGCCGCTATCCGGCGCACGAGCTGGAACTGGCGCAGGGCAGGCTGGCGCGCGATGGCTGACCGCCCCGGACGCCCCTACCGCGACCGGCCATACGGCGAGCCGGGCCCCCTGGCGCGATGGAGCCGGGGCCGCCGCGCCGACGGGCTGGCCCTGCGCCACGCGCTGCCGGACCGGCTGCTGCCCGTGCTGGTCGCCGCCATGGCGGTGCTGGCCGCCCTGGCCCTGGCCGGCGCCACGGGGGCGCAGGTCCTGTCGGACCGCTGGTCGGCCGGCGCGGCGTCCATCGTCACCATCCAGGTCCCGCAACCCGATGCCGCGGCCTCCGCCGCCGTGACTTCCGCCCCGGCACAGACGCGGGCCGACGCGGTCCTGGCCGCCCTGGCCGACATGCACGGCGCGTCGCAGGTCCATCGCCTGGCCAAGGATGAACTGACGGCCCTGCTGGCGCCCTGGCTGGGCCATGACGGCAATTTCGCCGGCACCTTCGCCCTGGCGCTGCCGGCGGTGATCGAACTGCACCTGCCCCCCGGCGGCTCCTCCGGCGGCGCGGATGACGCCGCCGCCCTGGCCCGCCTGCTGGACGCCCGCGCCCCGGGCACGCTGGTCGAACGCAACGACGTGTGGAGCGACCGGCTGGGCACGCTGGCCCGCAGCCTGCGCACCTGCGCCATCCTGGCGGTGCTGATCGTCGCCGGGATCGCCGCCGTGCTGATCACCGCCACCACCCGCGCCGGCCTGGGCGCGCGGCGCCAGCCCATCGAACTGATCCACGCCATGGGCGCCACCGACGGCTATATCGCCGGCCGGTTCGCCCGCCGCACCGCCCTGCTGGCCTTCACCGGCGGCCTGATCGGCAGCCTGCTGGCCCTGCCGGTGCTGGTCCTGCTGTCGCGCGTCGCCGCCCCCTTCGCGGCCTCGGGCACCGCATCGCCCCAGGCCCTGCCCGCGCTGACGGACTGGTCGGCCTGGCTGTCCGCCCTGCCCACGCCGCTGGTCGTCACCCTGCTCGCCCTCGCGCCGGCGGCGGCGCTGATCGGCTGGCTGACAACACACATCACCGTACGCACATGGCTCCGCCGCCTGCCATAAAAGCCAGTCCGGACGCGCGGCGTTTCCTGTATGGCGCGCTGGCCGGGCTGCTGGCCTTCGGCCTGCTGTGGGGCGCCGGCTTCGCCTGGTTCTTCCGCGACGCGCTGCGCCCGCCCGCGATGCCGCCCATCGCCGACGGCATCGTGGCGCTGACGGGCGGCCAGGGACGGATCGAGGCATCCCTGCGCCTGCTGGCCCAGGGACGCGGGCGGCAATTGCTGATTTCGGGCGTCGCCCCGCACGCCACCACGGGCAGCGTGGCCAGCCGCCTGCAGCCCCAGGGCGGGGGGGACGGCATCCCCGCCGCCCTGTGGCGGCATGTGACGCTGGGCCGCCATGCGACCTCGACCATCGGCAACGCGGATGAAACCGCCGAATGGGCCCACGCCAACGCCATCCATTCACTGATCGTCGTCACCGCCGGCTACCACATCCGTCGCGCGACGATGGAAATCCGCCGGACGGTGCCCGGTATCGTGCTCTACCCCTATCCGATCCAGCCTCCCGCCCTGCAGGCGCCGCTGCGCGTGGCCTCGGTCCGCCTGATGGCCACGGAATACGACAAATGGATCATGGCCAGCCTGGGCCTGACCCGCGACATGGACGGCTACGGCCGCTGAATGCCGGCCCGCGGCCTTGTCATATTCGCGTTTTCCGGTGTACGGCGGCTGCCATGACTTTCGTCCGCGCCTGCCTGTTCAATCTCTGTTTCGTCACGCTGACGGTCGTGATGGGCATTGCCGCCCTGCCGATCCGCCTGTTCGCCCACGGCTTCGCCCTGCGCTACGCCAAGCTGTGGACCCGCCTGTCGGTGGCGGCCCTGTGCCGGATCTGCGGGATCAGGGTCATCGTCACCGGGCGCGAGAACCTGCCCGCCGGTCAGCCCTGCCTGCTGGCGTCCCAGCATCAATCGGCCTTCGACACGCTGGTCTGGATGAACTTGGTGGACCGGCCCGCCTATGTGATGAAGGAAGAACTGACCCGCATTCCGCTGGTCGGGCCGATGCTGCTGCTGGCCGGCATGATTCCGGTGCGCCGCACCGACGGACCGAAGGCCCTGCGCGCGCTGCTGGCCGCGACCGGACAGGCGGCGGCGGACGCGCGGCAGATCGTGATCTTCCCCGAAGGCACCCGCACCCGCCCGGGCGAGAAGGCACGGCTGCATCCCGGTATCGTCGCCATGGCCAACCATACCGGCCTGCCGGTCATTCCCGTGGCCACCGATTCCGGTCTGCGCTGGTCGCGCAACGCCTTCTTCAAACGTCCCGGCCCGATCCATATCGCCATCGGCCCGGCCCTGCCCCCCGGACTGGGACGGGCCGGGATTCTTCCGGCCATCTCAGCGGCATGGGACGAACTGTCCGGCCGCTTCGGAAAAGCTCCATCCGAGGACAACCCTGTGGATAACTCTGTGGGCGTTCCCGTCATCGATCAGGACGGCCTGCAACCCCCGATTTGACGATCACGGTACTCGGGTCCGCCGATCGACCGGCACGGCGCCACGCGGTCCCGACAGGCAACGTGCCGAAATTCGGACAAATCCCGTATTTTTCAACGCCTTTCCGGAATCCCGCGCCAGAATCGGGCCGGTCCCCCGGCGCGGCCTTCCGCACCCTGCGGCTGCCGCGCGACATGGGCTGCCGGTCCTGTGGATAAATTTTGTCCCCCGCCCCTTCCTCTCCTGTGCCCGGACAATATGAAAGATTTGTGAATCAAGCTCTTCGCCGCCATCCGCAAAGTGCTTTATCAAGGCGCGATGCCCGGTTCAGTCCCCTTTTTGCATCGCCTGCGCCGAAGCCCGTCGGCCGGCCGCCGGGTGCGCCGCGCCGGACTGGTCCTGGGGTGCGTGGCCGCGCTGGACGGGCTGTGCTGGCTGGCCGCGCAGCGGGTGATGGACAGGGCGCTGGATGGCTGGACCACGCGCCTCGCCCGGCAGGGCTGGAGCGTGCAGGCAGGCCCCAGGGCACGGGGCGGATCGCCGCTGACGGCGCGCATCACGCTGCGGTCCCCCCGCCTGCACGGACCGATCGGCCGGCGCAGCGCGGCCTGGGGCGCGGACGGGCTGGCGATATCGGTTTCATGGCTGCATCCCGGCACCTTGCGGGTCGGACTGATCGGGACGCAGGCCCTGCGCCTGTCCGGCCCGGACCGCGCCGGCCTGCTGGCCCTGCGCGGCCGGGGCCAGGATGCGGACATCACGCTGCCGCTGGCCCTGCGGCCGGACGCGCCGGGGGGACAGGCCGCATGGTCGGCCCGGCGGCTGGATGTGCGGGTGCTGGACCCGGCGGGGCACGAGACCGGCTTCCGCCTGGATGGCGTGCAGGGCCACGGATTGTGGAACGACCAGGCCGGCCCCGACGCCAGCCGGCTGGCGCTGGCCGTGACGGCCGACCGGGTGGACCTGCCGCTGAACTGGCCGCTGATCGGGTCCATGCCCCCCACGCTGCCGGACCCGCGCCGCCTGCATGACGCCGGCGTGGAGGTGGCGTTCCCCGGTCCCACCCCCGGCGACCCATCGGCGCATATGCTGCTTCAGGACGCCCACGCCACCTGGTCCACCCTGTCGCTGCATCTGGTGGGACACGCGACCCTGCCGCCTACGGGCGGCCCGGACGGCACGTTCACCCTGTCCCTTACCGGCATCGGAACCACGATCCACGCGCTGGAACAGAGCGGAACGGTCCCCCGCGACCTGGCACGCGCGGTCACCGCACTGGACCGCTGGGCCGCCGAAACCGGCGCGGACGGACCCGCCGGTCCCTCGCCCGCCACCCCGGTGCTGAGCGACCGGCGCCTGGACCTGCCGCTGCGCCTGCGCGCGGGCGGCGTGTTCCTGGGCACGCTGCCGATCGGCAGCATCGCCGACGATCTGCCCTGACCTGAGAGGGGGTGGGCGCCCGCCTAGCGCCGACCGCCCTGCGGGCCCAGCGCGTCGCGCAGGGCCGCGACTTCGCGGCGCAGCCGTTCCAGTTCCTCTTCCATCGTCTCGGGTTTCACCGCCCCCGGCGATGCATCCCCGGCCGCGTGAGCGTTCCCATCGGCGAAAGACGGCGCGTCCGGCCGCGCGGCGGGACCGGGTGCCGGCGCGTCGGGCGCGGGCTGGTACATCGACACGAACATGGACAGCGCCCGGTCCATCATCGCCATGTTCTGCCGCCCGATCTTTTCCATTTCAGGCGGCAGGAAGGTTTCCATCGTCCGCTCCATGGTGCTGCGGATCTGCTTCTGGCTGGCGGCGAACTGCTCCATCATCTGGTCCAGATAGTCGGGCACCAGCCCCTGCATGCTGTCGCCGTAGAAGCGGATCAACTGCCGCAGGAAGGTCGCGGGCAGCATGGCGCGGCCCTTGGTCTCTTCCTCCATGATGATCTGGGTCAGGACCGAACGGGTGATGTCGTCGCCGGTCCGCGCGTCATAGATCACGAACTCCTTGCCACAACGGACCATATCGGCCAGCGTATCGAGCGTGATGTAGATTGAGCTTTCGGTATCGTACAGGCGTCGGTTCGCGTATTTCTTGATGACGATCGGGGCGACCGGGCTGTTGGCATCCGGCAATATACCCTCCATCAACGGGGCTGGGCCACATGCGGCCAAAGTGAAAGCGGCCCGTCGGACGACGAACGGCAATGCAACGGGAATGACATATCGAAGTTCGCGACCGCGATGCAATCGCCACGGCTACGACATGCGGGTCACGGAGGATAGCATGACCGGCTTTCCGGCGCACGATGCCTTGACGCACCCCCGCGCACCCGCCCCGCCGAAATGACCCGGTCCGACCCGCCCGAGGACCCGCCCGACCCGGCGGCCCTGATGCGCGACTGGCTGGCGATCTGGCACAGCGAGGCCGCGGCCCTGCGCCTGGACCGCGAGGCCGCCGAGACCATGCAGCGCCTGACACAGCACATCGCTCAGCAATTCGCCCCCTTCTGGACCGGCCATGCCCCGCCGCCCGCCTCGCCCGAAACGGACCCCGGAACGCCCCATGGCGACGCCCACGCCCGCCCCCCCGCATGGCCCTTCCCTGGGCCCTTCCCTGGGCCCTTCCGTGGGCCCTTCCCCGGACCAATCCCCTGGGGAACAGCCCCCGCACACGGTGGCCCCGGGCCCGATGCTGCGCCGGGGTCCCCGGCCGCTGGCCCTGCACCTGTCGGGCGCGCTGACCTCGATGCCATTCGCGCGCAGCTCGACCGGATCGAACGACGGCTCGACCAGCTCGAAGACCGGCTTTCCGCTTCCGCCCGGCCTGCCGGGGGGTGATCCCGCCGCCCTCGACCCGGTTTTCCTGGCCGGAGTGGCCGCCTATCGCCGCCACCCCTACCAACGGGTGGACCCCGCGCCGCCGCCCGTGCTGTGGGCGCAGGGCGATATGCGGGTGCTGGACTACGCCCCCACGGGCGGCCGGCCGGTCCTGTTCGTTCCCAGCCTGATCAATCGCGCCTATGTCCTGGACCTGATGCCGGGGCCGGCGGCAGGCGGCGTGTCGATCCTGCGCGACCTGGCCGCGCGCGGACTGCGGCCGCTGCTGGTGGACTGGGGCTGGCCGGGCGAGGCGGAACGGCGCCTGGATTGCGCCGGCTACGTGACGGAGCGGCTGGAACCCGCCCTGGCCGCGATCGCGGCGCAATGCGGCGGCCCGGTCACGCTGGCGGGCTATTGCATGGGCGGGCTGCTGGCCGTGGCGGCGGCCCAGCGCCGGCCCGGCCTGGTGCGCGCACTGGCCCTGCTGGCCACGCCGTGGGACTTTTCCACCCTGCCCCCCGGCACGGCCGGCGCGCTGGCACACATCATCGCCCCCTATGCGGGCCTGATGGCGCTGACCGGGACGGTGCCGGTCGATGCGCTGCAGACCGCCTTCGCCGCCATCGATCCGCCGGGAATCATCCGCAAGTTCCGCCGTTTTGCCGACATGGCGCCGGACGACCCGCGCACCGCGCTGTTCGCCGCGATGGAGGACTGGCTGGGCGACGGAGTCCCGCTGGCCGCCCCGGCCGCCATCGCGTGCCTGCGCGACTGGTACGGCGCCAACCAGCCGATGCGCGAGTGCTGGCAGGTCGGCGGCACGACCATCCGGCCCTCCACGCTGGCCCTGCCGACGCTGGTCGCGATTCCGGAACGCGACAGGATCGTCCCGCCCGAAAGCGCGCGCCCCCTGGCCGCCCAAATCCCGCACGCCACCGAACTGCCGGTCGCGGGCGGCCATGTCGGCATGGTGGCCGGCCCCCGCGCCCGCGACCTGCTGGGGGCCCCGCTGGCCGCGTGGCTGCTGCGCCATGGCTGACAAAACGCATGGAAGGCGCCGCACGATCCTGTAGGATTCCATTCTGAAACAAGGATGGTATCCATGATCCCTGCCCCGGACCCGACACCGCGCGTGGCCTTGGTGACAGGCGGCACGCGCGGCATCGGCGCGGCCGTCAGCCGCGCCCTTCGCGACGCCGGCCGCCGGGTCGTGGCGACCTACGGCACGAATGTCGAACAGGCCCGCCATTTCGAAGCCGAGACCGGCATCCGCGCCGTTGCCTTCGACGTCGCGGATCTGGAAGCCTGCGCCGACGCCCTGGCGCGGATCGCGGAACGGGACGGCCCGGTCACCATCCTGGTCAACAATGCCGGCATCACCCGCGATTCCACCATCGGCCGCATGACCCGCGCCGCCTGGGACGACGTCATCGACACCAACCTGGGCGGGGCCTTCAATCTGTGCCACCTGGCCATGCCCGCCATGCGGGCCCAGGGATTCGGCCGCATCGTCAACATGGCCAGCATCAACGGCCAGACCGGCCAGTTCGGCCAGGCGAACTACGCCGCGTCCAAGGCCGGGCTGCAGGGCCTGACCCGCGCCCTGGCGCTGGAAGGCGCGCGCCACAACATCACGGTCAACACCGTGGCGCCCGGCTATATCGACACCGCCATGCTGGAAACGGTGCCGCCGCATATCCTGACCGGCATCATCGACCGCATCCCGGTCGGGCGGCTGGGCACGCCCGAGGACGTGGCCCGTGCGGTGACGTTCCTGACGGCGGACGAAGCCGGGTTCATCACCGGCTCCACCCTGTCGGTCAACGGCGGCCAGCACATGCCCTGAGGCTGCTTCAAGAGCCTGTATTCCTTTTTACCGGAATGCATCCTTCTCCCGCCTCAGGCGGGCGAACGTCGCCACGTCGGGGGCGCGCAGGAACGGGTTGGTCTGTTTTTCCAGCCCCAGCCGCACCGGCACGGTCGGCCGGGCCTCGGCGCGCAGGATGTCGATTTCCGCCACCCGTGCATGCAGCGCCGCGTTCTCCGGTTCGACTTCCTGCGCGAAACGGGCGTTGGACAGGGTGTATTCATGCCCGCAGCAGATCAGCGTCGCATCCGGCAGCGCGGCGATCCGGCGCAGCGAGTGGAACATTTCCTCGGCCGATCCTTCGAACAGCCGCCCGCAGCCCAGGCTGAACAGCGTGTCACCGCAGAACAGCGCCGGGACCAGGGGAAAATGGAACGCGATATGGCCGCGCGTATGCCCAGGCGTTTCCATCACGGTGCCGATGGCCCCGCCCAGCGCGATGTCGTCGCCCTCCGCCACCGCCTGGTCCAGCATCGGCAGACGGTAGGCATCGGCGGCGGCGCCGGTCACGATCGCACCGAAGCGCTTGCGCAGCGCATCGGTCGCCGCCACATGATCGGCATGATGATGCGTCAGGAAAATCTGGTCCAGCCGTCCACCCGCCTCCTCCACCGCCGTGACCAGGGGCGCTTCCTCGGCCGGATCGACCAGCGCGGTCGCGCCGCTGTCCTCGTCACGCAGGAACCAGGCATAATTGTCGGTCAGGATCGGCACCGGGCGGATCGAAAGTCCCATGATCTGTCTCCATCTCGCAGGGCACGCCCGTTCCATGCCGCGCGACGGCCGGGGGCACTTCCCTTCAACGTTTGTCCTGACAGGGCGTGATGCAAGTCGATATTCGCGCCGCCGCACGATTCTATGCCAGCCGGCCGGGGGAAAACACGGCCCGGCTGCTGCGCCAGCGGCTGCAGGCCTTCTGGCCGCATACCGGGGGGGATCGAGTACTGGGGCTGGGCTATACGCTGCCCTTCCTGCCGCTGTGGTCCCGGCCGGATCGCGGGCTGTGCGTTTCCGCCCGCCTGGATACGGCCGTCACGCGCGAAGCCCCGTCCGAGCGCGCGGCCGGCATCCATGACTGCCTGGTGGACGAGGGCCGCCTGCCCTTCCCCGAGCTGCATTTCGACCGCGTGGTGCTGGTCCACGCCCTGGAAGTCACCCACCGGCCCGACGACCTGATCCGGTCGGTCTGGAAGGTGATGAAGGATGACGGCAGGCTGCTGCTGGTGGTGCCGAACCGCGCCGGCTGGTGGGCCCATTCGGACGATACCCCGTTCGGCCAGGGCACCCCCTTTTCGCCCCGCCAGATCACCCGCCGCCTCGCCCATGCCTTCCTGCGCGCCGAACGGCACGACGGCGCGCTGTTCCTGCCGCCGGTCGCGGCCGCGCTGCGGCGCCTGGGCGCCGTCACCGAGGCCGTCGGCCACATGCTGCTGCCCGGACTGGGCGGGGTATTCGTGATCGAGGCGGTCAAGGACGTCTATTCCGGCGTTCCGGCCGCCCCCGCGCTGATCCGTGCCCCCCGCCGGATCTACGAACCCGGCCTGACCGCTCGATCCTGTGCCGCCCGCCACGCCGCCCGCCAGGGGGACCCGTCCGCCAAAGCAGGCTGACCGGCGGCGCGATCCGTGCCACACTTCGCGCCAGACGGGGCCCGGACCGGCTGGACCAGCCGGGACCGATGCTTGACCGTTACACCCGAACGCTTCATGAACCTCGGCCCATGTCCCTGATCCAGTCCCTGAAACTCGTCCTCGCCCGGCCGCACCCGGCCGCGCGTCCCTTTCTTCTGGCGTCGGGCGCCGCCGCCCTGGCGGGCCGGGCCCTGCCCTGGCGTCCGGCCCGATGGCTGGGCACCGCCAGCGGCCTGTTCTTCGGGTTCTGCCTCTATTTCTTCCGTGACCCGGAACGCGTGCCGCCGGTCGATACCCACCTGGCCCTGGCGCCGGCTGACGGCCATGTCGTATCGGTCGAGAAGGTCGTTCCGCCCGACTCCCTGGACATGGGCGACGTCCCGGTTTGGCGCGTCGCCACCTTCCTGTCGGTGCTGGACGTGCATGTGAACCGCATGCCCGCCGCCGGCACGGTCACGCGGGTAGCCTACCACCCCGGCCAGTTCCTGAACGCCAGCCTGGACAAGGCGTCCGAGCTGAACGAGCGCAACGCGCTGCGCCTGACCCTGCCGGACGGGCGGAACATGGCGGTGGTGCAGATCGCGGGGCTGATCGCCCGGCGCATCCTGTGCGACGCCGAGGAAGGCATGACCTATGAAGCCGGCGAGCGGTTCGGCCTGATCCGCTTCGGATCGCGCACCGACCTGTATCTGCCGCCGGGGGTCGAACCCCTGGTCACGGTGGGACAGACGATGGTCGGCGGCGAAACGGTCATGGCGCGTCTCTGACGCCGATGGATTCCCCCAACGTATCCCCTGGCGGCCCGCAGGACATGCCGGCGGTCCCGGTGCCCGAAGCGCCGGCGGCCCTGCGCCGGCCCCGGCGGCCGGGCCGCAGGCGGCGGCCCCGGGTTCGCGGTCCGTCCTTCAACCGGCTGATCCCCAACATCATGACGATGCTGGGGTTGTGCGCCGGGCTGACGGGCATGCGCTTCGCGCTGGACGAGCGGTTCGGCGACGCCGCCGTCGCGCTGCTGATCGCCGCGTGCATCGACGGGCTGGACGGGCGCATCGCCCGGCTGCTGCGCGGCACCAGCCGGTTCGGCGCGGAATTCGACAGCCTGTCGGACTTCCTGTGCTTCGGCGTGGCCCCGGGATTCGTGCTGTATCTGTGGGCCCTGCGTGACGCCGGGCGCTACGGCTACCTGCCCTGCATCATGTTCACCGTGTGCATGGCGCTGCGCCTGGCGCGCTTCAACGCCAGCCTGGACGATACGGACAAGCCCAAATACGCCAGCAGTTTCTTCACCGGCGTTCCGGCCCCGGCCGGGGCCGGGCTGGCGCTGTTTCCCGTCTTCCTGGGGCTGGAAGCCCGCAAGCTGGGGTGGGACGGCATCTACGCCATCACGCGCCTGCCCCTGCTGCCGGCCCTGACGCTCAGCGGCACGGCGTTCCTGCTGGTGTCCACCCTGCCGGTCTGGTCGTTCAAGAATTTCAAGGTGCCGTCGGCCTACGTGCTGCCGCTGATGCTGGGCACCGGCGCCTATGCCGCGGTCCTGGTGGCCGATCCGTGGGGCGCGCTGGCCGCGGCCGGGGTCATCTACATCGCGCTGCTGCCGCTCAGCCGCCGCAGCTTCCACCGCCTGAAGCGCGAGGCGCAGGATCTTCAGACCGAGGACGACAGCCCGGATTCCGCCACCCCGGCCTGACCGGCGACGTCGCGCTCCAGCACCCGCGCCAGCCCGGCCAGGATCGCCGCCGGCGAGGGCGGGCAGCCCGGCACCGTCACATCCAGCGTGGCGCGGCCTTCCAGCCCGCCCAGCACGGCGTAATTTTCGGGAAACGGGCCGCCATCGATCGCGCAGGCCCCGACCGCGACCAGCGCCCGAGGCTCGGGCATGGCATGCCAGGCGGCTTCCAGCACCGGCGCCATGGCCCGCGTCAGCGGACCCGTCACCAGCAGCACCTCCGCCAGGCGCGGCGTCGCCACGAACGCGATCCCGGTGGCCGGCAGGCCGTAGGCCGCCCCGTCCAGCGCCGCGACCTCCATCGCGCATCCCTCGCACCCGCCGGTCTCGACATGAAAGACCGCCAGCGGCCGCGCGCCCGTGACGGGCAGGCGAACGGCCGGGCGCCGGCCCGCCAGGATCGCGCGCAACAGGGCCATGGTCCCCTCCCTACAAATCCGCCGCGGCGGCGGACAGGCCGAACGACCGGACGATCATCGCCACGTCATCGGCATCCGCGCCCGCCAGCACATGCTCCAGCGCCGCGACATGTGCCAGCGCCGGATCACGCGCATGGGCCGCCCGCACCGCGCCGCCTTCCATCCTCACCCAGTACCACACCGCGCCGCGCGGCCCTTCGGCACAGCCCACGCCCTCGCCGTCGCGGCGGGGCGACGTCCCGGTTCCGGGGACCGGACCGTCCGCGCCGGCGGCTTCCAGGATGCGGGCGCTGCCGCCGATCTCGGCCAGGCGCAGGTCGATCCGCGCCGCCACGTCGCCGGCGCGGCGCACCCCGGTATCCAGCCAGCCCAGGCGATAGCCCGGCACCAGCCGGCGCAGATCGTCCTCCCGCGCCCGAGGCCCGGCCGGCCACCCCCGCCGACGCCCAGCATCCGGGCCGTGTGCTCGCCCAGCACGCCGCGCCCCGCCACCCGGGCCTCCAGGCCGGGCCAGTCCCGGCACCGTCCGACAGCACGCATGCGGCCCCGCACCAAGTCCGCCACCTGCCGGGCCACGGCCGCGATCGCGGCCCCTTCCTCGGCATCGCCGGTCCCGGCATGCCCGTCCGGGCCCTCCGGCCGCACCAGATCCATCAGCAGCCGATGCCCGAACATCCGGCCGCACAGATCCATGACGCTCTCGCGCAGGTATTCGCATTCCGCCGCCAGCGCCGTCGCCCCGGCTGCCCGGGCGGTGCGGGCGACGTCATGCAGATGGGTCGCCACCCGCTCGATTTCCGCCAGCAGCACGCGGCAGCGCTCGGTTCCGGTGCCGACCATGCTGTCGGACGCGGCCTCGATCGCCCGGCACAGGGCGGATTGATGGGCGACCGACGCCCCGGCCGCCGCCCGCCCGGCCAGGCGCACCGCCGCCGGGGCGTCCAGCCCGCACAGCCGCGCCATCACGCCGCGATGGGCATAGCCCAGCCGCCATTCCGCCCCCCCGACCGTATCGCGCCCCCCCAGCGCCAGACGCAGATAGCCCGGCGTGTGGTGCCCGCCGTCGGCCGGCCCGATACCCAGGATGGTCCCTCCGCCGGGCTGGGGCCGGAATTCCGGCGGATCGGGCGGCCAGGATACCGGGCCGGGCCGGGGACCCAGCGGCCAGGTCGCCGTCCAGACCCCATGATCCAGCCAGGGGCGCGTATCGCGCGCCTCCATCGCCTCGAACCCCCACAGGTCGTGTACGCACCGTTCCGGCAGCGACGCCGCCGGGCGCACGCCGGACAGGCCCAGGTAACGGCCGCCATAGGGGGCCACGCTGGCGACCAGCACCCGCTCGCCGCCCTCCAGGAACAGGGCATGCACGTTCTGCCCGTCGGCCCACAGCCCCACGAAGGGCAGCGGATCGCGGGCCAGCGTCGCGACCAGGTCGCGCCAGCCCTCTTCCTCCAGCCGGAACCGCCATGCCCCGGCCTCGGCCTCGCCCCGCCGGATCAGCGCGGCCGCGCCGCCACCGGACGCGAAGGGTCCGTTCGGCGTCATCGCACCACCAGCCCGACCAGCACCGCCATGCCGGCCAGCAGCAACCCGGTCACCAGCCATGCCACCGGCTCCTCGCCCGGGGGCGCGGCACGGATGGACCCGCGCCCCGCCACCACGGCCGCAACCAGCGGCACCAGAAGCAGGGGGGCCGCGTCACACACCGCGACCAGGGTCAGCACCAGGCCCCCGAAGGGCAGGAAGGGCGGACGCAGCGACCACGCCGCACCGCGCTCGCCCAGCGGCGCCGACAGGGCGGCCGATGCCAGCAACGCCACCATTCCCGCCATCCCGGCCCGGCCGCCGGCCCCCGCTGCCACCGCCGCCAGGCCGATCATGCCCCCCAGCGCCAGCCGGGCCGCCCGCGCGGGGGACGCGTCCCGCATCGGCAGGACCATCAGCCAGAGGGTCACGATGCCCAGCAGCATCGTCCCTGTCCCGTCCGGCCCCGCCACCAGGTGCCGCAGCACGGGAATGGCGGTCATGACCGGTGCCAGCGCCATGGCGGCCGGGGCGTCCCCGGCCACCATGACGACCGGTGCCGCGGGCCCCAGCCCCGCCACCGTGCCCAGCCCCACGGTCAGCAGCACACCGCCCAGGCCGTCCAGCCGCCCCGCCGCGTCCGGCGTCGCGACCAGCAGCACCGCCCCCGGCACCGCCAGCAGAATCCCGGACAGGTTGAGGCGGAACGCGTCCCAGCCCAACCGCGCCGCGCCGCGTGTGGTGGCGGTGGCCAGCGCCGCCAGCATCGCCACCCCGCCGACCGCCACCGCGCCGGATAGCGGGTCCGCGCACGCCGTCGCCACGGCCGACCCGCCGGCCAGCCCGTGCATCAGCGCCATCGTCCCCCGCGACGCCCCCGTGACCGTCCCTGGGGACACCCCCATGAACGCCCCTGGCGACGGCGACAGCATGACCAGGACCAGCGCCAGCAGCGGCAGGGGCAGCAGCACGCGCAGCAGCCCGGACGGCACGGCGAAGGGCGTCGCCGGCCATGCCCCGCCCAAACAGGCGGCCAGGACGGCCAGCACCAGCCCGGCCGCCGCCAGGCCGATCGAAGCGGCGCGGACCGAGGGTCGCGGACAGGCCGCCAGCATCGCCATCGACAGGAAGGGCCAGCACAGCGCCAGCGGCATCAGCAGCGGCGCGGCATTCATCCCACGTTCCTCCACGCGATCCGGCGCAGGCAGACGAACGCCACCAGCATCAGCGCCGCCTGCAGCACCACCACACCGGCCAGCATGCCCCCCCGCCCGGACAGGCCCGCCAGCAGCATCAGCCCGTTCACCGCCGCCGCCAGACCCGCGCATTGTCCCACCACCGACCGGCGCACGGCGGCCGCCAGCACGCCGCACAGAATGACCGTCAGCGCGGCGATCAAACCCGGTCGCGTCGCCATGTCGACCAGCCCGCGCGGCACCGCGACAACCGCCAGGACCGTCAGCATCAGCCCCGCGCCGACACCCACCGCGCGCTCCCGCGCGGTGGGCGGATCGTCCTCCAGCCGCGCCAGGCCCCAGGCCAGGGGCAGCACCACCGCCAGCACGCACACGGCCGCCAGGCAGGGAAGCAGCGGTGCCGCCGTGCCCGATGCCGCGGCCAGCAGCGCCATGGCCACCAGCCCCCCCTGCCACAGCAACGCCGCCCCGCGCCCCCCGGACAGGACGACCGACGCCACGATCAGCACCCCCAGCAGCAGCGACAGCATCATCCGAACTCCCGCCCCGCGAACAGGACCACCACCGCCAGCAGCGCGAACAGCACCGACAGGACCAGCCGGGCCCGCTGTGCCCGGACCGGAGCCAGCACCACCACCCGCACGGCCACGATGCCGGCACACGCCACCCCGACCCGCGCCAGCCACGCCGCCACCGCCCCCAGCAGGGACAGCGGGGTGGCCGCCCCGCCGTCCACGGGCACCAGGCCGCCGGGCCAGGCAAGGTCCCCCGCCAGCGTGATCCAGGCCAGCAGCGCCATGTCCCGCGCCAGTTCCAGTGCCGCCCGGTCCCGGCCGCCCAGATCGGCCAGCAGGTCCGCCGCCCGGGCATCGTCGCCCGGCCCGATATCCGGGCCCGCCAGCAGCAGCGCCACGGCGGCCAGGATCAGCGGCGTCCGTGCCCCGTCATGTCCGGGTATGCATGCGGGTCAGGATGGCATCGATTCCGCCATGGCCCGTCGCCAGCACCGCCCCCGCCACCACCAGGGGAAAGACCGCCTGCATCACCGCCAGCGCGGCGCCGGTGCCCGCCGCCGCACGGCCGGACCGCGCCTGGCCCGCCGCCAGGGCCGGCCCCAGCAACGCCAGCCGGACCAGCACCAGCAGGCCCGCGACCAGCAGCAGGTCCGACAGGCCGGAACCCGGCAGCCCCAGCGCGAAGGACGGCACCAGCACGCACGCCGCCACGGAAGCCGCCAGTGCCAGGGCCGGCATGACGTCCGCCATGCCGGCCGCGCGCAGTCCCCGCTGCCGCGCCAGCGCCAGAAGCCGGCGCCAGCGCATCCGCACCGGCATGGGCCGATCGCCGCCCAGCTGCGCCACGCCCGCCGCCACCACACCGCGCACGACCGGCGCCAGCGCCACCATCATCGTCACATGCACGGCCAGCAGCACGCACCCCAGCAGCAGCCCGATCATGGCCGGCCCCACAGCCGCGCCAGCGCCGCGACCGCGATCCACAGCAGGACCAGGATCATCGCATGGCGCGCCGCCTGCGCCGCCGCCCATTCCGTCAGCACCCGGCCCCAATCGGCGGCACCAGCGCCCGGCCTGCATGCCCCGCCGCACCACGCCCCGCGCCGGCCGCGTGGCGTCCAGGATCGCGTCGATCTGGCTGACGAACAGCGCCGGCCCCGCCTGCGTCGCGGCATCGCCGAACGGCATCCAGGGCGGCGAAGGGGGCGCACCCTCAGTCCAGGCCGCGACCGGACGGGATGCCGGGATGCCGGCCAGACGCGCCGCCGCCAGGACCAGCCCCCCCGCCAGCAGCAGAAGCAGCACGATCCCGGCCGGATAGAACACGCCATCCCCGCCCGGCGCGGCCAGGCCCAGCCAGGGCGGTTGCGCACCCGACGGAACCATGCGCACCAGTCCGGCCGCCTGCCACCCCGCCGCGCGCGTCAGCCACAGCCACAGCCCCGGCAGCAGGGACAGTGCCCCCGCAACCCCCAGGCAGGCCAGGGGCGCGCGTAGCGCGGCGGCGGTGCAATCCACCGCGCCGGCGGCACGCGGCGTGCGCGGCCGGCCCAGCACCACGCAGGCCACCAGCCGCAGCGTGGCCAGCATCATCAGCCCGGACACCAGCCCCACCCCGCTCAGCACCAGCAGGGGCGCGATTTCCCCCGCCAGTCCCTCCGCCCGCGGCAGGGCCAGCAGGGAGTGCACCACCAGCCAGAGGACGGCGAAGCCGGCCAGCGGCGGCAGGCCGCACCCCACCGCCAGCGCCAGGACCAGCACCCCGGACGCGCGCGGCATCAGCGCGGCCAGCCCGCCCGCCCGGGCCAGGGCCAGCGGCCCCGCCGCCGCCGCGATGTCCCGCAGGACCAGCAGCACCGCCAGCATCGCCATGCCGACCCCGCCCAGCAGCAGCACCAACGCGCGAAACGCCCCCAGCGCCAGCAGCGGCAGGTCATCCGCGCGCCCCACCACCACCAGCCCGACCAGCAGCAGCCCCAGCCCGCCCCATGCGGCCAGCAGCCCGGACAGCACCCGCGCGGCATCGGGCGCCGTCAGGGCCCGTGATCCCCCCGCCAGCGCCGCCAGCAGCCCCACGGCCGCGACACCCCCGCCCCACGCCGCCCCGACCGGGGCGGCGGGCCAGTCCACCAGCATCCGCACCGCCAGGCAGCACCCCGCGACCAGCCCCGCCAGGTCCCGGACCGACGCGGGCGCGACATGCCGCGCGCCCGACAGCGGACGCGGCGACAGGCCCATCAGCGCCGCGGCCGCGACCAGCACGGGCCCGGGCAGAACCGACAGGCGCCACGCGTCCCCGCCCGACAGCAGGGCCGTCCCCAGCGCCACCGCCGCCACGCCCCATGATCCGCTTGCGGGGGCCCCTCTGGGGCCGCCCCCGGGGTCGCGCGGCAGAACCACCAGCGCGGCGGCACCGACGCAGAACAGGACCGGATTGCCGGTCGCGACCGTCAGGGCGGCGCAGGCCAGCCCGGCATCCCGCGCGCCGGACATCAGGCCGAACAGCGTCAGGACCAGCAGGAACGGCAGGGACATGGCATCGACATGCAGGATGGCCGCGCCGAACCGCGCGTCCCCGCTGGCCGGAAAGCACGCCAGCGCCAGCCCCGCCAGCAGGGCCAGCCCCCATCCGGCCCGCAGCGCATGACGGCCCACGGGCAGCGTCGTCAGGCTGGCGAGCAGCAACCCCGACAGGACAAGAGTCAGAAAAAGCGGAAGGATGCGCCCAATCCCCGAATCACGGGCCAAATCACGGCACGATCAAACCACGCCGCTCAGATCATGGCGAGGGGAACCTTGCGTGCCGGCGGCGGGATCGAGCGGTCGATCGCGGCCAGGTCCTCGGCATTCAGCGCCAGTTCGGCCGCCGCGATGTTTTCACGCTGATGCGCCGGGCTGCCGGCCTTGGGAATCGCCACCAGATTGGGCTGGCGCAGCACCCAGGCCAGCGCCACCTGCGCCGGGGTCGCCGGACCCAGCGTGGTTTCGTGCCGCGCCGCGATCCGCGCCAGCACCGGCGCGCGCAGCAGGTCGCCCCCCTGCCCCAGCGGGGAATAGGCCATGGTCAGGACATGCCGGCGCCGGTCGGCCTCCAGCAGGTCGAATTCCACCCCGCGATAATCCAGGCTGTAGAGAACCTGGTTGGCGGCGCAGTGCACGCCCCCCGTGACGTGGGCCAGCGTGTCCATGTCGCCGGCATCGAAGTTCGATACGCCCCAGGCCCCGATCAGCCCCTCGTCCTTCAGCCGCTCGAACGCCTCGACCGTCTCCTCCAGCGGCACGGCGCCCTGCCAGTGCAGCAGGTACAGGTCGATCCGGTCCGTCCCCAGCCGCCGCAGCGAGGCCCGGCAATGTTCCGGCACCTGCCGGCGCGAGGCGTTGGAGGGCACGATCTTCGTGACCAGGTAGACCTCGTCCCGGCGTCCGGCGATCGCCTCGCCGACCAGGCTTTCGGATCGCCCGCTGCCATACATCTCCGCGGTATCGATCAGCCGCAGCCCCTGATCCAGCCCGCCTCGCAGGCTCTCGATCTCCTGCGCGCGCCGGTCGGCACGGTCGCCGAGCGCCCAGGTGCCCATGCCCAGGGCGGGAAGCCGCGTGCCGTCGGCCAATGTGACGGAACCCATCATGCCGGATCTCCTCCTGCCTGTGCCGGCCCGCCCATCAAGCCTTGCGGGCCCAGCCTTTTGCCTGCTGCTGCCAGTAGACGAGCGTATGCCCGGCCTCGCGGCATGTCACCCATCGCCGGCGCGCGGCTGCCACCGCATCCGCGTCGCTGCCGTCGAACAGGTCGAACACCCGTTCGAACGTCCCGGCATCCGGACAGACAACGCCGTCGATCGCAAAAAGATAGGTCGCGCCATTGGGCACGTCCGGGCCGTCGGTCAGCCAGATCGGCTGCAGCGCACCATGGCCCATGGCGGCGCTGCCATGCGGCAGCCAGACCGGATCGGCGGACTGCCACAGCGCCTCGTCCATCGCCTTCACCCGCGCCGCGTCGCCGCACCGCAGGACGGCACGCCGCCCGGCATCCAGCGTGCGCCCCAGCAGGGCCGGCAGCGCCTGTTCCACCGGGGTCCGCGTCAGATGATAGAAGCCGATTTCCGCCATGCTTCCCTTTCCCCTGGAGTGTGTCCGCATTCCCTAACAGGCTGTCGGATTGGGCGCTGCCGTAGTGATGAGTGATGGCGACGACGGCGTTTATGCGGCCGTCAGTCGCGTGATCCTACGGCAATTATATGCGAGGGCGACGAGCGTCCATTCTGTTGCGACGTTGGGGAGGCCACGGAGATGGAAACGGGTGAAGCCCATGGCGCTCTTGATGATACCGAAGACCGGTTCGACGGTCTGCTTGCGTAAGGCGTAAAGGGCTTTTGCCGGGTTCTGTTGCAGCCTGGCCTTCATTTCCAGGCGCCAGGGCTCGGTGATCCGGCGCGGCTCCCTGGGTGGCGGTTCTGGCCGGAAGTCATAAGGGCGCCGATTCACAGGGCGTCCGATGGCGACCAGCGGGTCCACGCCGCTGGCCTGCAACGTTTCGACGGCTTTGCCGCTGGCGAAACCCGTGTCGGCGAGGACGGTTCGTGGCAGGCCGATCCTCTCCTCCATACCCAGGATGGTGGCGGCGAAGCTGGGCGCGTCCGCCGTCGTCGCAACGACGCCATTTTCCAAGATCAACTGGCTGCCCTCGGCACAAACCACGGCCTGGGCATTGTAGGCTTGCCGGTATTCATGCGCGTCGGAGCGGCGCATCAGCTTGCTGTCCGGATCGGTCAGGTTGATCTGCCGGTCTGGTGGCGGTTCATCGTCCGGTTCTTTCGGCGGCCGACCGCGCCGTCCCCGCTTCGCATCAAAAGCTGCCTTCTTGCGCTCATATTCTGGTCGGGCGGTCTTGGCCTGCTCGCGGGCTTCCGCCTCCAGTCGCGCACAGGCTTCATCCAGCTTTGCCTTCAGAGCCTCCCGCCGGGCCAGTTCCTCCGGCAACGCCTGATGATCCACATCGGTTGTATCCGCCGCCTCTGCCCGTTCCATCAGGGTGGAGATATCGGTGGCCAGTTTCTCGCGCAGCTCTTTCGCGCGATCATAACGAATGGAACGGTATTTCGAGGCATTGGCATCGATCTTCGTGCCGTCGATCGACACCGTGCCAAGCCGCACCAGTCCCGTCTCGCGTGCCAGCAGGAGTACATGCATGAACGCTGCCTCGATCGCCGTGCGGTTGCCGCGCCGGAACGTCGCGATCGTGTCATGGTCAGGATGCAGGTTCGCCGCCACAAAGCGCATACCGATATCACGATATGTCGCCCGTTCGATCCGACGCGATGAGAACACGCCGTTCGCATAGGCGTAAATCAGCAGCGCCAGCATCAGGCGCGGATGATACTGCGCCTTGCCGCCAGTCCGCACAGGAACGGAAAATGCCCTCAACGGCACCCGCTCTACCGCCGCCACGATGAAATGCGCCACATCGTCCGACGGCAGCCATGACTTCAGATCCGGCGGCAGAAGATACGGCTGCGATCGATCAAACGGAATGAAGCTGCTCATCCTGAAAGCTTACCGCAGATCGCCAGAGCCAGGTACCCCAACCCGACAGCCTGCTAAAGCGTGTCCGGGAACGTAGGCTGGTGAGCGAGAACGGCCCGCAAGGCCGCGCCCGGCGTGTGTCTGCGAGCACCGGAGCGCAACAGACGCGCGCCGGATCGCCACCAGCGCGCGTTTCCGGACACGCTACTCATGGTACTCGCGGACGAACTGGTCCAGCAGCCGCACGCCGAAGCCCGATGCGCCCTTCGGGGTGCAGGGCACGCCCTTCTTCGCCCAGGCGGTCCCGGCGATGTCCAGATGGGCCCAGGGCACGTCGTTGACGAAGTATTCCAGGAACTTGGCGGCGGTGATTGCCCCCGCCGGCCGGCCGCCGACATTCTTCAGGTCCGCGATATCGGACTTGATCTGCTCGCGATAGGAATCGGACAGCGGCATGCGCCACAGAAGCTCGCCGGTTTCCTCGCCCGCCGCCAGCAGATGCCCCGCCAGCGCGTCGTCGTTCGAGAACAGCCCCGCGTGCCCATGCCCCAGGCTGACGACGATCGCCCCGGTCAGGGTCGCCAGGTCGACCATCAGGCGCGGCTTGAAGCGGCCCTGCACGTACCAGAGCACATCCGCCAGGACCAGGCGCCCCTCGGCATCGGTGTTGATGACCTCGACCGTCTGGCCGGACAGGGTCCGCACCACATCGCCGGGCCGCTGGGCGTTGCCGGCCAGCATGTTCTCGACCAGCCCGACCGCGCCCACGACATTGACGCGCGCGCCCCGTCCCGCCAGGGCCGCCATCAGCCCCACCACGGCGGCCGCGCCGGCCATGTCGGTCTTCATCTCCTCCATCCCGGCGGCGGGCTTGATCGAGATGCCGCCGGAATCGAAGGTCACACCCTTGCCGATGAAGGCCAGAGGCGCGGCGTCCGCCTCGCCGCCGTTCCAGCGCATGATGACGGTGCGCGGCGGCGCGTCGCTGGCCTGGGCGACGCCCAGCAGCGCGCCGAAGCCCAGATCCGCCATCGCGTCGCGGTCCAGGATCTCGACCTCCACGCCCAGGTCGCGCAGATCCTCGATCCGGGCCGCGAATTCGGGGGGACGCAGCACGTTCGCCGGTTCGCTGACCAGGTCGCGGGCCAGGCAGATGCCCCGCGTCACCGCCGAGAGGTCGGTCCACGCCGCCGCCTGCCCGGCGTCCGGTGCCAGGATCGTGATCTCCTCCAGCCGCCAGCGCGACTCCTCGGCCGGGCGGGTCTGGTAGCGGTCGAAGCGATAGGCCTCCAGCGCCGCGCCATGGGCCACATGGGCCAGCAGTTCGGACGGGACGGCATCGGCCGCGACCCACGCCGCCTCGGCCAGGGTGCCCAGTGCCTTCACCGCGGCGGCCGATGCGGTCTCGACGACCCGCACGCCGATCTCCGCCGCCTTGCCCAGCCCGACCAGCACGATCCGGTCGAACCCGCCCCCGGGCGCCAGCAGCATGCAGGTCCGCCCCCTGGTGAAGCGGAACGACGAGGCCTCGACCGCGCGGGTCAGCGCGCCGCCGGTCGCCGAATCGGCGGCGGTGAAGGAGGCCGGACGCGGGCCGTCCTCGGACACCAGAAGGGCCAGGGTGCCGTCGGCCGGAAGGGCGGCGGATGAAAAACCTGTCTGCAGCATGAGGGCGCTCCGGGTGGGGTTGCGGGGGACGGCGGGTCCCTCGATTTTGCCGGGCAGAATGCCCCATGCGCGGCCGTCTGTCCAAAACATGCGCCGACACTGCCCGCGCGCGCGAAAGGCGCATGACGCGCGGCGGGGAGTAAGCTAATGCCAAGGCATGACGCATTCATCCTCTCTCCTGCAGGCTGGCGACCAGGCGCTGCTGGACCTGGCGACCCGACTGGCCGACGAGGCCGCCGCCCTGATCCGCGCCATCCGCGCGCGCGGGTTCGAAACCGTCACGAAGTCGGATTCGTCCCCGGTGACCGAAGCCGACCACGCCGCCGAGGCTCACATCCTGGCCGGGCTGCGCGCCGCGTTCCCGCACATCCCGGTCATTGCCGAGGAAGAGGCCGCCGCCGGTATCCGCGTCGCGGGCGGCAAGACGTTCTGGCTGGTCGATCCGCTGGACGGCACGAGGGAATTCGCCGCGGGCCGCGACGATTTCACCGTCAATATCGGGCTGGTCCGCAACGGCCGCGCCGTGCTGGGCGCGGTCGCCCTTCCGGCCTATCACCAGCTCTATGCCGCCCATGTCGCCACCGGCGCCATGCGCATCGACGCGGACGGCACCCACGCGATCCATGCCCGCCCGGCACCCGGGGAAGGGCTGACGGTGCTGGCGTCGCGCCATTACGCCGACGATCCGCGCCTGGCATCGTTCCTGGGGGGGCACCGGATCGCGCATCTGGGCAATATCGGGTCCGCCGCGAAGTTCATCCGCGTGGCGGAAGGCGCGGCCGATCTCTACCCCCGGCTGGGCACGACCATGGAATGGGACACCGCCGCCCCGCAGGCCGTGGTCGAGGCCGCGGGCGGCAGCGTCGCCCTGCTGGACGGCACGCCCCTGCGCTACGGGAAGCCCGACTGGCGCAACCCGCATTTTATATGTGCGGGAAAGCGGGAGCATTCATGAGCGCACCGCGTTATGATCCAACCGAACCAACGGCTTGAGCGGACGGGCAGAGGAGTCATGACAGAGCGTCTGGAGGCAAACGACGCCGGCATCGCCCGGGCGGCCGATCTGCTGCGGGCGGGGGGATTGGTGGCATTCGGGACCGAGACCGTCTACGGCCTGGGCGCGGACGCCACCAACGACACCGCCGTGGCACGCATCTTCGCCGCCAAGGAACGCCCGCGCTTCAACCCGCTGATCAGCCATTTCCCCGATGCCGAGGCGGCCTTCGCCCAGGCCGCGCCCAACGACGTGGCGCGGCGCCTGGCCGAACGGTTCTGGCCCGGGCCGCTGACGATGGTGCTGCCGCGCCAGCCAGGCAGCACCATTTCGGACCTCGCCGCCGCCGGCCTGCCGTCGGTGGCGGTGCGCGTGCCGCGCGGCGCCATCACCACCGCCCTGCTGCGCGCCGTGGGCCGGCCGGTGGCGGCGCCTTCGGCCAACCTGTCGGGCCGGGTCAGCCCCTCGGACGCCTATCACGTGCTGCGGGGCCTGTCCGGCCGCATCGATGCGGTCCTGGATTCCGGCCCCTGTCCGGTCGGGGTCGAAAGCACGGTGCTGGACCTGACGGGCACCGCGCCGATGCTGCTGCGTCCCGGCGGCGTGACGGTCGAGGCGTTGAGCGAGGTCTGCGGCCCGATCTCGCACCCCGACGATTATGCCGACACGCTGCCGCTGTCGCCCGGCCGCCTGGCCTCGCACTACGCCCCGGGCCTGCCGGTGCGGCTGGACGCCCATGACGTGGCGGCGGACGAGGCCCTGCTGGCCTTCGGGCCGGAACTGCCCGGCGCCGGCCTGGTGTGGAACCTCAGCCCCGCCGGACGGCTGGACGAGGCCGCCGCCCGCCTGTTCGCCGGCCTGCGCTTCCTGGACAGCGAGGGCGCGCGGCGCGGCCTGGTCCGCATCGCCGCGATGCCGATCCCGCGCGTCGGGCTGGGCATGGCCATCCGCGACCGGCTGCGCCGCGCGGCCTCTCCCCGGCCGGCATGACGGGACACCCGCATGACGACCGTTCCCCTTCCCGCTGATCCGTGGCCATGAGCGACAAGTTCGACCCCAAGGAACTGAAGATCCTGTCGGATATCCTGGCCCTGGTGCTGGAGGAACATCCGGGACAGTCCGCGAACGCGCTCGACGCGCTGCGCAACCGCGCGCGGCGGAACGGCACCACGGGCGGCGCGCTGAAGAACCTGTTCACGGCCATCGCGCCCAGCCCGCCGCCCCGCGCGCAGCCCCGTCCCCGCGCGCCGCGCGGCGCGGGGGCCGCCGCAAGCGCGACGGAAATGCAGGCCGCCCGGGTCCGGATTTCCCAACTGACCGAAAGCCTCAACCGGCTCGACATCGACCTGCGCCATGCCCGCGCCCGGGCCGAGGAACTGCGCTCGCAGCTCTACCTGACCCAGCAGGCGCGGGCGGAAACCCAGGCCGCCCTGTCGGTCATGCAGGCACGGCCCATGCCCCGACGCCGGTCGATCGTCGTCCTGGCCTTCGCCGTGGGCGCCCTGGCCGGGATCGCCGGCATGGCCGGCATGGAATTCCTGCACGCCCTGGATACCCCGACCGCGCCCTACAGCGCCACCGCGCTGAAATAGGCCTCATTACTTTTCCCGGAATCATTGCATGACCGCCTGCCCCGCCCCGACCGCCGACCTGCTGGACCGTCTGGCACATCTGCTGGGTCCCTCGGGCATCCTGACCGCCCCGTCGGACACCGATCCGTACTGCACGGACTGGCGGGCGCTCTATCACGGCCGCACCGCCGCCGTGCTGCGCCCCGCCGACACCGCCGAACTGGCCCAGGCGGTCACGCTGTGCGCCCAGGCGGGGGTGGCGATGGTGCCGCAGGGGGGCAACACAAGCATGGTGGGGGGCGCCACCCCGGACGACAGCGGGCGCGAGGTCGTGATCTGCCTGTCGCGCATGAACCGCGTGCGCCGGATCGATCCGCTGGACCACACGATGGAAGTCGAGGCCGGGGTGACGCTGAAGGCCGCGCAGGACGCCGCGCGCGAGGCCGGGCTGATGCTGCCGCTGTCGATTTCATCGGAAGGCTCGGCCCAGATCGGCGGCGTGCTGGCCACCAATGCCGGCGGCAACAACACCGTGCGCTACGGCAACGCGCGGGAACTGGTCCTGGGGCTGGAGGTCGTGCTGCCGGACGGCAGCGTGTTCCACGGGCTGCGCCGCCTGCGCAAGGACAACACCGGATACGCCCTGCGCCAGCTGTTCGTGGGGTCCGAGGGCACGCTGGGCTTCATCACCGCCGCCATCCTGCAGCTTCAGCCGCAGCCGCGCGCGACCGAGGCCGCCCTGTGCGCGGTCGCCGACGCCAAGGGCGCGCTGGCGCTGTTCGCGGCCTTCCGCGCGCAGGACCCGGCGCTGATCCAGGCGTTCGAATACATGTCCGGCGCCGGCATGGACCTGGTCACGCGACTGGTCCCGGGCGCCAGCCTGCCGCTGGCCGAACCGGCACCGGCCTACGTGCTGGTCGAACTGGCCACCCCGCGCGCCAATGCCGACCTGCGCGGGGCGCTGGAGGACGTGCTGGGCGCGGCGCTGGAGGACGGCACGGTCACCGATGCGGTGATCGCCGAGAGCGAGGGCCAGCGCATGGCCCTGTGGAAGCTGCGCGAGGAACATGCCGAGGCCCAGCGCCGCGCCGGCGCCAGCGTGAAGAACGACGTCTCGGTCCCGGTCTCGCACGTGCCGGAACTGATCGACCGGGCCACCGCCGCCTGCGCGGCCCTGATCCCGGGCATCCGCCCGGCGCCGTTCGGCCATATCGGCGACGGGAACATCCATTTCAACCTGGTCCAGCCCGAAGGCATGGACCCGGCCGCCTTCCTGGCACTGGACCACCGGATCATGGATACGGTGGGGGCCATCGTGCGCGACCTGGACGGCTCCTTCTCCGCCGAACACGGGGTGGGGCGGCTGAAGCCCTACATGATGCCGGACTGGCGCGGCGGCGCCGAACTGGCCACGATGCGCCGGATCAAGGACGCGATCGACCCGCGCGGCCTGCTGAACCCCGGCGCCATATTTCCCCCCGATACGGGGAATCCGGCCCGCGTGACCCCGGACGCATGACCCCGGACGATCCGGCTGCATAACAGTCGTATAGCACCTATGCCGCGGGGCTTTCGCCGGGCCCCCGGCGGGGCTACACATGCGTATGTCGTTCGCCCGATCCGTCACCCGACTGCAGCCGAGATCGCGCCTGCCGATGCTCGACCGCTATGTCCTGCGGCAATTGCTCGTGGCCCTGCTGGCCACGACGGGCGGCCTGTCGGCGCTGATCTGGCTGACCCAGTCGCTGCATTTCGTCTCGCTGGTGGTCGAGCGCGGGCTGTCGCTGCGGGTCTTCATCGGGCTGACCAGCCTGCTGGTCCCCTCCTTCGTCGCCGTCATCCTGCCGATCACGACCTTCATCGTCGTGCAGTTCGTCTATCAGCGGCTGGCCGGGGACAGGGAACTGACGGTCATGCGCGCCGCCGGCCTGTCGCCCTTCTTCATCGCGCGGGCGGGGCTGCTCTGCGCCACCATCTCGGTGGTGTCGTGCATGATCCTGAACATCTGGATCGTGCCGCTGTCCTTCCATGCCTTCAAGCAGTACGAATTCCAGATCCGCAACCGAATGGCGGCCTTCATGCTGCAGGAGGGCGTGTTCACCCCCGTATCGCCCACCATGACCGTCTATGTCCGCTCCCGCGATCGCGACGGTACGCTGCACGGCATCGTGGTCGAGGACGACCGCCAGCCCGACAATCCGTCGACCGTCCTGGCCCAGCGCGGCACGATGCTGGTCGTCGACAACCAGCCGCGCGTGGTCCTGTATGACGGCTCGCGGCAGGAGATCGACCGCAAGAGCGGACGGCTGAACGTCCTGACCTTCAGCCGCAACACGATCGACCTGACATCCTCCCGCGGGGACCAGGCGCGCTTTCGCGACGCGACGGAAATGTCGCTGCATGAACTGCTGCACCCCGACCCGCAGGAGGTCGCCCCCCGCGACCGCGGCAAGTTCGCGGTCGAGGCCTGGCGCCGGCTGACCGCGCCGTTCACCGCGTTCTCCTTCGCCATGGTCGGGCTGGTCGCCGTGCTGCGGGGCGCCTTCTCCCGCCATGGCAACATCATCCGCCCGGCGGTCGCGATCCTCAGCGTCGTCAGCCTGCTGGCGCTCAGCCTGATGGTGCAGAACCTGGCCAGCCGCAATACCAGCCTGATCCCCCTGATGTGGGTCGAGGCGATCCTGCCCGGGATCGCCTGCGCGCTGATGCTGTTCCTGCCGGAACTGAAATGGCGCGATGCCGGCGCCCAGCCCGGCCTCGACGCGCCGGCCATGACGGAAACGGGCCGGTCATGACGGTTTCCGTCACCCTGTCCTTCTATATCGCCCGGCAGTTCACGCTGGCGGTCATGGCGATGATCCTGTCGCTGACGGGGCTGGTCTCGCTGTTCGATTTCATCGACCTGCTGCGCCGCGTGGCCACCCGGCCCGACGTGCCGACCAGCCTGGCCAGCGAGATCGCGCTGCTGCACGTCCCCTATTTCATGATCGAGATCCTGCCCTTCGGCGTGCTGCTGGGCGGGATCGTGTGCTTCTGGCGGCTGACCCGGTCGTCCGAGCTGATCGTGGCGCGCGCGGCCGGGATTTCGGCCTGGCAGTTCCTGACCGGCCCGCTGTCCTGCGCGCTGCTGATCGGCATCCTGGCCACCGGGGCCCTGTCGCCGCTGTCGTCCATCATGTATCGCCAGGCGGAAACGCTGGACCACGTCTATCTGCGCAGCGGCGGCCCGCTGAACCTGTCGGACGGCGCGCTGTGGCTGCGCCAGGCCGATTCCGGCCTGGTTCCCCACGGGGTCGCGATCCTGCATGCCCGCAGCGTCCACCTGCAGGGCGGGGTCCTGCGGATCGGCGGCATCAGCCTGTTCCGGCTGGACGATACCGACCATCTGATCGTCCGGATCGAAGCCCCCGAGGGCTATCTCGGCCGGAAGGTCTGGATTTTCCAGGATGCCAGGACGATCCGCCCCGACCGCCTGCCCGTCCCGGCGGGCCGGTTCGTCATGCCGACCGACCTGACCGTTCCCCGCGTGCAGGAAAGCTTCGCCTCGCCCGACACGCTGTCGGTCTGGGCGCTGCCCGGCTTCATCGCCCTGCTGGAACGTTCGGGCTTTTCGTCCATCCGCCACCGGCTGCATTTCCAGACCCTGCTGACATTGCCCATCCTGGCCGGCACCATGGCGCTGGTGGCGGCGGGCTTTTCGATGCGGCCGACGCGGCGCGGCGGCGTCGCGCGCATGATCGGCAGCGGCGTCGCCGCGGGGTTCGCCCTGTTCACGATCTCGAAGGTGGCCGCGCAATTCGGCGAATCCGGGGCGATGCCGCCGCTGCTGGCCGCCTGGGCCCCGACCGGAGCAGGACTCTGCCTTGCAGTTTCTCTGCTGCTTCATCTAGAAGACGGATGATGCCGATCCTGATGTCCCGTCGCCTGTTTCGCCCTGCCCGGGGCCAGCGTTCGCAGGCGCGTGGCACATTGCTGGCTGCCGGCCTGCTGGGCAGCACGTTCCTGGGCGCGGTCATCCAGGTTCACCGCGCCCATGCGCAGGTCCAGGCCAAGCCGATCAAGATCACGACCGGCAGCCCCATGTCGCAGTCGGCCCCCGTCACGTTCCAGGCGGACACCGTCACCTACGACAACGCGCGGGGCATCGTGACCTGGACCGGCAACGTCCAGATCTGGCAGGAAGACCACGTCCTGCGCGCCGATACGGTGACGTACGACCGCAATACCGGCATCGCCGCCGCCCACGGCCACGTCGCGATGGTGGAACCCGACGGCACGGTCATCTTCAGCGACTACGCCGAACTCAGCAACGGCATGCGCGACGGCATCATGACCCGCCTGCATATGCTGATGACCGAAAACGCCAAGCTGGCGGCCAACGGCATGCGGCGCACCGGGGCCAAGGTCAACGACATGGCGCGCGCCGTCTACACGGCCTGCAACATCTGCGCCCAGCATCCCGAACGGCCGCCCTTCTGGCAGTTGCGGGCCTATGACGCGATCGACGATACCGAACACAAGCGCATCGACTTCCGTGACGCCTATCTGGACATGTTCGGCATTCCGGTCATGTACATGCCCGCCTTTTCGATGTCCGACCCGTCGGTCAAGCGGCAGAGCGGCTTCCTGACGCCGGGGATCACGCCGCATGACCGCTATCTGGGCGCCTATGTCACCATCCCCTATTACTGGGTGATCGACAAACAGTCCGACATGACGATCCAGGGTCTGCTGTCCACCCGGACGGGCCCCCAGGTCAGCACCCAGTACCGCAACGCGCTGAATTTCGGCACGCTGAACATCCTGGCCGGCCTGGCCTACGACACCAACCGCCAGGGGTCGTACGTGAACACCTTCGGCAACACCACGGGCACGTCCGACGAGCACGGCATACAGGGCTACATCTTCGCCCAGGCGCAGGCGTCGATCACGCGCGCCTGGCGCGCGGGGGCGAACATCAACCTGGCCACGTCGGCCGACTACATGCGCGACTATCGCGTGTCCGGCTACGGCCAGGAAATGCTGACCTCGAACGTCTATCTCGAAGGGTTCGGAACCGGGTCCTATTCGCGCGTCGACGCCCAGGCCTACCAGGGCCTGAACCAGGGCGTCATCCGCGACAACGAACTGCCGTGGGTGCTGCCGCGCTACACCTACAGCTATTTCGGCCAGCCCGACGCGTGGGGCGGCCGGCTGGCGGTGGATACCACCGATTTCTACGTCTATCGCGCATCCGGCGTCTCGGACCAGCGCGGGCAGCTCTCGCTGAACTGGGACCGGCCGTTCCGCAACCATCTGGGCCAGCTCTGGAAGCTGACCCTGCACCTGGAATCGGCCATCCACCGGGCGACCAGCCTGAACCAGCAGCCGATCTACGCCCCGACCACGACCCGCCAGCAGATCACGGGCCAGGTCCTGCCGACGGTCGCGCTGAAGATGAACTGGCCGTTCCTGCGGGGCTTCATGAACGGCAAGGGCACCCAGATCCTAGAACCCATCGCCCAGGTCATCGCGGCGCCCAACACCGGCAACAGCCGCAACAGCAACCTGCCGAACGAAGACAGCCTGTCCTACGAATTCACCGATTCGACGCTGTTCGCGATCAACCGCTACCCGGGGACCGACCGGCTGGACGGCGGCCTGCGCGGCAATTTCGGCGTGCATGGCAACTGGACGTGGAACGGGCATGAAATCGATACGCTGGTCGGCGAAAGCCTCCAGGAGCATATCGACCACAACCGCATTCCCTATTCCGGGCTGAACCACCATTTTTCCGACGTGGTGGCGCGCGCGCGCTTCGCGCCGAACCAGTATATCGACTTCACCGGCCGCACCCGGATCGACCCGTATGCCGGCCGGATCGATTTCGGCGACGCGCTGGTCAGCACCGGGGTAAAGCATTTCCACCTGACCAGCGGCTATGTCTACGAACCGGTGACGCCGTATTATTATTATGCCACCAACATCCAGACGGCGAGCCCCAACGCGGCCTATTATGTGCGCACGAACGAGGTGACGGTCGGTGCCAACACCAACTGGCAGAACTACAGCCTGTCGGCCTTCGTCCGCCGCAGCCTGTCGCGCCAGCAATTCGTCAGCATGGGCGGCAACGCCGGCTACAACAATGACTGTTTCGGCTTCAACCTGATGTATATCAAGCAATATACGTCGATCGGCGGCCAACAGCGCAATTCGACCATCATGTTCACCCTGACCTTCAAGACCATCGGTGCCTTTGGTATTCGTGGCTGATCCGATGCGTGAGAGACCGAGCAGAATGCGACGCCGCCCCACCAAGACCGGTTTTTCCTCGAATGTCATGGCATGCCTGCTGGCGGCCGGGCTGGCGGCCGTCGCCGGCGGCCCGGCGCTGGCCGCCCGCCATGCGCCCCCCCCCGCTTCCGCCCATTCATCCGACCAGTCGGACGCGACGAGCCAGGATGCGATCATCGCCATCATCGACGGCACGCTGCTGACCCGCCGGGACGTGGACAATCGCGGACGGCTGTTCGCGCTGTCGGCGGGCCTGACGCTCAGCGACGACGTCATGGCCCGGCTGCGGCCGCAGATCCTCCGGCAGCTGATCGACGAGCGCCTGCGGCAGAACGAGATGCTCTCGCGCCACATCAACGTGTCGCCCGACCAGATCGCCGCCTCGATCGCCGACATCGAACGCCGGAACGGCATGCCGAAGAACGCCCTGCGCGACCGGCTGGCCCAGGACGGAATTTCGCTGACCACCATGATCGACCAGATCCGCGTGCAACTGGGCTGGTCGCAGGTGCTGCGCGAGGAAATGGGAACCCGCGGCCGCATCACCGCGGCCGAGATCTCCCAGCGCGAGGAGGCCCTGCGGCACGAGGACGGCAAGCCGCAATACCTGATCAGCGAAATCTTCATCCCGGTCGACGATCCCCGCCATTCCGAGGACGAGCTGAAATTCACCCAGACCATCATCCAGGAACTGCGCAACGGCGCGCCGTTCCCCATCGTGGCGGCCCAGTTCTCGCAGAACCAGGCGGCGCTCGAAGGCGGATTGATGGGCTGGGTGCAGGAGGACAGCCTGGACCCGCAGGTCGTCGAAATCGCCAAGGCCATGCCGCCCGGCGCCATTTCCAACCCGATCCGCGTCGCGGGCGGCTATGTCATCGCGACGCTGAACGGCCGCCGCGTGATCGGTCACCAGATGGGCACGCTGGTGTCGCTGCGCGAGGCGTTCATTCCCTTCACCACGCCCCTGGACCCGCAGGCGCCGAGCGAGCAGCAGCGCGATGCGCTGAAGCAGGCGCAGCAGATTTCCACGACCGTGCATTCGTGCCCGGAGCTTGAGGCGATCAACCACAAATTCGGCGACAAGCACCCGTCCAATCCGGGCGACGTGCAGCTCGAACGCGTCAACGAGCAGATGCAGAAGGTCCTGACCGGCCTGACCCCGGGCCAGGCCAGCCATCCGCTGGTGGCCCCCGACGGTATCGCGGTGCTGATGGTCTGCTCCCGCCAGCAGAAGAACTTCGCCCAGCAGACCCCCAGCGACATCGCCGACCAGCTGATGAACGAACGGGCGGAACAGACGTCGCGCCAGCTGGATCGCGACCTGCATCGCCGCGCCATCATCGAAATGCGCTCGAAGGTATGAGGCAGCCGCTCTGACCACTCCACCCCTGCCCGGTAGCCAGCCGTTGCTGGAACCGCTGCGCGACGTGATCGCCCGCCACGGGCTGGATGCGCGCAAGGCCCTGGGCCAGCACTTCCTGCTGGACCCCGGCATCACCGCACGCATCGCCGCCCTGGCCGGGGACCTGACGGGCCGGCATGTCGTCGAGGTCGGCCCCGGCCCCGGCGGCCTGACCCGTGCCCTGCTGGACAGCCCGGCCGAGACGGTCACGGCGGTGGAAGTCGATGCGCGCGCGGTCGCGATCATCGCCGAACTGGCCACCCTGTTCCCGGGCCGCCTGCACCTGGTCGAGGCCGACGCGACGCGCCAGGACCTGACGCGGCTCTGCCCCGCCCCGCGCCAGGTCGTCGCCAACCTGCCCTATAATGTCGGCACGCCGCTGCTGGTCGGCTGGCTGCGCCAGGCATCGGCCTGGGAACGGCTGACCCTGATGTTCCAGATGGAAGTCGCCGAGCGGATCTGCGCCGCCCCCGACAGCGCCCAGTACGGCCGCCTGGCCGTGCTGGCGCAATGGACCTGCCGGTGCGCCCTGGTCATGCGCATCCCCCCCGGCGCGTTTTCGCCGCCGCCCAAGGTCTATTCCGCCGTCGTCAGCCTGATCCCCCACGCGACCCAGCCCGACCCCGCCCTGTTCCGCGCCATGGAACAGGTCACGGCGGCGGCGTTCGGCCAGCGGCGCAAGATGCTGCGCGGCTCCCTGCGCCCGATCGGCGGCGAAGCCCTGCTGGCCGCCGCCGGCATCGACGGCGCCCGCCGGGCGGAAACGCTGGATATCGCGGAGTTCGACCTTCTGGCGCGGTGCCACGCGGAAAGGCAGGGGCTCCCCCCCTGACCCGCCAAAGGGCTCGGCCCTTTGGAAACCCGGTCGTTTTTCTTCCTACCCTGCCCTGGCCCGGCTACGCACGCGCGGGCGGCGCGTCGCCGCCGCGTCGCGTTCCACATCGACCATATAGTCGCGCGTCAGCGGCACGGCGTCGATCGACCGTGTGATCTGGAGCTGGAAATTCATGTGCCCCTGCACGCGGAAGGACAGTTCCGCCGCAGCCAGATAGAATTCGAACATCCGGCAGAACCGTTCATCGTACATCGCGGCGACCCGCTCGCGATTGGCGGCGAAGCGGTCGCGCCACAGCGCGATGGTCTTGGCGTAATGCAGGCGCAGGATCTCGCAATCCGTCACCCACAGGCCGGATTTTTCGATCGCCGCGAAGGTTTCGCTCAGCGCGGGCGAATAGCCGCCGGGAAAGATGTAGCGATCGATCCAGGGATTGGTCGAACCCGGCCCGTCATGCCGCCCGATGGAATGCAGCAGCATGACCCCGTCCGGAGCCAGGATATTCGCCACGAGGTCGAAGAACTGGCGATAATGGCCGATCCCCACATGCTCGAACATGCCGACCGATACGATGCGGTCGAAACGCCGCGTCACGGCCCGGTAATCCACCAGTTCGAACCGCACCCGGTCCGCCAACCCCTCGTCCCGTGCCCGCTGCCGCGCCACGCCAAGCTGTTCCTCGGACAGGGTGATGCCGGTGACCCGTGCGCCGTACTCCCGCGCCAGCGTCAGCGCCATGCCACCCCAGCCGCATCCGATATCCAGCACTTCCAGGCCCGGGCGGTCCAGCCGCAGCTTGGCGGCGATATGGCGCTTCTTCGCCACCTGCGCCTCTTCCAGCGTCTCGTCCCCACGCGGAAAATAGGCACAGGAATATTGGCGGTCGCTGTCCAGGAACAGGTCGTACAGCGCACCGTTCAGGTCGTAATGGTGCGCGACATTGCGCCGTGCGCGGGACGCCGGATTGAACTGCGTCCAGGTCCGCTTGCCGTAGCGGATCACCGCCGCCACCGATTCGCCGATATGGCCGGCCTGCATGCTGTTGGCCATCAGGACGTCCAGCAGGTCGTACAGCGTGCAGCCCGTGGGCACGACCAGACCGTCCATATAGGCTTCGCCGAACGCCAGGCCGGGATTGACGATCAGGCGCCGCTCGACCGACGGGGAGAGAATGCGCATCGCCGCGACTGGCCCAGGCGTGCCGACATAGGTCCGCCGCGTGCCGTCGGAATAGACGACGTCCAGCCGCCCCAGCGAGATGAAACTGCGAAAGATCCTGTCTATCAAGGGCGTCATGGACTCACCTCTCTTCTTTCGGCCGGGCCCGAAGCATGAAGGGTCCGGATCGATCCGTAAAGAACCGGTGATGACGCTTTGCGTGCCTTTTCAAAGACAAAGGCCCGGAAGAGCATGCTCTTCCGGGCCTTTGCGACAGAACGGAAACGGAAAGGATCAGGCTTCCGCCGGAGCTTCCACCGTTTCCTCGAGCGCTTCCTCGACGAAGCCCGAGGGCTCCTCCTTCTCGACGCCGATCTCTTCGCCACGGGCCTGGCGCTCGGCTTCTTCTTCCGAACGGGCCACGTTCACCGTGACGGGGATCGAAACTTCCGGATGCAGCGCGACGCGGACGTCGTACAGGCCCAGTTGCTTGATCGGGTTTTCCAGGATCACCTGCGTGCGGGCGACCGTCAGGCCGGCCGCCGTCGCCGCCTCGGCGATGTCGCGGGTCGTGACCGAGCCGTACAGGCTGCCGCTGTCGCCGGCCTGGCGGATCAGCACGACGGACAGGCCGTGCATGCGCTCGGACAGGCGCTCGGCCTCCTCGCGGCGCTTCAGGTTCAGCGCCTCGAGCTGCACGCGCTCGCGCTCGAAGCGCTCGCGGTTCAGGGCGTTGGCACGGATCGCCTTGCCCTGCGGCAGCAGGAAGTTACGGGCATAGCCCGGCTTCACCTTCACGACGTCGCCCATCTGCCCCAGGTTTTCGACGCGCTGGAGCAGGATCAGTTCTACTGCGGACATGATCTGCCTCCCTCAGCCGACAATGTAGGGCAGAAGCGCCATGAAACGGGCCCGCTTGATCGCCTGGGCCAGCTCGCGCTGCTTCTTCGCGGACACCGCGGTGATGCGGCTGGGGACGATCTTGCCGCGCTCGGACAGGAAGCGGCTGAGCAGGCGAACGTCCTTGTAGTCGATCTTCGGCGCGTTGGGGCCGGAGAACGGGCAGGACTTGCGGCGACGATAGAACGGCCGGCGCGCACCCACGGCCGTGCGACGGGCGGCGGGGTTGATTTCAGTGGTCTCGGACATGGATTCTTACTCCGCTTCGCCGTCGGTGTCGCGCCCGTCTTCACGCTCGTTGCGTGCCCGGAACTCCTCGCGATCGTCGTAGCCGCGACGGGCACCGCCGGCACCGCCACGTCCGCTTTCAAAGCGGCCGGCCGGCTTCGGACCACGGAAGCCGCGCTCGCGCTCGTCGCCCTTGCGGGACAGGATCACGGACGGCGCCTCGTCGATCTCGTCGACGCGCAGGGTCAGGACGCGCATCACGTCCTCGTTCAGGCCGAGCTGGCGCTCGATTTCCTTGATCGTCTCCGGCTTCGCATCCAGACCCAGGAGCATGTAGTGCCCCTTGCGGTTCTTCTTGATGCGGTAGGCCAGGCTGCGCAGGCCCCAATATTCGCGCTTCTTCACAGCGCCGCCATCGGTTTCCAGCAGCGCGGCGATCCCGTCGGCGACGGCCTCGACCTGCTGCTGCGATACATCGTTACGTGCGATGAACACGGTCTCATATAACGGCATGGGAACTCCCTTCGGATAAGGTCAACCCGACCGTTCCGGACCCGGTCCGGACGGCGCCCCTCCCGCGGGGCATGGGTATAGCCGGGGCGATGCCGCGTCCCGGCAGGGAAGGTGCGGTGTGAAGCACAAACCCCGGCCGACCACAAGGGGAAACTGCCGAAAAGCCGAATTCGGGCGGCCGGTGGATCAGGGGCGCAGGGCCCGGGGAACCGTCAGCCCCAGCCGGTCGGGAATGTCCCAGACCTCGCGCACCGTGCGCACGGGCCGGAATCCGGCCCGCAGATAGGTCTCCATCGCCCTGGGATGGTCGGCGGTGCAGGTATTCACCCGCACGCTGTCGGGGTGGAAGGCCCAGGCCGCGTCCAGGGCGGCCCGCAGGAAGGCATGGCCGATCCCATGCCCGATCTGGCCGGGCATCAGGCCGAAATAGGCCAGGTTGACCTCATCCGGCTGGGTCCGGTCCAGTTCGAAGAAGCCGCAGACCTGCTCGCCGCGCCACAGGACGTGGACCAGCACGCCCGGGTCGCGCAGCAGCGCCGCCAGTTCCCGGTCGGGCACGACGCGGCGCAGCCACCAGCAATAATCCTTGCCCACCCCGTCATACAGGCGGCGATAGAACGCAACGCCCGGCGCCGGCTGATGCACGATGCGGTAGCCTTCCGGCAGGGCAGGCGCCGGACCGGATGGCGGGGCGTCCATGCACAGGAAGGTCACGTCGACAACGGCCCGGGTCGCCGGCCCGGAGTCCGCCCGCGCGTCTCCGACGGACGCGACCATGGCCCGGCGAATCAGTTGTCGTCCAGGAACGAGCGCAGCTTGCGGCTGCGGCTCGGGTGCTTCAGCTTGCGCAACGCCTTCGCCTCGATCTGGCGGATGCGCTCGCGCGTCACGTTGAACTGCTGGCCCACCTCTTCCAGGGTGTGGTCGGTGTTCATGCCGATGCCGAAGCGCATGCGCAGCACGCGTTCCTCACGCGGGGTCAGCGAGGACAGGACCCGCGTCGTGGCTTCGCGCAGGTTGGTCTGGATCGCGGCGTCCAGCGGGATGACCGCCGTCTTGTCCTCGATGAAATCGCCCAGGTGGCTGTCTTCCTCGTCACCGATCGGCGTTTCCAGCGAGATCGGTTCCTTGGCGATCTTCAGGACCTTGCGCACCTTCTCCAGCGGCATGCCCAGCTTTTCGGCCAGTTCCTCGGGCGCGGGCTCGCGTCCGATCTCATGCAGCATCTGGCGCGACGTGCGGACCAGCTTGTTGATGGTCTCGATCATATGGACCGGGATGCGGATCGTGCGGGCCTGGTCGGCGATCGACCGGGTGATCGCCTGGCGGATCCACCACGTGGCATAGGTCGAGAACTTGTAGCCCCGGCGATATTCGAACTTATCCACCGCCTTCATCAGGCCGATATTGCCCTCCTGGATCAGGTCCAGGAACTGCAACCCGCGATTGGTATATTTCTTGGCGATCGAGATCACCAGGCGCAGGTTCGCCTCGATCATCTCCTTCTTCGCGCGGGCCGAATCGCGCTCGCCGCGCGACACGGTGGCGTAGACGCGGCGGAATTCGCCGACCGGCAGGCCGGTTTCCTGCGACAGGGATGCGACCTGGCCGCGCAGGTCCAGCACCGACGCCGAATGCTTGGCGACGAAATTCTTCCACGCCTTGCCCGGCAGGGCGGACACCATGTCCATCCAGCCCGGGTCCAGCTCGCTGCCGCGATACTTGATCAGGAAGTCCTCGCGCGAGACCTTGGTGCTCTCGGCCAGGCGCAGCATGCGCCCTTCCAGCCCGTTCAGCCGCTGGAAGATTTCCTTCAGGTGCTGCACCAGCACCTCGATGCGGGTGTTGTGCAGGTGGACCTGCTGCACCTTGCCCACCAGTTCCTCGCGCAGCTTCTCGTACGATTTCTCGGACTTGTCCGACATCTCGGCGCCCGAGGTCAGGGTCTCCAGCCGCTTCGACTGCAGCTTCTGCAGCCGGGAATACAGTTCCTCGATTTCCTCGAACTGCGCCAGGATCTCGGGCTTCAGCTTTTCTTCCAGCGCGGACAGCGACAGGCCGGCGCTGTCGCCTTCCTCGCCGTCCTCGCTCTCGGGGGCCGCGTCGAAGCTGCCGTCTTCCTGCTCGCCGCCCTCGGCGCCGGCCTCGGCTTCGGCGCCGCCGGACTGCATGGCCTCCAGGTCCACGATGTCGCGCAGCAGCATCTCGCCCGCCTTCAGGCGCTCGTGCCACGAAATGATGGCGCGGAAGGTCAGCGGGCTTTCGCACAGGCCGCCGATCATCTCGTCGCGGCCGGCCTCGATCCGCTTGGCGATGGCGATTTCGCCCTCGCGCGACAGCAGTTCGACGGACCCCATCTCGCGCAGGTACATGCGCACCGGGTCGTCGGTACGGCCCAGGCTCTCGGTATCGACGTTGCCCGCGGCACCCCCGGCTTCCTCGCCCTCGGTGTCGGCCTCCTCGGCCTTCTCCTCGCGATTGGCCTCGCTGTCGTCGTTATCCTCGTTCTCGACGACCTGGATGCCCATTTCGGACAGGACCGCCATCACATCCTCGATCTGCTCCGACGACATCTGATCCTGGGGCAGGACGGCGTTCAGCTCGTCGAAGGTGATGTACCCCCGTTCCTTGCCCCGTGCGATCAGTCTCTTGACGGCTCCGGATTGGGTATCCAGCAGAGTGGTGTCGTTGTCCTGATCGCCAGCAGTCGCTTCCGAACCCGCGGCTGTCTTTGTCGCCATCGCCTGCCCTATCCTCAACCGCTAAAGCGCCCTCGCCTGTGTCATGCAACGGCGTCGCCGGCCCTGTTTCGCGGTCCGGTCGCGTTGCCGCGCAGGGCGCGTAAACCACCGGATACGAAATGACCACTTTGTCGCATCTGACAAATTACAGTGTGGTGCAGGTGGTCGATTCACTCGCGGAAGTCAAGGCCCGGCATGGCGCGCCGACGCGCAACCTTACCCTTCGCCGGGCGTGAGATCCCCGCGCCGCAACGCCTCCCAGGCCAGAAGCCGGGTCCGCAAACTGGCCCACGACCGCGCGTCCAGCGTGCCGGCGCACAGGCTTTCGGTGTCCAGGCGGATATCTTCGCCGAACTGCCGGACATTCAGCAAGGCAAAAAAATGCCACCATTCCTGCACCACGTCGACCGCCATCAGGTCGTCGGGCGCGCTCAGCGACATCGGCAGCGGCCGGGCGGCCACCACCGCCATCCGTTCCTCCGCCAGGCCGCCCTCGTCCAGGCGCCGGTCCAGCGCCTTCGCATCCGTCAGGTCGCCCGACGCGGCCAGGTCCATCACCGCGGCCCGCACCCGCGCCAGGGCGGGCGGCAGGTCCAGGCGGCAATAGGCGTCCTCGACCTCGGGCAGGATATGGGGGTGGCGCAGCAGGATCGCGGTCAGGATGCGCATGCGCTCCTGCGCCGCGGCCGCTTCGTCGAACGGCGCCGGGGCGGACCCGGCCGGCCACGACACGCCCGCCTGCCTGCCGTCCCCGCGCTGGCCGCCCTGGCCCGCACGCTTCCCCTGGCCCGGACGGCGGCGATAGGTCTCGAAGAAGCGGTCCAGCAGCGTGCTGCGATATTCCGCCGCCAGCCCCTTGTCCGCGATCAGCGCCGCCGCCTCGACCAGGCGCCGGCGCACCGCGGCGCGCTGCTCGGGCCCGGGGTCGCGTACCCCCTGGGTCAGCAGGTCGAACAGCACGTGGCCGATCGGCCGCGCGCCCTCCAGCAGTGCCGCCACCGCGCCGCTTCCCTGCCCGCGCAGCAGGCTGTCGGGGTCCTCGCCCTCCGGCAGGGCGCAGAAGCGCAGGGTGCGGTTGATATCCAGCAGCGGCAGCGCCGTTTCCGCCGCCTTGACCGCCGCGCGCTGCCCTGCCCCGTCGCCGTCGAAGCACAGGATCGGGGCCGCCGCCATCTGCCACAGCGCCTCCATCTGTTCCGACGTCAGGGCGGTGCCCAATGGCGCGACCGCGCCGGGGAACCCCGCCTGGTGCAGGGCGATGACGTCCATGTAGCCTTCGACCACCACCAGTTCGACCGGCGGCGCCCCGCGCGGCCGCGCGGTGCGCAGCGCGGCCCGGGCGCGATCCATGCCGAACAGGGTCCGCCGCTTGGAAAACAGCGCGGTCTCGGGCCCGTTGAGGTATTTCGGCTGCCCATCCCCCAGGATGCGCCCGCCGAACGAGACCAGGCTGCCCCGCCGGTCGCGGATCGGGAAGGTCACGCGGTTGAAGAACAGTTCCCCCTTCGGGCGCCCGTCCTCGTCCACGCGCATCAGCCCGGCCTGCGCCAGCATCTCGGGCGTGACCCCGTGCGGCGCCAACTCGTTCAGCAATCCGCCCCGCCCGTCGCCGGACCAGCCCAGCCCGAAGCCGGCGATCGTCTCGTCCGACAGGCCCCGCCCGCGCAGGTAGGCCAGGCCCGCCCGGCCCTCGGGCGCATGCAGCCGGCGCACCCAGGCGGCCTGCACCAGGTCCAGCACGTCGGACAGGCCCCGGGCGCGCTGCTCGGCCTCGCGCTCCCGCGGGCTGGCGCGCGGCACCTCCAGCCCCGCCTCGCCCGCCAGTTCGGCGACCGCTTCGGGAAAGGAGCGTCCCTCGCTCTGCATCACGAAGGAAATGACGTCTCCATGCGCGCCACAGCCGAAGCAGTGGAAATGATCGTCATAGACGTAGAATGACGGCGTCTTCTCGCCATGGAAGGGGCAGCAGGCCTTCCAGTTCCTCCCCGACCGGACCAGCTTGGTCCGGCGGCCGATCACCGAGGCGATCGGCGTGCGGGCACGCAATTCCTCCAGAAAGGCGGGATCGAGCGCCACCGCGTCAGGCGGACAGCAGCGTCTTGACGGTGGCGCTGGCGCGGCCGGCATCCAGTGCCGCGCCGAAGCGCGCCTTCAGCGCGGCCATGACGCGGCCCATGTCCTTCATCGACGCCGCCCCCAGTTCCGCGATCGCCTCGCGCGTCGCCGCCTCCAGCGTGGCGGCGTCCAGCTCGGCGGGCAGGTAGCCGCGAATCGTCTCGATCTCGGCTTCTTCCTTCTCGGCCAGTTCGGGGCGGCCGCCCTGGCGGTACATCGCCGCCGATTCGGTGCGCGACTTGATCATGCCGCGCAGCATGGACACGATCTCGTCCTCCGCCACCTCGCCACCCTTGGCCCGGGCGCCGATGTCGACGTCCTTCAGCCTGGCGTTCACCATGCGCAGGGTGCCGACGCGCCCGGACTGCCCGGCCTTCATCGCCGCCTTGAGGTCTTCCATGAAACGCGCGCGCAGGGACATGATCCCGTTCTCCTGATCCAGTGGCGGGCGCCGGCGAGGGGCCGGAACATTTTTCCCACCGATTTGCCGTCGATCCGGGTGGGAATTTTCTTCCCAGCCGATCGGGACGCTGGTAGGAGATAATCCCGGAAGGAAGAATTCGCCATGCCGATATCGATCGAGACCATCATCGAGCGTCTGGGCGGCGCGGATCATGCCGCCCGGCTGACCGGCGTCGGGACCGAGGCCATCCGCAAATGGCGGCAGGCCCGCGCGATCCCGCCCAAGCATTGGACGGTCATCCTGCGCCACACCGGCCTCAGCCTTTCCGACCTGCAACCCGACAGCGCGTCCGACCGAGCGGAGACCCAGATGCCGGAGACCCCGTTACCCCCCGCCACCCAGCCCCCCGAAGGCGCCACCGCCGCGCTGGTCCTGGCCGACGGCACGGTCGCGTGGGGGCGCGGCTTCGGCGCGCATACGCCGGCCGCCGGCAGCGCCATCGGCGAACTGTGCTTTTCCACCGGCATGACCGGCTATCAGGAAACCCTGACCGATCCCTCCTTCGCCGGGCAGATCATCACCTTCACCTTTCCCCATATCGGCAATGTCGGCACCAACGCGGATGACGACGAAGCCCCCCGCGTGGCCGCGCGCGGGCTGGCGGTCAAGCAGGACCTGACCGAGCCCGCCAACTGGCGCGCGACGCAGGGGCTGGACGCCTGGCTGGCCGGCCAGGGCGTGCCGGGCATCTGCGGCGTCGATACCCGCGCCATCACGCTGCGGGTGCGCGACGGCGGCCCGCAGACCGCCATCCTGGCCTACCCCGCCGACGGCGTGTTCGACCTGGACGCCCTGCGTGCCCAGGCCGCCGCATGGCCGGGGCTGGAAGGCATGGACCTGGCCCGCGACGTGACCTGCGCCGCCCCCTATTCCTGGGACAAGGGCGTCTGGACCTGGCCCGCGGGCACCTGCCCGCTGCCCGAGCGCCGCCGCCGCGTGGTCGCGGTCGATTACGGCGCCAAGCGCAACATCCTGCGCTGCCTGGCCAGCGCGGGCTGCGACGTGACGGTCGTGCCGGCCACGGCCACGGCGGACCAGATCCTGGCCCACGCGCCGGACGGCGTGTTCCTGTCCAACGGCCCGGGCGACCCGGCCGCGACCGCCGAATATGCCGTGCCGGCGATCCGCGGCGTGCTGGAGGCCGGCAAGCCGGTCTTCGGCATCTGCCTGGGCCACCAGTTGCTGGCGCAGGCGCTGGGCGCGCGCACCTACAAGCTGGCGCGCGGCCATCGCGGCGCCAACCAGCCGGTCAAGGACCTGGGAACCGGGCGGGTCGAGATCACGAGCCAGAATCACGGCTTCGCGGTGGACGAATCCAGCCTGCCCGCCGACGTGCGCGTGACCCATACCAGCCTGTTCGACGGCTCGAACGAGGGCATCGCCTCCGACCGCTATCCGGCCTTCTCGGTCCAGTACCATCCCGAGGCCAGCCCCGGCCCGTCGGACAGCCATTATCTGTTCGACCGCTTCGTCGCCCTGATCGACCGCGTCAACGCACCCGTCTGAAAGCAGCACACCATGCCCAAACGGACAGATATCCGCTCCATCCTGATCATCGGCGCTGGTCCGATCGTCATCGGCCAGGCGTGCGAATTCGACTATTCCGGCGCCCAGGCCTGCAAGGCCCTGCGCGAGGAAGGGTACCGGGTCATCCTGGTCAATTCCAACCCGGCCACGATCATGACCGATCCCGGACTGGCGGACGCGACCTATGTCGAGCCGATCACCCCGGAATTCGTCGAGCGGATCATCCTGCGCGAAAAGCCGGACGCCATCCTGCCGACCATGGGCGGCCAGACGGCGCTGAACACCGCCATGGCGCTGGACAAGTCCGGCTTCCTGAAGGAACACGGGGTGGAGTTGATCGGCGCTGACGCCGAAGTCATCGACCGTGCCGAGGACCGGCAGAAATTCCGCGAGGCGATGGACGCGATCGGCATCGAAAGCCCGCGCAGCGTGATCGCCCATACGCTGGACGAGGCCCGCGCGGCGCTGGAGCAGGTCGGCCTGCCCGCGGTCATCCGTCCCTCGTTCACCATGGGCGGCTCGGGCGGCGGCATCGCCTATAACCGCGAGGAATTCGACCAGATCGTGGCCTCGGGCCTCGACGCGTCCCCGACCACCGAGGTGCTGATCGAGGAATCGGTGCTGGGCTGGAAGGAGTTCGAGATGGAGGTCGTCCGCGACAGCGCGGACAACTGCATCATCGTGTGCTCGATCGAGAACATCGATCCGATGGGCGTGCATACCGGCGATTCCATCACCGTCGCGCCGGCGCTGACCCTGACCGACAAGGAATACCAGCGCATGCGCGACGCCTCGCTGGCGTGCCTGCGCGCCATCGGCGTCGATACCGGCGGGTCGAACGTGCAGTTCGGCGTCAACCCCGCCGACGGCCGCATGGTGGTCATCGAGATGAATCCCCGCGTCTCGCGCTCCTCCGCGCTGGCGTCCAAGGCCACGGGCTTTCCCATCGCCAAGGTCGCGGCCAAGCTGGCCGTGGGCTACACGCTGGACGAACTGGCCAACGACATCACGGGCTCGACCCCGGCGTCGTTCGAGCCGACCATCGACTATGTGGTGGTCAAGATCCCGCGCTTCACCTTCGAGAAATTCCCCGGCACCCCCGCCCTGCTGTCCACCAGCATGAAATCGGTCGGCGAGGCGATGGCCATCGGCCGCTCGTTCCCCGAGGCGCTGCAGAAGGGCCTGCGCTCGATGGAAACCGGGCTGGCCGGGCTGGACCCGGTCGAGGCCCCGGGCGACGGCGGCGAGGACGCGTTCCGCGCCGCCCTGTCCCAGCCCCGGCCGGAACGGATCCTGATGGCCGCCCAGGCGTTGCGCGCCGGCCTGGGCGTGGATGAAATCCACGCCGCCTGCCGGTTCGAGCCCTGGTTCCTGCGCGAGTTGCAGAAGATCGTGGCGGCGGAACATGCCGTGGTCCGCGACGGCCTGCCCCAGGACGCGCTGGCGCTGCGCCGGCTGAAGGCGCTGGGCTTCTCGGACGTGCAGCTCGGCCGCCTGTCGGGCACCGGCGCGCACGAGGTCGCGTCCCTGCGCGCGCGGCTGGCGGTCGCGCCCGTCTACAAGCGGATCGACACCTGCGCCGGCGAATTCGCCTCGGCCACGCCCTATATGTATTCGACCTACGAGGGCGGGTTCGGCGTGCCGGATTGCGAAAGCCACCCGACCGACCGGCGCAAGATCGTGATCCTGGGCGGCGGTCCCAACCGCATCGGCCAGGGGATCGAATTCGACTATTGCTGCGTCCACGCCGCCTATGCGCTGCGCGAGGCCGGGTTCGAGACCATCATGGTCAACTGCAACCCCGAGACCGTCTCGACCGACTACGACACCTCGGACCGCCTGTATTTCGAGCCGCTGACCGAAGAGGACGTGATCGCGCTGATCCGGCGCGAGCAGGCCAGCGGCACCGTGCTGGGCTGCATCGTGCAGTATGGCGGCCAGACGCCGCTGAAGCTGTCCCGCGCGCTGGAGGCCGCCGGCATTCCGCTGCTGGGCACGCCGGCCGACGCCATCGACCGCGCCGAGGACCGCGAGCGGTTCCAGGCCATGCTGCACAAGCTGGGCCTGCGCCAGCCGGACAACGGCATCGCCCGCACGGCGGCCGAGGCCGAGGACGTGGCCGAGCGCATCGGCTACCCCGTCGTGATCCGCCCGTCCTACGTGCTGGGCGGCCGGGCGATGGAAATCGTCCATGACCGCGCCAGCCTGCAGCGCTACATGCGCGTGGCGCTGCAACTGGCCGGGCACGACATCGCCTCGGGCCCGGTGCTGATCGACCGCTACCTGAACGACGCGATCGAGGCCGATGTGGACTGCATTTCCGACGGCCACACCGTCTATGTCGCCGGCGTCATGGAACATATCGAGGAAGCGGGCATCCATTCCGGCGACAGCGCCTGCTCGCTGCCGCCCTACACCCTCTCGCCCGCCATCGTCACCGAACTGAAGGAACAGACCGAGGCGATGGCCCGCGAACTGGGCATCGTCGGGCTGATGAACGTCCAGTACGCCATCAAGGACCAGGACATCTTCGTCCTGGAGGTCAATCCCCGCGCCTCGCGCACCGTGCCCTTCGTCGCCAAGGCGACCGGCGTGCCGGTGGCCAAGATCGGCGCGCGGGTCATGGCCGGGGCACGGCTGTCGGAATTCCGGCTGGACGACCGCGCCGTGGCGCCGCACGTCGCGGTGAAGGAAGCGGTGTTCCCCTTCAACCGCTTCCCCAACGTGGACACGATCCTGGGCCCGGAAATGCGCTCCACCGGCGAGGTGATGGGCCTGGACGCGTCGTTCGAGCGGGCCTTCGCCAAGTCGCAGCTTGCCGCCGGGGTGCGGCTGCCGCTGTCGGGTGTGGTGTTCCTGTCGGTGCGCCGCAGCGACAAGGCCGCCATCCCGGCGCTGGCCCGCCGGCTGGTGGACATGGGCTTCACCATCCTGGCCACCCGGGGCACCGCGCAGCACCTGCGCGACGCCGGGATCGCGGTCGAAGTGGTGAACAAGGTGCTGGAGGGACGGCCCAACTGCGTCGATGCCATCCGATCGGGCGACGTGCAGATGATCATCAACACCGCGCAGGGCGCCCAGTCGGTGACGGACAGCTTCGACATCCGCCGTTCGGCGCTGACAACCGGCATTCCGCACTTCACCACCATCGCGGGCGCGCGGGCCGCGACCCACGCAATCGCGGCAATGCGGGAAGGACCGCTTGAAGTCGCGCCCCTTCAATCCTACTTTAGCGGATCGTTCTGAGCATACCGCACCGACGCCGGGTGCGGGACCGGTTCCTGCCGGCCCCGCACCCGGCGCATTCGGTCTTGTGGGATGCTCTTCTTCAACCTTTGATGTCAGTCGCGCGACTGACCTTCATTCCGGGGACGCGCCTTGCAGAAATTTCCGATGACAGGCAAGGGCCTGCAGCGGCTGGAAGAAGAACTTCGCAAGCTCAAGAGTGAAGAACGCCCGGCCGTCATACGTGCCATCGCCGAGGCCCGCAGCCACGGCGACCTTTCGGAAAACGCCGAATACCACGCGGCGCGGGACCGCCAGTCCTTCATCGAGGGCCGGATTCTTGAACTTGAGGACATCATCTCGTCGGCCGAGGTGATCGATCCGGCGAGCCTGTCGGGCGACCAGGTGAAATTCGGCGCCCAGGTCAGCCTGGTGGACGAGGAAACCGACAAGGAAGCCACCTACCAGATCGTCGGCGTGCACGAGGCCGACATCAAGCAGGGGCTGCTGTCGGTGTCCTCGCCGCTGGCCAAGTCCCTGATCGGCAAGCGGATCGGCGATTCCGTCTCGGTCCCCGCCCCGGGCGGCGACCGGACGTACGAGATCCTGGCCGTCACCTACGGCTAGGCGGGATGCGATGATCACCCTCAACGACGTTCGCGCCGCCGCCGCGCGGATCGAGGGGCGTGTCCTGCGCACGCCCACCGTTCCCTCGCACGCGCTTTCCAGGGCGACGGGGGCGGACATCGTCCTGAAGCTGGACAATCTCCAGGCCGTGGGCTCGTTCAAGGAACGCGGGGCCGCCAACAAGCTGGCGCTGCTGACGCCCGAGGAACGCGCGCGCGGAGTGATCACCGTATCGGCCGGCAACCACGCCCAGGGCGTGGCCCGCCATGCCGCGCTGCTGGAAATCGACGCGGTCATCGTCATGCCGCGCTTCACCCCGGCCGCCAAGGTCACCCGCACCGCCGCCTGGGGCGCGCGCGTGGTGCTGGAAGGCGACAATTTCGCCGAGGCCACGGCCCATGCCAACGCCCTGTGCGCGCGGGAAGGCCGGGTCTTCGTCCATCCTTACGACGACCCCGAGGTCATGGCCGGCCAGGGCACCTTCGGCCTGGAACTGTTCGAGGATGCGGGCCCGCTCGACATCTTCGTCGGTCCGATCGGCGGCGGCGGCCTGCTGTCGGGCTGCGCCGTGGTGGGCCGCGCGCTGCGTCCCGGCATGGACATCATGGGCGTGCAGGTCGAAAGCTATTCCTCGGTGTCCGCTGTCCCGGGGGACGAGATCATGCCCCCCGGCGGCGCCACGATCGCCGAGGGCATCGCGGTGCTGCAGATCGGGCGGCAGCCGCTGTCGGTCATTCGCGACCATGTCTCACGCGTGCTGGTGGTGCCGGAACGCGCGGTCGAGGATGCGATCACCCTGATGGCCGAGGGCGCCAAGCAGGTCAGCGAGGGCGCGGGCGCCAGCGCCCTGGCGGCGGTCCTGACCTATCCCGAACTGTTCCGGGGCAAGCGGGTGGCGCTGCCGGTGACGGGCGGCAATATCGACAGCCGCATCCTGGCCAACACGCTGCTGCGCTCGCTGCTGCGCGACGGGCGGCTGCTGTGCCTGAAGATGGAAATCCCGGACCGGCCGGGCGTGCTGGCCGACATCTCGCGCATGATCGGCGAGGCCGGCGGAAACATCATCGAGGTCTCGCACCAGCGCCTGTTCACCGCCGCCAGCGTGCAGGCGGCCGAACTGGAAGTGATGATCGAAGCCCGCGACCCCACCCACGCGATGGAGATCATGGGGCAACTGGCCAAGACCTACATCGTCCGCCGGGTGTAGCCCCTCATATCCTGCCCGCCGGCAGGATTTTGCTGGATCGATATCAAAAATAAAATATGATATCGGTCCTTATGAAGAAGGGGCTTTCATCATGTCCTCTGTCGTCATCCGCAATCTTCCCGAAGAGACGCATCGGGCGCTGAAAGCGCGGGCCGCCCTGCATGGACACAGCACGGAAGCGGAAATCCGCGCCATTCTGGAAGCCGTCGTCCGGCCGCCGAAGCGCGTCAGGCTGGGGTCGCTTCTGGCGTCCATAGGTCGTGAAGCCGACGTGACCGAGCAGGATGTCGCGGCCTTGCAGCAGGTTCGGGATCAGACCCCAGCCGAGCCGATGACATTCGAATGATCCTTCTTGATACCAATGTGGTCTCGGAGCCATGGAAGCCTGTTCCTGAACCGCGTGTCCTGGAATGGATCGACGCCCAGGCGATCGAGACGCTGTGGCTGTCGGCCGTCACGGTGGCGGAATTGCGATTCGGAATTGCCGCCATGCCGGCAGGCCGGCGGCGTTCGATCCTGCATCAGAGTCTGGAACAGGACGTTCTGCCCCTGTTCGACGGGCGTGTCCTGCCCTTCGATCTGGCGGCGTCCCAGGCTTATGCAGATCTGATGATGCGGGCCAGGTCCGATGGACGGGCGATCGGCCAGGCGGACGGCTATATTGCCGCAATTGCCGCATCCCGCGGTTACGCGGTGGCCAGTCGGGATGTGTCGCCGTTCGAGGCGGCCGGTGTGAAGATCCTGAATCCGTGGCAGGGCGCCTGATGGCCGGACAGATCCGGCAGTCCGTGGCGTCCACGGCATGGCCTTCGACGCCGGCCTATGTGTCGTCGATGGTGAAGCCGACCTTCAGCATCACCTGATAGTGGCTGACCTTGCCGTCCACGACGTGGCCGCGCGTGCCCACGACCTCGAACCAGCGGATGGAATGCAGGCTGTCGGACGCGCGGGCCAGCGCGCCCGCGATGGCACCCTCGATCGAATCGGGGGATGAACCGACCAGTTCGACGATCTTGTAGACATGTCCGGACATCGTCTTCCTCCCTGTCCTGTAGGGGGAAAACGATGCCCGGACGCCTTGGTTGCTATTTGGTCCCGAACAGCCGGTCGCCGGCGTCGCCCAGACCGGGACGGATATAGCCGTGATCGTCCAGCCCGCGATCGATCGCGCAGGTGATGATCTTCACGTCGGGATGCGCCCGGGACAGGAAGGCCACGCCCTCGGGCGCCGCCAGCAGGCAGACGAACACGACGTGCCGCGCCCCCGCCCCCTTCAGCCGGTCGATGGCCGCCGCCGCGCTGTGGCCGGTGGCCAGCATCGGATCGACGACGATGCAGACACGCTCGCCGATATCGTCGGGCAGCTTCATGTAATATTCGACCGGCTCCAGCGTCGCATGGTCGCGGAACAGGCCGATATGCCCCACCCGCGCCGCCGGCAGCAGGTCCAGCATCCCGTCCAGGATGCCGTTGCCGGCCCGCAGGATCGACACCAGGCACAGTTTCTTGCCCGACAGCAGGTGCCCTTCCATGCGCTCCAGCGGCGTTTCGATCTCCACCGCTTCCAGCTTCAGGTCGCGCGTGGCCTCGTAGGCCATCAGCAGGCTGATTTCGCGCGTCAGGCGGCGGAACCCGGCGGTGGAGGTCGTCGCCTGGCGCAGGCGCGTCAGCTTGTGCTGGACCAGCGGATGGTCCAGCACCACCACCGGGGCGGGCGGAGTCTGCTCGCCGCTCATGCGGGCACGAACTCCAGCGCCACGCCGTTGATGCAGTAGCGCTGGCCGGTGGGCGGCGGCCCGTCGGGAAACAGATGGCCCAGATGCCCCTTGCAGGACGCGCAATGGATTTCCACCCGCACCATGCCGTGGCTGGTATCGACCTGTTCTTCCACCGCGCCGGGCAGCGCGTCATAATAGGACGGCCAGCCGCTGCCGCTGTCATATTTGGTATCGGACCGGAACAGCGGCGTGCCGCAGGCCGCGCAGCGATACAGGCCGGTGCGTTTTTCATGGTTCAGCGGGCTGGACCCCGGCCGCTCGGTCCCATGCTCGCGCATCACGCGGACCTGCTCGGGCGTCAGCACGCCGCAGACGGTGGGGGTTTTTACCTGGGTCATGCCGCATTCTCCATTCGGGCGGGCGTCTTTCCGTCGCCGGGACATTCGCAATCCCGAAATTTGATGCCATCATGAACGACAAAATTACGGGAGAGAATACCCATGACCACCCAGACGCACCTGCATCCCCGACGCCCGGTCATGCTCGTCATCCTCGACGGGTTCGGCTGGCGCGACGACCCGACGGACAACGCCGTCCGCGCGGCCCATACCCCTGCCTTCGACCGCCTGTGGCAGGAAGGCCCGCACGCCTTCCTGAAGACATGTGGCGAGGATGTCGGCCTGCCGGAAGGGCAGATGGGAAATTCCGAGGTCGGGCACCTGAATATCGGCGCCGGCCGCGTGGTCATGCAGGAACTGCCGCGCATCTTCGCCGCCATCCGTGACGGCAGCCTGGCCGCCAATCCGGTCCTGATGGGCCTGGTCGCAACCCTGAAGCAGAGCGGCGGCACCTGCCACCTGATGGGCCTGGTCTCGCCGGGCGGCGTGCATTCCCACCAGGACCATGCCGTGGCGCTGGCGAAGATCCTGGCCGACCAGGGGGTTCCGGTCGCCTTCCATGCCTTCACCGACGGGCGCGACACGCCGCCGCATTCCGGCCGCGAGTACGTGGCCAGCCTGCGCGCCGCCCTGCCGGACGCCGTGTCCATCGCCACGATGTCCGGCCGTTACTACGCCATGGACCGCGACCGCCGCTGGGACCGGGTGGAAAAGGCCTATGACGCCATCGTTTCGGCCCAGGGGCCGCATGGCGAGGACCCGCTCGCGGTGCTGGATGCGGCCTACAAGGCCGGAACCACGGACGAATTCCTGCCCCCGACCGTGCTGGGCACCTATGGGGGGATGAAGGACGGCGACGCCATCCTGTCCTTCAATTTCCGCGCCGATCGCATCCGCCAGCTTTTCGACGCGCTGCTGGAGAAGAATTTCGAGGGCTTCGCCCGCTCGCGCGTCATCCGGTTCTCCGCCGCCGTCGGCATGACGCGCTACAGCGACCGGCTGGCGGAGCTGATCGGGGTGCTGTTCCCGCCCGAGACGCTGGACGACCTGCTGGGCGAGGTGGTGTCGAAGGCCGGCCTGCACCAGTTGCGCATGGCCGAGACCGAGAAATACCCCCACGTCACCTACTTCCTCAACGGCGGCAAGGAAGCCCAGCTTCCGGGCGAGGACCGGATCATGGTGCCCTCGCCCAAGGTCGCGACCTATGACCTGCAGCCGGAAATGTCCGCCCCCGAACTGACCGACAAGGCGGTGGCGGCGATCGAAAGCGGCAAGTACGACCTGATCGTCCTGAATTACGCCAACGCCGACATGGTGGGCCATACCGGCGTGTTCGGTGCCGCCGTCAAGGCGATCGAGGCGGTGGATCGCGGCCTGAAACGCCTGGTGGAAGCGGTGCACCGCCAGCGCGGCGCACTGCTGGTCACGGCCGATCACGGCAATGCCGAAACCATGTTCGACGCCAAGACCGGCGGCCCGCACACCGCCCACACGCTGAACGTCGTGCCGGTGGTGCTGACCGGCGTGCGCGAGATGACGCTGCATGACGGCCGCCTGTCCGACCTGGCGCCCACCCTGCTGGCCCTGATGGGCCTGCCGCAGCCCGCCGCCATGACCGGGACGTCGCTGCTGGTCGAAAAACACCGTTTTTAACTTGAAACGCGCGCTGGTGGCCGGCCTGCTCGCCGGGCTGGCCACCTGGGTCCCGGCCCCCTGGGGGGTCCCGGCCATTGGGGGATCGGCCGATGCCGCCCCGCCCCGTGCCCCCCGCCACCATGCGCTTCATTCCGGCCGGGGGACCGATGACGCGGCGGCGGCGGCCCGCCGCGCGGTGGAACAGGCCCGCCTGGCGCGGCAGGCCCTGATCGCCCGGCAGCAGCGCCAGGCCAGCGACCTGGCCGCCCGCACCCAGGCACGCAACGCGGCGCAGGCGCAGGCCCGCCAGGACACCGCCCGCGCCGCCGCCCTGTCGGCCGCGACGGTCGACGCCACCGCCCAGCTTCAGCAGACCGAACAGCAGACCGCCGACCTGGCCGGCCGCGTGACGCCCTGCGAGCGGAACAGGCACGCCTGCGCGCCGAACTGGACCGGGATTCGGCCGCCATGGCGCCCATGCTGCCCCTGGCGGCACGGCTGGCGCGCTATCCGGCCGACACGCTGCTGGCCGCCCCCGTGCCGCCCGACGACGCCGTCACCGGCCTGCTGGTCATCAGGGGCCTGTCCGCGCAACTGGAACAGCGGGCCGACGCCATCCGCACCCGCCGCGCCGAACTGGCCCGGCTGGACGACGACCTGGCGCGCGAGGGCGCGCGGCTGGACGATCTGCAACGCCGGCAGGCGACGCAACGCGACGAGGTAGCCCGCGCCGCGCAGGCCGCGCGCCTGGCCCAGCGCCGGTCGACCGGCGCGGCGGCGCTGGCCGCGCGCCAGGTCGAGGACGCGACGCGGCAGGCCACCAGCCTGCAGGACGCCGTCGCGCGAATCGAGGCGCTGGAACAGGCCGCCGAGGACCGGCTGGAACGCGCGGCGCAGGCGGCGATGCGCGCGCACCACGCCGACGAGGCCGCCGCCGCCCACGCCCGCGCCCAGGCCATAGCCCAGGGTCCCGGGCCCGGTCCGGGCCCCGGGCCGGCGGCCGGGCGCGGCGCGCCGGTACCGGGCACCATCGTCACTGGCTGGGGCGCGGGGACCGAGGCCGGTCCCGCCACCGGCATCACCTACGCCCCCCCGCCCGGCGCCACGGTCCGCGCGCCCTGCGCGGGGCAGGTGGATTTCGCCGGCGCGTTCCGGTCGTACGGCCAGATGACCATCCTGGATTGCGGGCGGCATTACCGCTTCGTGCTGGCGGGACTGGGGTCGCTGGCGGTTTCCACCGGCCAGGCGCTGGCCCGGGGCGCGCCCGTCGGCAGCATGCCCGGCTGGTCGGGCCAGGGCGGCCGGCCCACCCTGTTCGTGCAGCTACGCCGGGGCGGCACCGCGATCGATCCCGCCCCGTTCCTGTGAGTAGGCAGTTTCCGCCGCGTGGGAGTTCGGTATAAGATTGCCGAAAATGACTCCCCACGTGCCCTTTGGCACGTACCGCCGTCCACGGCCCCACGCCAGGGGCGGCGGGCGGCTTCATTCAGGAGACGTACGGCATGACGTTCCGCACCGGCCTGCTGCTTGGTTGCGCCTTTCTGGCAGGTATCGCCGCGGGTCCGCAGATCACCCACCTTCCCGGCCTGGGGGGTGGCAACCTGACGTCCAACGCCCTGGCCGCCAGCCTGTCGAAGGACAGCGATTCACCGGCCGAGAATTTCCGCCTGCTGTCGCTGTTCGGCCACGTGCTGGAACAGGTGAAGGCGAACTATGTCGATCCGGTCTCGAATCGCGACCTGATCATCAACGCGCTGAACGGCATGCTGAGCGGCCTGGACCCGCACAGCTCGTACATGACCGAAAAGCAGTACGGCGACCTGCAGGTCCAGACCAAGGGCGAATTCGGCGGGCTGGGGCTGGAGGTGCAGGGCGAGGACAGCCATATCCGCGTCGTCTCGCCGGTCGACGACACGCCGGCGGCGCGCGCCGGGATCAAGCCGGGCGACTACATCGTCGCGATCGACGGCAAGAACATCGACGGCCTGCCGCTGGACGAGGCCGTGGGGCGCATGCGCGGCAAGCCGGATACCAAGATCACCCTGACCCTGATCCGGGAAAAGACGCCCAAGCCGATCGTCGTGACCATGACCCGCGCGATCATCCATATCCAGGTCATCCGATCGGCGCTGTACGACACGGTGGGCTACATCCGCGTCTCGCAGTTCAACGAGGAGACCGGCCCGGGATTGGAAGCCGCGTTCCGCAAGCTGAAGGACGAAGCCCACGGCCACCTGACCGGGCTGGTGCTGGACCTGCGGTCCGACCCGGGCGGGCTGCTGAACCAGGCGATCCAGGTCGGGTCCGATTTCATCCGCAATGGCGAGATCGTTTCGACCCGCGCCCGCCATCCGCAGGAAAGCCAGCGGTGGGACGCGCACGGCACCGACATCACCGACGACCTGCCGATGGTGGTGCTGATCAATGGCGGTTCGGCCTCGGCCAGCGAAATCGTCGCCGGCGCGCTGCAGGACCACCAGCGCGCGGTGGTGGTGGGCGAAAAATCCTTCGGCAAGGGCTCGGTGCAGACCATCCTGCCCATCCCGGGCGACGGCGCGCTGCGGCTGACGACGGCGCGCTACTACACGCCCTCGGGCCGGTCCATCCAGGGGCTGGGCATCGTGCCCGACGTGACAGTGCGCGAAACGCGCGAGGACCCGGCCTACAGCATCCGCGAGGCCGACCTCAGCCACATCATCAAGAACCAGGGCGGCAATACCGCCAAGCCGCCGGCCCGCACCGACCTGCCCGCCATCGTGTCGTCCATCCCCGACGAGCCGCCGGCGAACTGGCCGTCCTTCGACCCGACCAAGCCGGCCACCGACTTCCAGTTGCAGGAAGGGCTGAAGATCGTCCGCGCGATGGGAACGGGGCCGCGTTCGGCCGCCGCCGCCGTCCCCGCGGCGCCGCGTCATGACTGACGCGGCGGACCTGCCCTATCGCCGCAATGTCGGTGCCATGCTGTTCAACGCCCAGGGCAGGATCCTGATCGGCCGCCGCACCGACCAGCCGGGCGCCGGCGGCCCGCTGGATGGCGGCGTCTGGCAGTGCCCGCAGGGCGGCATCGACGCCGACGAGGACCCGGAAGAGGCGGTGCTGCGCGAACTGCGCGAGGAAATCGGCACCGACCGGGCCGTCATCATGGGCGCGCGGCCGGACTGGCTGACCTACGACCTGCCCGCCGCGCTGATCGGCCGGGCGCTGGGCGGGCGCTATCGCGGCCAGACGCAGAAATGGTTCGCCCTGCGCTTCACCGGGCAGGATTCGGATATCCGCCTGGACGACCAGCAGCCGCCGGAATTCGATGCCTGGCAGTGGATCGACCTGCCCAGCCTGCCGGAGCGCAATGTCGGCTTCAAGCGCGACATCTACCGGACCCTGGTCCGCGACTTCGCCCGCTTCAGCCAGCCTGCCTGAGGGCGGGCAGCACGTGCAGGCGCAGCAGCGGCGCCAGCACGGCCTCCCCATGGGATGCGCGCAGGTCGAACCACAGCATCTGCGCGATTTCCGCGCGGATGGCTGGCCGGCCCTCCAGCCGGCCGCGATACACCGCCGACTGCACGGTGAATCCCGGCTCGTTCGCCGCGGGCGCCGCGAAGCGGCCCAGCAGCGCGACCGATTCCGGATGCAGGCCGCAGCCCAGTTCCTCGTCCAGTTCGCGCCGCAGGGTGGCGGCCTCGTCCTCGCCCGGCTCGGCCTTGCCGCCGGGCAGCATGAAGGCATCGGTGCCGCGCTTGCGCACCAGCAGCAACGCCCCTTCGCGCACGATCGCCGCCGAGACGACGCGAATGACGGGCCCCAGGTCCTGCGACAGGCTCAATGCGCCGCTCCCGGCTTGCCGCCGCCACGGATGGGCGACAGCAGGAAGCAGAACGGCACCACCATGAACGCCCCTATGCCCAGGATCATGAAGACCTCGTTATAGGCCAGGATCGCGATCTGGCGGGTGAATTCCAGGAACAGCCGATGCTGCGCCACGGCGTTGACCGCCGCCGAGGCCACCCCGCGCCCCGCCGCCGCCTGGCGCGCATGCGCCAGGTAATCGACATAGGGCTGGCTGAACGGCGTCATCCAATGGACCATCTGCGTCTGGTGCGCCTGCCGGATTTCCGTCAGCAGGGCGGTGGACCCGGAGATCGCGATCGAGCCCAGCACGTTGCGCGCCATGCTGAACAGGGCGGACGCATCGGCGTTCAACTCGCGCGGCAGGGTCGCATAGGTGATGGTGGAAATCGGCACGAACAGGAACGCCAGGCTGGCGGTCTGGCCCATGCGGAACCACACCAGGTGGCGGAAATCCAGCGCCGGCACCAGATGCGCGGACCAGAACAGCGACACGCCCATGAAGAAGAAGCCGAACGCGATCAGCACCCGCAGGCTGACATATTTCATCGCCCGCCCGACCAGCGGGATCAGGATGATGACCGCGATGCCGCCGGGCGAGAGGATCAGGCCGGACAGCGTCGCGGTATAGCCCATCACCTGCTGCGCGAACTGCGGCACGATGATCGCCGAGGCATAGAGCAGCGCGCCCACCGCCCCGATCAGCGCCGTGCCGGTCGCGAAATTGCGGTCCTTGAACACGCGCAGGTCCACCGCCGGCCGCTTGGTGGTCAGCAGCCAGGCGACCGCCCCGCCGATGCCCAGGACGGCCAGTACCGCCATGGTGCGGATCATCCCCGACCCGAACCAGTCCTCGTCCTCGCCCCGGTCGACCGCGACCTCCAGGCAGCCGAAGCCGATGGCGATCAGGCCGATGCCGACGATATCGAGCGGCGCCTTCTGCTTCTGCGCCCAGGGCGGGTCGTCCACGACCATCGACACCGCGAAGGTCGCCAGCAGGCCCACCGGCACGTTGATGAAGAAGATCCAGCGCCAGGAATAATTGTCGGTGATCCACCCGCCCAGCGACGGCCCGATCACCGGCGCCACGATGGTCGCGATCGCCGTCAGGCCGAACGCCGCCGCCCGCCGTTCGGGCGGGAACGTGTCCAGAATGATCGATTGCTGGTTCGGCTGCAGCCCGCCGCCGAAGAAGCCCTGCATCAGGCGGAACATGATCAGTTGCGGCAGGCTGTGCGAGATCCCGCACAGGAAGGACGAGACCGAGAACATGAAGATGCAGATGATGAAATAGCGCTTGCGCCCCAGCAGCTTTCCCAGCCACCCGGAAATGGTCAGGACGATGCCGTTCGCCACCAGGTACGATGTCAGGGTCCAGGTCGCATCGTCATAGGTCGAGGACAGGCTGCCGGCGATATGCGGCAGCGAGACGTTGACGATGGTCGTGTCCAGGATTTCCATGAACGCCGCCACGGTCACGATGACCGCGATCAGCCACGGGTTGGCCCGCGGCTTCCAGGGCTGCGGCGCATCCGCCGCCGCCCCCGCATCCCCCGGCGGCGCGCCGCTCACTTCGTGTAGACCGTCGGCTCGACCGACAGGCCCAGCGACAGCGGCACGTCGGCGCGCAGCCCCTCGTCGATCAGGATCTTCACCGGCACGCGCTGGACGATCTTCACGTAATTGCCGGTGGCGTTTTCCGGCGGGAAGGCGCTGAAGGTGGCACCCGTGCCGAGCTGGATCGAATCCACATGGCCCCGCAGGTTCAGGAACGGATAGGCATCGACCGCGATATCGACCTTCTGCCCCGGCCGCATGTGGGTGACCTGCGTTTCCTTGTAGTTCGCGATCACCCAGACCTCGGGCTCGACGATCGAGAAGATCGACTGGCCTTCGCTGACGAAGCTGCCGCGTTCGATATTGCGCTGGGAAATCCAGCCGTCATGCGGCGCCCGGATTTCGGTCCAGCCCAGGTTCAGTTCCGCCTGGGTCAGTTGCGCCTGCGCCTGCGTCACCTGCGCGTCGAACTGGCCGACCCGCGTCTGCGTGTTCGAGATATTGGCCTTCACCGGCTCGGCCACCTGCAGGTTGCCCTGGGCCTGCAGCACCTGGGCCTTGGCGGCCTGCAGCGCGGCGGTGGCGTAGTCGATATCCTGCTGCGTGGTGGCCGCGCGGGCCACCGCGTGCTGGCGGCGATAATCGGTCTCGGCCCTGAATTCCTGCGCCTGGGCGGACAGCAACTGTCCCTGCGCCGCGATCAGGCGGCCGGGGAAATCCTTCTGCGCGACCAGCAGGCCGAACTGCGCGCCGGCCGCCTGGGCACGGGCGATGTCCAGCGTCGCGGCCGCGTTGTCGCGCGCGGCGCGATAATCGCGGTCATCGATCTTCGCCAGCAGGTCGCCGGCATGCACGAACTGGTTGTCGTTCACCAGCAGGGCGGTGACGTAGCCGCGCACATGCGGGGCGATCGTCACCGCGCGCCCGGCGGTGAAGGCATCGTCGGTCTCGATATCGTTGCGGGTCAGGAACCAGTACACCCCCGCCCCCACGGCGACGACCGCGACGAAGGCGATCAGGCCGATCCGCACCATCGGATTGGATTTTTTCCTGCGCGTGTCGTCCGGCGTCTTGCCCGGCGTAGCGCCGTCTTGCTCGGCCATACGGTTCCTCTTGTTTCCAGCCCTGCCGCCAGCGCGGACATATTGACCGAACCGGTCGGTCAATCCATGGCACGAAGCGCCCGATCCATCAACCGCCCCCGCAGGTGAAAAACCCACGCGCCACGATACCGCGCGGCGCTTCACGGCCATCAGGTTGTTTTGAAATCGTTTTTTAAAGCAATCGTAAAGGACGCGCCACCAGCCCGCGTTTACGGGCCGACTTCGCCGAATGCCTGTGTCCGGACCATCCGGGCGTACAACCCGTCGGCTTCCATCAGGGCCGCGTGGGTACCGCATTCGACCCCCTGCCCGCCCGCCATCGCGACCACCAGGTCGGCCGAGCGTACGGTCGACAGCCGATGGGCCACGACGATGGTGGTCCGCCCCTGGCGCAACTGGCCCAGCGCCTGCTGGACCAGGGCCTCGCTCTCGCTGTCCAGGGCGCTGGTGGCCTCGTCCAGCAGCAGCACGCGCGGGTCGCGCAGCAGCGCGCGGGCCAGGGCCACGCGCTGGCGCTGGCCGCCCGACAGGCGCTGCCCGCCCGGCCCCACCCGGGTGGCGAAGCCCTCGGGCAGCGCGTCGATGAAGGACTCCGCCGCGGCGGCGCGCGCCGCCGTGCGGATTTCGGCATCCGTGGCGCCCGGGCGGCCGATGCGGATGTTGTCGGCCACCGACAGGTCGAACAGCAGCGTGTCCTGGCTGACATAGGCGATGGCGTCGCGCAGGTCGCCCAGCCGGAGCGCCCGCAGGTCGACCCCGTCCAGCACGATGCGCCCGGCGCCGACGTCATGCAGGCGGGGGATCAGCGACAGGGCGGTGGATTTCCCGGCCCCGGACGGGCCGACCAGCGCCACGGTCAGCCCGGGCCGGGCCTCGAAGCTCAGCCCGTCCAGCCCGCCGTCCGTCCGGATAGAAGAAGGACACGTCTCGAAGCGCAGATGGCCGTTGCCGGCGGGCAGCGGACGGGCATCGGGGGATTCGACGATGTCGGCGGGCTCGTCGATCACGGCGAAGATGCGTTCCAGCCCGGCCGCCCCTTCCTGCAACGCCGCGTTCAGCGATCCCAGCGCCCGCAGCGGGCGCGCGGCCAGCAGCAGGGCCGCCACGAAGCCGGAAAAATCGCCCAGCGTCGCGCCGCCCCGCGCGGCGCGCCAGCCGGCGAACCCCAGCACGGCGGCGACCGCCGAGCCACCCAGCACCTCCAGCACCGGATCGACGCGGGCCCGCCCCCGGGCGATGCGCTGCAGGGCCATGTGCAACTGGTCGAACGTGTGGCTGACGCGGGCCTCCTCGTTCTGTTCCAGCCGGTAGACGCGCACCGTGCGGGCCTGCGCGAAGCTTTCGGTCAGCAGGGCCGAGGTCTCGCCCATGCGTTCCTGCATGCCGCCCGAGGCACGGCGGACCTTCTTGCCCAGGCGCTGGATCGGCACCGCCGCGACCGGATACAGCACGGCGGCGATCAGGCTGAGTTCCCAATCCATGTAGAACATGGACACGACCAGGCCCGCGACCGTGACCACGTCGCCGATCGAATTGACCGCGCGGATCATCGCCTCGCGGATCGACACGGCATCGGTGGTGAAGCGCGCCGAAAGCTGCGCCGGGGCCTCGCGCTCGATGCGCGAGATATCGGTGTGCAGCAGATGCCGGAACATGCGCGCCTGCAGCCCGCGTATCACGATCAGGACCAGGTTCTGCACCGCCACGGTCTGGCCGTACTGGGACAGCGCCTTGGCGGCGGTGATCAGGATCACCAGCGCCGGCACCTGGTAGAGGATGCGCGGATCATGGGCGGCGAACATGTCCAGCGCCCGCTGGATCACCAGCGGGTACAGGCCGGTCAGCGACGCCATCACGACGGTCAGCCCGATCACCGATGCGATGCGCCCGCGATGCAGGCGCACTTCCGACCGCCACAGCCGGCGCAGCAGGACGGTACTGCGCTCGGAATTCTGCGGGCCGCCCCCGGGGGGCACCAGCGACGCGGCGGCAGGGGACGGGGTTCGAGGCGGGACGACGTTCATGGGGCTCTTTAAACAAGGAGTTCGCAACAAAGGAAAGCGACGGGCCGCCCGCCGGTTGCCCACCCGGTCAGGCGGTATCGGCGACCATGCGCTCAAGCTGGGCCATGCAGGCCCGCCGCCCGGCGCGGCATCCCCCTGCCATCCACCAGTCGCGAACCCGCTCCAGCACTGCGCCCACACGCGGCCCGGCCGCCACGCCGGCCGCCACCACGTCGCGCCCGGCCAGGGGGAAGACCGGCCGCGCCCGGGCCAGCAGGTCGGCCCGCAGCCCGTCCCATGCCGCCGAGGGCGCGCCTACCCGCTCCGCCTGCACCCGCCAGCTTCGCCGGACCAGGATCTCGGCCGCCTCGTTCGCCAGCATCCGGCGCCGCGCGTCGTCGTCCGCCCCCGGTTCGGGCACCTCCGGGTCGGGCGCCGCCGAATCGGCCGTCACGCCCAGGGAGGCCAGGGACGCGGCTTCGGCCCGCGACAGGCGCAACCGCGCCGCCAGAAGGCCGGGCGTCGCCCGGGCCAGGACGCCGAGGAACAGGATGGCGTCGGGCGGCGCCCCGGCGGCGACCAGCCGGGCCAGCGCCGGCAGGTCGTACCCCTCAGGCAGCAGCCGCGCCAGCACGCCCGTCCGCTCCATCAGCCCCAGGCTCTCCATCACGGCGGGGCCGGAGAGGATGCGCCGCAATTCGGACCAGACGCGTTCGGCCGACAGGCGCGACAGGGCCCCGGCCGCCGCCGCATCCGCGATCGCCGCCATCGCCGCCGCATCCGGTGTCCCTTGGCCATAGCGGGCGTGGAAGCGGAAGAAGCGCAGCACGCGCAGCGCGTCCTCGCGGATGCGGGTCGCCGGATCGCCGACGAAGCGCACATGCCCGGCTTCCAGGTCCGCCCGGCCGCCGAACGCATCATGCACCACCCCGTCCCGGCCGCAGGACATCGCGTTGATGGTGAAATCGCGCCGGGCCGCGTCCTCGGCCCAGTCGTCGGTCCAGGCGACGACGGCGTGGCGCCCGTCGGTACGTTCGTCCCGGCGCAGGGTCGTGATCTCGTAGGGGCGGCCCGCGATCACCGCCGTCACCGTTCCATGGGCCAGCCCGGTGGCCACGACCTTGATCCCCGCCGCCTCCAGCGCCGCCAGCACCTGGTCCGGCGGCTCCGGCGTGGCGAGATCGAGGTCCGAGACCGGACGGCCCGCCAGCAGGTCGCGCACCACGCCGCCCACCAACCGCGCCCGCGGCAGCACGGCCCACAGGCGGTCCAGCCCCGCCCGCCCGTCCGGCAGCACTGTCGCCAGACGGCACGGCAGGTCGTCCGCCGCCACGGCGCACCCGTACGTCATGCCGGGCCGATCACGCGGCACCCTTTACCGGGCATGCCATTCATTCGGATGCGTCGGGCGTCGGCAGGCGCGACAGCGGGAAGAAGACGTTGCGGCTCCACACCCCCAGGCAGGGCACGCCGCAACAGACCCCGGGGACCGCCAGGCCGCCAGTTCGTAATAGACGGCACGGGCAATCCGGGCCTGGATGGGAAAGGCCCCGTCGCCGTCGCGCACATGCAGGTAGGGAACGGGGCCGCTGCCGCATTCCGCGCAGGGCACGTTCCAGTCGGCCTGGATCGGATGCTCCGGCCCGGCACAGACCACCAGATCCACATTGGTGCGGAAGGACAGTACCTGGCTGCGCCCGCACCCGGCCCAATGCAGTTCCACGGCAACGAAGGGCGCATCCTCGACGGTGATCGTCCCACGCTCGGTCGGGGTCTGCATCCAGTACGCCCCCTCGGCATCCCGCGTCAGGACCGAGGCGAACAGGCAGACCATCGGCTTGCGGCGGATCGGCGTGCCGCGATAGAGCCACGTCCCGTCGCGCTGCACCAGGAACGGCAACGCCCCGCAGGACCGCCCCGCCCCCCGCGGCCGCTCCGGAGGGGACGCGTGGGGGCCGGCGGCAGCCAGGGAGGAGCATTCCGCGCCGGCCAGATCGAAGGCGGCGTGCGTATTCTGATCGTCAGCCAACTGCGTTACCCGCGCCTGTTGAACCATGCTCCCCGATATAGGGATCAGACCCGACGTGATGAAACCCCCAACCCCCGATAAACCCCCCAACCAAACCCGGGACTTGATGAACCCGGACCTTGATGAAACCCCAGGACCTGTCAGATTAAGGGTATGACGATATCGGACGCCCTGCCCTCCGCCACCGGAACCGTACCGGACACCGCGCGCACCTCCATGCCCGACGCAGCCGCCGCCGACCTGGGCCTGGCGGACCGCCTGGGCGGCAAGCTGCAGGCCGCGCGCGCCGAGATCGGGCGCATCATCCACGGCCAGCGCGACGTCATCGATCAAACCCTCGTCAGCATCCTGGCCGGCGGCCATACGCTGCTGGTGGGCGCGCCGGGGCTGGGCAAGACGCTGCTGGTCACGACGCTGGGCACCGTGCTGGGGCTGGAGGCGCGGCGCGTGCAGTTCACGCCCGACCTGATGCCCTCCGACATCACGGGCAGCGAGATCCTGGACGAAGACGAGCATGGCCGCCGCAGCTTCCGCTTCGTGCGCGGCCCGGTCTTCTGCCAGTTGCTGATGGCCGACGAGATCAACCGCGCCAGCCCCCGCACCCAGTCGGCCCTGCTGCAGGCTATGCAGGAACACCGGGTGGCCATCGCCGGGACCGAGCACGCGCTGCCCCATCCGTTCCACGTCCTGGCCACCCAGAACCCGATCGAGCAGGAAGGCACCTACCCGCTGCCCGAGGCGCAGCTCGACCGGTTCATGCTGCAGGTCCCGCTGGGCTTCCCCGACGCCGCGGCCGAACGCGCCATGCTGCTGGCCACGACCGGAACCCAGGACGCCACCCCGCGCCCCGTCCTGACCGACCGCGAACTGATCGACGCCCAGCGCCTGGTCCGCGCCCTGCCGGTCGGCGACAAGGTGGTCGATGCCATCGTGCGCCTGGTCCGCGCCGCCCGGCCGGAAACCACGCAGGACGCGACCATCCGCGACTCCGTCGCCTGGGGGCCCGGCCCCCGCGCCGCGCAGGCCCTGATGCTGGCCACCCGCGCGCGGGCGCTGATGGACGGGCGCCTGTCGCCCAGCATCGACGACATCGCGGCCCTGGCGGAGCCGGTGCTGGCCCACCGCATGTCCCTGACCTTCACCGCCCGGGCCGAGAACAGGAGCCTGCCGCAACTGATCGACGGCCTGCTCCAGACCCTGGACTGACCGCCGGCGGTGACGCGATCCTCTCCCTCCCTCCCTGACCACGGGCCTGACGACCGGCCGGGCCGCGCGGCCCGGCTGCTGCGCCGCCTGCTGCGCCGGCCGCCCCCGAACGGCCGCGCCACGGCGGGCGGGGACGCGGCCCTCGATACGCCCGGCGCGGCCGTTCCCCTGCCCCTGGCGGCGGAAACGCTGGCCGCCCGCATGCCGGCCCTGATCCTCGCGGCCCAGCGCATCGCCGCGACCGTGGCGGTGGGCCACCATGGCAGGCGGCAATCCGGCCCGGGCGAGGATTTCTGGCAGTTCCGCCCCGCCCAGCCCGGCGAGCCGGTGACCCGGATCGACTGGCGGCAATCCGCGCGCAGCCTCCGCGCCTATGTGCGCGAGACCGAGGCCGAGGCCGCCCAGACGCTGTGCCTGTGGTGCGACCCCAGCGCGTCGATGCGCTGGCGCTCGGGCGCGGCGCTGCCGCTGAAATCGGACCGCGCGGTGCTGCTGGCCCTGGCGGTGGGCACGCTGGCGCTGCGCCAGGGGGAACGGGTGCGGGTGCTGGCCCCGGACGGCCCCATCGACATCCCCCCCGGCGGACGGGCGGCCCTGGACCGGCTGGCCGTGGCGCTGCTGCGGATCATGGAGGGCGGACCGGACAATCCCGGCCTGCCCAATCCGCACCATGGTTCCCCTGGTGCAAGGGTCGTGCTGCTGGGCGACGGGCTGGGCGAGATCGCGCCGCTCGACGCCCTGCTGCGCGGCCTGGCCGCGCGCCCGGCGCGGGCGCACCTGCTGCTGGTCAACGACCCGGCGGAGGCCAGCCTGCCCTATGCCGGGCGCGTCCGCTTCGCGGGGCTGGAGGACGAGGCCGCGATGACCCTGTCGGGCGTCGAAGGCCTGCGCGCCGCCTATCGCGATGCCTATGCCCGCCATCAGGACGATCTGGCATCCGTGTGCCGCGCCACCGGCCTGGACCTGATCCGCCATGTCACCGACCAGCGGCCGGAAACGGCGCTGCTGGCCCTGCACGCCGCCCTGATGGATCGGGGCGGCGCGGCCGGACGGGCAGCTCGGGGGGGGCGCGGCCGATGATCTTCCAGTTTCCCTGGCTGCTGGCGGCCCTGGCGGTCCTGCCCGTCATCTGGCTGCTGCTGCGCGCCCTGCCGCCGGCACCCCGGCGGCAGTCCTTTCCCGCCATCATGCTGCTGCGCGGACTGCACGCCCGGGTCACGGACGCGGCGACCGCGCCGCCCTGGCTGCTGCTGCTGCGCTGCCTGGCGCTGGCCGGCCTGATCGTGGGGCTGGCGGGGCCGGTGGTGCCACGCGACCAGGCGACGGGTCCGCGGGCCGAGGGCTCCGGCGATCCGCTGCTGGTGCTGGATAACGGCTGGGCCGCCGTGCCGGGCTGGACCCACCGGCTGGCCGCGCTGGACACCGTGCTGGACCGCGCCGGCCGCGCCGGACGCCACGCCCGGCTGCTGACGACCGCGCCCGGCCCGGCGGGCGAGACCCCGGCCATCGGCGCGGCGATGACGCCGTCCCTGCTGCGCGGCGCGCTGGATTCCACCCGCGCCATGCCCTGGCCGACCGATCGCGCCGCCGCCGCGCGGGCCCTGCGCGCGCTGGCCGCCGGCGGATGGCGGGGGCCGGTGGTCTATGTCTCCGACGGGTTGGCCGGCCCGGACGATCCGGCATTTGCTGCGGCGCTGGCCGCTATCGGCCCGGTACGCACTCTGACGGCGCCGGACCTGACGGTCGCGTCCCTGGTTCCCCCTGCGAAGGACGATCCCGGCGCGGCCGGCGACACGCTGCGGGTCGCGCTGGCCGCCCTGCCCCAGCCCCACCCACGCCACCTGACCGTGCGGGCCGAGGCCGCCGACGGCGGGGTGCTGGCGCTGGTCCCGCTCTCGCTGGCCGCCGGGGCGGACCGCGCCACGGCCGGCGTAGCGCTGCCCGCCGAACTGCGCAACCGCATCGACCGGCTGGTACTGGACGACATGCCCGGCCCGGCCGGCATGCGCCTGCTGGACGAAGGCGACCGGCGGCGGCCGGTCGGGCTGATCGGCGTCGCCGGCACCGATACCCCGCTGGTCGGGCCGCTGTTCTACCTGCGGCGCGCGCTGGCCCCCACCGCCGAACTGCGCGAGGGCTCGGCCGCGACCCTGCTGGCCCGCCCGCTCTCCGTGCTGGTCGCCCCGGACGGCGCGCTGGACAGCCCGCAGACCCGCCGCGCCGTCGCCGCCTGGGTGCGCAAGGGCGGCATGCTGGTCCGCTTCGCCGGACCGCTGCTGAACGGCAGCCCGGACCGCGACATGGCCTCGCCCGACATGCCCGCCGCCCCTATGGAAGCCCCCCAGGACGACGCCGCGCATCTCCCCCCCGCCGACACGCTGCTCCCGGTGCCGCTGATGCAGGGCGAGCGGCAACTGGGCGGCGCCATGTCGTGGGGCAAGCCGGAACAACTGGCCCCCTTCCCCGACGCCTCGCCGTTTCACGGACTGCCGATCCCGCCCGAGGTGACGGTGTCGCGCCAGGTCCTCGCCCGCCCGGCCGCCGACCTGGCGGATCATAGCTGGGCGCGCCTGTCCGACGGCACGCCGCTGGTCACCCATGCCGCGCTGGGCGCGGGCGAGGTCGTGCTGTTCCACGTCACCAGCACGGCGGACTGGTCCAACCTGCCGCTGTCCGGCCTGTTCGTCGCGATGTTGCGCCGGCTGGCCGAACGCCCGGCCGGCGTGGAAGCGCCCGCCGACCACAGCCTGCTCGCGCCGTACATGACGCTGGATTCCGACGCCATCCTTGGCCCGCCCCCGCCGGGCGCCCGCGCCCTGCCGGCGGACGCGTTCGGCACGCAGGCGGCCTCGTCCGCCCACCCGCCGGGCCTGTACGGCCCGCGCACCGCCCGCCGGGCCCTGAACCTGGGCGACGCGATGCCTCCCCTTTCCCCCCAGCAGCCGATCGGACAGGCCGCCAGCCTGGACGGCCAGCGCCGCGACCTGGTGCCCGGCCCGTGGCTGGTCGCGGCGGCGGTGCTGCTGCTGGTGCTGGACGCGCTGCTGACGCAGATGCTGCGCGCCGGGCGGCTGGCGGGCGGGCGCAGGGCCGCCGCCCTGGTCGTGGCCGGGCTGCTGGCCGCCCACGCGCCCGCGCGCCCCGCCCTGGCCGATCCGCCGCCGGCCGGCGTGCCGGGCGCCGCGCTGGAAACCCGGCTGGGCTATATCCTGACCGGGCACGACGATATCGACACCGTGTCGCGCCAGGGGCTGCAGGGCCTGTCGGATTACGCCAACGCCCGCACCTCCGCCGTGCTGGGCCATCCGGACGGCGTGGTGCCGGGCCGCGACGACCTGTCCTATTACCCGATGCTGTACTGGCCGGTCACGGCGGACGCGACCGCCGATCCGGCCCGCGCGGCGGCGCTGAATGCCTATATGCGCCACGGCGGAATCCTGATGATCGACAGCCAGGGCGTCGATCCGGCCGCCCCCGGCGGCGGGCATGACAGCTTCGCCGCCCCGGCGCCCGGCACGGCGGCGGCACTGCGGCGCATGACGCAGGGGCTGGACATCCCGCCGCTGACCCGGCTGACCGACCATCACGTGCTGGCCCACACCTTCTACCTGCTGCACGGCTTCCCCGGCCGCTATGACGGATTGCCGGTCTGGGTGGCGCGCGAGGGCGACAGCGCCAATGACGGCGTCAGCCCGGTGATCGTGGGCGCCAGCGACTGGGCCCATGCCTGGGCCGTGGATGCCCAGGGCGATACGCCCTACGCCACCATGCCGGACGGCAATACCCAGCGCGTGGCGGCCTACCGGTTCGGGGTCAATGCCGTGCTCTACGCCCTGACCGGCAATTACAAGGCGGACCAGGTCCACGTCCCGGCCCTGCTGCGGCGGCTGGGGGAATAACCGATGCCCGACCTGCACACCTTGCGCCACATGACGGGGTTCGCGCCCCTGGTTCCGTCCTGGGTGCTGTTCGTCCTGGCCGGCCTGGCCGTCGCGGCCGCCCTGGCCGGGCTGCTGCGCCGCGCGCGCGGCACGCTGTGGCGCGCGGCGGCGGCCGGCGTGCTGCTGCTGTGGCTGGCGGGGCCAGAGCGGATTCGCGAGGTCGGGCAGGTGCTGCCCGAAACCGGCCTGCTGATCGTGGACCAGTCGCCGTCGATGGGCATCGGCCAGCGCGCCGCGATCGCGCGCCGCGCGGCGGAACAGATCCAGGCCCAGGCCGCGCGCCTGCCCGGACTGACCCTGCGCACCGTCACCGTGCGCGGCGGCCACGACCAGGGCACGCAGCTCTTCGCCGCGCTGGACCAGGCGGCGGCGGACATTCCCCCCGGCCGGCTGGCCGGCGCCATCATGCTGACCGACGGCCAGGACCACGACGTCCCCGCATCCGTGCCCGACCATCTGCGCCCCACGGACGCCGCCGGCCACCGTACGAACCTGCCGCTGCACGTGCTGCTGACGGCGCGGGGCGAGGAAACCGACCGGCGCCTGCGCATCCTGCAGGCGCCGCCCTACGCCATCGTCGGCCAGACCGCGACCCTGCGGGTGCAAATCGACGATCTGGGTCCCCATCCGGCCGCCGACGGCCGGGCCGAACTGACCCTCAGCCGGGGCGGCGAGCCCCCCCTGCACCAGATGGTGCACGTCGGCACGCCGCAGGACATCACCCTGCCCGTCACCCATCCGGGCCCGATGCTGGTCGGCCTGTCGGTCTCGCCCCTGGCGGGCGAGGTCTCGACCGCCAACAACCAGGACGTGGTGCGCATCAACGGCGTGCGCGACCGGTTGCGGGTGCTGCTGGTCTCGGGCACCCCCAACCAGGGCGAACGGGTCTGGCGCCGGCTGCTGAAGGCCGATCCGTCGGTCGACCTGGTGCATTTCACCATCCTGCGCCCGCCGGACAAGGATGACGGCACGCCGCTGTCGGACCTGGCGCTGATCGCCTTCCCGGTGCGCGAACTGTTCCAGCAGAAGATCGGCCAGTTCGACCTGATCATCCTGGACGGGTTCGAGAACCGCGCCATCCTGCCGCGGGCCTATCTGGAAAACATCGCCGACTACGTGCGCAACGGGGGCGGCCTGCTGCTGATCGGCGGCCCGGAATTCCTCGGCCCCGGATCGCTGCAGGACACGCCGCTGGGCGACATCCTGCCGGCCCACGTGCCGGTGGACGGCGGAATGGTGGAACAGCGCTTCAAGCCCGCGCTGACCGCCGCCGGCCAGCGCCACCCCGTCACTGCCGACCTGCCGGGTGCCGGCACTGCCCCGGACGGCCATGATACCGGCCATGACGCCGACTGGGGGCCCTGGTACCGCGCGCTGCGGGCGGACACTTCCCACGGCCAGGCGCTGATGGACGGGCCGGACCACACGCCGCTGCTGATCCTGGACCGGGTGGATCGCGGCCGCGTCGCCTTCCTGCTGTCGGACCAGATCTGGCTGTGGTCGCATGGCGAGGGCGGCGGCGGCCCGCAATCGGAACTGCTGCGCCGGATCTCGCACTGGCTGATGAAGGAGCCGGAGCTGGAGGAGGAACAACTGACCGCCGCCATCGCGGACGGGCGGATGGTGGTGACGCACCGCACCGCCGCCGAGACCGGTCCCACGGCCGTGACCATCACCGCGCCGGACGGCATCACCCGGCAGGTCCCCCTGCGCCCCATCGGCATCGGCCTGTCGGAGGCCGCCGTGCCCGCCACCCAGCCCGGAATCTGGATGGCCGACGACGGCACCCATCGTGCCTTCGCCGCCCCCGCGCCCGGCGATCCGGTGGAATTTTCCGACCTGCGCGCCACCGCCACGATCCTGTCCCCCATGGCGGACCGGACCGGCGGCGGGGTCTACTGGCTGGGCGACGACGCGGCGCAGCCGCGCCTGCCGGCCCTGCACGCACCCGGCTCGGGCGCCGCGTCAGGCCCGGACTGGATCGGCTTTCCGCAGCGCGACGCCAGGCTGGTCACCGGCCGCACCGCCCGCCCCCTGCTGGCGGGCTGGATCGTCCTGCTGCTGGCGGGCGGGCTGCTGCTGGCCGGCTGGTGGCGGGAAGGAAGATGATTTCCGTCGCATTGGACCCTGATCTGGATTATGAAATGGCTGCCGGTTCCGCGTCCGGCAGGCCGGCCCGCCCCGTCACCCGCCGGCCCGCATCCGCCCCGAACAGGTCGCGCCTGTTATCGAGACGAGTGTCACTGAGACCAACGATGATTGTCAGATCCGGTATCCGCATCCTCTTCATCGCGCTGCTGGCCGGCAGTGCGGTGCTGATCGCTCCGATGCATTTCGCCTACGCCCAGGATGACGAGGAATCGGACGCCGAGGCCGCCGACGCCGCGAAGCAGGCCGAGGCCCGCCGCGCCGCCCGCGCCGCCGCGCCGCCGGCCGCGCTGCCGGGCGCGGTCTCGTCCGAGGACATCGGCGGCCACGCCAACGGCGACCTCAATCCCACCGCCGCCCTGTTCGACGCGATCAATCGCGGCAGCCTCGGCGCGGCGAAGGAAGCCCTGAATCGCGGCGCGGACACCGAAGGGCACAATGTGCTGGGCCAGACGCCGCTGGACATGGCCATCGACCTGAACCGCAACGACATCACCTTCCTGCTGCTGTCGCTGCGCACGCTGAACGACGACCACGTCATCGCGGCCTCGACCACCCATTCGGGCGTCTCGATCCAGAACGGTGCCGGGCATCTCAGCATCAACGGCAGCAGCCATGGCAAGCGCGTCGTGGTGGCGGGAAGCGGCGGCACGCCGCAGCCTTCGATCGGGTTCCTGGGCTTCGGGGGAAGCTAAGAGGCTGTGTCAAAAGCCCTGCTGCTGAGCGAGAGCGGCCAGAAGGGCCGCGCCCGGCGTGTGTTTCCGAGCACCGAAGCGGAGCGGCCTTATGGGCCGAGAGCATCGGAGCGCAGGAAACGCACGTCGGATCGCCAGCAGCAGGGCTTTTGACATAGCCTCTAAGGCGTCACCCGATCGGACGGCCAGGGCCCTGACCCTGGCCCGGGACCGCCAAAGGGCCTAGCCCTTCGGCGATTCGGTGGTGGCATCCAGGGACAGCGCCTCGTTGCGCAGCGTATCCAGCGGGATCATCTGCCCGTCGCGCTGAAGGTGCCAGAACGTCCAGCCATTGCAGGACGGCGCGTTCGTCAGCAGCGCCCCCAGCTTGTGGATCGACCCGCGCTGCGTGCCGCTGACCAGCGTGCCGTCCGGCGCCACGGTGGCGGACACGCGCTGATGGCGATCGTACATCACCGTGCCGACCGGCAGCAATCCACGTTCGACCAGGCTGCCGAAGGGCACACGCGGGGTCTCGCGCTTCGCGGGGGTCGTCAGCACGCTGTCCAGCGGCACCGGGCGCTCGCGCCGGGCGCGGCCGATCGCGGCCTCGGCATAATCGGGGTGACGTTCGATGCCGATGAAGCGGCGGCGCAGGCGCCGGGCCATCGCCGTCGTCGTGCCCGTCCCAGCGAACGGGTCCAGCACGATGTCATCGACGTTGGTCGAGGCCACCAGCACCCGGTGCAGCAGGCTTTCCGGCTTCTGCGTCGGATGCAGCTTCAGCCCGTGGGAATTGCGCAGCCGCTCGCCCCCCGTGCACAGCGGCAGGTACCAGTCCGACCGCATCTGCACGTCGTCATTCAGCGCCTTCATCGCCTGGTAATTGAAGCGATAGCGGCTGTCCGCCCCCCGTGCCGCCCAGATCAGGGTTTCATGGGCATTGGTGAACCGCCGCCCGCGGAAATTCGGCATCGGGTTGGATTTGCGCCAGATCACGTCGTTCAGGATCCAGAATCCCAGATCCTGCAGGATCGCGCCGATCCGGAAGATATTGTGATAGGACCCGATCACCCAGATCGTCCCGTCCTTGCGCAGCAGGCGACGTGCCTCGCCCAGCCATGCCCGGGTGAAGCGGTCATATTCCGCCAGGTCGCTGAACTTGTCCCAATCGTCATCGACCCCATCGACGACACTGTCGTCGGGCCGCCGCAATTCGCCGCGCAACTGCAGATTATAGGGCGGGTCGGCAAAGATGCAGTCGATCGACCCCGTCGGCAGGGTCTGCATCAGTTCGACGCAGTCGCCGCGCAGGATCTGGTCCAGGGGCAATTCCATCATCACCGCGCCGCTCATGACACGTCTTCCAGGACGGCGGGGACCAGTCCCGGCGCCATCCCGGGCGCCGCCGCGGGCACCAGCCCCAGCGTCAGTTGCCGAACCAGCCCGAACGCTTCGCGATGATGGGGGGTCGTGCCCGCGCGGCACAGCGCCGCACGATGCTCGGCGGTGCCGTATCCGGCATTGCGCTCCCACCCGTAGCCCGGCCAGCGGCAGGACAGCCGCGCCATCAGCCGGTCGCGCACCACCTTGGCCACGATCGAGGCCGCGGCGATGGACAGGCTTTCGCCGTCGCCGCCGACGACGCACTGCGCGGGACAGCCGAAATCGGGCGCGGCATTGCCGTCCACCAGCACCATGTCGGGCTGGTGCGGCAGCCGCGCCACGGCGCGGCGCATCGCCAGGAAGGCGGCACGCAGGATATTCAGCCGCGCGATTTCGGAAACCGAGGCCGCGGCGACCGCGATATGCACCCCCCGCGCCGCATGCAGCGCGGCATAGGCCCGCAGCCGTGCCGCTTCGGTCAGCTTCTTCGAATCGTCAAGCTGGGTGACAAGGCGCCGGGGCACGCCCGAATCGAACATCACCGCGGCGGCCACCACCGGCCCCGCCAGCGGCCCGCGACCGACTTCGTCCACCCCGGCGACCCGGCCGCCATGCTGCATCTCGCGCGTGTAATCCGGCATCCACCCCATCCTGAACCGGGGCGGATCGGGCGCCACCGCCCGATTCGCACGCCGAATCACGTCCAGTAAGGATGGAAACCACCTTTACGCCATGTTGCGCAAGATGCTGATTCCACGCCGAGTCCTTTCAAACGGAAAAATCTTGCCCGTCATGCGACTCGACCGGCCGAAATCAGCCCTTCGCCTTGCGGCGCGGGGCGAAGATCAGTCCCATCAGCAGGCCCACCGCCGCCGCGATGCCGATCGACACCAGCGGCCGGTCCTGGACGAACAGCACCGCCTGTTCCAGCTTGCCCTCGCCTTCCTCATACAGTTCGGCGAATTCCTGCCGGGCCATGCCGGCCAGCTGGTCGGCCTTGCCTTCGGCCTGCATTCCCACGTCGCCGGTCAGGCCGCCGGCCGCGTCCTTCACCCGCCCCGTGCCTTCCTCGACCACGCCCTTGGCCTTTTCGACGAAGGTATCGCTGGTGGATTCGGTCATATCTTCCTCCTTAATCGGGATAGCGCTGCCAGGCAGGATGCCACTGTAATGATGGCAGCCTTAGGGCCATCCCACGCCTTCGGGGGCAGAACGAACGGGACGCGCCCCGGGTTCCGGAGCCAGGCGCCGCCGCACGTCCCCCGAGGCAGGACGATACCACGCGGAACGGGAAAAAGGATGGCCCCGGGCCGCATCCCAGCCCGGTCCCCCGCTGGCGGCGGGCGGCAGGACTGTTACATTTTTACACCGATTATAAGCAGGATTTAACGTCAATTCCCGACGCAGATGCTAACACTGCCCCCGAAGCCGCTCACGCGGCACGACGCGCCCGACGCCAACTGGATTGAGGAAGACCCGACGACCATGGACAAACCGACACGCGACCCTTCCGAAGCGCCCGCGCATGAGGCAGCCGGACGGCAGGGCGGGCCCCGGGGCGGATCACGTCGCCGTCTGCTTCTCTGGGGAACGGCGCTGGTCGGCGCGGCGGTGATCGCGGCGGCGTTCCTGCGGCCGCATACCCACACCACCGGCGGCAGCGGCCGCCACGGCCACCAGGCGGTCGGGGACGCGCAGCCCGTCGCCGTGGCGACGGTCCATCCCGGCGACATGCCGATCGAACTGACCGAACTGGGCACCGTGGTGCCGATCACGAACGTCACGGTACAGCCCCGCGTCGACGGCTACCTGATGCAGGTCCTGTTCACCGAGGGCCAGCACGTGAAGAAGGGCGACCTGCTGGCGCTGATCGACACCCGGCCGTACGAGGTGGCGCTGGCGCAGTACCAGGGCCAGCTGGCCTCGGACATCGCGCAGCTCCAGCAGGCGCGGGTGGACAACGACCGCTACCAGCGCCTGGTCCGCCAGAACAGTATCGCGACCCAGACCGCCCAGGACCAGCAATACAAGGTCGCGCAGCTCGAAGGCACCGTGAAGGTCGACCAGGCCATGGTCGACAACGAAAAACTGCAGCTCGTGTACTGCCACGTCATCGCCCCCGTGGACGGGCGCGTCGGCATCCGCCAGGTGGACATGGGCAACTACGTGACCGCCGGGCAGACCAACGGGCTGGTCATCCTGACGCAGATGCAGCCGATTTCGGTCATCTTCACCCTGCCCGAAACCGAACTGGGCGCGGTGGCCGAGCGGCTGCGCACCGGCATCGCCCTGCCGGTCGCGGCCTGGGACAGCACCAACACGCGCAAGATCGCCGACGGCACGGTCAGCGTGCTGGACAGCCAGATCGACACCTCGACCGGCACGGTGCGCCTGCGCTCGATCTTCACAAACCAGGACGAAACCCTGTTCCCGAACCAGTTCGTCAACGCCCACCTGCTGGTCAACACCCAGCATAACGTGCTGCTGGTGCCGACCAACGCGGTCCAGACCGGGCCCAACGGACCGTTCACCTATGTCGTCAAGCCCGACAAAACGGTCGAGGTCCGCGACATCAAGACCGGCGCCACCCACGGCGACGTGGTGGTCGCGGCCTCGGGCCTGAAGGATGGCGACGTGGTCGTGACCGACGGCACCGACCGCCTGCATGCGGGGTCGAAGGTCACCATCCCGGCGGCGGCCGACGCCAGGACGGGTACCGACACCAAGACGGGCGCCGATACCAAGGCGGGCACGGACAACGGGTCCCGTTCGGGCGCCCAGGGTCGGCAATGACCCCCTCGGCCATGAACCCGGCCAATCCCCCGATCCGTCTTCCCCTGCCGGAGAGCCGTGCGTGAATCCCTCCCGCCTGTTCATCGAACGCCCGGTCGCGACCACGCTGCTGATGCTGGCCATCATGCTGGCGGGGCTGCTGGGCTATCACTTCCTGCCGGTCTCGGCCCTGCCGCAGGTCGAATATCCGACCATCACGGTCCAGACCTTCTATCCGGGGGCCGGGCCCGACGTCATGGCCACGTCGGTGACCGCGCCGCTGGAAACCCAGTTCGGGCAGATGCCGGGCCTGGACCAGATGACGTCGCAATCGTCGGGGGGCGCCTCGGTCGTCACCCTGCGCTTCGGGCTGTCGATGTCGATGGACGTGGCGGAGCAGGAGGTGCAGGCCGCGATCAACGAGGCGCAGATGCTGCTGCCGACCGACCTGCCGGCGCCCCCGATCTACGCCAAGGTCAATCCGGCCGACACGCCCGTGCTCACGCTGGGCATCACCTCGAAGACCCTGCCGCTGACCGAGGTCGAGGATTACGTCTATACCCGCCTGGCACAGAAGATCAGCCAGATTTCCGGCGTCGGGCTGGTGACGCTGTCGGGCGGCAACCGCAAGGCGATCCGCGTACGGGTCAACGTGCCGAAGCTGACCTCGTTCGGCGTGGACATGGATACGCTGCGCACCACGATCGGCAACGTCAACGTCAACTCGCCCACCGGCACGTTCGACGGCGCGCAGCGCGCCTCCACCCTGCGGGTGGACGGCCAGATTTCCGGCGTGGACCAGCTCCTGAATCAGGTCATCGCCTACCAGGACAGCGGGCCGGTGCGCATCCGCGACGTCGCCACCGTCGTCCAGGGGCCGGAAAACACCCAGCTTGCCGCGTGGTCCAACCGCACCCCGGCCCTGGTGCTGAACGTCCAGCGCCAGCCCGGCGCCAACGTCATCGCCGTGGTGGACAACATCAAGTACGCCCTGCCGCAACTGCAGCAGGCGCTGCCGCCCGGAATCTCGATCACCCCCCTGACCGACCGGACGACGACCATCCGCGCTTCGGTCGCCGACGTGGAATTCGAACTGGTGCTGGCGATGGCGCTGGTGGTCGCGGTTATCTTCGTCTTCCTGCGCAACGTCCCCGCGACGATCATCCCCAGCCTGTCGGTTCCGCTGTCGCTGGTCGGCACGCTGGCCGCGATGTACCTGCTGGGGTTCTCGCTGGACAATTTGTCGCTGATGTCGCTGACGATCGCGACCGGCTTCGTCGTGGACGACGCCATCGTCATGATCGAGAACATCTCCCGCTACATCGAGGCCGGCGACGACCGCATGACCGCATCCCTCAAGGGTTCCGGCGAAATCGGCTTCACCATCATCTCACTGACCGTGTCGCTGATCGCGGTGCTGATCCCGCTCCTGTTCATGGGCGACGTCGTGGGGCGGCTGTTCCATGAATTCGCCATCACCCTGTCGGTGACGATCATCCTGTCCGCCGTCGTGTCGCTGACGCTGGTGCCGATGATGTGCGCGCGGCTGCTCAGTGAACGGCCGCACGGGCCGGACGCCAAGGGGTGGTCGGCCACGGTCGAACGCTGGACCGAATCGGTGATCGCGGCCTATGGCCGCGCGCTGACCGTGGTGCTGCGCCACCAGCCGCTGACCCTGCTGGTCTTCGTCTGCACCCTGGTGCTGACCGGCGTGCTGGCCTGGTTCATCCCCAAGGGCTTCTTTCCGGTGCAGGACACGGGCGTGGTCCAGGGCATCTCGGTCATGGCGCAGTCGACGTCCTTCGATGCCATGTCGACCCACCAGCAGGCATTGGGCGACCGCATCCTCCAGGACCCCGACGTCGTCAGCATGTCGTCCTTCATCGGCGTCGACGGCCAGAACATGACGCTGAACCAGGGCCGGTTCCTGATCAACCTGCGCCCGCACGACGACCGGTCGGAAACCGCCAGCCAGATCTCCGCCCGCATCCAGCAGGAGGTCGCGGACATCCCCGGCGCCAGCCTGTACCTGCAGCCGGTGCAGGACCTGTCGCTGGACACCACCGTGGCCGCGACCCAGTACCAGTTCCTGCTGGAAAACCCGGACTACGACCAGTTCCGCACCTGGGTGCCCACCGTCGTCGCCGCCCTGCAGAAGGAACCCGCCCTGGCCGACGTCACGTCCGACCTGCAGGCCGAAGGGCTGATCGCCCACGTGACCCTGGACCGCACGACCGGCGCCCGGTACTCGATCACGCCGCAGACGATCGACAACGTGCTGTATGATTCGTTCGGCCAGCGCCAGATCTCGACCATCTACACGCAATCCAACCAGTATCGCGTGATCATGGAGGCCGATCCCGCCTTCCAGAAAAGCCTGACCTCGCTGGACAAGCTGTACCTGCCCGGCATCAGCGGCAATTCGGGCAGCAGCACCTCGGGCCCGACCCGCGCACCCACCTCGGGCCTGGTGCCGCTGCGCTCGGTCACGACGGTGACGCGGGGCACGGCGCCGCTGCTGATCACGCATGTCGGCCAGTTCCCGGCCACCACCATCTCGTTCAACGTGTCGCCCGGCTATTCGCTGGGCGAGGCGACGAACGCAATCGAACGGGTGGAACAGTCGCTGCACCTGCCCGCCAGCTTCCAGACCTCGTTCCAGGGCACGGCGGCGGCCTTCCGCAACAGCCTGGGCAACGAATTGTGGCTGGTCCTGGCGGCGCTGGTCGCGGTCTATATCGTGCTGGGCATCCTGTACGAGAGCTTCATCCACCCGATCACCATCCTCTCGACCCTGCCGTCGGCGGGCATCGGCGCGCTGCTGGCCCTGCAGCTCAGCGGCGCGGGACTGGACGTGATGGGCATCATCGGCCTGGTGCTGCTGATCGGCATCGTGAAGAAGAACGCGATCATGATGATCGACTTCGCGCTGGAAGCCGAACGGGTCGAGGGGATGGAGCCCATGCACGCCATCCATCACGCCGCCCTGCTGCGCTTCCGCCCGATCCTGATGACGACGCTGGCCGCCATGCTGGGCGCGCTGCCGATGATGATCGGCACCGGCACCGGTTCGGAACTGCGCCGTCCGCTGGGCATCGCCATCGTCGGCGGGCTGATGGTCAGCCAGTTGCTGACCCTGTTCACCACGCCGGTCATCTACCTGCTGATGGACCGGATCAGCCTGCGCCTGCGCCGCCGCTTCGGCCGCACTGACGCCGATGTCGCCCCGCCCCGGACGGCGACATGAACCCAGTCCGCCTCTTCGTCCTGCGACCGGTGGCGACCACGCTCCTGACCGTGGCGCTGCTGCTGGCGGGCGTCATCGGCTACCAGGCGCTGCCGGTCGCGGACCTGCCGAACGTCGATTTCCCGGTGATCCAGGTCCAGGCCCGACAGGCCGGCGGATCGCCCGAGGAAATCGCCAGTTCGGTGGCGGCCCCGCTGGAACGCCGGCTGGGCGCGATCGCCGACCTGACCGAGATGACGTCCCAGTCCACGCAGAACCAGGTGCGGATCACGCTGCAATTCTCGCTGGACCGCGACATCAACGGCGCCGCCCGCGATGTCGAGGCCGCATTGCAGGCCGCGCGCGCCGACCTGCCATCGTCGCTGCGCCAGAATCCCAGCTATTTCAAGGCGAACCCCAACGGCGCGCCGATCATGATCCTGGCGCTGACGTCCCGCACGGCCACGATGCCGCAATTGTACGACATGACGACCAACGTCCTGCAGCAGCACCTGTCGCAGATCCGCGGCGTGGGCGAGGTCGAGGTCGGGGGCAGTTCCCTGCCCGCGGTGCGGGTCGAGATGAATCCCCTGCCGCTCTATAAGTTCGGCATCGGGTTCGAGGACGTGCGCGCCGCCCTGGCGTCGGCCAACGCCCATACGCCCAAGGGCTTCATCGACCAGAACGGCGTGCGCTACACGCTGGATACCAACGACCAGGCCCGCAGCGCCCAGGCCTATCGCGACCTGATCATCGCCTATCACAACAGCCGGCCGGTCCGCCTGGCCGACATCGCCCAGGTCAATGACGGGGTCGAGGACGTGCGCAATGCCGGCTATTACAACCGCCAGCAGGCGGTGCTGGCGATCATCTTCGCCCAGTCCGGCGCGAACGTGATCCACACGATCGACCAGATCAACGCGGAAATCCCGGCCCTGCGCGCCGCCCTGCCGCCCAGCGTCCAGCTTCACAGCATCCTGGACCGCTCCATCACCATCCGCGCCGCCCTGGCCGACACGCAGTACACGCTCGTGATCTCGGTCGTGCTGGTGGTGCTGGTGGTGCTGGTGTTCCTGCGGTCGGGCCGCACCACGCTGATCCCCGCCATCGTGGTGCCGACATCGATCATCGCCACCTTCGGGGCGATGAAGCTGCTGGGCTATTCGCTGGACAACCTGTCGCTGATGGCGCTCACGGTCTCCACCGGCTTCGTGGTCGACGACGCCATCGTGGTGATCGAGAACATCAGCCGCCACCTGGAATCCGGCATGGACCGGCGGCAGGCCACCCTGCAGGGCGCGCAGGAAGTGGCGTTCACCGTCTTCTCGATCTCGATGTCGCTGGTCGCGGTCTTCCTGCCCATCCTGCTGATGGGCGGCGTGGCGGGGCGGCTGTTCCATGAATTCGCGATGACGGTGTCGATCACGATCCTCGTCTCCATGGTGCTGTCGCTGACCCTGACCCCGATGATGGCGGCGCAGGTGCTGGGCGGCGACACGACCGCGCCCGCGGAACCGGCGACCGGACTATGGGCCCGCGTCGCCATGGTGCTGGAACGCATGCTCCACGCGCTGCAGAACGGATATGCCCGCACGCTGGACGGCGCGCTGGCCTATCCGCGCCTGGTGCTGCTGTCCCTGCCCTGCACCATCGCGCTGATGGTCGCGCTGTTCATCCACATGCCCAAGGGCTTCTTTCCCGACAGCGACACCGGCCTGCTGATGGGGCGCCTGATGGGGGACCAGTCGATTTCCTTCCAGGCCATGACCCAGAAGATCGACGAGACCCAGCGCGCGATCATGAAGGACCGCGACGTCGTCAGCGTGACCGGCTTCATGGGCGGGCGCGGTTCGGCCAACCAGGCCAACCTGTTCGTGGTGCTGAAGGACAAGTCCCAGCGCAGCGACCCGCCCAGCACCACGATCGCGCGCATCGGCCGGCGCCTGCGCAACATGGTCGGCGCGCATTTCTACGCCATGGCGCCGGGCACGCTGCGCATGGGCGCGCGCCAGAGCAACGCGGCCTATCAGTACACGCTGGAATCCGATTCGCCGGGCGAGCTGTACGAATGGACGCCGAAGCTGGTGGCGGCGCTGCAGAAGCATCCGCAACTGGCCGACATCTCGTCGGACATCCAGCAGGGCGGCTCGGCCCTGAACGTCGCGCTGGACCGCGAAACCTCGGCGCGGACCCTGATCACGCCGCAGCTCGTGTCCAACACGCTCTATGACGCGTACGGCCAGCGCGCGGCATCGGTCATCTTCAACGCGCTGAACCAGTATCGCGTGGTGATGGAGGTCGAACCCCGCTTCTGGGAAAATCCCGACAGCCTGAAGCAGGTCTGGGTCAGCACCGCCGGCGGAACCGCGAGCGGCGGCACGCAGTCGAATACCATCCGCGTCTCCAGCGCGGCCAGCGCCAGCACCGCCGCCGGCCTCAGCAGCCAGTCCTTCCGCAACCAGATCGCCAACAGCCTGGCCGGCGGCAATTCGGCCTCGAGCGGCTCGGCGGTCTCGACCAATTCGGAAACCATGGTGCCGCTGGACATCGTCTCGCGCATCACGCCGCAGCTCACGCCGCTCTCGGTCAACCACCAGGGCCAGTCGGTCGCGGCGACGATTTCGTTCAATCTCGCGACCGGCGTGTCGCTGGACCAGGCGGTCCAGATCGTGGACACCGAGATGGTGCGCCTGCACGTGCCCCCCACCATCCATGGCAGCTTCGCCGGCAATGCGGGCCAGTTCCAGAAATCGGTCAATAACGAACCGGTGCTGATCCTGGCCGCCCTGGCCGCGGTCTACATGGTGCTGGGCATCCTGTACGAAAGCTACGTCCACCCGCTGACCATCCTGTCCACCCTGCCCTCGGCCGGGGTGGGCGCGCTGCTGGCGCTGGACCTGACGGGCGAGGATTTCTCGCTGATCGCGATGATCGGGATGATCCTGCTGATCGGCATCGTGAAGAAGAACGCGATCATGCTGGTCGATTTCGCCATCGAGGCCGAACGCGACGGCCACAGCCCGGGCGATGCCATCCGCACCGCGTGCCTGCTGCGCTTCCGCCCGATCATGATGACGACGCTGGCCGCCGCCCTGGGGGCGCTGCCGCTGATCCTGGGCCATGGCTACGGGGCGGAACTGCGGCGCCCGCTGGGTATCGCCATCGTCGGCGGCCTGGTCGTCAGCCAGGCGCTGACGCTGTACACCACCCCGGTCGTCTATCTCTATCTCGACCGCTTCGGCAGGTGGTGCCGGGGCCGATACCTCTCCGCCGCCCGCGCCCTGACGGGCAGGCGCGATCCACTCTCCCAACAGGATGCCTGAACCGGATGACTTCGCCATTTTCCCTGATGTCCCGCCGGGGCGCCCTGCATCTGGGCGGCATTCTGGCACCGCTGGCGCTGGCCGGCTGCATGGTCGGGCCATCCTACCACCGCCCCGCCGCCCCGGTTTCGGCCCGCTTCAAGGAACTGACCCCGGCCGCAGGCTGGGAACGCGCCCGGCCCGCCATGGCCGAACTGCCCAAGGGCGCCTGGTGGACGATCTATAACGATCCCGTCCTGAACCGACTGGAATCGCAGGTCGCGATCTCGAACCAGAACGTGCGGATGTACGAGGCCAACTACCGCCAGGCCCGCGCCATGATCGACAGCGTGCGGGCACAGCTTTTTCCCACCCTCAGCGGCAGCCTGGGGTTCAACCGCAACAGCCAGGGGCGTGGCTCGCGCTCGGCGTCCACCGGCAGCCTGGTCAGCTACGGGGGGGCGGCGACCAACACGACCGAGACGACCTATTCGATGGGCCCCAGCGCAAGCTGGGACCTGGATCTGTGGGGCCGCATCCGCCGCAATATCCAAAGCCAGGTGACCGAGGCCCAGGCCAGCGCCGCCGACCTGGCGAATGCCACCCTGTCCTACCAGGCGCAGCTCGCCACGGCCTATTTCAACCTGCGCTACCAGGATTCGCTGCAGGAGCTGCTGCGCCGCTACGTGGATTTCAACACCCAGGCGCTGCAGATCACGCAGAACCAGTACGAGGCCGGCACCGCCGATCCGACGGCGGTGATGCAGGCCCGCACCCAGCTTGAACAGAATCGTGCCACGCTGATCCAGGCCGGCATCGCCCGCGCGCAGTACGAACACGCCATCGCGGTGCTGATGGGCCGTCCGCCCGCCGACCTGACGATCACGCCCGGCACGCTGCCCCGCCAGATCCCCGCCATTCCGGTCGGGGTCCCCGCCGACCTGCTGCAGCGCCGCCCCGACGTGGCCGCCGCCGAACGGGCCATGGAACAGTACAACGCCCAGATCGGCGCCGACATGGCGGCGTTCTTCCCCGACGTCACGCTGACGGCCGACTATTCCTACAGCGGCGACCCCATCGGGCAACTGGTCCAGGTGGTCAACCGGATCTGGTCGCTCGGCGCCTCGGCCTCGGAAGTCCTGTTCCAGGGCGGGTCCCGCATGGCGGCGGTGCACGGCGCCAACGCCCAGTACGACAGCGCCGTCGCGACCTACCGCCAGACCGTGCTGACGGCCCTGCAGAATACCGAGGACAATCTGTCCAACCTGCGCATCCTTGAACAGCAGGCAACCCAGCAGCAGATCGCCCTGGATTTCGCCAACCAGGCCGTCCAGGTCTCACTGAACCAGTACGAGGCCGGAACCCAGATCTACACCACGGTCATCACCAACGAGACCACGGCCCTCAGCAATGCCGAATCCGCCCTGTCCATCCAGCAGCAGCGCATGGTCGATTCCGTGGCGCTGGTGCAGGCGCTGGGCGGCGGGTGGAACGCCACCAGCCTGCCGTCGAAGGCTTCGATGCAGACCGACAATCCGTTCCTGCCCTCCTTTATCCAGAAGGACAAAAACCAGTAGGGCCGGAACCGGCGATGCCCGAACCGGCTGGGGCGATCACAGGATCGCCTTGGCCGTCAGCAGCGCGATCAGCAGGAAGATGACGAAGGCCAGGATGAAGATGAAAAACAGGATCTTCGCAATTCCCGCCGACGCGGCCGAAATACCGCTAAACCCGAACACTCCGGCCACGATCGAAATCACCAGAAAAAGCAGCGCCAGCTTCAACATCATCACAACTCCATAAAACGTTCCGTGAAATCAAACGCTTCGACTGGCTTGCAAGTTCCCCCGCCGGATCGGCCGCCCGGTTCAGGGCGCCGTCCGCGCCGGCGGCGGCAGCGCCAGATAGGCCAGCCGCTTCACCTCCCGCCGCGCCAGGGTCACGCTGTCCAGGATCAGGCCGCAGGTCAGCGCCAGTCCCGCCAGCATCATGCACCCGGTCGCCAGCACGGCCGTCGGCAGCCGGGGCACCAGTCCCGTGCGCAGGAATTCCAGCACGACGGGCACGCCGGTCCCCAGGCCCAGCAGGAACAGCAGCGCCCCGAGCGTGACGAAGAACTGCAACGGGCGCTCCTGCTTCACCAGATTGACGATGGTCCGCAGGATCCTGATCCCGTCCCGATAGGTCCGCAGCTTGGAAACCGTGCCCTCGGGGCGTTCGACATACTGCGTCGCCACTTCGCCGATCGGCATGCTGAGTTCCAGCGCATGCACCGTCAGTTCGGTCTCGGTCTCGAAACCGGCCGAAAGGGCGGGAAAGGATTTGACGAAGCGCCGGGAAAAGACCCGGTAGCCCGACAGCATATCCGAAAGCCGATGGCCGAAGACCGCCGTGACCAGGCCGGTCAGGACCTTGTTGCCCAGCACATGGCCCCGCCGATAGGCGGCCTCCCGATCCGTCACGCGGGCGCCGTTGACCATGTCCAGCCCTTCGTCGCGCGCCATGGCCAGCATGGCCGGCGCGGCCGCGGCATCGTAGGTGGCGTCGCCATCGACCATCACATAGAAATCGGCCTCGATATCGGCGAACATGCGCCGGACGACATACCCCTTGCCCTGCAGGCGTTCCGTCCGCACCACCGCCCCGGCCGCCGCGGCGACGTCCACCGTCCGGTCGGTGGAGTTGTTGTCGTAGACATAGATGACCGCGCCCGGCAGTGCCGTGCGAAAATCGTGCACGACCTGGGCGATGGCCAGTTCCTCGTTATGGCATGGCACCAGGACGGCAATCCTGCACTCATCCACGTCAAATGCCTCGCCAGCCATGTCGCGAATGCTGGGTATCGTCTGATAACCTGCCACTTCCATCCTCATGCCAAAAGAAACAGAGACCCGGCCGGATGCCGATCATGAAGTCGGCGCCGGGGCCGTTCCAGGGAATAAAGGCGCGACACAATCCTTGAAGCCGCGCCCACCGCCGCGTAGGACACAAAAAACAGACGATCCGGTCTCTGGAAACCCGGCGCGGGTCATAGCGTTCTTACTGTGAGAAAGCCAGTGTCTAATCATCCAGAAAATGTCTCCGCACCCGATCACGAAGGGGGAATGGACACATCTGTTCCATGTGTTGGTCCGGCCTCCTTCTGGGCACCACAGCATATCCTGGAATCGGCATGGCTGGAGCACGCACCGTTCGCGTTCTGGCTGATGGAGAAGGTTCAGCCGGCCGTCTTCGTCGAACTGGGGACGCATGCCGGGTTCTCGTTCCTCGCGTTCTGCCAGGCGGTCCAGCGGCTCAGGCTGCCGACACGGTGCTATGCGGTCGATACCTGGGCGGGGGACGAGCACGCCGGCTTTTACGGCGAACAGGTATTCAACACCCTGTCCGGCCTTCAGGGGCAGCATTATGCGGGATTCTCGCGACTCATCCGCGCGTATTTCCACGATGCGCTCGTCCATTTCACGGACGGCGAGATCGATCTCCTGCACATCGACGGACGACACCGCTACGAAGATGTCCTCGAGGACTATACGACCTGGCTGCCGAAAATGTCCGAACACGGCGTGGTGCTGTTCCACGACATCAACGTTCGGGAAGGCGATTTCGGGGTCTGGCGCCTGTGGGAGGAACTGCGCGCCAGACACCCGTCATTTGAATTCTTTCACGGGCACGGGCTGGGCGTACTCTGTCCGGGTTCGCGCGTGCCGCCCGGATTGCGCCCGCTGCTGGAGAGCGGCACCGAGGCCCGCGTGGCGATACGCGAAGCCTACTCACGGCTGGGCGCCGCCGTTTCGACCCAGTACGTGCTGGAACGGGCCCACAGGGAACTGAATGCCGAAATCGGCGCCTTGCATCAGCAACTGGCGACCCGTGCCCAGGACGAAGAGCGGCTGCGCGCGGATCTGTCGTCGATCCAGCACGAACGCGACAGCATCCAGAAGGATCTTTCCGCGAATATCGACGACCTGAACCAGCAGTTGGATGCCCGTGACCAGGAGGACGAGCGCCTGCGTACCGACCTGTCGTCGGTTCAAGGCGAACTGTCCATTACCCAACGGGATCTTTCCAGCGTCCAGAACGTGCTGGCGCTGACGAATACCGAGGTCGCGCAGATCCGGGCCAGCACGACCTGGCGCGCCACGAAGGTCGCCCGGGACGTGGGGTCGCGCCTTTCGCCCCGTGTGCGTCACCAGTTGCGGCGCGGTGCCAAGGCGGTGTGGTGGGCCATGACGCCCCATCGGATGCCCGCGCGACTCCGTTTCCGCCGCGCGCGCGCGGTACAGCACGCCGTCTTCAGCGAGACGCCAGGCGACCCGTCCTGCCCGCACATCGCCTATCAGCCCTGGCCGGCATCATCCGGCACCGCACTGCCGAACGGGATGCCGCAAGGCACCTATCGGCTCGCCTCCGACCCGTCGGGCTACGTCTTCGTACCCCGGCGGCGCCCCGACAATCTGGACGCGCAGATCGCGCGCCTGGCGAAGCGCCCCGCATTCTCGATCGTCGTGCCGCTGTACAACACGCCGGACGATCTGTTCCAGCGAATGGTGGGCTCCGTCCTGGCGCAATGGTATCCGCACTGGGAACTGATCCTCGTCGACGACAAGAGTCCGCAGCAATCCGTGCGCGACAATGCGTCGAAGCTCGTCGATCCCCGGATCAGGACCATTCTGCTGGAAAGCAACATGGGAATATCGGGTGCGACCAATCGGGGGCTGGCCGAAGCCGGCGGCGACTACATCGTGTTCCTCGATCACGACGACGAACTGACCGACGACTGCCTGTTCGAACTGGCGAAATGCATCGACGCGGAAGATCCCGACTACGTCTACAGCGACGAGGACAAGATCGAGCCGGACGGGCGTTTCAGCCAGCCGTTCTTCAAGCCCGACTGGTCGCCCGATACGCTGATGAGCACGATGTACACGTGTCACGTGTCGTGCGTGCGCCGCGCGCTGCTCGAAACGGTGGGCGATCTGCGATCGGAATTCGACGGAAGTCAGGATTGGGATTTCGTCCTGCGCGTGACGGAAGCGGCCAAACGCATCTCTCACGTGCCGAAGGTGCTCTATCACTGGCGTATCATCCCGCAATCAGTGGCTTCAGATTTGAATGCGAAGCCTTATGCGGTCGACGCGGGCCGTCGCGCCCGCATGGCGGCGCTCGAACGTCGTGGACTGAAGGGAACGATCGAAGCCGTCCCGCAACTGGCGGGATATTTCCGCGTCAATTATGACGTGCAGGGAACCCCGCTGGTATCCATCATCATTCCCACCAAGAACAACGGGACCGTATTGAAAAACTGTCTCGATTCCATTTTTGGACATTCGCATTACCGAAACTTCGAAATCGTCCTGCTTGATAATGGTTCAACCGACGCGGCAACGGTGAATTACCTGGACTCCCTTCACGCCAACCCGAACGTGCGGGTGATAAGGCATGACGCACCGTTCAACTATTCCGAGATCAACAATATCGGCGTCGGCGATGCGAAGGGCAGCCTATTGCTGTTCCTGAACGACGACACTCAGGTGATCTCACCTGACTGGATCGGACGGATGGCCGGATATGCGCAACTTACGCATGTCGGCGCTGTCGGTGCCAAGCTGTTGTATCCAGACAGCCGGAAAATCCAGCATAGTGGCGTCCTGAATCTGGCGGATGGTCCCAATCACGCCTTTTGGTCTGCCGACGCATACACTCCGGGCTATTTCGCCCGCAATTTGCTCGAATATGACTGGATCGCCGTGACCGGAGCCTGCCTCATGATCGAGCGAACGAAATTTGATGCTGTCGGCGGGTTCGACGAGTCCTTCCCGATCGCCTATAACGACGTCGATCTGTGTTTCCGTCTGGTAGAACACGGCTTCTATAATGTGGTGTGTCCTGGCGCTGAGCTTTTCCATTATGAATCTCTAAGCCGAGGAAATGACAACAAAAACAAAGAAAAACGGCGACGCCTCGATCAGGAAAAAAATCGGCTTTATTATAAAAATCCACATTTCCTGATGCACGATCCTTTCTACAATCCCAATTTGGGACCCAATGATTTTTATTTTTCGCTTTCATGAAACCGACTCGCTTTAATTCGATTTTTCTATAATTTTTTGCGGAATAGTTATGGTGTCCCACCTGAAGCAGTCCATCGCACGAGCCGACGCCGTCTCTTTCGATGTGTTCGATACGCTGTTCGTCCGCCCGCTTGCCGATCCGGAAGACCTCTTCGACATCATCGGCGAGAAATTCGGCATCGCCTCCTTCCGCCGCCTGCGCCAGGAAGCGCAGGTACGGGCGTTCCAGCGCATGCGGGAGAACGGACAGAAGGAAATCACGCTCGACGGCATCTATGCGTGCTTCGATTCCGTGTCGGTGCCGGCATCCGTGCTGCGCGATGCCGAGTACCAGCTCGAACTCGCCCTGACGCTGCCCAATCCCGATCTCATGGACGTGTTCAGGCAGACGATCGCCGATAAACCCGTCGTCATCACGTCGGATATGTACCTGCCGCAAGCCTTCTTCGACGATCTTTTCCACAAGCACCGGCTGCAGCCCAGCGCGACCTTCATTTCGTCGGAGCGAAACGCAACCAAGCGCGATACCGGTGAACTGTTCGACCGGGTGTCACAGGAACTCGGCATAGACCCGGGGCGCATCCTGCATATCGGGGACAATCCGCTGTCGGACGTGGAACGGGCCAGGCAAAAAGGCCTGTCCGCCTATCATTACGTCGATCCCACACGACAGCAGAAATCCAGTCGCTTTCCCCCGTCGGCATCGATCGCCGGCAGCCTCATCCGCTCGATCGCCGATCGGCCGCCGCCGGGATCGTTTACCGAACTCGGGTTTCGTTTCGGCGGGCCGGCGGCAGTGGGCTTCCTCGACTGGATTGTCCGCAAATCAGCGCAGGACAAGATCGACATCGTGCTGTTCGTATCGCGAGACGGATATGTTCTTGAACGCCTCGCCCGCACGATGCCCGCGGGGACCTTGCCGCGTTTCACCTATTTCATGGGCTCGCGCGTCGCCTTTACGCTCGCCGCCACCGACGAGTCCAACTTCAATACGCAGATGGAATTCTTCCTTGCGGGCGCACATGGATTGCGGCCGATCGAGGTGCTGGAGCGGCTGGGCGTCACGCCACCGGCCGACCGGGTGATGGATGACCTCGGCCTCGGAGCCGGAATCGTCATCAGCAATGACAATATCAGCCGCATCCGGGATTTCGTGGGCGCCTTCCGCGGAGACATCCTGCAGGTATGCCGTCGCAACCGGCGCGGCCTCCTCAACTACCTCAAACAGGTGGGCGTTGAACCGGGCATGCGCGTCGCCATGGTCGATGTGGGCTGGAACGGAACGACGCAGGATGCCTTCGACCTCGCCCTCGGCAAGCTGATGCAGGTCGAACTGTTCGGCTACTACCTGTGCCTGAACGAATCGGATGATTGCCGGCGGCGGCGGCAAAGACTGAGGATGGACGCCCTGCTGTCGCGCGAATCAATCGGCCCGGAACGGGTAACCGCCGTTTATGCCAATCGTGTCGCCGTCGAACTGTTCTTCTCGGCACCCCATGACGCCGTCATCGGCTACCAGGATGCGATTGGAAAGGATGTCGCCATCATCGAGGATTCCGGGCGAATTGCCATTGATGGCCATGCCCGAATTTCGACGGAGATCACGGACGGCATCGAACAGTTCGCGCTGACATTCCGTAATCTTTGCGCCGAGATCGGCCTTGTTGCCGATCCGCTGGCGACTGCACTGCCGGTTGTGGACTTTGTCGAATCGATTGACGCGGAAACGCGCGGCTTACTGGCGTCCGTCGAAAATTTCGATGCATGGGGCAGTACGCGAAACCAGCGCGTCGCGCTGACGACATACCTGCCGTAAGGCAAGGCCCGTCCCCTGCCGGGCATCGGCGCCCCCCGACGGGCCGCCGACGCCCGGACCTACAGGATTTTCCTTGCCGTGCGCTCCTTCCCTCCCAGAAGGTCGATCGCGAAAAGGATCCAGCCGACAATGAAGGCGAAAAACGCCCACTGGATATGGGGTGGCACAAAGCGGAACGTCACGACGGAACGACCCTGTCGAACCGGTATCTGCTGAAAAATCTCGCCCGTCCGGCTGATCGGCACCGGGTTGCCGTCGACGGACGCGTGCCAGCCCTCCATGTACATTTCCAGGCGGGTCAGTTGCGACGGTCCGGTGCAATCGACGTCCATGAGATCGCGGGAACGAGGCGTCAGCACACAGCCGGGTGCCGCGGCATAGGGTGTCGGATCGGGCAGTTCGAAAATCCGCATCACGCCGTTTCCGAATGCTTCCCGCACGCCATGATCGGCTGCGGCATAGTGCTTGAACGATGCGAAGCCCGGGCTGTCCAGTGATCCCGCAGGCACCAGGACAAATCGCACGCCCGCCTTCCGATAGGCCTCGACGTTCACCACCAGATTGTCCGCCGCGGACGGACCGTTCGGATCGTTCCGGCTGAAGCCTGTGAAGAGGATCGACGGCGCATTGGCATCGAGGTGCCGGGCAACGTAATCCGTCCAGTCCCTGGGGAGCGGAAGATCGTTGTGGTTGATGGACGCAATCCCGAAATAGCTGCCATAGTTGGGTTGAACCGGCCCGAATGTCGCGAAACGCTGAAAACCGAGATGCTGCTGCAGGTACTGTACCCCTGTCAGGTCGATGGCGCCATGCGACGGAGAACTGAGTGACGGCAAGGCAAACAGCACGGCGACTTCCGCGACGAGCACGCCCGCCATGCCGCGTGACCGTGTCGCCGCCGTCAGGGGCAGCCAGGCCAGCACGCCGGTACCGATCAGCAGGATCGCGGCAAACACGATGCTGTCCAGCGCAAGCCTGTTGCGCGCCAGGGGCAGATGATGTCGATGCGTCACATAGGCGGTCACGACGCAGACGGCCGCAACGGCAATGCAGGCGGCGGTAACCCGGGCGAACCTGTGGTTTCGTGCCAGGTCCGTCAACCCGAATGCGGCGAGCACGCACAGGCAGAATTCCCAGGACGGCGACAAATAACGGTAGAGCGCCACGAACTTGAACCCCGGGAAGAACTGGGCAAGGAGGCCGGCCCCCGGTGCGCCGTACGCGATGCCGATCGTCACGACAATCCACAGCCCCAGCGCGACCCTCACGCCGCGCAACGCCTGTCCTCCCAGGCCGCACAGCGCAAGGACAGGCAGAATGCAGCCTGTGTATCCCCCCACCGATGACCAGAACTCCGTATATTGCGGAATCTGGAAGATTCCGCCGAAGGCATAAGGCACCAGCAGGGCGAACAGGAAGGCCGGACTCAGCGAGATGAACGCGAAACCACCATTCGCGTGTCCCCCCGTGTTGGCAACAAGCATATAGTCGCCGAACGGAACGAGGATCAGTGCGGAAATCGCCAGTGCGGCCAGGCCAGAAACGACGATCCGGCGCAGGAAGGCCCAGCGCATCGGACGCGCGAGTGAACCCAGCCGCACCAACGTCCAGGCAAGGACCAGCAGGCCGTCCAGATAGGCGACCTCGGGAAAGCCGGCATAGAGCGAAGCGGAGAGCCCGATCGTGACCCATGCGCCGCCTCCCCTGCGTCCGGCCTCGACCCGCTCCCGTATCGTTTCGACGCCCAGGAGGGTCAATGGCAGGAAGGCGATGGGATTGATAACGGCATTGGCCAGCCAGGCGAATGTGCCATCGAATTCGAATACAAGGGCCGCGGCAAGCGCGCCGAAGCGCATGCATCCGATCTTGCGCAGTACTGCATAGGTCGAAAGGCCCGCAATGATCTGCAAGCATAGATGCATGTACAACTGGCCATTATGCAGCGCCAGCAATAACGTCAATGGGAACAGCGCCGCCGACTGCATTTCCCCGGCAAGGGGCATACCCACGCCCTCATAGGGATTCCACCACGGCAGGCGTCCGCTCAGAACATCCTCGGCCGCCCGATACCCCAGTGCATGACTCGTGAAACCGATGTTCGGGTCGATGGTCGGCATCGGCGGATAGCCGGTTAGCGGACCGGCATGCAGACCGGTCTGGAGCCCGGCATAGAGCAGCGCAGGATCGGCGATCAGCAGGCCGATCAGAAGTGGAAACTTCAGGAGAAGTGGAGCACACACCAGCAATATGACACAAAGGGCGTTTTTATTTATATCGACCGATTTATTTTTTTTTATGATATTGATCATTATTGCCCACATTGCAAAATTGAAACATTTTCTCCCGAAAGGCGGCAATGCGTCCGGTTTCCCAGGCACATCCTGAACATTCAATTCAGAGGAGATCGGCCCCCCCGATTCAACACACCGTCCATGGCCCCTCGGACCATAAAGCGAATTCTGGACATTTTTCTATCAGCAAAAAAACCAAATATGACAAAAAATGGAATGACCCTTCTTAAGAAATATATCCTCCACGATACGGGAATATATTTCCTTCGCGCTAAAATGATAGAATTCCTCACCATGTAGTAATTTCTAAACGGACTGTGCAATGATATTACACGACCCAATACATTTATTCTTCCATTCCCCAAGGAATGACTCATGATTTTCTCGAAACTTATAAAACTCCGATAGCCGCGAGCCATCGCCCGCAGGCCCCATTCCACATCGACCAAGTCTATAAATAGGGATTCGTCCATCAATCCTATTTTTTGCAATATTCTGGCTGGAATTAGTGAACCGGACGCAATCAGAAAATCAACTTCCACTAATTTTTCTTTTTCCGGATCGACGTGCTGTCGAACGACCCTGCGTCCATCCCCTCGCCAGATAGCATTTATCTGCCCGTCCTGCGTGTCCCGATACGCATTTGCTACCGCACCGACCCAGACACCCTCATGTTCCAGCTTTACGCATATATCATGGAGATGGTTCACCGAGCCTTCGGGCAGGATCGTATCCTGATCCATCAGCAAAATATATTTGGCACCCTGCCCGATCCCATGGGAAATGCCGACATTCTGTGCGTGGGCCAGCCCCATATTTTCCGAAAGTTCCAGAAATTCATGCGGGCCTTTTCGAACGACGCCGCCAATCTCGGCAGCGTTGCGCGAATGGTTGTCCACGACGACGATTCTTCCAACCTGCTCATGAAGAGCTGCCATCACATCCCGAAATACCGCGATGTCGGAATTATAAGTCACCACAACAGCGCATATTTCGTGATTCATAAGAGTACTGAGAGTCCGTTCGGAACGACAATGAAGGGGGGCGGAATTTTCCCGACGCATATAAGCCAGACGCAAGAACGCACGTCCATCACCATTCTGGCACCCATTGACACCAGACGGTAAGGAAGCGCGGCCGGACATGCCGTCATGGGGACGGCAATGTCGCCCTATTCAGTTTCGATTATCGGGACAAACGCCGTATCGCTCACGCCGCCGGGTTGGCCAACAATGTGGTGACCGTCCGCGCGACACTGTCACGCCAGTGCGGCAGGCGGACGCCGAACACGTCATGCAGGCGCGTGCAGTCCAGGCGGGAATCCTGCGGCCGGGCGGCCGGGGTCGGCCAGTCGGCGGTGGTGATGGCTTCGACGACGGGCATCGGGCGGCCGAGGCGGGCCGCATCCTGCAATGCGGCGACGGCCAGGCCGTGCCAGGTGGTGTCGCCGCTGCCGGCGGCATGAGTGATCCCGGCGAACGCATCCCGCCAGCCGTCACGGGCAATGGTGTCGGCAATGGACAGGATAGCGCCGGCCAGGTCGTCGGCACTGGTCGGGTTGCCCCGCTGGTCGCCCACCACCCGCAGCACCGGGTTCTTCGCCCCCGCATTCAGCATGGTCCGCACGAAGTTCCGCCCATATGGGGAATAGACCCACGCCGTCCGCAGGATGATCGCGCGGTCATGGACCGCCAGGATCGCCTGCTCGCCTTCCGCCTTGCTGCGACCATAGACCGTGCGGGGCGAGGTCGGGTCGGTTTCGACGTAGGGCGCGCCCTTGGTGCCGTCGAACACGTAATCGGTCGAAACATGGATCAGCGGGATGCCCCGCGCGGCGCACAGCCGGGCCAGATGCGCCGGGCCGTCTCGGTTGGCACGCTCGGCCCCCGCCACGTCGTCCTCGGCCGCATCCACCGCCGTCCAGGCGGCAGCGTTGACGACCAGGCCGGGCGCGGCCTCTGCGATCGCGGTGTCCACCGTCTCCGGCCGATCGAAATCGAGGTCGGGGCGCCCGAGGCAGTGCAGGCCGGGCGAGTTGGACCGTCCCAGCGCGGTGGCGAGCTGGCCGGACCGGCCGATCACCAGGATCGGGCAGCCCACCATCAGAACCAGTCCCGCACGGTGGAAAAGTCCGGCGCGGCGGCGTCCTTCTCCGACAGGACGGCATCCTCGGGCGCCACCGGCCACGCGATGGCCAGGTCCGGGGAATTCCAACGCACCGAGCGTTCGCAGTCGCGGTCCCACAGGTCGGTGCATTTATACTGCACCTCGGCATTCTCGGTCAGGGTGCAGAACCCGTGCAGGAATCCCGGCGGAATCCAGAGCTGCGACCCGTTTTCCTCGCTCAGTTCGGCGGCGACCCATCGGCCGAAGCTGGGCGAGCCCTGCCGCGCATCCACCGCCACGTCCCAGATCGCGCCGCGCGTGCAGCGCACCAGCTTGCCCTGGGCGTGGGGCGGCAACTGGCAATGCAGGCCGCGAATCACGCCACGCTGGCGCGACAAGCTGTGATTGTCCTGCACGAACGCCACATCGATTCCAGCTTGGGCCATGGTGCGCAGGTTGTAGGTCTCGGAGAAGAACCCCCGCTCATCCGCGAAGCGGCGCGGCGTCAACAGCAGGATGTCGGGGATGGAAAGGTGTTCGATCTGCATGCTGTCTATCTCCCGTCCGCCAGGTCGCGCAGCAGGCGTCCCAGTTCGGTCTTGTGCACCGTCTGGGCGATCGCGCGCAGTTGCGCGGCGTCGATGAATCCCATGCGGAAGGCGACCTCGGCGGGCGATCCGACCAGCATGCCCTGGCGGGACTGGATGGTCTGCACGAACATCCCGGCCTGCATCAGCGCGTCGGGTACTCCGGCATCCAGCCAGGCGCAGCCCCGGCCCAGCTTTTCCACCTGCAGCGAGCCTTCTTCCAGATAGATCCGGTTCAGGTCCGTGATCTCCAGCTCGCCCCGGGCCGAGGGGCGGATCGCGCGGGCGAAGGCGCTGACGCGGGAGTCGTAGAAATACAGCCCCGTCACCGCCCAGCGCGACGTCGGCTGGGCGGGCTTTTCCACCAGGTCGCGGGCGCGGCCGTCGGCGTCGAAGCTTACCACGCCATAGCGTTCGGGGTCCTGCACCTGGTAGGCGAACACCGTGGCGCCGACATCGCGCCGCGCCGCCGCCTGCAGCAGCACGCTCAGATGGTCGGCGAAGATCAGGTTGTCGCCCAGCGCCAGCGCGCAGGCCGCGCCCTGCAGCCAGTCCTCCGCGATCAGGAAAGCCTGGGCGATGCCGTCCGGCGAAGGCTGGACGCGATAGGTGAAGCGCACCCCATACTGCGTCCCGTCGCCCAGCAGGCGGCGGAACTGCGGCAGGTCGTCGGGCGTCGAGATGATCATGATGTCCCGGATGCCCGCCAGCATCAGCGTCGAAAGCGGGTAGTAGATCATCGGCTTGTCATAGACCGGCAGCAGTTGCTTGCTGGTCGCCAGCGTCATCGGGTGCAGCCGCGTGCCCGACCCGCCGGCCAGCAGGATGCCCTTCATCGCGGTCTCGATCTTCTGCGGATTCATGCTGCGGCTCCTGCCGGGGTAACGCCCAGCCGCCGATTGCTGTCATGGCGGGCCTGCAATGCCGTCCACCAATCCTGATGGTCCAGGTACCACTGCACCGTCCGGCGGATTCCGGTCTCGAAATCGTGGCGTGCGCGCCAGCCCAGCGCGGCCTCGGCCCGCGAGGGATCGATCTCGTAGCGGAAATCGTGGCCTGGCCGGTCCGTGACGAAGCGGATCAGCCGCGCGTGCGGGCCCGCCGGGTCGGGCCGCAAATCGTCCAGCACCGTGCAGATCGCCCGGACGACGTCCAGATTGCTGCGCGGCTGGCGCGCGCCGATGGCGTAGGTCTCACCCGGCTGGCCGCGTTCGACCGCCAGCACCAGGGCCTCGGCATGGTCGTCGACGAACAGCCAGTCGCGCATGTTGGCGCCATCGCCATAGACCGGCAGCGCGCGGCCGCCGATAGCGTTGATCGTCACCAGCGGGATCAGCTTTTCCGGGAAATGCCAGAAACCGTAATTGTTGGTGGTGTTGGTCACGAAGGTCGGCAGCCCGTATGTGTGCTGCCACGCCCGCACCAGATGGTCCGACGCCGCCTTGGACGCCGAATAGGGGCTGCGCGGGTCGTAGGGCGTGCTTTCGGTAAAGGGGGCATCCCCCGGCTGAAGCGTGCCGAAGACCTCGTCGGTCGAGACGTGGTGGAAGCGGAATGCCGCCCGCCCCGCCGCATCCAGCCCCGACCAGTACTCCCGCGCCGTGTCCAGCAGCGTATAGGTGCCGACCACGTTGGTCTGCACGAACACGCCCGGCCCGTCGATCGACCGGTCAACATGGCTTTCGGCCGCCAGGTGCATCACCGCATCCGGCTGATGCGCCGCGAACACCGCCCGCATCGCCGCCCCGTCGGTGATATCCGCCCGGACATGCACATAGCGTGGGTCCGAGGAGATTTCGGCCGTGGACTCCAGCGTCGCCGCATAGGTCAGGCTATCGACATTCACCACCGAATGGCCCGTGCCGCCGATAATGTGCCGCACCACTGCCGAGCCGATGAACCCGCATCCACCCGTTACAAGAATCCGCATTGTCCTACCCATATGCAGCCGTTTTTTTCGATTAGTCGCTGAAATTGGAAAAGATTCAGTTTACGCCGCCTTCCGCCGCTCGGCAGCTTTTTTCCTTTCCGTCCCATAGACGAAAAAACCCGGCACAAGGCCGGGTTTCTTTTCGATTCGCCAGAAGGGCAGCCGATCAGGCCGCCAGGCTGTCTTCGGCAGCCGCTTCGGGGCGGGGGCCGCTATCCTGGCCCTTGGCCGCGACATCGCGATCGACCAGTTCGATCACCGCCATGTCGGCCGCGTCGCCATGGCGGATGCCCGCCTTGAGGACACGGATATAGCCGCCATTGCGGGCCTTGTAGCGGTCGGCCACCGCCGAGAACAGCTTGGAGACGATCACATCGTCACGGAGCTGGGCATAGGCCTGACGGCGCGCATGCAGGTCACCCCGCTTGCCGAGCGTGATCAGCTTTTCCACCACCGGGCGAAGTTCCTTCGCCTTGGGCAGGGTGGTCGTGATCTGCTCGTGCTTGATCAGGGCGACCGCCATGTTCCGGAACATGGCAGCGCGATGGGACGAGGTAACGCCGAGCTTCCGGCCGGCAACACCGTGACGCATGATGAAGTCTTCCTGTCTTTCCGGTCAGAACGGCTCGTCGAGCCTCTTGGCCAGGTCTTCGATATTTTCCGGCGGCCAGGCCGGCACATTCATACCAAGGGACAGCCCCATTGAAGTCAGGACTTCCTTGATCTCGTTCAGCGACTTGCGACCGAAGTTCGGAGTGCGCAGCATCTCCTGCTCGGTCTTCTGCACCAGGTCGCCGATATAGACGATGTTGTCGTTCTTCAGGCAGTTCGCGCTGCGGACCGACAGTTCCAGTTCGTCGACCTTGCGCAGCAGGTTCCGGTTGAACGGCAGGTCGTCCTGCGGCTCTTCGGTCCTGACCGGACGCGGCTCGTCGAAATTGATGAACAGCTGCAGTTGGTCCTGCAGGATACGCGCGGCCAGGGCCACCGCATCCTCGGGCGTCACCGCGCCGTTGGTTTCCACCGTCAGCAGCAGCCGGTCATAATCGGTCACCTGGCCCACGCGGGTCGGCTCGACCTTGTAGGACACGCGACGCACCGGCGAATAGATGGCATCGACCGGAATCAGGCCGATCGGCGCGTCCTCGGGACGGTTCGCCGCCGCCGGGACGTAGCCCTTGCCCAGGTTCACGGTGAATTCCATGCCGAACTTCACGCCCTCGTCCAGCGTGCAGATCACCAGGTCGGGATTCATGACTTCGATATCATGCCCGGTCTGGATCTGGCCCGCCCGCACTTCACCCGGCCCGGTGGCCGTCAGCACCATGCGCTTCGGCCCCTCGCCATGCATCCGCAGGGCAAGCTGCTTGACGTTCAGCACGATGTCGGTGACGTCCTCGCGGACGCCGGCCACGGACGAGAACTCGTGCAGGACGCCGTCGATCTGGATCGCCGTCACCGCCGCGCCCTGCAGCGAGGACAGCAGCACGCGCCGGATGGCGTTGCCGAGCGTCATGCCGAAGCCGCGCTCCAGCGGCTCCGCCACCACGGTCGCCGTGCGTAACGGCTCTCCGCCCGGCTCGACTTCCAGCTTCTCCGGCTTGATCAGAGATTGCCAGTTTTTCTGGAGGACCAAGGTGATGGCCTTTCAAAACTGATCTGCACCAAGGCAGACGGCACCCGCGTAACCGGGCGCCCGGATGACAATCAACCCCGTCCGCGACAGCGCGGACGGAAAACGAACTCGGACCCGGAGATCAGACGCGACGACGCTTGCGCGGGCGGCAGCCGTTGTGCGGCACCGGCGTCATGTCGCGGATCGAGGTGATCGAGAAGCCGACGGCCTGCAGGGCACGCAGCGCGCTCTCACGCCCCGACCCCGGACCGGACACCTCGATCTCCAGCGTCTCCATCCCATGCTCGCGCGCCTTGCGCCCGGCGTCCTCGGCCGCGACCTGGGCCGCGTACGGGGTCGACTTGCGCGAACCCTTGAAGCCCTGGGCACCAGCGGAAGACCACGCGATCGCATTGCCCTGCGCGTCGGAGATCGTGATCATCGTGTTGTTGAAGGTGGAGAGCACATGCGCCACCCCCGAGATAATGTTCTTCCGCTCTTTCTTGCGAATACGCGGAGCAGCAGCCTTCGCCATAGTCTTCCTGGTCCTGTCTGTTCAAAGACGCGGCCCGCGCCCGGTACCGCGAGGGCACCCGACACGGGCCGCGAATGCGGCGAAAGCCGCTTAGCGGGTAGCCTTCTTCTTGCCGGCGATCGCAACGGCCTTGCCCTTGCGGGTGCGGGCGTTGGTGTGGGTCCGCTGACCACGAACCGGCAGGCCGCGACGATGGCGCAGGCCGCGGTAGCAGCCCAGGTCCATCAGACGCTTGATGTTCATCGCGACTTCGCGACGCAGATCGCCTTCGACCCGATACTCGCTGTCGATCAGTTCGCGGATCTTAAGGATCTCGTCGTCGGACAGCTCGTTGACCCGGCGCTCGGCCGGGATCTCGAGACGACGGCAGATTTCCTCAGCCTTCGTCTCGCCGATGCCATAGATATAACGCAGGCCAATCGTCACCCGCTTGTTGGTTGGGATGTTCACGCCGGCAATACGCGCCACGCCACTTACTCCTCGTCCACCCGCATCGCACGGGCCCTAAAGATCGTCGCCGGGGCTTTTCCACACCACCGGCCATGCCGGAGCGTCGTGAACGTGCCGGCACCGCCGGTCAACCCCATCATCAATCGGATTCGTTTTCTCGGCACTCCGTATCCCATGACACGGGAGCCGATACCTTGAGGGCGCGCAATATACCCGCGCGCCCTTTGGAGTCAATGAATAACGATCACTTCTTCGTGATCGCATCCATGATTTCGAACACCTTCGCCGTCACCGTGTCGATATCCGCCATGCCATCGATCCGGCGCAGCAGCCCCTCGGCCTCGTAGTAAGGCAGGATCGGGGCCGTCTGCTTGCGATAGGCCACCAGGCGGGCCGCGACGGTCTCACGCCGGTCGTCCTCGCGGCGCACGAAGCTGTGGCCGCCGCAGACGTCGCAGGTGCCCTCCACCTTGGGCTTCTTGAACAGGTCGTTATATCCCGCTCCGCAGGTCGCGCAGGTGAAACGCCCGGCGATCCGGTCCGCCAGCGCCTCCTCGTCGACTTCCAGAAACAGGACAACGTCGATTCGGGCTCCGCGACGCTTCAGCATCGAATCGAGCGCTACCGCCTGCCCCTGGGTCCGCGGGAATCCGTCCAGAATGAATCCCTTGGCGCAATCGGGCTGCGCGATCCGGGATTCGAGCATGGCGACGATGACGTCATCGGGCACCAGTTGCCCGGCATCCATCAGCGCCCTGGCCTGCTTGCCGATCGCGCTTTCCGCCGCGACCTCGGCCCGCAGCATGTCGCCGGTCGAGATCTGCGCAATTCCATACCGGGCTTCCAGCCGCTTGGACTGGGTGCCCTTGCCGGCCCCGGGGGGGCCAAGAAAGATGACGTTCACCGCGCCCTGCCTTTCCCACGGGCCTTGCGCATCAGGCCCTGATACTGGTGCGCCACCAGGTGCGACTGGATCTGCGTCACCGTGTCGATGGTGACCGACACGATGATGATCAGGCTGGTGCCGCCGAAATAGAACGGGACATTATAGTGGCTGATCAGGATCTGCGGCAGCAGGCACACCGCGACCAGATAGGCGGCGCCGATGCTGGTCAGCCGCGTCAGGATCCGGTCGAAATAGGCCGCCGTGTTCGCTCCGGGACGGATGCCGGGGATGAAGCCCCCCTGCTTGCGCAGGTTGTCCGCGGTTTCCTGCGGATTGAAGGTCACCGCGGCGTAGAAATACGAGAAGAAGATGATCATTCCCGCATAGAACAGCATGTACAGCGGCTGCCCCTGCCCCAGTTCCTGCCCCAGGAACGACAGCCAGCCCGGCATGGACGCATTGTTCATGAAGCCGGCGATCGTCACCGGGATCAGCAGCACCGACGACGCGAAGATCGGCGGAATCACCCCGGCCGTATTCACCTTCAGCGGCATGTGCGTCGAGTCGCCGCCATAGATGCGCTGGCCGACCTGCCGCTTGGGATACTGGATCACCACGCGGCGCTGCGCCTGTTCCATGAAGACGATGAAGGCGATCGTGATCGCGGCCAGGACCAGGAAGACCAGCACGAAGAACGGCGACAGCGCGCCCGTGTAGCCAAGCTGAAACAGGCTGGCCAGGGCATGGGGCAGGTTGGCGACGATACCGGCGAAGATGATCAGCGAAATGCCGTTCCCGACCCCGCGCGAGGTGATCTGCTCACCCAGCCACATCAGGAACATCGTGCCGCCCAGCAGCGTCACCACGCACGAGACGATGAAGAACATGCCCGGCGCCACCACCGCGGCCCCGGCGGCGCTGTGCATGTTCTCGAGCCCCACGGCAATGCCGTAGGCCTGGAACAGCGCGATCAGGACCGTCAGGTAGCGGGTATATTCATTCAGCTTGCGCCGTCCCGCCTCGCCTTCCTTCTTCAGGTTTTCCAGCGAGGGAAGCGCCGCCGACATCAGCTGCACGATGATCGAGGCGCTGATATAGGGCATGATGTTCAGCGCGAACACGGTCATACGCCCCAGCGCACCGCCGGTGAACATGTCGAACATGCCCAGGATGCCGCCCTGGTGGCGGGCCAGAAGCTGGCCCATGACCGTGGCATCGACACCGGGAACGGGAATGTAGGTTCCCAGACGGTAGACGATCAGCGCCCCGAGGGTGAACCAGATTCGCTTCTTCAGTTCCGTTGCGTTGGCAAAGGAACTGAAATTCATATTGGCAGCCAGCTGCTCGGCCGCGGAGGCCATGCGCCCGTCCTTTCACAACAACAGCGCCACCGCACGAAACGGGACGCTGTCATGACACATCAGCAAAGAGTGTAGGGTGTCGCCTCGGTCCGGCGCAAGAGACAAGGCCGGAGAGGACACCCAAGGGGCGGCAATATCCCGATCGGAAGGGGGGCGCCGGACCGGCGCCCCACCCCGAATCGTGTTCCGCCGCAGCCCTCAGGCCGGAGCCTGGGCCTCGTCGCGCGCCGCCTTGGTCCGGACGCTGCCGCCGGCCTTCTCGACCGCGGCAACGGCGGTCGCGGACGCGCCGGAGACCTCGATGGTCACCGCGCGGGCCAGCTCGCCCTTCGCCAGCAGGCGGACGCCCGCGAACTTGCCCGACCCGACCAGGCCGGCCGTGCGCAGCACGTCCTCGGTCACCACGGTGCCGGCATCGATCTTGCCGTCCGCGATGGCCTTGTCCAGCGCGCCCAGGTTCACCGGAGCATATTCCTTGCGGAAGATGTTCTTGAAGCCGCGCTTCGGCAGACGGCGATACAGCGGAAGCTGACCACCCTCGAAGCCGTTGAGGGACACGCCCTCACGCGCCTTCTGGCCCTTCACGCCCTTGCCCGACGTCTTGCCCTTGCCGGACCCGATGCCGCGACCCAGACGCTTCTTGCGATAGCGGGAGCCCGCGTTATCGCGCAGTTCGTTCAGGTTCATTTCAACCCTCCACCTTCACGAGGTGGGACACCTTGGTGATCATGCCGCGAACCGAAGGAGTATCCTCCAGTTCCCGGGTGCGGCCGATCTTGTTCAGGCCCAGCCCGACCAGCGTCGCCTGCTGACCCGGCTTGCGACCGTTGCCCGAGGCCACCTGGGTGACCCGGATCGTCTTGGCCTCAGACATCGGCGGCGGCCTCCCCGGTTCCGGCCACGTCGCGGCGGCCCAGAATGTCCGACACCTTCTTGCCACGGCGGTTGGCCACCGTGCGCGGGCTGGCGCAACGCTCCAGCGCGGCGAAGGTCGCCTTGACCATGTTATGCGGGTTGCGGGTCCCCAGGGACTTCGCGACCACGTCATTGATGCCCAGGCTCTCGAACACCGCGCGCATCGGGCCGCCCGCGATGATGCCCGTGCCGGCATCGGCCGAACGCAGCACCACCTTGCCGGCGCCGAAATGACCGGCGACGTCGTGATGGAGGGTACGGCCCTCCTTCATCGGGACGCGGATCATCGCGCGCTTGGCGCGGTCGGTCGCCTTGCGGATTGCCTCGGGCACCTCGCGGGCCTTGCCGGCGCCATAGCCGACGCGACCCTTCTGGTCCCCCACCACGACCAGCGCGGCGAAAGCAAAGCGACGGCCGCCCTTCACGACCTTCGCAACACGGTTGATCGTGACCAGCTTGTCGACGAGATCGTCGCCTTCGCGCTCACGATCGCGGCCACCCCGGCCGCCTTCTCTCGGTTCACGTGCCATTGCGTGCCCCTTTCCTTAGAAGGCGAGACCGCCCTCGCGGGCAGCCTCCGCCAGGGCCTTGATACGCCCATGATACATATACGAACCGCGGTCGAAGACGACCAGCGACACACCCGCCGCCACCGCGCGCTCGGCAACCAGCTTGCCGACCGCGACAGCCGCGTCGGAATCCGCGCCGGTCTTCAACTGCTCGCGCAGCGCCTTGTCCAGGCTCGAAGCGGCGGCAAGCGTACGCCCGGCGACATCGTCGATCACCTGGGCATAGATGTTCTTGCCTGACCGGAACACGGACAGGCGCGGACGCCCGCCGCCCTTGCGGCGAAGCTGGAAGCGCAGACGCTGACGCCGACGCTCCCGCAGATCCTGCTGCGTGCTCATTACTTCTTCTTGCCTTCCTTGCGACGGATGGTCTCCGTGTCGTAACGGACGCCCTTGCCCTTGTAGGGCTCGGGCTTGCGGAAGCTGCGGATGTCCAGAGCGACCTGACCGACCCGCTGCTTGTCCACGCCCTCGACCACGATGGCGGTCGGGCGCGGCGTCGTGATCTTGATGCCCGCGGGGATCGCATAGACGATGTCATGCGAATAACCGAGGTTCATGACAAGGTTGCTGCCCTGGACCGCGGCACGATAGCCGGTGCCGGTCACTTCGAGGGTCTTGGAGAAGCCCTCGGACACACCCTTGACCATGCTGGCCACCAGGGCCCGCGTCGTGCCCCACATCATCCGCGCCGGGGCGGCGGTGCCGACCGGACGGACCGAGACCTTGTTGTCGGCGATCTCGGCTTCGATGTGCTGCGACAGCGGCAGCTTCAGCTCGCCCAGCTTGCCCTTGGCCACGAAGATGCCATCGACGATGGACACCTGGACGCCCGACGGAACCTCGACGGGATATTTGCCTACACGCGACATGTATCCCTCCTCAGAACACGCGGCAGAGGACCTCGCCGCCAACATTGGCAGCGCGGGCTTCCGCATCGGACAGGACGCCACGGGGCGTGGACAGGATCGACACGCCGAGACCGGCATAGACCCGCGGCAGTTCCTTGATCTTCGAGTAGACCCGGCGCCCGGGCTTCGACACCCGGTGGATCTCCTTGATGACCGGCTCGCCATCCAGATATTTCAGCTCGATACGAAGCTGGGCCACGCCCTTGCGCAGGTCTTCCTGCGCATAGCCGCGGATATAGCCTTCGCGGCGCAGGGCCTCGAGCACATTCGCGCGCAGCTTCGACGCCGGCGCGACACAGGCCGCATGACGCGCACGCTGCGCGTTGCGGATCCGGGTGAGCATATCACCCAACGGATCAGAAAGTGACATCGTTTCCCGCCCTTACCAGCTCGACTTGACCATGCCCGGGATCTGACCGCTGGAGGCCAGGTCGCGCAGAGCCACGCGGCAAAGTTCGAACTTCCTGTAGTTGGCGCGGGCGCGCCCGGTCAGCTTGCACCGCAGGCGCACGCGAACGCGCGATCCATTGCGGGGAAGCTCTGCGAGTTTCATGGATGCCTCGAACCGATCCTCGACCGGAAGCGTCCGGTCCATGATGATGTTCTTGAGCGCAATCCGCTTAGCCTTGTCCCGGCCTGCCATGCGCGCACGCTTGGCATTCCGGTTAACGGCGGAGATCTTGGCCATGCCTTGTTCTACCCTCCGGAACCTGTCGGGCCATCCCGACGGTTTTCCAAACAACGTGTCTAATAGGTCTTCTGACCTCTGGGCGGAAGCCCCAATCGCCGCAATCAGGCGGCGAAGGGCAGATCAAACGCCTTCAGAAGAGCCTTCGCTTCCGCATCCGTCTTCGCGCTGGTGACGAAGATGATGTCCATCCCACGGATATCGTCGACCTTGTCGTACTCGATTTCCGGGAAGATGATCTGCTCCTTCAGGCCCATGGCGAAGTTGCCACGGCCGTCGAAGCCCTTGTTGCCGGGCAGGCCGCGGAAATCGCGGACGCGCGGCAGCGCGATGGTCACCAGACGGTCCAGGAATTCGTACATCCGGGCGCGACGCAGCGTCACCTTGCAGCCGATCGGCAGGCCGGCACGGATCTTGAAGCCGGCGATCGCCTTCTTCGCAACCGTCTTGACCGGCTTCTGGCCCGAGATCAGCGTCATTTCGCCAAGGGCGGCATCCAGCTTCTTCTGGTCGCCCGCGGCTTCACCCACGCCCATGTTGATGACGATCTTCTCGAGATGCGGAACCTGCATCACGTTCTTGTAACCGAACTCCTCGCGCAGCTTCGCGCGCAGTTCGTCCTGAAAACGCTTCTGCAGACGCGGCACCGAGCGGGTCTCTTGCACTTCAGACATCCCCGCCTCCTCAGCCTTCGACGACTTCGCCGGTCGCCTTGGCGACGCGGACCTTGCGGCCATCTTCCAGGATACGGAAACCGACGCGCGTCGGCTTGCCGCTCTTGGGATCGACCAGCTTCAGGTTCGACAGATGGATCGGCATCTCCTTTTCGATGATGCCGCCCTGCTCACCCATGCGGTTCGGACGCGTATGGCGCTTGGCCACCGCGACGCCACGGACAACCGCCTTGTTGTCATCGGGCCGAACCGACAGCACTTCACCACGGCTGCCCTTCGACGAACCCGTGATCACGACGACCTGGTCGCCCTTCTTGATACGCGCAGCCATCACAGCACCTCCGGTGCCAGCGAAATGATCTTCATGAACTTGCGCGCGCGCAGTTCACGGACGACCGGGCCAAAGATACGGGTGCCGATCGGTTCCTGCTGCTTGTTGATCAGGACGGCGGCGTTCCGGTCGAAGCGGATGGCGCTGCCATCGGCGCGGCGCACCGGGTAGGAGGTACGCACGATCACCGCCTGGTGAACGTCGCCCTTCTTGACCTTGCCGCGGGGGATCGCTTCCTTGACGGACACGACGATCACGTCGCCGACCGAGGCGGTCTTCCGCTTGGAACCGCCCAGCACCTTGATGCACTGCACCTGACGCGCACCCGAATTATCGGCGACGTCCAGGTTGGTCTCGGGATGGATCATAGCCTATGCCCTTCTTACGCCTGCGCGCCGGACGCGACGTCGGCGGCGCCCAGCGGGGCACCATTCCGTACGACCACGGTCCAGGTCTTGCGCTTGGAGATCGGCTTGCATTCTTCAATGCGCACCATGTCCCCAATCTTGCACTCGTTCAGTTCATCATGCGCCGCATACTTCTTGGAGCGCCGGATGAACTTCTTATACAGCGGATGGATGACCCGACGATCGACAAGGACGGTGACCGTCTTGTCCATCTTGTCGCTGGTCACCCGTCCGGTCAGGACGCGCCTCGGCATCGCCCGTCTCCCTTCAGGACTTCGCGGCCGGCGCACCCGCGCCGACGGCATTCTTCTTCAGCGCCTGGGACGCTATCGTCTTCACGCGGGCGATCTCGCGACGCACCGTGCGAACACGCGCCTGTCCCTCATTCTGGCCGGTCGCGCGCTGGAACCGCAGGTTGAACTGCTCGCGCTTCAGGTCGATGAGAAGCGCCTCCAGTTCTTCAGCGGTCTTGGCACGCAGATCGGCCGGCTTTGTTGCCTTTGCCATCTCACGCCTCTCCGATGCGGGTCACGAACTTGGTCTTGATCGGCAGCTTCGCAGCACCAAGGGCCAGCGCCTGACGCGCCAGCTCCGGCGGAACACCTTCGATCTCGAACAGGATACGACCCGGCTTGACACGGGCTACCCAGTATTCCGGCGACCCCTTGCCGGAGCCCATACGCACTTCGGCGGGCTTTGTCGAGACCGGAAGATCGGGAAAGATCCGAATCCAGACGCGACCGGCACGTTTCATCGCGCGGGTAATGGCCCGGCGAGAGGCCTCGATCTGCCGGGCGGTCACCCGCTCCGGCTCCAGGGCCTTCAGGCCGAACGCACCGAAATTCAGTGTCGTTCCGCCTTTCGCCAGCCCATGAATGCGGCCCTTGTGGGCCTTGCGGTACTTTGTCCGCTTGGGAGAAAGCATTGTTCTAAATCCTCACGCGCCGCCTGGCGCCCTTCTCGGTCCTAAGTCCCGCCAGCTTAGCGCTGCGGGGCCTGCTCGGCGGCGCGACGATCCTGCGCCAGCGGGTCGTGGGCAAGGATCTCGCCCTTGAAGATCCAGACCTTCACACCGCAGGTGCCATAGGTGGTCTTCGCCGTGGCCACGCCGTAATCGATGTCCGCACGCAGCGTGTGCAGCGGCACCCGACCCTCGCGATACCATTCGACGCGCGCGATCTCGGCGCCGCCCAGACGGCCGCCGCAATTGATCCGGATGCCCTGGGCGCCCAGACGCATCGCGGACTGCACGGCGCGCTTCATCGCACGGCGGAAGGCCACGCGGCGCTCCAGCTGCTGGGCGATGTTTTCGGCAACCAGGGTCGCGTCGATCTCGGGCTTGCGGATCTCGACGATGTTCAGCGCAACGTCGGTCTTCGCCATGCGGGTCAGATCCTTGCGCAGGACGTCGATGTCCTGGCCCTTCTTGCCGATCACGACACCCGGGCGGGCGGCGTAGATCGTCACGCGGGGCTTCTTCGCCGGACGTTCGATCACCACGCGGGACACGCCGGCACCCGACAGCTTGCGGCGCAGGTGCGCGCGCAGCTTCAGGTCGTCGTGCAGCAGGCGCGAATAGTCGGCGCCGGCATACCAGCGGCTGTCCCAGGTGCGGTTGATGCCGAGCCGCAGCCCGATCGGATTGACTTTATGTCCCATGATCAGGCCGCCTTCTGCTCGGTTGTCTCAGCCTCTGCCGCACGCTCGGCCACGACGATCTTCAGATGGCTGAAGAACTTCTCGATGCGCGACGAACGGCCACGGCCACGCGCGTGGAAGCGGCGCATGACGATCGACTTGCCGACCTCGGCCCGGACGACGACCAGCTGGTCGACGTCGAGCTGATGGTTGTTCTCGGCGTTGGCGATCGCGCTCTCCAGCGTCTTCCTGACGTCCTGGGCAATCCGGCGCTTCGAGAACGTCAGGATCGCCACCGCCTGCGACGCGGGCTTGTTGCGGATCAGGCCGGCGACCAGGTTCAGTTTGCGCGGGCTAACGCGGATGTTCCGCGTCAGGGCCTGCGCCTCGGTCTCCGCAAGCGTGCGGGGATGCTTAGGCTTGCTCATATCAGCCCCGCTTCGCCTTCTTGTCCGAGGAATGACCGGTGAAGGTCCGCGTCGGCGAGAACTCGCCGAACTTATGACCCACCATGTTTTCCGACACCTGAACGGGCAGGAACTTGTGCCCGTTATAGACGCCGAACGTCAGACCGACGAACTGCGGCAGGATTGTCGAACGACGCGACCAGATCTTGATCACCTCGCTACGGCCCGACGCGCGCGACGCATCGGCTTTGTTCAGTAGATACCCGTCCACGAACGGGCCCTTCCAGACGGAACGTGCCATCTTCTTTGCCCCTTACTTGCCGGTCTTCCGGCGACGGATAATCAGACTGTCCGTACGCTTGTTGACCCTGGTCTTGTAACCCTTCGTCGGCTTGCCCCACGGCGTGACCGGATGACGGCCGCCCGAGGTGCGGCCTTCACCACCACCATGCGGATGGTCGACCGGGTTCATCACGACGCCGCGGTTGTGCGGGCGACGACCCAGCCAGCGGCTGCGACCCGCCTTGCCCATGTGCTGGTTCATGTTGTCCGGGTTGGACACCGCGCCGATGGTCGCCATGCATTCGCCACGGACGACGCGCAGTTCGCCGGACTGCAGCTTGATCTGCGCATAGCCGGAATCCTTGCCGACCAGCTGGGCATAGGTCCCGGCGGACCGGGCCATCTTGCCGCCAGCACCCTGCTTCAGCTCGATGTTGTGCACGATCGTGCCGACCGGAATGGCCGACAGCGGCATCGCATTGCCCGGCTTGATGTCGACGCGCGCACCGGCCACGACCTGGTCGCCGGCCTTCAGGCGCTGCGGCGCCAGGATGTAGGCCAGCTCGCCGTCCTCGTACTTCACCAGCGCGATGAAGGCGGTGCGGTTCGGGTCATATTCCAGACGCTCGACCGTGCCGACCACATCGAACTTCCGCCGCTTGAAATCGACGTAGCGATAGGACTGCTTGTGACCGCCACCGATGAAGCGCGACGTGGTGCGCCCATGGTTGTTGCGGCCGCCCGACTTGTTCTTGCCTTCGGTCAGCCCCTTGACGGGCTTACCCTTCCAGAGCTCCTTGCGGTCGATCAGGACCGTTCCGCGCAGGCTGGGGGTGACCGGATTAAAGTGCTTCAGTGCCATTGTCTTGCTACCCCGCGTCAGACCAGCTTCGCGGTCAGGTCGATGGACTGACCCTCGGCAAGCTGTACAAACGCCTTTTTCACATCCGAACGCTGGCCGGGGCGACCCTTGAAGCGCTTCGTCTTGCCCTTCTGGACAAGCGTGTTCACGCCCAGGACCTTCACGCCGAACAGCGTTTCCACCGCGACCTTGATCTCCGGCTTGGTCGCGTCGATCGCGACCTTGAACGCCACCTGATTCTTCTCGGAAAGCGCGGTCGCCTTCTCGGTGATCAGGGGGGCGCGGACGATGTCATACATCGCCTCGCGCGACATGCGCTCCGCCTTCTTGCGGATTGCGAGCACGTTGGTCATGCCAGGCGCTCCTTCAGGCCTTCGACGCCGGCGCGGGTGATCGCCAGCACGTCGTGGTTCAGGATGTCATAGACGTTCGCGCCGATCGTCGGCAGCGCATCGATCTTCGGCAGGTTGCGCGCGGCGCGGCCGAAATTCTCCTCGACCGTGGCATCCACGATCAGGGCGGACTTCCAGCCCAGCGCCTTCACCTTCGCCGCCAGCTCGGACGTGCGGCCCGAAGCGGTCGCGGCGTCCAGCACCACCAGCTTGCCTTCCGCCGCCTTCTGCGACAGCGCGGAAATCAGGCCCAGGCGACGCACCTTCTTGGGCAGGTCATAGCCATGGTCGCGCACGACCGGGCCATGCACGGCGCCACCGGTGCGGTACTGCGGCGCACGCAGCGAACCCTGGCGGGCGCTGCCGGTGCCCTTCTGGCGGTACGGCTTCTTGGTCGTGCCGGAGACTTCGCCCATCCCCTTGACCTTGTGCGTGCCCGCGCGGCGCTTGGCCAGCTGCCAGTGCACGACACGCGCCATGATGTCCGCCCGCGGCGTCACCCCGAAAATCTCGTCCGGAAGGACGGCCGTGCCGGCGCTTCCGTTGTCGAGGGTTTTGATCTCGTAATCCATTGCCCTCTATCCTCAGCCCGCAGCCGCAACCAGGGCCGCCGGATACGGCGCCTCGGCATGACGGGCCTTCTTGATCGCATCACGAACCAGAACCAGCTCGTTCTTGCCGCCGGGCACGGAGCCGCGGACCATGAGCAGATTCTTCTCGGCATCCACCGCCGCCACCTCGAGATTGAGGGTGGTCACGCGTTCGGAGCCCAGATGGCCGGCCATTTTCTTGTTCTTGAAGGTCTTGCCCGGATCCTGGCGGTTACCCGTCGAGCCATGCGAACGATGGCTGATGGACACGCCGTGCGAGGCTTCGAGACCCGCGAAGTTCCAGCGCTTCATGGCGCCGGCAAAGCCCTTGCCCTTGCTGGTGGAGGTCACGTCGACCTTCTGCCCGACCACGAAATGGGCGGCAGACAGGGTCGCGCCTGCTTCCAGCACGGCGTCGTCCGCCACGCGGAACTCGGCCAGCTTCTTCTTGGGTTCGACCTTCACGCGAGCAAAATGGCCGCGATTCGGTTTGGAGACATTCTTCACCTTGGCGTTGCCGAAGCCCAACTGCACGGCGGTATAGCCGTCGCGGTCCTGGGTACGGACATCCACCACCTGCAGGTTATCGACATGCAGGACGGTGACGGGCACGTGGGTGCCGTCTTCCTTGAACAGCCGGGTCATGCCCAGCTTCTTTGCGATCAATCCGGTGCGCATCGTCTGGACCTTAAAGTTTGATCTCGACATCCACGCCGGCGGCGAGGTCGAGCTTCATGAGAGCGTCCACGGTCTGCGGGGTCGGCTCGACAATGTCGAGCAGCCGGCGATGGGTCCGAATTTCGAACTGCTCGCGGCTTTTCTTGTCCACATGGGGAGAGCGGTTGACGGTGAATTTTTCGATATGCGTCGGCAGCGGGATAGGACCCCGAACCCGCGCACCCGTACGCTTCGCCGTGTTGACGATCTCTTTGGTGCTGTTGTCGAGCACCCGATGATCGTACGCCTTCAGGCGAATGCGGATGTTCTGGTTGTCCATCTTCTGTTCAGTCCAACTTTACTGGTTCGGGGGAACCCGAGCCGCCCAAGGAGACCCCGGCCAGATCGCTCCGGCCGGGGGCTCCAGTTTCTTGGGTAAGAACCCGATCAGGCCGTGATCGAAGCAACCACGCCGGCGCCGACGGTGCGGCCGCCTTCGCGGATCGCGAAGCGCAGGCCTTCGTCCATGGCGATCGGAGCGATCAGCTCGACATCCATGGCGATGTTATCGCCCGGCATGACCATTTCCGTGCCTTCCGGCAGGTGCACGACGCCGGTGACGTCGGTGGTGCGGAAATAGAACTGCGGACGATAGTTGGTGAAGAACGGCGTGTGACGGCCGCCCTCTTCCTTCGTCAGGATGTAGGCCTCGGCCTTGAACTTCGTGTGCGGGGTGATGGAGCCCGGCTTCGCCAGGACCTGACCGCGCTCGACGTCCTCACGCTTCGTGCCACGCACCAGCGCGCCGATGTTGTCGCCGGCCTCGCCGCGATCCAGCAGCTTGCGGAACATTTCGACGCCCGTCACCGTCGTCTTCTGCGTCGCGCGCAGGCCGACGATTTCGATTTCGTCACCGACGTTCACCACGCCACGCTCGACACGGCCGGTCACCACGGTGCCGCGGCCCGAGATCGAGAACACGTCTTCGATCGGCATCAGGAACGGACGGTCGACCGGACGCTCCGGCTGCGGGATGTAGGCATCGACCGCATCCATCAGGTCGCGCACGCGGTTCTCGCCGACTTCCGGGTCACCGTCTTCCAGCGTCACCAGGGCCGAACCCTTGATGATGGGGATATCGTCGCCCGGGAACTGGTACGCGGACAGCAGCTCGCGCACTTCCATCTCGACCAGCTCGAGCAGTTCCGGATCGTCGACCTGGTCGACCTTGTTCAGGAACACGACCAGGGCCGGGACGCCGACCTGGCGGGCCAGCAGGATGTGCTCGCGGGTCTGCGGCATCGGGCCGTCGGCGGCGGACACGACCAGGATCGCACCGTCCATCTGGGCGGCACCCGTGATCATGTTCTTCACGTAGTCGGCGTGACCGGGGCAGTCGACGTGCGCGTAGTGGCGCTTCGCGGTCTCGTACTCGACGTGGGCGGTCGAGATCGTGATGCCACGGGCGCGCTCTTCCGGCGCCGCGTCGATCTGGTCGTACGCCTTGAAGGTGGCGCCACCGGTCTTCGCCAGCGTCTTAGTGATCGCGGCGGTCAGCGACGTCTTGCCATGATCGACGTGACCGATCGTGCCGATATTGCAGTGCGGCTTCGTCCGCTCGAATTTAGCCTTTGCCATCGTCTATCTCCGTTACCTCGGCCACCTGGCCGGGAGTCGGGTTGAAATGTTCCTAACCGGAAGCGTGGCGGTCTTTAGACCGGACCTGCGCTACTTACCAGCGGTAATGACTGAACGCCTTGTTCGCCTCGGCCATGCGATGCGTGTCTTCGCGCTTCTTGACGGCGGACCCACGGTTGTTGACCGCGTCCAGAAGCTCGTTCGACAGGCGTTCCTGCATCGTGTTCTCGCCACGCTTGCGCGAGGCGTCGATCAGCCAGCGGATCGCCAGGGCCTGACGGCGCTCGGTCCGGACTTCGACGGGCACCTGGTAGGTGGCACCGCCGACGCGACGCGAGCGGACCTCGACGGCCGGCTTCACGTTGTCCAGCGCGCTGTGGAACATCACGACGGGATCGGCGGACGCACCACCACGGCGGCGCAGCACCTCGAGCGCACCGTAGACGATGCCTTCGGCGGTGGACTTCTTGCCGTCGTACATGAGCGCATTCATGAAGCGCGTGATGACGACATCACCAAATTTCGGATCGGGAAGAATCTCGCGCTTCACTGCGCGGTGACGGCGACTCATGCCTGGTTATTCCTTTTACTTCGGACGCTTCGCGCCATAGAGCGAGCGACGCTGACGACGCTTGGCGATACCCTGGGTATCCAGAACGCCACGCAGGATGTGATAGCGCACGCCCGGAAGATCCTTGACGCGACCGCCGCGGATCAGGACCACACTGTGCTCCTGCAGGTTGTGGCCCTCACCCGGGATGTAGCTGACGACCTCATAGCCGTTCGTCAGACGCACCTTGGCAACCTTACGCAGGGCCGAGTTCGGCTTCTTCGGTGTGGTTGTGTAGACGCGGGTGCAGACACCACGCTTCTGCGGGCAACCCTGAAGGGCAGGCACCTTATTGCGCTTGGCTGCGGGCTCGCGGCCTTTGGCGATCAGCTGGTTGATGGTCGGCATACGCCTTTCCCGATCCTTACAAATTTCGGCCGGCCAACCGCATATCGGGCTGCCGACTGTCGTTCACAACAAAATCCCACCGAATGAGAATCATTCGCCTGGGCATCATATTCACATCCGGCCTTGGCAACCCTCTGGGGGTTACGGCACCGCATGCCTGCATGCTGCATTCGACGGCCAACGACGTCCTGCGAGACGGGGCTAGCCGAGGGCGCGGAACCTACGAAGCAGAAGGCCGAGAGTCAAGTGTTACCTTGAGATTCGCGGCCAATCCCCGCCAGTTTGAGCGCGCCGATCCGCCGCATCTGTCATGCAGCCACGGCAGAACCCCCGCGCCGCTGCCCTATCCCACATCCTGCCGATTCGGACCAGCCGGATTCACGCCGGAAGCGGCCCGCAGCCATAAAAAAAGGGCCGGGTGTCGCCACCCGGCCCTGTTTCCATCGCAAGTTGCGCGATTCGCGGGCGAATCAGTCCGCCTTGCTGACCACCGGACGGGCCTGCGCCAGGCGCTGGCGGTCCTGGCCGGCGGCGATGGCGCGCAGCTTGTTCATCACACTGCCCGTGCCGGCCGGGATCAGGCGACCGACGATCACGTTCTCCTTCAGGCCGTTCAGCGTGTCCTTCTTGCCCGCCGTCGCGGCTTCGGTCAGGACGCGCGTCGTTTCCTGGAACGAGGCCGCCGAGATGAAGGACTGGGTCTGCAGCGACGCCTTGGTGATGCCCTGGAGCACGGGCATCGCCTGGGCGGGCCGTTCGCCCATGTTCAGGCGCTTCGTGTTCTCGGTCTCGAACTCGATCCGATCCACCGTCTCGCCGATCAGGTAGGTCGTGTCGCCGGGCTCCAGGATTTCGACCTTCTGGAGCATCTGGCGGACGATCACCTCGATGTGCTTGTCGTTGATCTTCACGCCCTGCAGTCGATAGACGTCCTGGATTTCGTTCACCAGGTAGTCCGACAGGGCCTCGACGCCCAGGACCTTCAGGATGTCGTGCGGCACGCGCGGACCGTCGACCAGCGGATCGCCCACGCGGACGAAGTCGCCTTCCTGAACCGACACGTGCTTGCCCTTCGGGATCAGGTAGTCGGTCTCCTCGCCCGTCTCGTCGTTCTTCACGATGATGCGGCGCTTGGCCTTGTAGTCCTTGCCGAACTCGACGCGACCGTCGGTTTCCGAAATGATCGCGTGATCCTTCGGACGCCGGGCCTCGAACAGTTCCGCGACGCGGGGCAGACCACCCGTGATGTCGCGGGTCTTCGAGCCTTCGCGCGGGATGCGGGCCAGCACGTCGCCCGCGCTGACCTGCGCCCCGTTTTCGACCGACAGCAGCGAGTCGGGCGACAGGAAGTAGCGCGCGTCATTGCCGTTCGACAGCTTGATGACGTGGCCGTTCGCGTCCTTGAGCTGCAGGCGCGGACGCAGGTCCACCCCCTTGGCCGCCTGCTTGTAGTCCACGACGACCTTCGAGGTCAGGCCCGTTACTTCGTCCATCCGCTCGACCAGCGTGATGGAGTCGATCAGGTCCAGATACTCGACCGTTCCCGAATGCTCGGTGATGATCGGCAGGGTGTACGGGTCCCACTCGGCCAGCTTCTGGTTACGCGTGACGGCGGCCCCTTCCTCCACCAGCAGGCGGGCGCCGTACGGCACACGGTAGCGGGCGCGCTCGACCCCCTTGTCGTCCGTCAGCACGATTTCGCAGTTACGCGACATCACGATCGGAACGTTCTGGCTGTTATGGACGATGGTGCGGTTGTTGATCGTCACATGGCCGTCACGCGACGCCTCGACCATCGACTGCTCGGCACCACGCTGGGCCGCGCCGCCGATATGGAAGGTACGCATGGTCAACTGGGTGCCCGGCTCGCCGATCGACTGCGCCGCGATCACGCCCACGGCCTCGCCGATATTGACCGGCGTGCCGCGCGCCAGGTCGCGGCCGTAGCACAGGCCGCAGACGCCGACCCGGCTTTCGCAGGTCAGGACCGAGCGGATCAGGACGCTTTCCACGCCCGCCTTCTCGATCTTCTCGGCCTGGGCCTCCTCGATCAGGGTATCGCGCTTGAACAGCACCTCGCCCGTCGCGGGGTCCAGGATATCGGCCGCGACCGTGCGGCCCAGGATCCGCTCGGACAGGGACGAGACGATCTCGCCGCCATCCATGACGGCGCGGACCGTCAGACCGCGCTCGGACCCGCAATCGTCCTCGACGATGATGCAGTCCTGCGCCACGTCGACCAGACGGCGCGTCAGGTAGCCCGAGTTCGCGGTCTTCAGCGCCGTGTCCGCCAGGCCCTTGCGGGCGCCGTGGGTGGAGGTGAAGTAGTCGAGAACCGACAGGCCTTCCTTGAAGTTGGCGATGATCGGCTGCTCGATGATCTCGCCCGACGGCTTGGCCATCAGGCCGCGCATGCCGGCAAGCTGCTTCATCTGGGCCGGCGACCCACGCGCGCCGGAGTGGCTCATCATCCACACCGAGTTCGTGACCTTGCCGACCTCCTGGCGCGAGATCTCCTTCATCATCGCGGCCTGCACTTCGTCCGTGCAGCGCGACCAGGCATCGACCACCTTGTTGTAGCGTTCGCCCGCCGTGATCAGGCCGTCCTGGTACTGCTGCTCGAACTCCTTCACCTCGGCGGCGGTGCGTTCGACCAGCACCTTCTTTTCGGCCGGGATGATCATGTCATCCTTGCCGAACGAGATGCCGGCCTTCGCCGCGTGACGGAAGCCCAGGCCCATCATCCGGTCGCAGAAGATGACGCATTCCTTCTGGCCGCAATGGCGATAGACCGCGTCGATGACGTCCGACACGTTCTTCTTCGTCAGCTGCTTGTTGATCAGCGAGAAGGGAATCGCCGGATGGCGGGGCAGGATCTGCGCGATCAGCATGCGGCCCGGCGTCGTGATGACGGTCTGGCGCACCGGCTTGCCCTCGGCATCGACCGTGTCGAAGCGCGCGACGATCTTGTCATGCAGCTTGATCGCGCCGGCCGACAGGGCGTACTCGACCTCGCCGATCGTGGCGAAGGACGAGGCACCCGTGACCGTCAGGCGACCTTCGGCGTCGTACTCGTTGCGGTCGGGCGTGGCCAGGAATTCCGGCGTTTCCAGGCTGAGATAGTACAGGCCCAGCACGATGTCCTGCGACGGCACGATGATCGGCTTGCCGTTCGCGGGGCTGAGGATGTTGTTGGTCGACATCATCAGCACGCGCGCTTCCAGCTGCGCCTCGAGGCTCAGCGGCACGTGCACGGCCATCTGGTCGCCGTCGAAATCCGCGTTGAAGGCGGTGCAGACCAGCGGGTGGAGCTGGATCGCCTTGCCTTCGATCAGCACCGGCTCGAACGCCTGGATGCCCAGGCGATGCAGCGTCGGCGCGCGGTTCAGCATGACCGGATGTTCGCGGATCACCTCTTCCAGGATGTCCCATACCTCGGGACGTTCCTTTTCCACCATCCGCTTCGCGGCCTTGATGGTGGTGGCGTGACCGTACTTTTCCAGCTTCGAGTAGATGAACGGCTTGAACAGCTCCAGCGCCATCTTCTTGGGCAGGCCGCACTGATGCAGCTTCAGTTCCGGGCCGACCACGATGACCGAACGGCCGGAGTAATCGACGCGCTTGCCCAGCAGGTTCTGGCGGAAGCGGCCCTGCTTGCCCTTCAGCATGTCAGACAGCGACTTCAGCGGGCGCTTGTTGGCGCCCGTGATCGCGCGGCCGCGACGGCCGTTATCGAACAGCGCGTCGACCGATTCCTGCAGCATGCGCTTTTCGTTGCGCACGATGATGTCGGGCGCGCGCAGCTCGATCAGCCGCTTCAGGCGGTTGTTGCGGTTGATGACGCGGCGGTACAGGTCGTTCAGGTCGGACGTCGCGAAACGGCCGCCATCCAGCGGGACCAGCGGGCGCAGTTCCGGCGGGATCACCGGAATCAGGTCCATGATCATCCACTCGGGGCGCGATTCGCTGTCCGCGAACGCCTCGATCAGCTTCAGACGCTTGACCAGCTTCTTGCGCTTGGCTTCGGACGTGGTGTCCTTCAGCTCCTGGCGCAGGCGCTCCTTGTCCGCCTTGCAGTCGATGCGTTCCAGCACCTTCTTGATCGCCTCGGCGCCGATTCCGACCTCGATCCCGTCATCGCCATGTTCGTCCATGACGTCCAGGTACTGGTCTTCGGTCAGCAGGCTGAACTGCTTCAGCGGCGAGGTGCCCGGTTCCAGCACCACGTAGCTTTCGAAATACAGGATCTTTTCCAGATCCTTCAGCGTCATGTCGACCATCAGGCCGATGCGGCTGGGCAGCGACTTCAGGAACCAGATATGCGCGACCGGGCTGGCCAGTTCGATATGGCCCATGCGCTCGCGCCGGACCTTGGCCAGCGTGACCTCGACGCCGCACTTCTCGCAGATGATGCCGCGGAACTTCATGCGCTTGTACTTGCCGCACAGGCACTCGTAGTCCTTGATCGGGCCGAAGATGCGCGCACAGAACAGGCCGTCGCGTTCCGGCTTGAACGTGCGGTAGTTGATGGTCTCGGGCTTCTTGATCTCGCCATACGACCAGGACCGGATCTGCTCGGACGATGCGAGCTGGATCTTGATCTGGTCGAAAGTCATGGCCTGGCCGGTCTGGCCCAGGATCTTCATGAGTTCATTCATGCGCCGCAAACCCCCTGGGGGAAAAAGACAATAGACGGAGAAAGAGGGAGATGACCGACGGCGACGTCAGTCATTGCTCTGCTCCAGATCCACGTTCAGGCCGAGCGATTTCAGTTCCTTGATCAGGACGTTGAAGCTCTCGGGAATGCCGGCCTCGAAATCGTCCTGCTCGCGCACGATCGCTTCGTAGACCTTGGTGCGGCCGGACACGTCGTCCGACTTCACCGTCAGCATTTCCTGCAATGTATAGGCCGCGCCGTACGCCTCCAGCGCCCAGACCTCCATCTCGCCGAAGCGCTGGCCGCCGAACTGGGCCTTGCCGCCCAGGGGCTGCTGCGTCACCAGCGAGTACGGACCGATCGAACGGGCATGGATCTTGTCGTCGACCAGGTGATGCAGCTTCAGCATGTAGATGTAGCCGACCGTGGTCCGACGCTCGAACGGCTCGCCGGTGCGGCCGTCGATCAGCTGCGACTGGCCCGACTTGTTGACGCCGGCGCTTTCCAGCATCGCCTCGATATCCGGGATCGACGCGCCGTCGAACACCGGGGTCGCGATCGGCACGCCCTTGCGCAGGTTGTTGGCCAGTTCGACCAGCTGGTCGTTCGGCAGGTCGACGATGGCGTCGTCATAGACCTGGTCGCCATAGACCGTCTTCAGGCGGCCCAGCAGCTCCTGCTTCTTCTCGCCGGTGCGCTGGTAGTCGTCGACCAGTTCGCCGATGCCGCGGCCGATATTGGCGCAGGCCCAGCCCAGATGGGTTTCCAGGATCTGCCCGACATTCATGCGCGACGGCACGCCCAGCGGGTTCAGCACCAGGTCGACCGGCGTGCCGTCCTCGAGGAACGGCATGTCCTCGACCGGGACGACGCGCGAGACGACACCCTTGTTGCCGTGACGGCCGGCCATCTTGTCGCCCGGCTGCAGCTTGCGCTTCACCGCGACGAAGACCTTGACCATCTTCATCACGCCCGGCGGCAGCTCGTCACCGCGCTGCAGCTTCTCGACCTTGCTTTCGAAGCGGGCCTGGATGCGCGCCACCGCCGCGTCGAATTCGCGGCGCAGCACTTCCAGTTCCACCATCACCGGATCGGAGGCGACGGTGATGTTCCGCCACGCGCCGCGCGGATGCTCGGCCAGCACCTCCTCGGTGATCTCGGTGCCCGAACGCAGGCCCTTGAAGCCGGTGCCGGAGACCTGGCCCACCAGACGCTCGCGCAGCCGGTTGTAGAACGAGCGTTCCTGGATCGCGCGCTCGTCGTCGCGGTCCTTGGCCAGACGTTCGATCTCGGCGCGCTCGATCGCCATCGCGCGCTCGTCCTTGTCCACGCCGCGACGCGAGAAGACGCGCACATCGACGATGGTGCCGGTCGTGCCCGGGGGCAGCTTCAGCGACGTGTCGCGGACGTCGGACGCCTTTTCGCCGAAGATGGCGCGCAGCAGCTTCTCTTCCGGCGTCATCGGGCTTTCGCCCTTCGGCGTGACCTTGCCGACCAGGATGTCGCCCGGATTCACCTCGGCGCCGACATAGACGATGCCCGCCTCGTCGAGGTTGCGCAGCGCTTCCTCGCCGACATTGGGGATGTCGCGGGTGATTTCTTCCTGGCCCAGCTTGGTGTCGCGGGCCATGACCTCGAATTCCTCGATATGGATCGAGGTAAAGACGTCATCGCGGGCGATCCGCTCGGAAATCAGGATCGAATCTTCGAAGTTGTACCCGTTCCACGGCATGAACGCGACCAGCACGTTCCGGCCCAGCGCCAGTTCGCCCAGTTCGGTCGACGGACCGTCGGCGATGATGTCGCCGCCGCGCACCCGGTCGCCCACGCGGACCAGCGGACGCTGGTTGATGCAGGTAGACTGGTTCGACCGCATGTATTTGCGCAGGCGGTAGATATCGACGCCCTGGGTCGCCCCGGCCTCGTCCGTCGCGCGAACCACGATGCGCGCGCCGTCGATCTGGTCGATGATGCCGCCGCGCTTGGCCACGATGGTCGCACCCGAATCATGGGCGACCGCCGCTTCCATGCCCGTGCCGACCAGCGGCGCGTCAGAGCGGACCAGCGGCACCGCCTGGCGCTGCATGTTCGAGCCCATCAGCGCGCGGTTGGCGTCGTCGTTTTCCAGGAACGGGATCAGCGCCGCGGCGACCGAGACGAGCTGCTTGGGCGAGACGTCGCAGGCCGTCACTTCCTCGGGCTTCACCAGGCGGAAGTCGCCGCCACGGCGGACCGAGACCAGTTCGTCCGTCAGCTTGCCGTGGCTGTCCTGCTTCGCGTCCGCCTGGGCGACGATCAGCTTTTCCTCTTCCATGGCGGAGAGGTATTTCCAGCCGTCCTGCAGCACGCCCTCGCGCACCAGGCGGTACGGCGTTTCGATGAAGCCGTACTTGTTCACCTTGGCGTAGGTCGCCAGCGAGTTGATCAGGCCGATATTCGGGCCTTCCGGCGTTTCGATCGGGCAGATGCGGCCGTAATGGGTCGGATGGACGTCACGCACCTCGAAGCCCGCGCGCTCGCGCGTCAGGCCGCCCGGCCCGAGGGCCGAGAGGCGACGCTTGTGCGTGACTTCGGACAGCGGGTTGGTCTGGTCCATGAACTGGCTGAGCTGCGACGAACCGAAGAATTCGCGCACCGCCGCCGCCGCCGGCTTGGCGTTGATCAGGTCGTGCGGCATCACGGTGTCGATATCGACCGAGCCCATGCGCTCGCGGATCGCGCGTTCCATGCGCAGCAGGCCGACGCGATACTGGTTTTCCATCAGCTCGCCGACCGAGCGGACGCGACGGTTGCCCAGGTTGTCGATGTCGTCGATCGCGCCGCGGCCGTCCTTCAGCTCGCACATGATCTTGACGGTGCGCAGGATGTCTTCCTTGCGCAGCACGCGGATCGTGTCCGGGGCGTCCAGGCCCAGGCGCATGTTCATCTTCACCCGGCCGACCGCCGACAGGTCATAGCGGTCCGCATCGAAGAACAGGCCGGAGAACATGGCTTCGGCGGTCTCGGGGGTCGGCGGCTCGCCAGGGCGCATGACGCGATAGATGTCGGTCAGCGCGTCCTCGCGCGACGTGTTCTTGTCCACCGTCAGCGTGTTGCGGATCCACGGACCGTTCGACGCATCGACGGCCAGCGTCGGCAACTGGTCCACACCCGCTTCTTCCAGCGCCTCCAGACGGGCCTCGGTCAGTTCCTCGCCGGCTTCGGCATAGATCTCGCCGGTTTCCATGTTGACCAGGTCATGGGCGACGTAGCGGCCGATCAGGCCGGCGGGACCGACCAGGACTTCCTTGGTCGTCTCGGCGATCTTGCGCACCATGCGGGCCGTCAGCTTGGCGTCGGCCTCGGCCACCACCTCGCCGCTCTGGGCGTCCACCAGCGGTTCCAGCAGCTTCAGGCCACGGAACGACTCGGCGTCGAACGGACGCGCCCAGCCCTTCGGGCCCTTCGTGAAGACGACCTGATTGTAGAAATAGCCCAGGATTTCGTCGGCATCCATGCCGCGGATTTCCAGCGCGTCGACGTCCCCGCCCTCGGCCACCTTGGCGGCGCGGGCGGCGGCGGAGGAAGCACCCTCCAGCGCGTAGAGCAGCGTGGTGACCGGCAGCTTCCGCTTGCGGTCGATGCGGACGTAGATCAGGTCCTTGCTGTCGAATTCGAAGTCCAGCCACGACCCGCGATAGGGGATGACGCGCGCGGCGAACAGGAACTTGCCCGAGGAATGGGTCTTGCCCTTGTCGTGATCGAAGAAGACGCCGGGGCTACGGTGCATCTGGCTGACGATGACGCGCTCGGTCCCGTTGATGATGAACGTGCCGTTGTCGGTCATCAGCGGCATGTCGCCCATATAGACGGGCTGTTCCTTGATGTCGCGGATCGAGCGCGAGCCGGTATCCTCGTCCACGTCCCAGACGATCAGGCGCAGTACGACCTTCAGCGGCGCCGCGAAGGTCAGGCCGCGCTGGATGCATTCCTCGACGTCGTATTTCGGTTCCTCGAGTTCGTAATTGACGAATTCGAGGCGGCCCCGGCCGGCGAAATCATTGATCGGGAAGACCGAACGGAACACTTCCTGCAGGCCGGTCTGCGTCCGGCTGTCGGGTGACACGTTCATCTGCAGGAACGCCTCGTAGCTGGCGCGCTGCACGTCGATCAGATTGGGCATCGGAGCGATTTCGGGTATCCGCCCGAAGCTCTTGCGGATGCGCTTGCGTCCCGTGAACGATTTGGTCATCGCGTTCATCGTCTATCCTGCCCCCATCCCCCACGACCCGGACCTTCCGCGCGCGCCATGCGACCTGGATCGCGGCACATGGAAGCGGGTCATCACAAACCATCTTGTCTCTGGCCACCGGACCTGCCGGCGCCCACCCGTCCCGCAGGACGGGCCTTCTACCGCCAAAGGCGCCCGAGACCTTGCGGTCAGGGCGCCAGAACGGCCAAGGGGGCGGGAACCTTCAGGATTCCCGCCCTCGCCTGGTGTTAAGCAGGAGACGGCGGCCCGAAGGCCACCGGCAACCCGTAGATTACTTCACTTCGACGGACGCGCCGTTGTCTTCAAGAAGCTTCTTGATCTTCTCGGCCTCGTCCTTGTTGACGCCTTCCTTCACGGTCTTCGGCGCACCTTCGACCAGGTCCTTGGCTTCCTTCAGGCCCAGGCCGGTGATGCCGCGGATTTCCTTGATGACGTTGATCTTCTTGTCACCGGCCTTCGCGAGGACAACGGTGAATTCGGTCTGCTCTTCGGCCGGGGCAGCGGCGGCGCCAGCGGCCGGAGCGGCAGCAACGGCAACCGGAGCGGCGGCGGAAACGCCCCACTTCTCTTCGAGCAGCTTGGAGAGCTCGGCGGCCTCGAGAACGGTGAGGGCGGACAGCTCGTCAACGAGTTTGGTCAGATCGGCCATGATTTGGTCTTCCTAATTTATACACTGATTGGCGCAACACAATCCCGATTTCACGAGACTGTGCGAATTTTATCGCCCCGCGCATGCGGGGCGCATATGGCTCAGGCAGCCTCGTCCTTTTTGGCGTAGGCCCCGAAAACCCGCGCAAGCTGTCCTGCCGGCGCCTGGAGCACACCCGCGATGCGCGTGGCCGGCGTGGAGATGAGCCCCACCAGCTGCGCCCGGAGCGTATCCAGGGACGGAAGTTCGGCCAGCGCCTTGACCCCATCGACATTCAATGTCTGGGTGCCGAGCGCTCCACCGAGCAGAACAAGCTTTTCGTTGGTCTTGGCGAACTCGACAAGCACCTTGGCCACGGCCACAGGATCAGCCGACCACGACAATGCGGTCGGCCCCTTCAGCAGCGGCGAAATGCCTTCGAATCGGGTCCCTGCCAGGGCGAGGTTGGCCAGCCGGTTCTTCGCGACCTTGTAAGTCGCTCCAGCCGCACGCACGCGCTGCCGCAGGATCGTCGCATCGGCAACCGTCAGCCCGTCATTGCGGGTGACGACGACCATGGACGTCTCGGCGAACACGGCCGCGAGGGAGGCAACAAACTCCCGCTTCTCCGTACGGTCCAATTCCCGTCTCCGTCGTGACCTGCCGGGCATGGCCTGGCAGGCCGGGTTTACCCAAGGAGAGCCGCGCCCGATGGCCGCGCCCTCCGGTTCGCCTGTCCTGTGAACAACGGAACAACCAGTGCGGGCGGCATGGCCGCCCGAATCCGGCAATCCCCGTCTTCCGGGTGCGGACCCGAAGGTCCATCAAGGCTCGCGCCACATCCGGTCATGGACAGGTTCGGAAGATCATAGCGCGTGTCCCGGATGGGAAACGCGCCCTGCCTCCTGTCCGCAGCACCCGTGCGGATGCCGCGTCATCTGTGCGCGATCAGCCCGCCGAGAAGGCGGACACGTCGACGCGAATACCCGGGCCCATCGTCGAGGACAGGGCGGCCTTGCGCAGGTAGGTGCCCTTGGCACCCGTCGGCTTGGCCTTCTGCACCGCATCGACGAACGCGCGGATGTTCTCGGCCAGCTTGTCGCCCTCGAAGGACGCCTTGCCGATGCCGGCATGGATGATACCGGCCTTTTCGGCGCGGTACTCGACCTGACCGGACTTGGCCGCCGTGACGGCGCCCTTGACGTCCATAGTCACGGTGCCGAGCTTGGGGTTCGGCATCAGGCCGCGCGGGCCCAGGATCTTGCCCAGGCGGCCGACCAGGGCCATCATGTCCGGCGTCGCGATGCAGCGGTCGAACGCGATCTCGCCGGCCTGCACCTTCTCGGCCAGGTCCTCGGCGCCGACCACGTCGGCACCGGCGGCCAGGGCTTCCTCGGCCTTCGCGCCACGGGCGAACACACCCACGCGCAGGGTCTTGCCCGTGCCGTTCGGCAGCGAGAGCAGGCCACGGACCATCTGGTCGGCGTGACGCGGGTCGATGCCCAGGTTCAGCGAGATCTCGATCGTCTCATCGAACTTGGCGGTCGCCACCTGCTTCACCAGGGCGATCGCCTCGTCCAGGCCATAGGCCTTGTTACGATCCACAGTGGCCTGGGCGGCCGTCAGACGCTTGTTCTTCGCCATGGGATCAGCCCTCCACCACCGTAAGGCCCATCGAACGGGCGGAACCGATCAGCATGCGCACGGCCCCGTCCACGTCGTTGGCATTCATGTCCTGCTTCTTCTGCTCGGCGATCTCGCGGAGCTGCGCCATCGTCACGCTGCCGACCGCAGCGGCCTTGCCCACCGTCGAGCTGCCCTTCTTGATGTTGGCGGCCTTCATGAGGAAGTAGGTGTTCGGCGGGGTCTTCGTGATGAAGGTGAACGTGCGGTCGGCGAACGCGGTGATGACCACCGGGATCGGCATGCCGGGTTCGAGACCCTGCGTCTTGGCGTTGAACTCCTTGCAGAACTGCATGATGTTCAGGCCGCGCTGACCCAGCGCCGGGCCGACCGGCGGGGACGGATTCGCCTTGCCGGCGGGAATTTGCAACTTGATGTAGCCAACGATTTTCTTGGCCATATCCGGGGCTCCTGACTGTTTCACCCGGACCGCGGTTCGTGCGGCCGCCCGCCGCGCGAGGCGGCGTGCGGTCTCCCGCGTTCCGTAAGAGGCGGGTCCCTAACCCTATTTGAGCGGTTCTGTCAACCCGGCCCCTTGCAGGCCGGGACCACGCAGGTCGGGGCCCGTCAGGTTCAGCAGGTCCGGACTGGTCCCCACGGCGACGCCGCCGGCTTCCTTGGGCACATGCAGGCCTTCATATTGCAGCAAACCGAACGGCCGGATCGCCTTGGTATCGAGCAACTGGGCGCGCGACCAGCCGCCGCCTAGGGCGCGGATCAGCGCCACCGTGGCCTGATGGCGCCGCGTTTCCACCTGGACCTCGGCAATGCGGGCGGTCACGTGCCGCTCGTGGTAGACGACGCCGAAGCGTTCTTCGATCACGCGTTGCAGATCGACACGGCGCCATCGCACCACGCCATCGCGCTGCCGATCCGGACCTGCCTCGACCAACGCCTTCAATTCGACCTGCTGTGCGGCGTTCAGCCGGCAGGCCGGCTCGCGCAGCCATCTTCCTCCTGATTCAATGCTTGGGCGGGACAGGATTGCTTCCGAGGTCCGTCGCACCAGCCACCGGATCCACACTGATCCCTGCAAGCGGTTTCGACCTGTCCAACTCGTTATATTGCAGAGGCGAAAAAGGCATGATGGAACTGTCTGATGCAGGCAGTTCGCCTGTAGACCATCCGCCACCATATGCCCGGACCAACTGAACCTCGGCATCAGACTGTCGCGCCTGCACCTGCACGAGGATTATGCGCGCTTCCAATGCGGCCTGCTGTGCGACAACAACATCCAGGTAATTGGTCAGCCCGCCTGTATAAAGCGCCATGGACATCCGCTGCGTTCTCAGGGCTGCATTGACGGCTTCCGACGCCTGAGTGGTTTCTGTACGAAGACGGCTGGTCAGCGTCAGATTATCCTCGACCTCACGAAACGCGCCCAGCACCGTCGAACGATATTTATCTTCCGACTGGCGGTACTGCGACCAGGTGCGCTGCAATTCAGCCCGGCGAAGACCCGCCGTAAATATCGGCAAAACGGCTTGTGCACCAAACTGGTACATGGAATTCGACAGTGACGCGAGGTCGAACCCATGGTCCATAAAACCGGTCATGGCATTGAAGGTCACATGCGGATAGAATGCAGCCCTTGAAACGCCGATCGCCCGGTTTGCCTGCGCCATAGACCGTTCAGCAGATGCGATATCCGGGCGCCGCTGAAGAAGTTCCGATGGCAGTACAACCGGAAGTTGCACGGGGGCGAACGGGTAACTGTCGACCGGCGCGATGTGAAAAGAGGCCGGCGCCTTGTTAACCAGCACGGCGATCGCGTGTTCGAGCACATCCCGCGCAGCCCGCACATCGGTTTCCCGGGCCTGCGTGGCATAGAACTGGGTTTGGGCACGCGCAACGTCCATGCCAGGCGATATCGCGCCAGCAAGCCGGAGCTGGGTGATGGAGACTGCCTGCTGATAGTACGCAATCGAATCACGGTACACCGCGTCCTGCGCATCGAAGCCGCGAAGAGCGATATAATCGCTGGCAACCTCACTTTGAATGCTCAGGCGGGCCAGTGCGTAGTCCGCGGCGAGTTGCTGGGTCGCCTCCTTCGCCATTCTGGTCTTATTTCTGATCGACGACCAAAAATCCGGCTCCCATGTTGCCGACCCGTAATATTGTTCGGAAGACATATACAGAGGAGTGGTCGAACCTTCGGCGCGCCATAATCTATGCGCCGAACTTTTCTCTTTTTCTCCGCCAGCCCCGCCGCTGATCTGGGGAAACAGTTGCGAACGTGCCTGCATGGCGATATCGCGAGCCTGCATGAACGCTTCCGCTTCGGCCTGCAGATCCGGATTAAGCCGCGCGACCTGATCTTCCAAAGCGTTCAACTGCGGATCATTGAATACAGTCCACCAGTCTTTCCTCGGAGCCGCCTCGTCGGGACGACCGAAACGGAAGACTCCGCTGCCCTCCCAATTATCTGGATAGGCAAGCTTCACAGGATGATAGGTCGGTGCAAGATCGCAACCGCCCAGAAACACCACACCCGCCAACGCAGTCCAATTCGCAAATCTACGCCATGTACTCCGCAAAGCACACGAAGACACTGATACCCTGTTCATTTCCGATCCTCTGATGGAGCAGAACCCTCTTCGGGCATGGCACGTGCGTTGTCATTCGTGCCCTCGGCATGTGGTTGAGGCTGCACATTATACCCCAGCGTCGGGGGCACGATTCTAACCTTCTGCCCCTCCAGCAACCCTGCCGACGGATTGTCGATAATACGCTCGCCTTTATGCACGCCTGAAAGTACTTCAACCGCGTTCCCGAGATTATTCCCGACCGTCACCGAAACAAGATGGGCATAACCGCCGCTGTCCACGGTCGCAACCTGCGTTCCCTGCGCACGGAAAATCAGCGCGGATTCGGGAATAATCGCCAGGTCAGGATTCCCCGGTGCCTGCATGAACGCCGACGCGTACGAATTCGGCCACAGCAGCCGATCAGGATTATCAACCGTAAGCTCGGTCGTAACCGTGCGGGTCGACGCATTAAACGCCGCCGCCGTTGTCAGATATTTTGCCGTAAACTTCCTGCCCGGGAACTGCGGCACAGACAGACTAACCTTCAACTTCGGAGAAATCACACTAGCGTAATCTTGCGGCACGCTGACAAAAACACGCATGGCATGAACATCTGCCACACTGAACAGTTCAGCCGCCCCGCCCTGCGCCGTGACGTCGCCACGGCCCGCGTTGACATACGCACCAACGTTGACAAAGCGGTTCGTCACAATCCCGTCAAACGGGGCGACAATTTTCTTGAACCCTTCCAGCGCTTCGTATCGGTCGACGGCATGCCTGGCCGCATCTACCCGCGCTTCCTGAGCCGCCGCGTTGGCCACCTGAACACTGACCTCCTGCTGTGCGACAGCTTGCGTTCCTTGCAGGGCTTTCCAACGATCCGCCGTGATCACCGCGAGTTTGTATTTGGCCAACTCTACATTCAAGTTGGCCTGGGCCGCATGGTATTCCGCGTCGAGAGACGGCGTGTTGATCTCAGCCAGGACATCGCCCTGCTTCACCACCGCTCCAAAATCCGTATACCACATTTTGACGTAACCAGAGACCTGAGCGTAAATCGGCGCCTCATACCAGGCCTCGATATTCGCAGGGAGCGTGAGGTCACGCGTCGCCGGACCAGGCAAAACATCGGTCATCTGCACGTCGGGTATGGACGCCTCGGTCGTCTGGCCCTGAAGATGCACGTAATGCAGGCGACGCTGAACGATGCCGACAGCGGCAAGAACGACGGCCACACAGGCAACCAGCCAGAGCACCTTGCGCGACCCGCGTCCATCCGAACCCGAAGGGCTCAACCTCTTATCGGCACTCATTTTGCGTCTCCTTCAACGGGGGAATGGCTGCTGCCACCTTTGGAATGGATCAGAGCGAACACACACGGGACAAAAATCAGGGTTGCCAAAGTTGCAACCAGCAACCCACCCATGACGGCTCGGCCCAGCGGCGCATTCTGCGAATTACTTAGAGACATGGGCAACATACCAATAATCATTGCCGAAGCCGTCATCAAAACGGGACGAATGCGCTCATAACCCGCTTCTATTGCAGCGCGTATTGCATCCCCGTGCTCATCCATCCGTTCACGCGCGAATGACACAACAAGGATAGAGTTCGCCGTCGCTGTACCCATGCACATAATAGCCCCCGTCAACGCAGGAACCGACAACGCCGTGTGGGTAAGAAAGAGGCTCCATGCAATCCCGGCGAGAGCCCCAGGAAGTGCAGTAATGATGATGAATGGATCAACCCACGATTGAAAGTTGACCACAATCAACAGGTAAACAAGCGTAACGGACAGAAGAAGACCACCAATCAATTCGATATAGGCGCTTCCCATAGTAGTCGCCTGACCACGAATGACGACACTGGACCCCTTGGGAAGATCCTTCTTGGCGTCCTCGACAACACGAGCCACTTCTCGCGATACGGTCCCAAGATCCAGGCCTTCATTCATGCCGTAAATATCGAATACCGGCATGATATTGTAGTGCGACACTTCCCCCGGAGTACCCGTCTGCACGATCTGGCTTAAGGCACCCAGAAGCTGCGGGTTATCGCCATTGGGGTTTCCGTCCCCCTTGTCGATTGGCAGGGTTTCAAGGTCATTGAAGTGCTGCAGGAATGCTGCGGGCGCCTGGATATCGACAAGATGCGACACGCCTGACTGGACATCCAACCAGTAAACCTGACCAACCTGGGAACTGCCGGAAAGCGTCACGAGCGCATTGTTCGCAACATCAGATTCGGTCAACCCGGTACCAGATGCGAATGTTCTATGGGTATTCACCCGCAAGGTCGGCGTAGTCATCGGTTGCTGAACCATGACATCGGCCAGGCCCGGAATATGTCGCATACGTTGTGCCAGAATGTTGGCGAACCGGAAATTATCGGTCAGGTTTCTCCCGACGATCTGAACATCGATCGGTGCAGGCAGTCCGAAGTTGAGGATTTTAGCCGTCAGATCTCCAGGCATGAACGAGATGACCGTTCCGGGGAACTTCTTATTGAGTGCCTTGCGAATCTTCTGTCGGTATTCCGCCACAGGCGAATTTTCATTTTTCAGGCTGACAGTCAGGTCACAATCCTGAGGCCCGACTGTCGGCGTCGGAATGAAGGCCTGGTTCAGCGCGGAAAATGGCAGGCCACAGTTATCAACAACGTCTTCGACCTGACCAGGCAGTACGCGCTTGATTTCCTCATTCACCAACTGGGAAATTTTCCCCGCCTCTTCCAGACGGGTACCCAGAGGGGCCCTCATATGAAGAGCGATAGTGTCTGAATTGATTTCCGGAAAAAAATCCTCACCGACCGTGAAATAAAGCCCCGTGGAAATCACACACACAAAAACAAATCCGGGGACAAAAACTCGGCGGGAATCGATCAGTCCGACCAGCAGAATCTTATACCGCTCGCGAAATCGGGTGAACCCAGCTTCGAAGCCACGCTGAAACCGACCAAAGACATTTTTAGGCTCTACCGGTCCATGCGCGTGGGCCGCCACCTGAGCCGCCAGAATATATTTTGCCATCGTCGGCACGAGCGTGCGCGACAGGATGAACGAGGCCATCATGGCGAACACGATTGCTTCGGCCATCGGCATAAACAGCCAGCCCGCCACGCCCGTAAGCTGGAACAGGGGCATCCAGACGATACAGATACACAGGGTCGAAACGAAGGTCGGAATGACAATCTGATTCGCCGCGTCGATAATTGCGGTTTCCAGATCTTTTCCCATTTCAAGATGCGCATCGATATTCTCGATCATAACGGTCGCATCGTCGACGAGAATACCAACGGCCAGCGCAAGGCCACCCAGGGTCATCGCATTGATGGTCTGCCCAGCCCACCCCAGACCAATAATCGAACACAGCATCGACAGGGGAATGGACGTGGCGATAATGACCGTCGACCGCCACGACCCCAGGAAGAGAAGCACAACAAGACCGGTCAGACATGCCGCAGTGAACATTTCCTGCAACACATCCCGGATGGAGTCTTTAACAAATCCGGAAGCATCCGTCAGAACACTGACTTTAACGTCCGCCGGAACAGTCTTCATGATCGAGGGCAACAGCGCCTTGACGCCACTGACAACGGCAAGCGTCGACGCATCGCCACTTTTCATAATAACGATCAGAACGCCTTGATGTCCTTTGACCAGGACAAGGTTTGTCTGCGGAGGGCCGCCTCTGTGAACCCACGCGACGTCACGAAGCCTGACGACGGCATTCCCAACCTGCTTGATGGGAATGTCATTCAGGTCTTCCATGTCCCTTGGCGATGCATTCGTCTGCACCATCCAGTCAATGGCACCGATACGCTGATCACCGGCAGGCAGAACGATGTTCTGACGATTCAAGGCGACGGAAACGTCAACGGGCGACAGCTTGTGCGCAAGCAGCTTGGTCGGATCCAGATCCACCATCACATTGCTTGGCAAGCCGCCGTACGGATTGGGAATAGCCGTACCCGCGACCGAAACCAATGCAGGCCTGATGAGGTTGGATGCCATGTTATAGACGTCGGAAGGCGACATCTTGGTAGACGACACCTGAAGCGTCAAAACCGGGACCGACGATGCATTATATGTCAAAATCAATGGCGGCGTGGAGCCGGTAGGCATCTGTTTGATGACGGTCTGAGAGACAGATGTGATCTGGGTCTGCGCAACGGACGTGTCGGTACCGGGCTGGAAGAATACCTTCACAACACCACGACCGTAATATGATCCACTCTCGATGTGTTCAATATTATTAACCGTCGCCGTCAGCGATCGTTCATAATAATAAACAACACGTCCGGACATATCTTCCGGCATAAGCCCCGTATATGTCCACACGATGGCCACAACCGGGATTTTTATACTCGGGAAAATATCGGTCGGTGTATTAAGGATTCCCTTAACACCAAAAACGACAATCAAAATCGAAAGAACGACGAAGGTGTACGGCCGCTTAAGCGCGGTGACGACAATTGAATTCATACGACGCTCACCTTCTGCCCGTTCCTATACATAAGCATGCCTTTGTCCAGTCGATACGAACGAGCCAGCCACTCGGTTCGCGCACCCCTTCGAAAGCCATCACACCTGTCCTTTTTAATCCCGGACAGCGATACAGCTTGGCCGAAAGTTATTAAATGAAATTTCCGTTTAGCGGCTTAATCGAGCCCCATGCGAAGTAGAAGCCTGATGAAAAACAAGCTTAAAAACTGTTCCCGGATTTAATGAAACAGATGATGCTGCATGTATTGATAATTCAGCCCCATGAAGATGGGCAATTGCCGAGACAAGACTAAGCCCCAAACCGATTCCAGGAACATGGCGGCTCTTATCGGACCTATAAAATCTGCCAAGAACAGATGAACGCTCCGTTTTCGCAATCCCAATTCCCGTGTCTTTTACTTTTATATTAACATAAGGCCACGATTCTTCCATAATGACAGTAATAATCCCACCATCAGGCGTAAATTTAATCGCATTATCCATAAGATTCGCAAGCAACTCGATCAACAGATGCCTGTCCCCATGGATCATAATGGCCTCGTCAGGCACCAATGCGGTTATCGCTATGGATTTTGTTTCCGCCATGGGCTCGTAGAGGTCCACGGCATCGGTGACCAATTCCCCGAGATTCACGGTCGTAAAGCCGGCCCGCCGCTGGCCATTCTCGATCTCGGCCAGACGCAACAGAGCCGTGATGACTAAAAACGACTGGTCCAGGTCATCGATCGCGCGCGCGATGACGTCCTTCAGGGCAAGCGCATCGACCTGCCCGCTCAAGGCACGGTCAAGGCGTGCCCGAACACGCGCCAGCGGCGTTCTCAGGTCATGGGCTATGTCATTGCCGACATCCCTGATTTCTACCATCAGGTGTTCCAGCCGATCCAGCATGCGGTTCACGCTGCCGGCCAGGCGCTGCATCTCGTCCCGCTCGCGTCCCGAGGGCAGGCGTTCATGCAGGTCGCCCTCCATGATCCGGTCGATCGCCTCGTGCATCTGGGTCACGCGGGCCAGGGCACGGTGACTGAGCACGATCCCCATCATCAGCGCGAACAGCACCGTCGGCACGATCGACACCAGCAGCGAATGCCGCATCGTCAGCCGCAGTTCGTCCAGCATGTGCAGCCCGCGCGCCAGAACCAGCACCCGGTCGCCCGCTACAGGAACGGCCAGGATGCGCAGGACATAGGGCGCATCCTCGGCCGGCTGGACGGTCAGTTCATGCACATGGCCGTCGGCCGCCAGCCCGGCGGGCCAGGTGCGCAGGTCGCCCGCGATGGAGTGATGATCGGCGTCGAACAGCGCGGCCTGGTTGATCACGACGCGCAGATCGTCGGTCGCCCGTTCGCGGATCTTGTGCTCCAGGTCCTGCGGCGTCTCGCGGCGCAGCAGGTCGGCCTCGCGGTGCAGCAGGGCGTCGGATCGGCGGAACTCGAAGGCCTTGGTCTGGCTGTATCCCAGCGAGAACTGCAGCGCCGCCGTGCCGATCATGGCCGCCACCACCGCCAGGGTCAGGCGGAAGGTGGCGGTCCGGAGTAATTCAGCAAACGACACCTGTACAAGCCTCCCCGAGCGTCACTCCGGGACACGTAGCATGAAACCGGTGCCCCGAATGCTCTGGATCAGCGGTTGCGCACCGGGATCGTCGATCTTGCGGCGCAGCTTGCCGATATGCACGTCCACCAGGTTGGTCTGCGGAATGAAGCGGTAATTCCAGACGTCTTCCAGCAGCATGGTGCGGGTCAGCACCTGGTTCGGGCGGCGCATCAGGTATTCCAGCAGGCGGAATTCGCGCGGCAGCAGGTCGATCGGCTCGCCGTCGCGGGTCACGGTGCGCTCGATCAGGTCCATGCTCAGCGGGCCCACATGCAGCATGGTCTCGCGCGTGTTGTTGGGGCGGCGCATCAGCGCCTCGATCCGGGCGGCCAGTTCCTCCATCGCGAAGGGCTTGGTCAGGTAATCGTCCCCCCCCGCCTTCAGGCCGCTGACCCGGTCATCGACCGCCGACAGCGCGGACAGCACCAGTACCGGGGTGGACACCTGCCGGCCGCGCAGGCTCTCGATCAGCGTCAACCCGTCCATTTCGGGCAGCATGCGGTCCACGATCATCACGTCGAACAGGCCGCTGATGCCCGCTGACAGCCCATCGGGGCCGGTTTCCGCACGGCTGACGCGAAAGCCGCGGCTTTCCAGTTCCTCGGCGACTTCCTGCGCGATCTTGCCGTCATCCTCGACCAGCAGGACCCGGGGGCCGGGATCCCGTCCGGGATCGGAATCCCTTCCAGCCGTGGACGGTTCAGGTTTCGACGTCGCATTCATGGCCCGGTCAGACATGATCGCACCCCGTTTCATGCACCATTAAATTCGGTTTCACCGGTCCAGGCCGCCGCGTCATCCCCCGCGCCTTCGGGAACCAGCGACTCGACGCCGTCCAGGCCGCGCAGCTGCCGCGCCACCACCCGCGTGCGCCGCCTGGCCTCGTCGATCGAGGATGACATGGCCGAGGCGTTGCGGGCCAGGCGTTCCAGCACCCCGTCCATCTTGAGCATTTCCTGCCGGGTGGCGCCCAGCAGGCGGGCGATGCCGTCGGTCCGCTCCTCCAGCGCCAGGGTGACGTAGCCCAGGTGAATCGTCCGCAGCATGGCCGGCAGCAGGCCGGGGCCCATGACGATCACCCGGCAGGTGCGCCCGATTTCGTCCAGCAGGCCGGGGAGGCGCGCGACCTCGGCATACAGCCCGTCGGTCGGCAGGTACAGCACCGCGAATTCCACCGTCACCGGCGGGACGATATATTTGGACGCGATCTTGCGCGCCTCGATCCGCAGGGTGGTTTCCAGCGCGCGGCGGGCGGCGCGCTCGGCCTCGGCGTCCACGCGGTTCACCGCGTCCAGCAGCCGTTCATAGGCCTCGGTCGGGAATTTGGAATCGATCGCCAGCACCGGCGGCGTCGTGGCGCGGACCGGCATGCGCACGGCGAATTCCACGACCTCCGCGCTGCCTTCGCGCAGGCGGCAATTGGCCTGGTAGGCGCCGGCCGGCAGCACGTCGTCCAGGATGGCGCGCAACTGCGCCTCGCCCCAGCCGCCCCGGGTCTTGACGTTGGAAAACAGGCGCTTCAGGTCCCCGATCTGCGCCGTCATGGCCGTGACCTCGCCCATCGCCTTCTGCATCGCGGCGAACTGTTCCAGCACGCGCTGGAACGAGGTCTGCATCTGCCGTTCCACGGCCTCGTGCAGCCGTTCGTTGACGGCGGTGCGGATCGTCTCCAGTTGCCGGGCGGAGGCTTCGGCCATCTCGCGCAGTGCCTCGCCCTGGCGGACGCGCGCATCGCCCAGGTCGCGGGTGATGGACTGCGCGATCGTGGCCAGCCGGTCGGCGGTCTCGGCCCGGGACTGGTCCAGCCGCGCGGCCAGTACGCGCTCGATTTCCGCCAGCCGGGCCCGCTGGGCCTCGCTGTCGGCCGTGCGCGCGGCGGTTTCGCGTTCCAGCATGACATACAGCCGCGCCAGCAGGTCGCCCTCGCCGGCCGCCCCCGCCCCCGTGCCGCGCCGCAGCAGCAGGACGGCGAGCACCACCACCGCCCCCAGCGCCACGATGGCCAGGATGCTGCCGGGACCCAGGGCGTCGGACATTGGCCTCTCCTACTATATCTACTGCACCAGCCGCCGCAGCACGCCCGGCAGGAAGATCGAGAACGGATTGACCTTCAGCGCCGGGGCATTCATCGCCCCGCTGACGACGAAGGTCGCGGCCAGCAGGCCGCCGCCCTTTTCCGGGCTCATCAGCCGGCCGACCCCGGGCATGTGGCCGGGAATGGTGTTCACCGCGAAGGCCGGCACGATCGTGCCGCGCAGGTCCATCCGTCCGTGATCCAGGTCCAGCGGCCCTTCCAGCGTCACGCCCAGCGAGGCATTGTTGAGCACCCCGTCATGGATGTGCAGCGTGCCGTCCCGAAAGGTCAGCGGCAGGGACACGCGCTGGATCAGGAAATCCGGCCCCTTTGGCGCCTGCATCCAGCCATAGATCGAGGCGTCGTTGGCCAGCCGCACCGCCCCCGGGGCCTTGTGCAGCGTCATCGGGTCGATCGTCAGCACCCCGGCGAAGGGCGCGCTGGGCTGGCGGTCGTCGAAGACGCCCTGCAGCACCGTCCGGCCGCCTTCGAACTGCGTCGTGACATCCAGCCCCCGCAGCATCAGGCCCAGATCCTGGACGCTGGCCCACAGATGCCGCCCGTCGGACTCGGGCGTCAGGATCGCGGAGGCGGGCGACGGGCCGGCCATGGCGAAGCGCATCCGCGTCAGGCGGACGCCGTTATCCTCCAGATGCGCGTGCACGCCGGTCAGGGCGGCCTGCTTGGCATATAACAGGGTGCGGACGCTGGCATCGATCAGCCAGCTTCGCCCCGGCGGCCCATGGACGCGGCCCGACGCGGCCACGGGCAGGTGATAGCCCGCCGCCGCCCGTCCCTGCGGGACGGGGTCGGTGCCGTGATCGGCTGCCGGATCGGGCGCCAGCAGCGGCGAGAGGTCCAGCACCGGGGCGTCGATCGCCACCCGCACCGCATCGCGCGGCCCCGCGGGCACGCCGATCGTGGCGTCGCCCCGCGATCGGCCGACCCGGAACCCGCGCAGGATCAGGTTGCGCGCCGTGCCGCCCGCCACGTTCGCCCGGCCGTCGATCAGCAGGTCGGGGCCGGCGGCGTGAATGGCCTCGACCGAGGCCAGGCGCCCGTCCGCCAGCCCGATCCGCGCCGATGCCCGCGCCGCCTGGCCGCGCGCCTTGCTCCAGACCGGGATGGTCAGCGCCGCGTCGTCCAGGTCCAGGTCCAGCCGGACCTGTCCGGTCCCGTCCGCATAGCGGTCATAGCCGACATCCAGGTCGGCGGCGCCGCTGAAGCGCTGGGCGACCGCGAATCCGGCGCGCTCCGCGACCTCGGGCGTCACATGGGCGCGGAGCTGCGCCGTCTCGCGCACCCGGATGCCGGGATCGCTGCGGAAATCCATGTCGTAGCGCAGTGTGGAGGGCACGCCGCCCAGCACGCCGGTCCCCCGCAGGCCCAGCCCGTCGGTGGTGGCGTCGATGGCCAGCCGCCCGCCTTCCAGCGCGCGGCCCAGCACCACGTTGCCCAGATGGACCTGGGCCAGGTCGGCATGGCCGTCCAGATGCAGTTCGTCCACCCGGACATGGGCGTTCAGCGGCAGGACCAGGTGCAACGCGAGGTCGGCCCGGCCCGACGGATGGCTGAACGACAGCGGATGGCGCGACAGCAGGTTCAGCCGGGGTTCGGCCAGCAGCGCCAGCACGTCCCGCACGTTGCCGTGCAGCGTGGTGGAGATGTCGCCCATCTGGTCCTTCACCATCAGGCCGGTGATGCGCATGTGCCCGTCGCCGACCGCGATCCGCCCGGTGCCGGTCGCGTCGACATTGCGCCCGGTGCGGTCCACCGTCTGGACCCCGTGGGTAAAGGCGATGGACAGCGCATCCGGCCCGTCGAAGGTCAGGGTGGCGTCCACGCCCCGGATCGGCGGGATCGGTCGCAGCCAGTGCAGGTCCAGGTCCGACCCCGCGACCCCGCCGCCCAGCGTCAGCAGGCGCATCGCCCCCCAGCCCGCCGTGCTGGCCAGCCCCGCCGTGACGTGCAGGTCGTGCGCCATGCCGGCCGTGATGTTTCGCGTGACCCAGGTCCTGGCCCCCCGGGCCGCCCCGGCCGGCCAGTAGGCGCCCAGGGTCGCGAAATCCAGCAGCGGAATATCGCCGGCCAGCGTCACGCCGATCCGGCCCGGCCGCGCCAGGCTGTCGATGTCCAGCGCGCCGCTGGCCCGCAGCACCGGGCCGCCGGGACCCAGGTTATCCGGGGGCGCATCCGGGTGATCCGAGGGCAGCAGGCTGGCCTGAAGCCCGTCCAGCCGCACATGGACCGCGCCCGGCACGTCCCCGCCATCGGCCGCGGGACCGAACCGGGCCGAGAGGTCCGCCTGCGCGCCGGCCAGCACCACCACGCCCCCGCGCCCGGTGGCGATGCGCCCCGCCCCGGCCTGCACCCGCAGGGCGACGGTATCGGGGCGCGCCAGCAGGCCCAACCGGTCGGCGACCAGGCGCACCGTGCCGTCCAGCCCGACCGGCAGGGCGACACGCGCCAGCGCCGGCGCGAAGGGCGACAGCGCCTGCATCGCCACCTTCGTGCCGGATACATGCCATGACACGGCAGCGTCCGCGCGCTGTCCCTCGGCCCGCAGCATGGCATGCACGCCGGGCCCGGACAGGGTCACGCCCGCCCGGCCGACCAGCCCCCACGGTGCCGCCGAACGCGCCGCCCTGCCGCGCGGCCCGCAGGTCGGCCGCCAGGTCCTGCCCCTGCCACGTCCCGCCCGGGGGCACGTCGCGCAGGGTCACGGCCGCGTCCCCCACCACATCCGGTCAAGCTGCCCGGGATCACGTGCAGCGGCGGGCCCTTTTATCGACGCCGGAAAACGCCCCGTTATCCAGCCCGACCGAACTGTTTGCCGCCCGGCGCAGCGCCAGCGGCACCGCCGAGATTTCCAGCACCCGGGGCGTCACGCGGCCATGCAGCAGCGGCGCGCCGGCCAGCACCATCCGCGCCGTGCCGATCCGGTCCGCCACCACGCCGTCGGGCCGCACCAGGCGCATATCGGCCGCCCGCACATCCAGCGGCGCCGTCAGCCCGCCACGCAGCACGTCCCAGCCGACGCGCACCTGCCCGATGTCCAGCCGCAGCGCCGCCGGGCGGCCATGGCCGCCCGACAGGACCGGAACCGGCAGGACCAGCCGGGCCGGCAGGGTGACGTCCATCGGCCCCAGCGAAAGCCGCACCGCCAGTCCGGCGACGGCGATGACCGGCAGGGCGGCACAGCCGGCCGCGAGCGACAGCAGGATGCGCCGGTATGGACGCCGAAGCCGGGGCCGATCGGGGGCAGACGGGTCTTGACCGGGCGTCATGGGGCCGTCCACGGTGCGCCGCGCGCGGCATCCGCCCCCGCCCGGCCGCGCCCGCCCAAGGACGGACCATGCCCAGACCCAAGCCCGCCGGGACCAGCCCCGCCCCCGCCGACACGCATGCCGGCGCGCACTGGACCGACCGCGCCTGGCCCGCGCCGGCCGACGCGCGCGGCGCCGGCCTGCTGTGCGAGGACATGGAGGCGATCTGGCACGACCATGCGCTGGACCCCGCCCTGCTGCGGGCTGGCAGCGTGACCGCGCTGCTGGAATCCCTGGGTGGCAACAGCCCGTACCTGGCGGGGCTGGTCCGCCGCGATCCCGAGCCCTTCGCCCTGCTGCTGGCCGAGGGACCGGACCGGGCCATGGCGGCGGTACTGGCGGGGCTGGCCGCCCTGACGCCGCGCGACGACCGCCCCCGGATCGCGGCGACGCTGCGCGCGGCCAAGCGGCACGCGGCACTGGCCATCGCCCTGGCCGATATCGGCGGCATGTGGACGCTGGAACAGGTCACGCTGGCCCTCAGCCGCCTGGCCGAGGCGGCGCTGGATGCCGCGGTCAGGCATCTGCTGCGCTCGGCGCACGATACCGGCCAGATCGTGCTGCGGGACCCCGGACACCCCACGCGGGGCAGCGGCTTCGTGGTCCTGGCCATGGGAAAGCTGGGGGCGCGGGAACTGAACTACTCCTCGGATATCGACCTGATCGTGCTGTACGACCCGGACTGCCACCCGGGGCGCGAGGATCTGCGCCGGATCTTTGTCCGCATGACTAGCGACCTTGTCGGCCTGATGGAAGCGCGGGATGCCGACGGCTACGTGTTTCGTACCGACCTGCGCCTGCGTCCCGACCCGTCCGCGACGCCGCCCGCCATCCCGTTTCCCGCCGGAATCACCTACTACGAAAGCATGGGCCAGACGTGGGAGCGCGCCGCGATGACCAAGGCCCGTCCCGTCGCCGGGGACATCGCCGCCGGCCGGCGCTTCCTGACCGCGATCCGGCCCTTCGTCTGGCGCCGTCACCTGGATTTCGCGGTCATCGACGACCTGCACGACATGAAGGCGCGAATCGACCGGCATCGCAATGCCGGCCATGTCGGCCTGTCGCGCCTGACCGACCTGGGCGTCCACGACCCGCGCCAGGCCCGCGACTGGCTGATGGGTCACGACCTGAAGCTGGGCCAGGGCGGCATCCGCGAGGTCGAATTCGTCGCCCAGGCGGGGCAACTGGTCTGGGGCGGCCGCAAGCCCGAACTGCGCGACCCGACCACGCTGGGCGCGCTGCGCCGGCTGGTGCGGGCGGGCGTGCTGCCCCGCGCACAGGGCGAAAGCCTGTCGCGCACCTATCGCATGCTGCGCCGGGCCGAACACCGGCTGCAGATGCAGGCCGACCACCAGACCCACCGCCTGCCCGCGACGCGCGAGGCCTTCGATGCCTTCGCCACCTTCATGGAAGAGGAAAGCGGCCGCGCGATGGCCGCCATGATGCTGCCGATCATGCAGGAATCGCGCCGCATCTTCGAAGGACAGTTCGCCGAACCCAGCGGCGCCGGCGCCTCGGTCGATCCGCAGGCCGAGGACCTGGCCGAGGACCTGCGCCGGGCCGGCTTCGCCGGGACCGACATTCCCGACGCGCTGGCGCTGCTGCAGCGCTGGTCCGGCAACCGCCTGCGTGCCCTGCGGTCGGACCGCGCGCGCACCCTGCTGCGCCGGCTGCTGCCCGCGATCCTGGCCCGCTTCGGGCAGCGGCGCGACCCGCTGGCCTGCCTGCGGGGGTTCGACGCCATCCTGGCGCGGCAATGGGCCGGGGTGCAGTTCCTGTCGCTGCTGGAACGCAACCCCGCGCTGATCGACCGGATCGCCACCATCCTGGACGGATCGCCCTTCCTGGCGAACCACCTGGCCGAAACGCCGTCGGCGCTGGAAGGGCTGCTGGAAACCGGCGAGGAGGACGAGGACGCCGCCGCCATCCCGCCCGCGCGGCTGGTGCGCCAGCACGTGGCGGAGGCGCAATCGACCGAACGGGTGCTGCCGATCCTGCGCGCCCTGGTCCGCAGCGAGGAATTCCGCCTGTCCAGCGCCCGGCTGGAACACCGGATGGACGAGGATACCGCCAGCCGCGCGCGCACCGCCCTGGCCGACGCGGTGATTCGCGGCCTGCTGAAGACCGTGACCGACGAACATCACCGCCGCTACGGCCGCGTGCCCGGGGGCGCGATGGCGGTCATGGTGCTGGGCAAGGCCGGATCGCGCGAAATGATGCCGGGGTCGGACCTGGACCTGATGCTGGTCTTCGACCACCCCGACGACATCACCGACAGCGTGGTGTCCGCCCGCCCCCGCGGTGTGCCGGGCGACGACGACGGCCCGCCGCCGCGCGCGGTGCCCACCGGGCAGTATTTCGTGCGGCTGGCCCATGCCTTCATCGGCGCGCTGACCGCCCCGGGGCCGGAGGGGCCGTTATACGAGGTGGACATGCGGCTGCGTCCCTCCGGGTCCAAGGGGCCGGTCGCGCTGTCGCTGGGGGCCTTCCGCCGCTATCACGCCGAAAGCGCCTGGACGTGGGAACGGATGGCCCTGACCCGGGCCCGGGTCGTCGCCGGGCCGCCGGCCATGGTCAAGGCCCTGCGCACGGCCATCGACACCGCGCTGGACGGACGCCGCCACACCGCACGGGCGCGCAAGGCGACGCTGGAGGACACGCGGGCCATGCGCCAGCGGGTGGCGCGCGAACTGCCCGCCACCGGCCCGTGGGATATCCGCCGCCGTCCCGGCGGGCTGATGGATGTCGAATTCATCGCGCAGGCCCTGCAAATGGTGGCCGGCACGCGCGAGGCCCGCGACCCCTGCACGCGCCTGGCGCTGGGCCGGCTGGTGAAGCAGGGGGACCTGGACCCGGAACTGGGCCGCATGCTGGTGCGCGCGGACCGTTCCTGGCGATCGGTGCTGAGCATGCTGCGCATCCTGTTCGGCACCCGCCCGCCGGCGGACCCGTCGGCCACGATGACCCCCGCCATGCGCGACATCCTGCTGCACGAGATCGGGGCCGATTCGATCGAGGACGCGCTGGCCCGCATGGACGCGCAGGCCCGGGCGGTGCGCGCGGCCTTCGTAACCCTGATCGGGCCGGTCGAAGCGGACTTGCAGGGGCCGGCAAAGGCGGCGAAGTAGAAGGGACGAAAACGGAGGACGACGATGCCGGACAGCACCACCCCGACTTTCCCCGCCCCGGGCGCGCCCGTGCCGGATTTCGACATGCCGGCCAGCCGGGGGCGGCATGTCCGCCTGGCGGACATGCGCGGCCGACCCTTCATCCTGTATTTCTACCCCAAGGCCAGCACCCCGGGCTGCACCACCGAGGCCTGCGGCTTCCAGGAAGCCCTGGCGGCCCTGGGGGGCACCGGCATCCCGGTCATCGGCGTGTCGCGGGATTCGATGAAGGCCATCGACACCTTCGCCGACAAGCAGGGCCTGGATTTCCCGCTGGCCTCCGACGCCACCGGCACGGTGACGGAAGCGTACGGCGTCTGGGTCGAAAAATCCCAGTACGGACGGAAATACATGGGCATCGAACGCGCGACCTTCCTGGTCGACGCCGAAGGCCGGCTGGTACGGACCTGGCGCAACGTCAAGGTGCCGGGGCATGTCGCCGAGGTCATGACGGCGGCGGCCACCCTCTGACCGCCGCCGCCGGGCCTCACCGCCAGGCCTCAATAGCCCGGATAGCCGTATCCGTAGGGCTGGACGTACGCCACCGGCGGGGGTGGCGGAGGCGGAGGCGGCGCATAGGCCTGGGCCGCGATGGCGGTTCCGGCCGCGCCGATCAGCGCCCCGCCGATCAGTCCGCCGACAAAGGCCCCGCCGGGGCCGTAGCCGCGACGATAATAGCCGGGTCCGCCCCACCCGGGCCGACCCCAGCCGTGCCGGTCCCAGCCATGATCATGCCAGCCGCGACCGCCGCCCCATCCATGGTCGCGCCAGCCGGCATGCGCCGCGGGTGCCGCCGCGGCCAGGCCGCCGGCCAGTACGGGAACCGCCAGCAGAAGACGAGCCATCCTGCGCATGATCGCACTCCTTTCCATCGCGCGGAGGGTGGGGCCGAAGCCCGCCCCCCGCTTCACGATGCAGGAAAGACGACCCTGATGGCGATTTGCGGGCAGTCCTGCCGCATTCCCGTGACAAACTGTCACGGATGCGCGGCGGCGACCTCCTTCAGCCCGGCGGGAATGGCGAAGACGGAGTCGGGCTGGGCCGTCCGGGCCACGCTTTCGGCCCGCACCACGATGCGCGCGCCCTGCATGGCCTGCATCATCACGCCGTCGTCGCTGTAGCAGACCTCGCTGGCCTGGCCGTCCGTGTCATGCGTCTTGCCATACGGTGCAGGGCTGGCCGGCAACCAGCATCGTCGCCCCGCGCGACCAGTTTCCCGCCGCCCGCTGGCCCGGCTGCGTCAGCGCCGGGCCCGGTGCCGGGATCACGGTGCGGGCCCCGTGGGCCAGGTCGATCACGTTCAGGCTGCGCGTCCCGTAATCGGTGATCATGTAGGTGGCCGATCCCTCGGGGTCGATCCGCTGCCGCCGCGCATGGTCGGACCAGCGCATGCGCTGGTGCACCGACGGGATGGTCGGGTCGGGCGAGGCGATGACATAGGTGACGTCCACATCCTGCTGCGGCGTGACGAACGGCGCATCATCTGCGGCCCGCGCGGGGGACGCGTCCGCCGCCAGCGCCATCAGCAGGGCTGGTACCACGGTCCCCGCCACGGGCCGGATCATACGCCGGATCATGGGGTGGATCATGGGTTGGGCTGGGCCGCCCCGCCGGTCACGGGCTGGCCGCCGCCCACATCGTGCGAGGGGGCGACGCGATGCCGCATGACGAGCTGATAGCCCTGAGGCGGCTGGAACAGGCTGACGGGAAGGGGGCCGTAGGTCACCTTGGTGGCCTCCAGCCGCCCCTTCATGCCGTCGCCGTCCACCCCGTCCTCGCGCAGGATCACGCCGTCGTCGGTCACGCAGGCGGTGGCGGTTCCCCGGCCGGAGACGATATCCCATACGGTGCAGGCCAGGCCCGCGACCTGGCCCGTACCCTTACGGGTGAACTGCATCGACAGGTCCAGCAGGAACGGATTGCGGATGCCGTTCCGGGCATCGAGCTGCGTGTAGACCTTCTGCTTGTTCAGCACGATCGTCACCTGCCGCGCCGCGCGGTCCAGGATGGTCGAACCCAGGCCCTCGGGGCTGTCGATGCGCATCATGCCGCCATTGGCGGTGAACCAGGTCTGGATCGCCTTGGGGGCCGGCGCGCCATCGGGCTGCACGTTGTATTCGACCTGCACGTCGCGCGCCGGGGCCAGCGGCGGATGCGCGTCGTTCTGGGCATGGGCCGGCGCGGCCGCGCCGAACGCCACAGCCACCCCGGCCAGCATCGCCAGCGACATGGCGCGGCCTGTCGTCGGATGGGTCATGAACCTGCCTCCCTCGTGTGCTTCTGTCCTGCCGTCAGTTCTATCCCCTTCCGCCGCAACAGGGAAATCGTGCGCCGCCATTCAGGGACCGTCCGGCGGATGGCCGGTCGCCGCGGGACGCATGGCGGCGATTTCGCGGCGGATGGCCTCGCCCTCCCCCGGCCAGCGCGCCGGCAGGGCCAGCGCGCGCGCCAGGCGCCGCTTGTACCGCCAGGCGGGGATTTCGATGCCGCCGAACCGGGCCAGGTGCGCGGTGCCGAACTGGTGTCGAGCAGCGCGAACCCGCCGATCCGCAGCCGCGCCACCAGCGACACCAGCGCGGCTTCGAGGCGTCGGTCCTGCGGCTGAACATGCTTTCCCCGAAGAACGCGCCCCCGATCGCGACCCCATACAGGCCGCCGACCAGCACGCCGTCCTGCCAGCTTTCCACGCTGTGGGCATATCCCATGTCATGCAGGTCGCAGAACAGGCGCACGATCCGTTCGTTGATCCACGTCGTCTCCCGCCCCGGCGCGGGGGCGGCGCAGGCGCGGATCGTCGCTTCGAAATGCCGGTCGGCGACGATGTCGAAGCGATCGGACAGCACGGTGCGCAGCAGGCGGCGCGGCACGTGGAAGGCGTCCAGCGGCAGGATGCCGCGCATGTCCGGGTCGTACCAGTCCAGATGCGCCGATTCCGCGTCCGGCGCCATGGGAAACAGCCCGATCGAATAGGCACGGAGCATGATGTCGGGGGTAATCGCCATCCCCTCGCCGTCCGTCATCACGCCCCCTCTTCCCTGCCCCCGCCGCATCCGGTGTCTGGACACGGCCCGGTCATGCCCGGCAATGATTGCATCCTGATACAGCAGCGGGATCCACCGCACCTGTCAAAAAAGGTCCATCCATGTCGCGGACGCGCCCCCGCCTGATCCATTCCCAGCGCCTGCCGGACGCCGTCGCCGCGCGGATCGCGCGCGACTACGACACCCCGCCCGCGCCCGACCACAAGCTGACGGCGGACGAACTGGTCGCGCTGGCGCGCGATTTCCGCCCCGACGCGGTGCTGGTCACCAGCAGCACCCCGGTTTCGGCCGCCACGGTCGCCGCCCTGCCGGACAGCGTGCGCGTCATCGCCACCATCAGCGTGGGCACCGATCACCTGGACATTCCCGCCATCGTCGCGCGCGGGTGGGCGCTGACCTACACGCCCGACGTGCTGACGGACTGCAATGCCGACCTGACGATGATGCTGATCCTGGCCGCCGCCCGGCGCGGCGCGGAGTATCTGTCGGTCATGCGCGGGGGGTGGGGCCGGTCGCTGGGCATGGAGGAAATGCTGGGCACCCGCGTCACGGGCAAGACCCTGGGCATCATCGGCATGGGGCGGATCGGCCGCGCCGTCGCCCGGCGGGCGCGGGGCTTCGACATGAAGGTCCTGTATTCCAACCGGCGCCGCCTGGCGCCGGACCTGGAACAGGGCGCCACCTATTTCTCCGACATGCGCGACATGCTGCCGCACTGCGATATCCTGACCCTGCACATGCCCGGCAGCAAGGGCGCCCCCCCGGTCATTACCGCCGACCTGCTGGCGCGACTGCCCCGGGGCGCGATCTTCGTCAACGCGGCGCGCGGCAGCCTGGTGGACGAGGACGCGCTGATCGCCGCCCTGTCCGACGGGCACCTGGCGGCGGCCGGGCTGGACGTCTACCGCAACGAACCGCACCCCGACCCGCGCTTCCTGGCGCTGTCGAACGTGTTCCTGACCCCGCACATGGGCAGCGCCACGCTGGAAACCCGCACCGGCATGGGCATGCTGGCGCTGGACAATATCGACGCGGTGCTGGCCGGCGGCCCGGCCGTCACCCCCGTTCCCGTCTGACACGGAGGCCGCCATGCAGCCCCGCCTGACCTTCCTGTTCGCCTGCCTGACCGGCTGCCTGGCCGCCATCGCCCTGATGGTGGCGGCCCCCCATTACGCGGGCATGGCCCGCACCATGATCGGGTTCTATCTGGGGGTGGCCGTGATCGTGGCGGCCCGGAACGCCCTGCGGCGCGCCGGTCCGTAATTGCGCGCCGTCAGAAGGCCGCGCCGGTCATCCCGGCGCGCAGCGACTCCGCGGTGCGGCGGACTTCGGGGCCATGTTCGCGTTCCAGCCGCCGGATGGTGAAATGCGCCCGCGCCAGCGCCCGGTAGTGCGCCAGGAACGCCGCATTCAGCGACGCGCCGCACAGGGCGCCGGCCACCGGCATCATCTGCACCGCCAGCTTGCGCGACAGGCCCAGCCCGTAATGGGACGCGACCTCGGACACCAGCATGACCACCGGCCGGCCGCGCAGCATCGCCCGGGCCGAAAAATAACCCAGTTCGCTTTCTTCGTCCGTCGCGCCGACCGGGAAGGCCCGCAGGGCGAAGACTTCCAGGCACGCACGGCGGGATTCCGGGGTGGACAGGTCCTCGCCCTCCTCACGCGCGATGCGGGCGATTTCCCGCATGATGGTCAGCGTGGTGAAGGTGACGTCGGGCACCAGCCCGGCCAGCCCGGCGAATCCGCCCACCGCGCCGGACACGGTCACCGCCGCCTGGACCGCCGGGGCCCGCCACGCGGGGGCCGAGTCGCGCGTCAGCGGTACGGCGTCGGGCGCATGCATGCCCACGATGGCGACTTCAAAGGCGCGTGAGATCGCGGTTTCGGCGATGCCCTTCAGCTTAGCCTGCAGGCCGGGCGCCATGCCGATCCCGCGCAGGCCCAGCCGCGCCGCCTGCCCCACCGCGCCGCCCATCAGGTCGGCCAGCCGCACCAGGACCCCGCGCCCCGATTCGACCTTCTCCAGCGCGCTCTGCAATTCGGCGATCGCAGGGGCGTCCAGCACCAGCGGAGCGATCTCGCTCCCGGTTTGAATGGTCATTCCCCAACCCTCCTGCCAGTGACGCGACCCCACCCGCCCGGACGGCAGGCGTGGCAGCAGATACACGATGCCCCGCCAATCGGGACGGTAGCCGCTTTTTCCACGATATTACCCCTCTCGCAAATCCGCCGTCACGCCGTATATGGTCAGGAACACAGTGCCGCCATGCCGACGCCGCGGCTGACGGCGCGCCCCCGCCGTGACGAAATGCGCGTGCCCCCGGGAGACCTGACCACCCTTCCATATTGGCTGAACGCAAGGAGAGACCCGATGGACGTCCCGGTGGACACGCAGATGAACAGACTGAGCGCCGGACGGCGCACGGGCCGGACCGCCCTGGCCATCCTCGCCGTCGGCACGGCGCTGGCCGTGGTGGCGCCGCCGGTACAGGCCGCGCCGAAACACCATGCCGGGGCGCAGACGGCGCAGACGGGTGGGCTGAACGCACCTATCTCAACCAATCTTGGCACAACCAATCTTGGCAACAGTACGGCGGCGCGGCCCGCCGACCCGCGGGTCGATCCCGACAATCCGCCCGCGCCCCCGCCGCCCGACGGCTACCAGGTCGTGCAGGACGAGGATGTCAGCGTGCAGGCCTACAGCCCCCGCGTGACCGCCATCCAGGGACCGGGACTGCCGTCGATCGAGGCACGCCAGACCCCGCGCAGGCCCAACGACGTGCCGTCCCACTTCAGCGTGTTCGGCGTGCCGGTCAAGTTCGACGCCCCGGTACAGCCGCCCTACAACGCGTCGTTCATGTATTCGACCTATGCGGGGCAGCCGGGCCGGGGCATCGACGCGATCGGTGCCGAAGGCGCCGCCGGCGAACCCTGACGGGTAGGGGGCTCCGTCAGGAGCCGCCCCACCCGCCCATGCGGCATAAATGGCCCCATTGCGTGTCCGAGACCGGCACGACGGACAGGCGGGACTGGCGCACCAGCGCCAGGTCGGCCAGGTCCGGGTCGGCCTTGATCGCCGCCAGCGTGACGGGGTGGGGCATCGGCCCCACCGCGCGGACATCGACACAGACCCAGGCGCCGCTTTCCGCCGTCGGGTCCGGATAGGCTTCGCGGACGATCTCGACCACGCCCACGATCTCCTTGCCGATATTCGAGTGATAGAAGAAGGCGCGGTCGCCGCGCGCCATCGCCATCAGGTTGCGCTTCGCCTGATGGCTGCGCACGCCGGTCCAGGGCTCGACGCCGTTGGCCACCTGCTGGTCCCAGGAAAACGCGTCGGGCTCGGACTTCACCAGCCAGTATGCCATCGCGCCTATTCCACCAGCGCGCCGTCGCGGAAGACCGGCCGGAAGGCACGGATCACCACGCTTTCGAACACGTCGGCCTTGGCATAGGGGTCGCTGGCGGCGAAGCCCTCGGCCGCCGCGCGGTCCTCGACATCGACCAGCAGCATGCTGCCGGACGGCCGCCCGTCCGGGCCCAGCAGCGGGCCGGCCTCCCGGATCCGTTCCTGATAGGCCTGCAGATAGGCCAGATGCTGTGCCCGGGTGGCCATGCGCGTTTCCAGCGCGCCCGGCTTGTCGGTGCAGATGATCGCGAAAAGCATGGAAAGTCCCCTGTCCCAGGAATCGGCCGGCCTGCCCGGCGTGGGTGAACAATCTGCCATGATCGGCACAGGCCGTGCCTTTCTTCGCATGATAGTGTAGGACCGGAAAGCGAAACGCCCCCGCCGTCATACGACGGATGCATAGATTGTGACAGGAGCCCTCCGCCGGACGCGGGGGGAACGAAACCGTCTTGAACGCCACGCAGAGCCTCGCCGCACGCACCGGCGGTTTTTTCCATCGCTACGCCAACCCGGGACGGTTTCTCCGGCTGGGGGCGCGCCTGCAGCCCTGGCTGACCTGGCCGGCCCTTGCGCTCTCGATAACCGGGATCGTCTGGGGGCTGTTCTTCTCGCCCGCCGACTGGCAGCAGGGCGACAGCGTGCGGATCATGTATGTGCACGTGCCGGCGGCGTGGCTGGCCTCGTCGGGCTACATGGCGCTGGCGGTCTGCTCCCTGCTGTCTCTGGTCTGGCGGCACCCGCTGGCCGACCTGGCGGCCGTCGAGATCGGGCCGGTCGGCGCCGCCATCACCGCCGTCTGCCTGGCCACCGGTTCGCTGTGGGGCAAGCCGATGTGGGGCACGTGGTGGGTATGGGACGCGCGCCTGACGTCGGTGCTGGTCCTGTTCTTCCTCTATCTGGGCCATATCGCCCTGATCCGCGCGTTCGACGAACCGCAGCGCGGCTATCGCGCCGCCGCCATCCTGGGGCTGGCCGGCGCGGTGGACCTGCCGATCATCAAGTTCAGCGTGCAGTGGTGGAACACCCTGCACCAGCCCGACAGCATCAGCCCTGACCGGCGCGCCCACCATGTCCACCGCCATGCTGTGGCCGCTGCTGGTCTGCACAATTGGCTTCACGCTGGGCTTCGCCGCCATCGTGTCGCGCGCCTGCGCGCCGCCATCATGGAAAGCCGGGTGCGCACCGCCCTGGCCGCCCGGCGCGGCCGCCCGGCGGCGCGCGAGGACGCCGGCGCGGGCCTGGACGGAGCCGTCGCATGACCCACCTGCCCTATATCGTCGCGTCCTATGGCATGACCATCGGGCTGGCCATCATCCTGGGCGGCGGTGCGGCGCTGCGCCTGCGTCGGGCGAAGGCCCGCCTGGCAACGGTCGAAGCGAAAGCCCGCCTGGCCACGGTCGAGGCGAAGGCCCGCCAGGCGACGGGGCGGCAGGCATGACCCGCAAGAGCCGCCGCCTGTGGCTGGTGGGCGCGTGCCTGCTGGGGCTGGGCACTGCCACCGCCCTGGTGCTGAACGCGTTTTCGTCCAACATCGTCTTCTTCATGGCGCCGTCGCAGGTCCGGGCCCATCCGCCGGCCGCCGACCGCACGATCCGGCTGGGCGGCATGGTGGTGGCGGGGTCGGTGCGGCGCCAGACACAGGGCGACACGCCGATCGCGCTGTTCGACGTGACCGACGGCCAGGCCGCCGTCACCGTGCGCTATGCCGGCATCCTGCCCGACCTGTTCCGCGAGGGACAGAGCGTGGTCGCCGTCGGCACCGTGGCGCCGGACGGCGCCTTCCGCGCCAGCGAGGTCCTGGCCAAGCATGACGAGACCTATATGCCCAAGGAAGTGGCCGAGGCGCTGCGCCGCAGCGGCAAGTGGGACCCGCGCTACGGCAAGGCCCCCGACGCCGCAAGCTGGAACACCATGACCGTGGGCGATGCGCGCCACGGCGAGGCCAACCGGTCATGACGCCGGAACTGGGCAATTTCGCGCTGGCGCTGGCCTGCTGCCTGGCCGGCGGGCAGGCGATCCTGCCGCTGGTGGGCGCGCGGCGGCGCGACCCGCGGCTGATGGCGCTGGCCCCCGCCCTGGCGGTGGGGCAGATGCTGGCGCTGGCCTTTTCCTTCGCATGCCTGATCGATGCGGCGGTGCGTGACGATTTCTCGGTCCAGAACGTCGCGGCCAACAGCGCCGCCGCCAAGCCGCTGCTGTACAAAATCACCGGCGTATGGGGCAATCACGAGGGATCGGTACTGCTGTGGGCGCTGATCCTGGGGATCTGCGGCGGGGCGGTGGCACTGTTCGGCCGCAACCTGCCCTCTGCCCTGCGGGCGCGGGTCATCGCGGTCCTGGGCGGCGTTTCGGCCGGCTTCCAGCTGTTCTGCCTGACGACGTCCAATCCGTTCGACCGCGTCTGGCCCGCGCCGATGGACGGCCAGGGCATGAACCCGCTGCTGCAGGACCCGGGCCTGGCCTTCCATCCGCCCATTCTCTACACCGGCTATGTCGGCTTCGCCGTGCCCTTCGCCTTCGCCGTCGCCGCCCTGATCGAGGGACGGGTGGACGCCGCCTGGGGCCGCTGGGTCCGCCCCTGGGCCGTCGCGGCCTGGTGCTTCCTGACCTGCGGCATCGCGCTGGGGTCGTGGTGGTCGTACTACGTGCTGGGCTGGGGCGGCTACTGGTTCTGGGACCCGGTGGAAAACGCGTCGCTGATCCCGTGGCTGACCGGCACCGCGCTGGTCCATTCCGCCATCGTGGTGGAAAAGCGCGAGGCGCTGAAGATCTGGACCGTGCTGCTGGCCATCGGCACATTCTCGTTCTCGCTGTCCGGCACGTTCCTGGTCCGCTCGGGCATTCTCAATTCCGTCCATGCCTTCGCCAACGACCCGGCGCGCGGCATCTTCATCCTGGGCCTGCTGGCGCTGGTCATCGGCGGGTCGCTGCTGCTGTTCGCGATCCGCGCGCCGGCGCTGGTGGCGGGCGGCCTGTTCGCGCCGGTCTCGCGCGAGGGGCTGCTGGTCGTGAACAATATCCTGCTGTGCTCGATCTGCGCGGTGGTGCTGACCGGGACCATGTATCCGCCCTTCATGTCGCTGCTGTTCGGCAAGACGATTTCGGTCGGCAAGCCGTTCTTCGACGCCACGGCGGCGCCGCTGGCGATTCCGCTTCTGGCCTTCATGGGGTTCGGCCCGATGATGCCGTGGAAGCGCGCCCAGTTCTGGCCCGTGCTGCGCCGGCTGTGGTGGGCCGGGATCGTCACCGCCCTCGCCTTCTGCCTGATGGCCTGGCGCATCCGCGACGTGCTGCCGCTGCTGGCCGCGACCGGCGCGGTCTGGGTGATCGCGGCCAGCGTCGCCGACATTGCCGAGCGCGTCCGCCTGTTCCGCATCCCGCCCGGCGCCAGCCTGCAGCGCGCGCGCATGCTGCCGCGCGCGGCGCTGGGCGCGGCCCTGGCCCATGCCGGCGTCGGCATCAGCGTGCTGGGGCTGGCCGCCATGTCGCAGGCCCAGCACCGCATCGTCGAGGTCCGGGTCGGCCAGACCGAGATGCTGGCCGGCGACGCCTGGACCCTGACCGCGATCCGCGCGGCCCCCGGCCCGAACTACACGTCCCTGATCGCGACGATCGAGGTCCGGCATGACGGCAGGCTGGTCACCGTGCTGCATCCGTCCAAGCGCACCTTCCCCAGCCAGAACCAGACGACGACCGAGGTCGCCATCCATACCAACCTGATGTCCGACCTGTACGGCGTGCTGGGCGACCGGCACGGCACCGACGCCGACCCGACCTACGTGCTGCGCCTGCACTACAATCCGCTGGCGCCGTGGATGTGGCTGGGCGGGCTGATCATGGCGCTGGGCGGGGCGCTGTCGCTGTCCGACCGGCGGACGCGCGTCGGCGCGCCGCGCCGCGCCGCCGCCCCCGGCATGGTGGCCGCGCAATGACCGGTACCGTGCCGCATCCCCCGAACCTGGCGCGGCGGCGCCTGCTGATGGCGGCGCCGCTGGCCGCCGCCGGGGTGGCGGGAGTGGCGTTCTGGCGCATGCTGTCGGGCATGAGCCAGGGATCGTTCGACCCGCACGACATCCACGCCCCGGTGCTGAACCGCCCGGTGCCCGATTTCAAGCTGCCGGACCAGACCCCCGGCCAGGGATTCGGCACCGCCGACCTGCGCGCGCTGCAGGCGCCGGTCCTGGTGAATTTCTTCGCGTCCTGGTGCATCCCGTGCGTCGCGGAGATGCCCGAACTGAACGCATTGAAGGACCGGCTGCCGATCTGGGGCATCGCCTACAAGGACAAGCCGGACGACGCCGCCGGCTTCGTGAAGCGCGCCGGCAACCCCTACGCGCGCATCGCCGGCGACCTGTCGGGCATGACCGCCATCGACTGGGGCGTGTCCGGCGTGCCGGAATCCTTCCTGGTCGGGCCGGGCGGCGTGATCCGCTGGCACAGCGCCGCCGCGCTGGACGCCGACACGGTTCGCGGCACGCTGCTGCCCCTGGCCGCGAGCCTGCATTCATGAGGACCACGGCGCGCACCCTGCTGGTCACGCTGGTCCTGGCCGCCGGGCTGTCGCCCCTGGCGGCGGCGGCGGTCGACGATCCGTCGGAAATGCTGCCCGACCCGCGCCAGGAAGCCCGGGCCGAGGCGATCGGCGCGCAATTGCGCTGCCTGGTCTGCCAGAACGAATCGATCGAGGACAGCAGTGCCGGGCTCCTGATCCGCGACCTGCGCCACGTGGTGCGCGATCACGTCGCCCGGGGTGAGTCCAACCGGCAGATCATGGACTGGATGGTCGGCCGCTACGGCAATTTCATCCGGCTGCGCCCGGCGCTGACCATCGGCACCCTCCTGTTGTGGGGCATGCCGGTGCTGGCCCTGCTGGCGGGGATCGGCGCGGCCGCCCTGGCCTTCCGCCGGTCGCGGGGCACCGCGCCCGCGCCGCTGAGCGACGCCGAACGCGCGCGCCTGACCGACCTGACCGGACCGCGCTGAGGGGCTTATGATCTGGATTGGCATTTTCCTGCTCAGCACGGTCGTGCTGCTGCCCGCGATCGTCGCGATTCGCCGCACGGACCGCCTGACGGATGAACGCGCATCCGCCCTGCTGCTGCATTACGCGCAACTGGCCGAACTGGACCGCGACCGGCAGGACGGGCTGATCGCGGACAGCGAACATCTGGGCGCCGTGCTGGAAGTCCAGCGGCGGCTGCTGGCCACCGACGCGGCGCCGGCACGGAGCCTGGGCCGCGCGGCGAGGGTGCCGGCCGTCGTGGTGGCGCTGCTGCTGATCCCGGCTTCGGCGGTGGGGCTGTACCTGCTCTGCGGCCATCCGGCGCTGCCGGCCCAGCCCCTGGCGCCGCGCCTGGCCGCCCTGCATGCCCAGGACCATCGCGACGACGCGCTGCTGGCGGAACTGCGCACCGGCCTGGCCCGCATGGCCCCCGACGACCCCAACCGCTTCCGGGGGTACCTGCTGCTGGGCCAGGCGGAAGCCGCCCGCATGCATTACGCCGACGCCGCCGAGGCCTGGCGGCAGGCGACCGCCATCCAGTTCATCCCCGAAATCGCGGCCCGCGCGGCCGAGGCCCAGACCCTGGCGGACGGACGGGTCTCGTCCGACAGCGCCGCGCTGTTCCGCCGCGCGCTGGACGGCGCCCCGGCCGACGCGCCGTGGCGCATGGCGGCGGAACAGCGGATCGCCCAGTCGGAGCACCAGTAACCCGCCATGATCGAACCCGTCCCCAGCAGCGTCGAGCAATGTCCGTTCTGCCACCGGACCATTCGCGGCACGACCGAGACCTGCCCCCATTGCGGGGCGGAACGGCAGTTCGGCCCGACCCGGCGCGAAAGCCTGGCCAGCATCGGCTTCGGCGTGGTGGTCGGACCGGCCGGGATGGCGCTGGCCGGGGCGGGTATCACGCTGGCCCTGATGGCGGCCGCGATCGGCGGCGTGCTGGGCTTCTTCGTCGCCCATTCCCGCCATGCCGGCGATCGCTGGATGCCGCCCCGGAAAGCGCGCTGAGAAAGGCACTGAGGCGGGCGATCACACTCCCGTTCCCGCTGCCGCTCCGTCCTTGCCCGCTGGCGGCGCCCGGGTAACAGTGCCCCCATGACCGACACCCAGACCCCGAAGCCCGAACCCTCCGTGACGCAGCCCCAGGGCAACGCGGAAAAACCGGCCGAGCCGCATGAATATGGCGGCCCGAAGGAACAGCGCCCCACGCGCTATGGCGACTGGACCGTCAAGGGACGCTGCATCGACTTCTGATCCGATCGGTTCGGTTCAGAGTCCCAGCAGGATTTTCTGTTCCTGGAGCCAGGTGCGGAACGCCTCGACCTGGGCGACCGGGGGCAGGTGCCCCGACCCGTCGGCCAGGGCACGATAGAGGTCCCATGCCGGCTTCACGGCGACGGCCAGCGCGGGCCGCTGTTCCAGGTGATGGCGCAGTGACGGCTGCGCCACGGCCGACAGGTCCGCGGGAAGGGTTTCGGGCGGGAAGGCGAACATCGACCATATCCGCGCCATGACGGCGTCGGGCGCGTCGAGAAGCCGGTCGAAGAACGCCGCGAAGACGGGCTTGTCCCGCAGGAACTCCAGGGCCGTCACCATATGGTCGGCCCAGAGGAACACCCCGATCCCGACCATGATCCGGTTGCGCCGCTGCAGGGACATCGCCACCTCGACCGGGTGGCGCGTGGTCAGGATGTAGCGCGGGACATAGCCCTCCGCGACCAGCGCCCGGTGCCATACCGGCATCAGCAGGCAGATTCGCGGGTCCTTGAGGACGATGGCGCGTGCGTCCGGGTATTGCGCGCGGATCGTTTCGCGGATGCGACCGACATGCGCATCCAGGCCGGCCCCGGCGTCCTTCAGGCGGACGCTGGAAAACAGCCGGTCCCATCCCGCGCCATATTCCTTCAGGATGCCGTCGTTCAACGCGGCGATGATCGGCGATTCCCAGAATCCGTCCCGGTTATCTTCGCCTGGCGGCATCAGGCTGGTCGGCAGGTCGAACCCGGCCCTGGCCAGCAGGTGGCTGACCAGCGAGGTTCCGGACCGATGCATGCCGACGACGACCATCGCGGTTTTCTCGTCGCGGTCCGATCGCCGGATGGCGGGCCGCGCGGCGATCGCATCGCATTCGGCCTGCCAGTCCCGCTGCGACCGGATATTCGGCACGTCGATGCCGTAAGCCTGCCGGATCGCCTTGCCAACCGCGTCGGGGTCGGGCGCGCTGGTGACCAGGAGATCATAGTTGCAGGCGTTGCCGATCGTCCGATAGGCCGTCTTCCTGTCGGCGCCGGCGGGATTGTCCATGTCCAGGAACAGGACCCGCACCCGACCCGGCAGGGGCGGACGGGGCGGGAAGCGTCTGGAATAGACGATCGACACAGCCGGCTCGCCGGCCGGTTCCGCCGCAGGCTTCGGCGGGGCCAGCCCGTGACGCCGCAGAAAGCCGGCAATATCGGGGGCGGACGGAGCGTCCCGGCCGGTGATGCAAACCGGTCCCCGGTCGGCGCAGGCGCGTACCAGGCCGGCGAGCGTGCGCCCGCCATCCTCGATCGCGCAATCCACGTGCAGCCTGGTCCGGACTGTCGAAGGCGTCTTTCGCGCCCTGTTCCACACGGCGCGAAAGGCACGGACGGGCACTACAGGCTGCCCTGTTCCTGCACGCGCCCGAATCGCGCCCGCTCCACCTGGCGATGGCCGGGCGGACGCAGTTCGCACGAGATCAGGTAGATCCCGGCGACGAAGATGATGTTGGCCAGCGAGTTGAACCACAGCGCGATCTCGAAATACGGCGGCGCGGTGGCGCCCTGGTAGAGCGCGTAGACGGCAAACGGAATCGACAGCGGCCGCATGCCGGCCAGCATCACCCGCAGCGGGTTCATGTGGCCCGGCCGCACCATCGGCCGCACCCGGTTGATACCCATGTAGAAGGCCAGCCCCAGGCACCAGACCAACACGTTGAACATGGCATCGCTGATGGACATGTGGCCGACCAGGATCATGGCGACGATCGACGCGGCCGACAGCATGATGGCCCCGAACTGGAAGCTCATGCCCACGGCCATCGCCGGCAGCCGTTCGGGCAGACGGTCGGCGAAGGGCTGAAAGACCCGGTCCAGCAACCAAGCATCGAATTGGTTGACGCGATCACCAAAAGACATGTGGACCTTGTATCAAGCCCGTATCGGGACCGCATCCCCTTTCACGATCCGCCCGTCAGGCGGCGGCGACGCCCTCGTCCAGGATCGTGACGTCCAGGATCGCGGTATCGCGCAGCGTGGCCTGGGCCCGCGCCTGGATGGCACGGCGCAGCAGGCACATCATGCCCGGGACGCAGTTGCCGCATTTGGGGCGGCAGCCCCGGCGGGCATGGATCTCGCCCGGCCGCGTGGCGCCTTCCTCGGCGGCTTCCGCCACGTCACGATCCGTCAACATGTTGCAAGAACAGACAAACATGGCGTGTCCCAATATCCGTGCCCCACCCGTTTGAAGCACAGATGATAACTGTTCGCAATCTCATTCGCAAAAAAAGACGGGCGCCGAATGCAACTCCGACGCCCGCATGGTTCATGCCAGACTGGCTTCCCGCCGCCCGAAGGGCGTGTCAGCCCACGCCGTACACCGCATCGCGCACCGCGTCCGGATAGGCACCGGCCATGCCCGCCAGAGCCGTATTGCTCAGCATCACGATCGATACCCCCCGCGCGGGGTCGGCGATCCATTGATGGCCGTAGACCCCGCCCCAGGTGAAGGCGCCGCGTGACATCGGGGTGCGCGCCCGTGCCGGATCGTCCACCGTCGCCGCCCCGATGGCGAAGCGCATGCCGTCATTGGCCATTCCCATCGGCAGGTCGCCGATCGCGTTGCGCCCGAACAACGCGGCGCTGTCCGCCGACAGGATCGGCCCGCCACCCGCGCGCAGGGCGTCGACGAAGGTCAGGAATTCCTCCGCCGTGCCGACCATGCCCGCCCCGCCCGAGGGATAGGAACCAGAATCCAGCACCCGGTCCGGGGCGAAGACGATTTCGCTGATCCGGCCGCCGGGCAGTTGCCGGGGCATCGCGTAGCGCGCGCCCATCGCGACCGGGACGGGCCGCGCATCGGCATAGGCGCCGCACAGGGCGGTCGGGTCGGGCACCGAAAACCCGCTGCGCGCCCAGCCCAGCGGCGCGCCGACATACTGCCGCACAAGCTCCGGCAGCGGCGCGTCGCCCGCGCGTTCCAGCACGCCGCCCATCACGTCCAGCGCCAGAGAATACTGGCACCCCTGCCCCGGCGCGAACGACAGCGGCACGCCGGACAGGCGCGCCAGGTTGTCGGCCAGCGCCAGTCCGGGCTCGGCAATGCCGTCGGAAACGCCGGCGCGGACATAGGGGTTGTCGTCGCGCGGGAAGGCAAAGCCGTAGGACAGGCCCGCCGTGTGCGTCAGCAGGTGGCGCAACGTGATCACCGGCACCGATCCATCGGCACAGGCCGGCCGGAAATCGGGCAGGAATCGCGTGACCGCGTCGTCCAGGCCCAGCATTCCGCGTTCGGCCAGTCGCAACGCCACGGCCGTCACCACCGGCTTGGTCAGCGACGCCAGGCGCATCAGCGTATCCGTCGCCATCGGCCTGTCGCCCTCGCGATTCGCCAGGCCGGCGGCACAGCGCACCACGACGGCGCCGTCCACCGCCACCAGCACCACCGCGCCCACCAGCCTGCCCCGCGCCACCGCGCCCCGCACCACCTGATCGACCCGTTCGGCCATTCCCCCAGTCGGCATGGCAATCGACATGGCGTCCATCATTACGTCTCCTTCATTCCAGGCCCCGACACGATCCCGCCGGTTTTCATGACGGCGGGCGGGGTCTACGCTGTCCGGGCCACCAGGAGTATCCAGCAGATCATGACAGCGCGTCTGGCCACCACCGCATTAAGCCTCTCCCTGGCTCTTCTGGCCATGCCTCCCTCGGCCATGGCCGCGCGGGTCGAAGCCCCGCCGCCAGCGCGGCCGGCGGCGACCGAACAGGCCGATGCCGCGGTGCGGGCCACCCTGCCGAACGGGCTGCGCGTGGTGGTGATCCGCGACCGGCTGGCCCCCGTCGTGACGACCGAGATCAATTACCTGGTCGGCGCCAGCGAGGCGCCGAAGGGCTTCCCCGGCACCGCTCACGCGCTGGAACACATGATGTTCCGGGGCAGCGCCGGGCTGGACAAGGACCAGTTGGCGGCCATCGGCGCACGGCTGGGCGGCAGCTACAATGCCGACACGACCGAGAACGTCACCCAGTATTTCTACACTGCCCCGGCCGAGGATCTGGGCGTGATGCTGCGGATCGAGGCGCTGCGCATGCGCGGCCTGGCCCTGAGCGAGGCCGACTGGGAAAAGGAACGCGGCGCGATCGAGCAGGAGGTGGCGCGCGACCTGTCCAGCCCCAGCTACCAGTACTTGTCGCGCCTGCAATCCATCCTGTTCGCCGGCACGCCGTACGAACATGACGCGCTGGGCACGCGCCCGTCCTTCGACAAGACCGACGCCGCCCTGCTGCGCGGGTTCTATGACCGCTGGTACGCCCCGAACAACGCCATCCTGGTCATTGCCGGCAATATCGACCCCGACCGCGCGATCGATCAGGTCCGCGCGGCCTTCGGCGACATTCCGCGCCGTGACCTGCCGGCACGCACGCCGGTCACGCCCGGCCCGGTCAAGGCGCAGACCCTGCGTTTCCCCACCGATTATCCCGTCGGCCTGACGACCGTGGCCTGGCGCATGCCGGGCCTGACGTCGAAGGATTACGCGGCGGCGCAGATCCTGGCCGATGTCCTGTCCAGCCAGCGGGGCGCGCTGTACGCCCTGGTGCCGGCGGGCAAGGCGCTGTTCGCCGGGTTCGAATTCGCCCCCAAGCCCGACGCCGGAATCGGCATCGCGGTCGCCGCCTTCCCCAAGGGCCAGGACCCCGCCCCCCTGCTGGCCGAAATCAACGCGATCCTCGGCGCCATCCGCCGGAACGGCGTCCCCGCCGACCTGGTCGAGGCCGCGCGGCGCAAGGAACTGGCGCAACTGGGCTTTTCCGCCAACAGCATCAGCGGACTGGCGGAAAACTGGTCGCAGGCGCTGGCCGTCATGGGGCTGAACGCGCCCGACGAACTGGGCACCGCGCTGAAATCCGTCACCGTGGCCGACGTCGATCGGCTGGCACGGCAGATCCTGGACCCCGCCCAGGCCATCACCGCCCAGTTGACCCCCGAGGATTCGGGCAAGCCGGTGGCCGGCAAGGGCTTCGGCGGATCGGAATCCTTCGCCACGCCGCCCGACCATCCGGTCGCCCTGCCCGACTGGGCGCGCACGGCGCTGTCCACCCTGACCCTGCCACCGCCGGTGGGCCTGCCCAGCGTCTTCACCTACCCCAACGGGCTGCAATTGATCGTCCAGCCGGCCCGTGTCAGCCACACCATCTCGGTGTACGGGCAGGTGCGGCAGAACGCGGACATGCAGGAACCGAAGGGGCAGGAAGGCATAGCCTCGATCACCGAGGACTTGTTCAGCTACGGCACCCGCTCGCTCGACCGGCTGGCGTTCCAGAAGGCGCTGGACGACATCGCGGCGACGGAAAGCGCCGGCCCCGGCTTCAGCCTGTCGGTCCTGACGCCGGATTTCGAACAGGGCATGCGCCTGCTGGCGGACAACGAACTGCATCCCGCCTTCCCGGACCAGGCGTTCCAGGTCGTGCGCATGCAGGCGGCACAATCCTATGCCGGCCTGCTGCAGACGCCGGACTACCTGTTCGGCCGCGCGATCAAAGCCGCGGTCTCGCCCCCCGGCGACCCGACCCTGCGCCAGCCCGATCCGCGCCGGATCATGGGGCTGAGCCTGTCGGACGTGCGCGCCTTCTACGCCAGCGCCTACCGGCCGGACCTGACCACCATCGTGGTGGCGGGCGACATCACGCCCGACCGGGCGCGCGACGTCGTGGGCCGCACCTTCGGCGCCTGGCCCCGGCCCGCCGGCCCTACCCCCACGGTGGACCTGCCGCCGCGCCCCGACAGCCGCGCCGCGCGGACCGAGGTGCCGGATCATACCAGCGTGCAGGATTCGGCCATCCTGGCCGAAAGCCTGGGCCTGACCGCGTCCCATCCCGACCATTTCGCGCTGAGCGTGGGGAACGAGATCCTGGGCGACGGATTCTCCTCGCGCCTGTATCGCGACCTGCGGGTCAGGACCGGCTACGTCTATTCCGTCAGCAGCAATTTTTCATGGTCGCGCCATCGCGGCGGCTACAGCATCAGCTTCGGCGCCGACCCCGACAAGGTCGGCCGCGCCCGCGACGCCGCCATCCACGATGTCGTCGCCCTGCAGGCCCAGCCGGTGTCCGACGACGAACTGACACTGGCCAAGGCATCCCTGCTGCGCGGTCTGCCGCTGCAACGCGCCAGCCTGGATTCCATCGCGGCCGAGGATTTGCACCTGGTCAATCTGGGCCTGCCGCTGGACACCCCCGACACGGCCGCCCGCGCCTATTACACCATGACCGCCGCCGACGTGCAGAAAGCCTTCCGCACCTGGGTCCGCCCCACCGACCTGGCGGAAATCGTCAAGGGCCCGGCCTCGATCCGCTAAGAGCCTGTTTGGAAAGTCATGGATGAGCGTTTCTTCGGGTGAGATTGGCGCCCATGGCGACGAAGATCATGGCCTGTGAGACATCGATGCGACGCTCGTAATCGCGCACGAGGCGTCGCCATCGGGTCATCCATCCGAAGGTTCGCTCCACGACCCAGCGCCGGGGGAGAACCTCAAAGCCTTTCGCTCCGTCCCTGCGACGGATCACCTCGACGACGAAGTCCAGGTAGGCAGCCTTGTCCATCAACTGGAGCCGGTCATAGGCACCGTCCGCGAATAGATGCTTGACCCACGGCCAGCGCTTGCGGATCGCGTCCAGGATCATCTGCGCTCCGGCGCTGTCGGAGATGTCCGCCGGCGTCAGGTTGACCATCAGCAGGCGTCCGTCCGTATCCACGGCGATATGCCGCTTGCGCCCGACAATCTTCTTTCCAGCGTCGTAACCTCTTGTTTTCGCGTGCGGCGCCTTGATGCTCTGGCTGTCGATCACTCCGGCCGAAGGGCTGGCTTCACGGCCCGAGCGCTCCCGGTCAAGCATCAGTTCCACATCATGAATGGTCTGGAACAGGAACCGCCGGGCCAATTCCTGAACCAACCATAGACCGTAGGCCAATGCCGAAATGGATGGGAAGAATTGGAAAAGAGAAGGAGGATCCCCCCCCCCCCCCCTCCGCGTTGATCACCTCGCGGAATTCGATCTCGCGCGGACGCCCCGTGCGTCCCGGCTCGGGCATCAGTGGCGCGATGCGCGCCCATTCCTCCTCCGTCATATCAGACGGATAACGCTTCGTCTTGCGGGTAATCCTGGCCATGCGGCCTCTCTGCTCTGGCGTCCACATCCAGAGCTTGAATCACACTTCAGCGACTTTCCAAACAGGCTCTAAGCAGGCTGTCGGGTTGGGGTACCTGGCTCTGGCGATCTGCGGTAAGCTTTCAGGATGAGCAGCTTCATTCCGTTTGATCGATCGCAGCCGTATCTTCTGCCGCCGGATCTGAAGTCATGGCTGCCGTCGGACGATGTGGCGCATTTCATCGTGGCGGCGGTAGAGCGGGTGCCGTTGAGGGCATTTTCCGTTCCTGTGCGGACTGGCGGCAAGGCGCAGTATCATCCGCGCCTGATGCTGGCGCTGCTGATTTACGCCTATGCGAACGGCGTGTTCTCATCGCGTCGGATCGAACGGGCGACATATCGTGATATCGGTATGCGCTTTGTGGCGGCGAACCTGCATCCTGACCATGACACGATCGCGACGTTCCGGCGCGGCAACCGCACGGCGATCGAGGCAGCGTTCATGCATGTACTCCTGCTGGCACGCGAGACGGGACTGGTGCGGCTTGGCACGGTGTCGATCGACGGCACGAAGATCGATGCCAATGCCTCGAAATACCGTTCCATTCGTTATGATCGCGCGAAAGAGCTGCGCGAGAAACTGGTTACCGATATCTCCACCCTGATGGAACGGGCAGAGGCGGTGGATACAACCGATGTGGATCATCAGGCGTTGCCGGAGGAACTGGCCCGGCGGGAGGCTCTGAAGGCAAAGCTGGATGAAGCCTGTGCGCGACTGGAGGCGGAAGCCCGCGAGCAGGCCAAGACCGCCCGACCAGAATATGAGCGCAAGAAGGCAGCTTTTGATGCGAAGCGGGGACGGCGCGGTCGGCCGCCGAAAGAACCGGACGATGAACCGCCACCAGACCGGCAGATCAACCTGACCGATCCGGACAGCAAGCTGATGCGCCGCTCCGACGCGCATGAATACCGGCAAGCCTACAATGCCCAGGCCGTGTCATATGGATGTGCCGAGGGCAGCCAGTTGATCTTGGAAAATGGCGTCGTTGCGACGACGGCGGACGCGCCCAGCTTCGCCGCCACCATCCTGGGTATGGAGGAGAGGATCGGCCTGCCACGAACCGTCCTCGCCGACACGGGTTTCGCCAGCGGCAAAGCCGTCGAAACGTTGCAGGCCAGCGGCGTGGACCCGCTGGTCGCCATCGGACGCCCTGTGAATCGGCGCCCTTATGACTTCCGGCCAGAACCGCCACCCAGGGAGCCGCGCCGGATCACCGAGCCCTGGCGCCTGGAAATGAAGGCCAGGCTGCAACAGAACCCGGCAAAAGCCCTTTACGCCTTACGCAAGCAGACCGTCGAACCGGTCTTCGGTATCATCAAGAGCGCCATGGGCTTCACCCGTTTCCATCTCCGTGGCCTCCCCAACGTCGCAACAGAATGGACGCTCGTCGCCCTCGCATATAATTGCCGTAGGATCACGCGACTGACGGCCGCATAAACGCCGTCGTCGCCATCACTCATCACTACGGCAGCGCCCAATCCGACAGCCTGCTAAGAGCGAAACACCAGGGACCACCGGCCGCCTACCCCGAATACGAACCGGGGCAGGCGGTTTTTCTACAGCACCGACAGGATCTGCTCGATCCGCGCCAGTTCGGCCTCGCTGAACGCAATGTTGCGCACGGCATCCAGCGTTTCGTCCAGTTGCGGCACGGTGCGCGCGCCCACGATGGCCGACGTGACCCGCGCATCGCGCAGGGTCCACGCAATGGCCATCTGCGCCAGGCTCTGCCCGCGTGCACGCGCCAGCCCGTCCAGGCCACGTATGGCATCGAGCAGCGCGGGCGTCAGCACCTCCGGGTCCAGATACCGGCTTCTGGCGGCACGGGATTCCGCCGGAACGCCATCCAGGTATTTGTCGGTCAGCAGTCCCTGCGCCAGGGGCGAGAAGACGACACACCCCGCGCCGACCTGTTCCAGCGCGGCAAACAGGTCCCGTTCGATCGCGCGGTTCAGCAGCGAATAGACAGGCTGATGCACCAGCAGCGGCACGCCCGCCTGGCGTAGCAGCGCCGCCGCCTGCAGCGTGCTGTCCGCGTCGTAGGACGAAATCCCGACATACAGCGCCTTGCCCTGGCGGTGCGCGTGGACCAGCGCGCCCACGGTTTCCTCCAGCGGGACATCGGGGGTCGGACGGTGGGAATAGAAAATATCCACGTACTCGAGCCCCATGCGCCCGAGGCTCTGGTCCAGCGAGGACAGCACATACTTGCGCGACCCGCCATTGCCGTACGGACCGGGCCACATGTCCCATCCCGCCTTTGTGGAAATGACCAGCTCGTCGCGATGCGCGCGGAAATCCCTTTTCAGGATCTCGCCAAAATTCCGTTCGGCCGAACCGTAGGGCGTGCCGTAATTGTTCGCGAGGTCGAAATGCGTCACGCCCCGGTCGAACGCACGCCGGATCACCGCGCGCCCCGTCGCGAACACATCGGTGTCCCCGAAATTATGCCACAGCCCCAGCGATATGGGGGGCAGGTCCAGGCCGGAACGCCCGCACCGCCTGAAGGATGCCGTGTCGTACCGGGCAGGAGAAGGAAACCAGTCCATAAAAACGCTATCCTGTCAAAACGATGAACACACATGACATCTGACGCCACACGGCGTCAGGCCACACACGGGGACACCCCGGAAGACGATCCGGCAGGCGGCGCGGAAGCCGCGTTCAGGGATATCCCGGCGGGAATTTCAGGCCCCGCGCCAGACGGTGCGGACCGGAAGGCGCGCTCCAGCCACCCCGGCCCCGCCCAGGCGCGCAGAACGCCCCATGCCGCCAGATAGGACAGGCTGCAGGCCCCCAGGACAAACGGCATGGGCACGAAGCCGGTCAGCCACAGCAGGGCCGCGCCACCCAGGTTGCCGCAGAACGCGCCAATGCCCATCACGCGCCCCACCAGGGCGGAGGGCGCCCATTCGGTCACGATCCCGAACAGGTTGGTCGAAAAAACCTGATGCGCCATCAGGCCCAGTGCAAAAGCCCGATTCCCGCAAGGCCCGTGTGGGTGGCATGGACGAACAGCATGGGCACGACGCACAGCGCCGCACCGCCCATGACCGTGCGCCGCGCCCGCTCGCGCGATCCCGCATGCGCCGGCAGCAGCGCCGGCAGCACCCCGCCGAGGACGGACCCCAGCCCGGCCCCGACATACACCGCGCCCGACGCGACGCCCACGCCGCGCAGCCCCAGGCCGAACTGCGTGTGCAGGATATCGGGCAGCCAGTACAGCAGCAGCCACCATGTCGCGTCCGACAGCACCTTGCACAGGGAAAACACCGCGACGAAGCGCCGCACATCCCCATGTGCGAGGCTACCTGCCTCGCTTCGGGACCCGTCCGTCCGCGCGGGTTGCGCGGCCCCATCCTCGCGGGCGGGCCGTGCCTTCGGCAGGCCGGCGCACCACAGCGCCGCCAGTACCAGCCCGGTCGCGCCCAGCCCCGCCACAAGCGCCTTCCACCCGACCCAGGGCAGCAACAGCCCCGCCAGGACGGGGGTGAGCACCGCCGCCACGTTGGGCACGGCGTTGACCATGCCGATCAACCGGCCCCGTTCGGCGCGCGGCACGGTGGTGGCCACGACCTTCATCACGCTGGGCATGCCCGCGCCCTCCAGCGCGCCCAGCGTCGCGCGCACCAGCACGAAGCCGCGCACCGACGTCACCACCGCATGCAGGACGGTCATCAGGCTCCAGCCCGCCAACGCGGTGCCCAGCACCCGGCGCGAGCCGAACCGGTCCACCAGCCAGCCCGAGACCAGCAGGCTGCCGGCGGAGGCGACCTGCGTCCAGAGCGAGATCCGGGCGTAATCGCGCGTGCTCCAGCCGAATGTCCGGTCCAGCACCGGCTTGATCAGGGCGATGATCTGCCGGTCCGCCGTGGACACCACGACGATCAGGCACAACACGATCAGCGTGGCAGGCGGAAATCCCGCCCGGAGCCTGAATGCACGGGCCATGATTCAGAATTCCTTGCGCAGGACGAAGCCGCCATACCGTCCGTAGTCGCGCGGCAGGAAATCCGCCGTGCCGCCCAGGACGCCATAGCTGATGTAGGACAGATAATGGGTGTTGATGGCATTGCGCATGACCAGCGAGAGCTGCAGCCTGAGCTTGCTGTCACGCAGGGTCGTGCTCATGTTCCAGATGCCGTAAGCCTTCTGCACCGTATCGGGCGTTTCGGTCAGCGCGAACTGCGTGCGGCTCTGCCAGGTGTAGTCGCTGTCCACCGAGACGGAGAAACGATCGTTCAGCGCGCGGGTGTAGTCGGCATTCAGCACGAATTTCCAGCGCGGGGCGAAGGGCAGCGGCTCGCCATTGACGTTGCACGATGCCGGCGCGCCGGCCGGGCAGTTGAACCGGTCCACCACGGCATAGTCGTAGGTGAGGTTTCCGCCCAGGGTCAGGTCGCGCAGGACATGCGCGGAAATATCGCCTTCCACACCCTTGGAGGAAACCGAGCCGGCATTGATCATGCGATAGACCGCGCCCCCGTTCACATTGTCGAGGAAATTGGCCTGGAAGTTTGAAAAATCCTCGATGAAGGCGGCAAAATTCGCGGTGATCCGACGGTGCCAGAACTGCGATTTCAACCCGATCTCGTACGTATTGTTCTGCTCGGGCCTGAGCACCTGCGCATCCGTGGCCTGCATGTTGAAAAACGTGTTGTACGCCGGACCCTTGTAGCCGTGGGAATAGGTGAAATACGCCTGCATGTCGGACAGGACGTCATATTGCAGTCCGATCCGGTCCACATAACCGTTCTGCGACGTGGAGCCGGTCGAGGCATAGGATGGGCGGATGCCCAGGACCGGATTGGCCGCCGTCGCGGTCGAGTTGCGCGCCATGTTGTACGCTAGGTCGTCACGCAGAAGGCGCAACCCCAGGATGCCGCGAAAGCGCTTCGTGAAGTTCAGGTTTCCTTCGGCGAAAACGGCATAGTTGTTGTTGGCTATGCCATAATGCGAAACGCCGTAGCCCGGGTTGGGCGTCGCGGGCGTGCCGACCAGCACGTCGCGGCTGTACACTTCCTGGTCCAGGCTGTGCAGGTAGTAGAACCCCGCGACATAGTCGAAGAAATGACCGCGCGGAGAGGCGACGCGCGCCTCTTCGGATGCCTGCCAGAAATTGAGCAGCCCATGATCATGGACATTGGTCACGCCCGCCGGCACGGAACCCAGACCGTCGTAATCCTGGTCCTGGACATTCTGCCAGCGGCGGTAGCCCGAAATGGATGTCAGCTTGTATCCGCCGGCGAATTCCCGGTCCAGGGTGATGGATGCCCCCCCTGAATGGTCCACGGAACGGCTCTGGATATTGTTGCTGACCTCGGTGTTGTTGCGCGAGGGCGTAATGCCTTCCGCCTTCAGGGCCGCCGCCAGCGTCGGATTGGACGTGGCCACGTTCGTGGGAAAGGCAATCTGCGAGGTCGAGGAATAGACCCCGCTCGGCACCAGGTCGTTCTGGTACATATAGTCCAGGCCCAACGTGACCTGCGTGCGATCATCCGGCGTCCATAGGAATTTCGAGCGCACGCCACGGTGTTCGTACCCGTTCACCATCGTGTTGCTGGCGATGTTGGTGACGTTGCCGTCAAACCCGCCGACCAGGAAATCAGCGTTCGCGATCAGCTTCGACGGCACCAGCGTGCCGGACACGCCGCCCGTCAGCCGATACTCGTTCCCCGAGAAATACGACCCTTCGGTATAGGCATGGAAATCCGCCGTCGGCCTGTCGGTCACGATATTGACCGCGCCGGCGGAGGCGTTTTTTCCGAACAGCGTGCCCTGCGGCCCGCGCATGACCTCCACCTGGCTCAAGCCCACGATATCGGTCGTGGCCATGCCCGGCCGCGCCAGCACCACCCCGTCGATCACGGTCGAGACCGATGGCTCCACCCCCGGCGACGTCGAAATGGTGCCGATCCCGCGTATGAAGATCGCCCTGTCCTTGGACGAGGCATTGGCGCGGAAGTTGGCCGAGGGAACGAATTCGAAAATTCCTTGCAAATCATGGACATTATCGCGCCGCGCCTGGCTTGCGGTATAGACCGAAGTCGCAACCGGGACCTTCTGCAGGGGTTCGCTGCGGCGGCGCACGCTGACCGTGACCTCCTCCGTCTTCACGGGCTGCGCGGTGCCGGAGCCGGAGCCGGCAGCAGCCTCCGGCCGGCCGTGAACCCCTACGGCACGCTTCTGCGGGGCGGTGCTTGCCGCGCCCGCATTCATGCTCAGGGCACAGCCCAGCGACGTCACGGACATACTCCAGACAATTCGGCGCAAACCAGGGGGCATGACTGACATCGATAATTTCACCATTAAAACGTGCATTTATGCAAATGCGATAACGAATCGTTTTATCCGGCACGGAAACACCACGTGTCAATGTTGTGAATCTGCGGTGATGCGATATATTAACGAATCAGTGGGGGGATTATAGCGCGAGCAGCCCTGGCGCCTCGCGGTATTTTTCCCTGTGGGTATCCCAGGATGCCATGCGCGACCGTTCGTTAAGTTATTCTTAAATATATAAATTACCGAATATGACGCATGCCGCCCTGGGCAACATTAATACATAATTTTTTCGTTGTTTATAGGAACCCGGTCCGATGTCTTTCCATCCGCAGCCCTCTCCAGCCCGCCCCACCCTGACCCGCCTGGGTGGAAATATCGGTGCCGAAATCCACGGGATCACGCTCTCGCCCGACCTGTCGGAGCAGGATGTCGCCTTTGTCTACAAGGCCATGCTCGAGTACAAGGTGATCTTCTTCCGCCAGCAGTCACTCGACAGCGCCGGTCAGGAACAGCTTGGCGCACGTTTCGGCACGCTGGTCGCTCATCCCACCGTGGCCAGCGCGAAGGGCACGAACCATATTTTCGAGCTCAAGGCGCAGAAGGGGCGGGCCGCCAACACCTGGCACGCCGACATGACGTTCATGGCCACCTACCCCAAGGCGTCCATCCTGCGCTCGGTCCATACCGCGCCCTATGGCGGGGCGACGCTGTGGGCCAATACCGCCACCGCGTACCAGGCCCTGCCCCAACCGTTGCAGGAACTGGCCGACAAGCTGTGGGCGATCCATACCAATGACGATTACGATCACACGGACCTTGTCGTGGAACGCGACTGGGACTTCATCCGCTGGTCGGCCAACGTGTTCGCCGCGCGCATCTTCGAAACCCGCCACCCTCTGGTGCGCGTCCATCCCGAGACAGGCGAAAAGAGCCTTATCCTGGGCAACTTCGTCAAACGGCTGGTGGACTTCAACCTGCCGGATTCCCGCGCGCTGCTGGACCTGTTCCTGTCCTACGTCACGCGGCCGGAAAACACGATCACATGGCACTGGCAGCCCGGCGACGTCGCGATGTGGGATAATCGCGCGGCCCTGCACCGTGCCATTGCCGATTTCGGCGATCATCCCCGCGAACTGCAACGGGTCACGCTGGTGGGCGATACGCCTGTCAGTGTCGATGGACGCAAAAGCGAGCAGATCATCGACGGCCAGCCCAATCCCCGCCTCCTGCTCGAAACGCCCTACCACTGGACGGCCCGCGCCGAGGCGTAACCCTCCGCTTCCTGCCAGGGTGCATGATCGAACCGTTCCGGACCGGGAGAACCGGCCGATTAGCCGTCCAAAAAGAAAAGGGGCGGTGCCGTCGCCGGCACCGCCCCCTTCTTTCGATCCCTGGCGGGAGCGATCAGCCCTCGGCGTTGCGGCGACGGATCGCGGCACCCAGGATGTCGCCCAGCGAGGCACCGCTGTCGGACGAGCCGTACTCGTTGATGGCCTGCTTGTCTTCCTCGACCTCGCGGCCGCGGATGGTCAGGGCCAGCTTGCGGGCCGCACGGTCCACCGAGACGATCTTCGCATCGACGCGCTCGCCCACGGCGAAACGCTCCGGACGCTGGTCGGCCTTGTCGCGGGCCAGTTCGGCGCGGCGGATGAAGCCGGTCAGCACGTCGTCGACCTTGACCTCGATGCCGTTCGACTGGACGGCGGTCACGATGCAGGTGACGACCGCACCCTTCTGCACCTTGCCCAGCGCGTCGGCGGCCGGATCTTCATGCAGCTGCTTGATGCCCAGCGAGATGCGTTCCTTCTCGACATCGACATCCAGCACCTTGGCCTGGACGACCTGACCCTTTTCGTAATGGGTCATGGCGACCTCGCCCGGCTCGTCCCACGACAGGTCGGACATGTGGACCATGCCGTCGATGTCCGCGGACAGGCCGATGAACAGGCCGAACTCGGTGATGTTGCGGATCTCGCCCTCGACCGTCGAGCCGATCTTGTGCTCTTCGGCGAACTGCTCCCACGGGTTGCGCTGCACCTGCTTCAGGCCCAGCGAGATACGGCGCTTGCCGCTGTCCACGTCCAGGACCATGACGTCGACTTCCTGCGAGGTCGCGACGATCTTGCCCGGATGGACGTTCTTCTTCGTCCAGGACATTTCGGAAACGTGCACCAGGCCCTCGACCCCCGGCTCCAGCTCGACGAACGCGCCGTAGTCGGTGATGTTGGTGACGCGACCGGAATAGCGGGCACCCGGCGGATACTTGATCGCCACGTTCTCCCACGGATCGGCCTCGAGCTGCTTCATGCCCAGCGAGATGCGCTGCGTGTCCGGGTTGAAGCGGATGACCTGCACGCGGACCGGCTGGCCGATCTGCAGGGCCTCGGACGGGTGGTTGATGCGCTTCCAGGCGATGTCGGTGACATGCAGCAGGCCGTCCACGCCGCCCAGGTCGACGAACGCACCGTAGTCGGTGATGTTCTTGACCACGCCGTCCAGGATCATGCCTTCCTTCAGGCCCTGGATCAGTTCGCTGCGCTGCTCGGCACGCGTCTCTTCCAGCACCGCGCGGCGCGAGACGACGATGTTGCCGCGGGCGCGGTCCATCTTCAGGATCTGGAACGGCTGCGGCACGCCCATCAGCGGGGTGACGTCGCGCACGGGGCGGATATCGACCTGGCTGCCCGGCAGGAAGGCCATGGCGCCGCCCAGATCGACGGTGAAGCCACCCTTCACGCGGCCATAGATCGTGCCGTTGACGCGCTGGTTGCCCTCGAACGCCTTTTCCAGGTTCGTCCAGGCTTCCTCGCGCCGCGCCTTCTCGCGCGACAGGACGATGGAGCCGTCACGATCCTCGTACCGCTCGACGAACAGTTCGATCACGTCGCCCGGCTTGACGTCGGGGCTGGCGCCCGGCGGGCCGAATTCCTTGAGCGCCACGCGCCCTTCGCTCTTGAGGCCGACATCGACGATGGCGAATTCGTCGGTCAGGCGCACGACGCGGCCGGTGACGACCGAACCGTCGAATGCGGTGTCGCGGCCCAGGGTCTCGTCAAGAAGGGTCGCGAAATCCTCGCCGCCGAAATGATCGGTGGAGGACTGTAAGGTGGCTGAAGCCATGAGGTACCTGTAAATCCCGTATCCGGACCGCGAGGCAGGCCGGACGTTCTTGCGCACCGCCACGTTTCGCTGCGGAACGACTTGCCCGGCTGTATCCGCGACCCTTGTCGCGGCATGCCTGACGGCCGATGATATCGACGCCGCCCCCACGCGTGCGGGGCCTAGCGCGTGCAAAGCACAGACACCCTCGACCCCCGGCCTGTCAACACAAACAAGCGCCCGGCGGCCCCCGCCGTGGCAAAAGAGCCTCACACCGTCGTGAGACGCCCGGTCCGGGAGCGGACGATCCGCAGGGCTTCGGCCAGGACCTCGTCCGCCGTCATCGCGTCGGTATCGATCAGCACCGCGTCGGGCGCGGCCCGCAGGGGGGCCACGGCGCGGCCGGCATCGGCGGCGTCGCGGGCCGCCAGTTCCGCCGCGACCCGGGCGATCTGCGCCGCGCGGTCCGGCGCGTCCAGGTCGGCGGCCATCTGTTCCCACCGCCGGCGGGCCCGCGCGGTGGGCGAGGCCGTGATGAACAGCTTGACCGGCGCATCGGGGAAAATGACGGTGCCGATGTCGCGCCCGTCCAGCACCCCGCCGCCGGCCCGGGCGAAATTGCGCTGCGTGTCGACCAGGATGGTCCGCACCGCCTGCTGCGACGCGACCAGGCTGGCCGCGCGATCGACCGCCGGCACCCGCAGATCGTCGCGTTCCAGGTCCGCCAGGGTGATCCGCCGCGCCTGGTCCTCGGCCGCGTCGGTCGCCGGGTCCAGCCCGGCATCCAGCATCCGCCGCCCCACCGCGCGATAGAGCAACCCGGTATCCAGATACGGCAGGCCCAGGGACTCGGCCAGGCGACGCGCCAGCGTGCCCTTGCCCGCGGCGGCCGGGCCGTCGATGGCGATGATCAGCGGAAGGCGGCTCATGGCGTCAGCGCCGCGCCGATCCCGTTCATCAGGTCGATGAAGCCCGGGAAGCTGGTGTCGATGAACGCGGTGTCGTCCACCCCGACCGGGGTCCTGGCGGCCAGGCCCAGCACGGTGGCGCTCATGGCCAGGCGGTGGTCCATCCGCGTTTCGACCACTCCGCCGCCGGGTATCGCCCCGCCGGTGCCGGTGACGATCATGTCGTCGCCCACGACCTCCACCTCCACGCCGTTGCGCTGCAGCAGCGCCACCGTCGCGGCCAGGCGGTCGCTTTCCTTGACCCGCAGTTCCTCCAGGCCGCGAAAGCGCGACCGGCCCGTGGCGTGGGCGGCGGCGACGGCCAGCACCGGGTATTCGTCGATCATCGACGGCGCGCGGTCGGCGGGAACGTCCACGCCGTGCAGCGGGCCCGCGACGGCCGTCAGGTCGCCCACCGGCTCGCCGCCCTCCACGCGCTCGTTCGACAGGCGCAGGTCGCCCCCCATCTCGCGCAGGGTGGTGAACAGGCCGGTGCGCAGCGGATTCAGCCCTACGCCGCGCACGGTCACGGACGACCCGGGTACCAGCAGCGCCGCCACCAGCACGAACGCGGCCGAAGACGGGTCGCCCGGCACCACCACGTCACGCGCCACCAGGTCGGGCCGCCCGACCAGGGTGATGGTGCGGCCGCCGGCGCCCAGCGCCTCCACCGTCACCTCGGCGCCGAAATGGCGCAGCATGTTTTCGGTATGGTCGCGGGTGGCCACCGGTTCCTCGACCCGGGTGGTGCCGGCGGCGTTCAGCCCGGCCAGCAGCACGGCGGATTTCACCTGCGCCGAGGCGACCGGCAGGCGATAGGACAGCGGCGCGGGATCGGCGACACCGTTGATGGCCAGCGGCAGGCGCCCGCCCGCCCGCGACAGGAAGGTGGCCCCCGTGGCGGCCAGCGGGTCCGTCACCCGCTTCATCGGCCGGCCGCGCAGGCTGGCGTCCCCCGTCATCACCGAAAAAATGCCATGGCTGGCCAGGATGCCGGACAGCAGGCGCGCGGCGGTGCCCGAATTGCCCATGTCCAGCACGTCGGCCGGTTCCTGCAACGTGCCCAGCCCCCGGCCCGTCACGTGCCATGCGCCGGGACCGGTGCGCGTGACCACGGCGCCCAGCGCCCGCATGGCGTCGGCGGTGCGCAGCACGTCCTCGCCTTCCAGCAGGCCGGAAATCCGGGTTTCGCCGCGCGCCAGGGCCGCGAACATCAGCGCGCGATGGCTGATCGACTTGTCGCCCGGCACCGCGACGGAACCGGAAAGGGGGGCGGCGGCCGCACGGACGGTCAGCGGGCGCGGGGCAAGGGCGTGCACGGTATCCATGGGGTCATTCCCTTCCGGATTGTTGGCGATGAAGTCAATCGCCATCGCGCGCCAACGCGGCAAAAAAAGCGGCGGGACGATCCCGGGGGGCACGATCGCGGTTTGACAGCCGGCGCGCAAGCTGGCATGGGGCTGCGCCCTGTGCCGCTCTTTCGCCGCAGCTTTTGTCCAACACCATTCAGGATCGACAGGTTCAAGATGGCCCAGCCCACTCTCGGCACCAAGCGCGTCTGTGTCTCCTGCAGCGCCCGTTTCTATGATCTGAACAAGAGCCCGGTGATCTGCCCCAAGTGCGGCACCGAGCAGCCGGCGGACGTGCCCCGCCTGCGCCGCGCCCCCGACGTCGTGCCCGATACCCAGAAGCCTGCGAAGGGCGAAGACGACATCGACAATGCCGTCGAACTGGATGACGAGGATGCCGGCGACGACGACGTCATGGAAGACACGTCCGACCTGGACGACGACGATGACGAGATCAGCGCCGATATCGATGTCAGCACCGACTCGGACGAAAACGACCACTAGCCAGTCCATAAACGCGACCTGGCGGCGATCCATCGCGCGTTTCCTGTGCTCCGGTGCTCGCGGCCATCAAGGCCGCTCCGGTGCTCGGAAACACGCGACGGCCGTGCCGCTTCGCGGCACTCTCGCTCACCAGATCCCGTTCCTGAACTGGCTGACTCTTCTTTAATGGCTTACGCCGCCGGGCGGCGGCGTTCTATTTCCACGCCCACGGCGTCCAGGTCGTCGAAGATATCCAGTTTTTCGACCCGCACCCGCACGACGATCACGCGATCGTCGGTCAGGACGCCGATGGCGATCCGTTCGGCCAGGGTCTCGACCAGGCGCACGTGGCCCTCGGCGATGATCCGGCGCACCATCAGCACGATTCGCTCATAGGACACGGTGCGGCTCAGATCGTCCCGGCCGACGGTCAGGCCCGGTTCGTCCTCCACGCCGAACGAGATATTGACCCGTATGCGCTGGGTCACGCCCTGTTCGTGCGGATAGATGCCGATATTGGCATGCAGCACCATGTCCTTGAGGAACACGCGGCGCAGCGGCGGCTGTTCCGGCCAGGCGGCGAAAATGGACATCGGGTCGGCCTCTATTCTTCCAGGATCTGGCCGGCGGGCGGGGCCGGCGACCATTGCATGTGCTGCCCGCCATCGAGCGCCAGCATCTGCCCCGTCACCGACGGCAGGCACAGCAGCGACAGGGCGGCGCGGGCGACCTCCTCGGGATTCGTCCCATGGCCCAGCGGCACCGAGGCGCATTGCCGCGCGAACTGCGCCTGCGTCTGGCGCGGGCTGGGCAGCGCCGGGCCGGGGCCGATGGCGTTCACCCGGATGCGCCGCGGCGCCAGGGCCAGCGCCATGCTGCGCGTCAACGTCCATAACGCGGATTTCGACACGGTGTAGCTGACGAAATGCGGCGTCAGAGACCAGACGCGCTCGTCCAGCATGTTCAGCACCATGCCTTCGGCGCCCTGGGGCAGGTGGCGGGCGAAATCCTGCATCAGCACGAAGGGCGCGCGCAGGTTGGGCTCCAGATGCGCGTCCCACCCCGCGCGGGTCGCATCGTTCCATTCGTCACGCTCGAACGTGCTGGCATTGTTCACCAGCACGCCGACCGGCCCCAGTTCGTCGCGCACCCGCGCCAGAAGCGACATCACCTGGGATTCGTCCGCCAGGTCGGCCGCCAGCATGCAGGCGCGCTGCCGCCGGGCCGAAATCTCCTCCACGGTGCGGCGCGCCTCGTCCGGGCCGGAGCGGTAATGGATGGCGACCGAAAACCCGGCATCGGCCAGCGCCAGGGCCATGGCCCGCCCCAGACGAACCGCGCCCCCGGTGACGAAGGCAACGCGCGGAATCGCAGCGGGAATCGGCCACATCGTCATTCACCCCCAGATTTTTAAGCAGGTCGTCTCGCCATGAGGGCTGCGGCCAGCGTGCCGTCGTCCAGCACGTCCAGCGCGCCGCCCATCGGCACCCCCTGCCCGACCCGGCTGACCGGCACGTCGAAGGCGGCCAGCCGGTCCTGCAGCCAGTGCGCCGTGGTGGCGCCATCGACCGTGGCGCCCAGCGCCAGGATGATTTCGCGCACCCCGCCCTGTTCGATCCGCGCCAGCAGCGACGCCACGTTCAGATCATCCGGCCCCATGCCCGCCAGGGCCGAGAGCGTGCCGCCCAGCACCTGATAGACGCCGCGATGCACGCCGGCGCGTTCCAGCGCCCACAGATCCCCCACCGTCTCGACCACGCAGACCAGGCCGCGATCGCGGCCGGGATCGGCGCAGATGGTGCAGGGATCATGCGTATCTAGGTTGCCGCAGGACGAACAGGTGCGCACCGACCGCGCCGCCTGCTCCATCGCCTGGGCCAGCGGCAGCATCCGCGCCTGGGGCTGGCGCAGCAGCGCCAGCGCCGCACGGCGGGCCGAACGCGGACCCAGGCCCGGCAGGCGCGCCAGCAGCGCGATCAGCCGTTCGATGTCCGTGCCGCCCATCCGGTCAGCCTCCAGTTCGATTCAGAACGGGAATTTGAGACCCGCCGGCAGGTTCATGCCGCCCGTGACCTTCTTCATTTCCTCGGACGCGCGTTCGTCCAGCAGCTTGCGCGCGTCGGCGCACGCCGCGACGATCAGGTCCTGCAGCATTTCCATCTCGGCCGGATCGGCCAGCTTGGGGTCGATCTTCACGGCCTTCATGTCGCCCTTGCCGTTCAGGGTGACATGCACCATGCCAGCCCCGGCGCTGCCTTCGATCGTCATGCCTTCCAGCTTGGACTGCATTTCTTCCATGCGCGCCTGCATCTGGGTGGCCTGTTTCATCAGCCCGGCAAGATTCTTCATCGGTGTCGTCTCCTCACCTGTCGTCGTTCACGTCCAAATCGTCCTCATCCACCAGTTCGGCATCGAGGGGCGCGAATTCCAGATCCGGCGCCAGTACGACGGATGCCGCCTCTTCGGGCGGAAGACCGTAATCGTCAAGCGAATGATCGGTCACGGCCCCCAGAATCGCATCCGGAAAGCGCGCGAAAATCGCCCGCACCAGGGGATGGGCCTCGGCCGCCGCGCGATGGAACTGGATGATCTCGGCACCCTGTTCCGCCAGGGTCGGCTGCCCGGCCTCGGTCGAGGCGCGGACCTCCCACGCCTGGCCGGTCTCGCGCCGCAGCAGGGTTTCCAGCCGCCGCGTCAGGCCCGGCAGGCCGGCGCGGTCCACCCGGATCGCGATCCGCGGGGGGGCGAATTCCACCAGGTGGGTGGAATGGCGCAGATGGCCGTGCAGCATGGCATCGCGCCCGGACACGAAGGCCACGACCTCGCGCCACGTCGTCAGCGCCGCCGCGTCCGGCTCCGGTTCGGGCGCGGGTTCGACGGGCACCGGTTCAGGCGCCGGCTCGGCCACCGGGTCGGCGATCCGCACGCCGCCATTGGCGACCATCCGCAAGCCGCCATGGGCCATGACCTGCCCGCCGGAGACCGGGTTTCCGGATACCGGGCGGCCCGGAACGGAAAGGCCCGATGCCGAAGTGCCCTGCGACGTTCCCTGCGCGGGGCCACCGGACAGCGCGCCCGATCCGCTGCCCCCGGTTTCCCCGCCCTCCGTCAGGCGCCGCACCAGGTCGCCCGGCGGCGGCAGGTCGGCCACGTAGCACAGGCGGATCAGGATCATCTCGGCGGCCTCGCGCCGGTCGGGGGCCATTTCGACCTCCGACAGGCCCTTCAGCAGCATCTGCCACGTCCGCCCCAGCACCGGCACCGACAGCCGGTCGGCCAGGGCGCCGCCACGCTCGCGCTCGGCTTCCGGCAGGTCGGCCGACTGGCGCAGCGCCGGCACCGCCTTCAGCCGCGACACGGTATGGACCAGTTCCAGCACGTCCCCCAGCATGACGCCCAGGTCGGCGCCGCGCGCGTGGGCCTCGTCGGTGATGGCCAGCGCGCGGTCCGGCTGGCCGGCCAGCACGGCTTCCAGCAGGTCGAATACCCGCCCGCGGTCCGCCAGGCCCAGCATGTCGGCCACGCGTTCCGCGCCGATCGGCGCCGCGCCATCCCCCTCGACGCTGCCTTGGGCGATCGCCTGGTCCAGCAGCGACAGCCCGTCGCGCACCGATCCGTCCGCCGCCCGGGCGATCAGCGCCAGCGCGTCGGGCGTGCATTCCGCGCCCTCGGCCCGGGCGATGCGCCCGAAATGGGCGGCCAGGTCGGATTGCGGCACCCGGCGCAGGTCGAATCGCTGGCAGCGCGACAGCACCGTCACCGGCACCTTGCGCAGTTCCGTGGTGGCGAAGACGAACGTCACCTGGGCCGGCGGTTCCTCCAGCGTCTTGAGCAACGCGTTGAACGCGTTGCGCGACAGCATGTGGACCTCGTCGATGATGAAGACCTTCATGCGCCCCTGCATCGGGCGGAAGCGCGTGGCCTCGATGATTTCGCGCACGTCGTCCACGCCGGTGCGCGAGGCCGCGTCCATTTCCAGCACGTCCGGGTGGCGGTCTGCCAGGATCGCGACGCAGTTGGCGCACACCCCGCACGGGTCGGCGGTGGGGCCGCCGGTGCCGTCCGGCCCGACGCAGTTCAGCGCCCGGGCGATGATGCGCGCCGTCGTCGTCTTGCCCACCCCGCGCACGCCGGTCAGCATGAAGGCATGCGCCACCCGGCCCAGCGCGAAGGCGTTGCGCAGGATGCGGACGGTCGAATCCTGGCCGATCAGGTCGTCCAGGGTCGTCGGGCGGTATTTGCGCGCCAGCACGCGATACGGTTTCGCGGCCCCAGAAGCGCCCCCAGAAGCGGCCACCGGGGCTACGAGGGGGGCGGGCGGCGGCGCAGCGGGAGAAGGCGAGTCGCCGAACAGGCCGGGCCCGTCATCGGGCGGCACGGGCAGACCCGAATCCTCGGATTGGTCCTGGTCCGAAGACACGGTCATCACGGCTTCCGGGCTGGGAACGGCGCCATTCCCCCGATGGAGGGGCCCCTGGTGGAAGGTCCCCGGGCGGCGCGATCGAACAGGAAAGTCCCGGGGTGGGAGACCGGACAGATAACCCGGGCGAAACTCACTGCGGCTGCTTCCTTCCGGACCTGACCGGGTTGGCAAGGCGCTCGTCCATCGCCGATCTCCCGGCGCCTTCTTAACACGCAACCGGGTGTCGGGCACAAGAGGGTAGAAACGAGATTGGGAGTCCGGCGATGACGATGACCCCTTACAGGCCCGGCCGGAACGGTGGGAATTTCTATTCCGGCAGCCCGGTGGACCGCGCCGCGCAGGATCGCGCCGACGCCGCCCGCATCGCATCGTATCTGGCTTGCGGGGACACGCTGCTGGTCCCGTGCTGGCACGGCCGGCACCTGATCGTGCAGGATGGGGACGATTCGGCGCGGATCGAACTGCCGGCGCGGCGCTCGGCGCTGCTGACGCCGGAGATCCTGGACCGGTCGAACTGGGTCTTCCTCGGCTATCTGGACGGACGCCCGCTGTTCGTCGTGGATCTGAGCCTGCTGGACCAGCCGGAACTGGTGTTTCCCCACGCACGCGGCACGTTCCGCGAACTGCGCCCCCTCGCCGGCCTGCTGCCGCCGGACGAGGCCGCGATCCTGGCCCAGGCGCGCGGCATGGTGCACTGGCGCGCGCACAGCCGGTTCTGCGGCACCTGCGGCGCGCCGAACCGGCCGGACCAGGCCGGGCACCGGCTTGCCTGCACCACCGAGCCCACGCACCTGCATTTTCCGCGCACCGACCCGGTGGTGATCATGCTGGTCCAGCGGCAGGACCGGGTGCTGCTGGCGCGCGGCACCCGCTTCGGCACCGAAAGCCGCACCCTGTCGGCGCTGGCGGGCTTCGTCGAACCGGGCGAGACGCCCGAGGAAGCCGTGGCCCGCGAGGTCATGGAGGAAGTCGGACTCCCGGTGGACACCATCCGCTATCATTCGGCCCAGCCCTGGCCGTATCCGGGAACCCTGATGCTGGCCTTCACCGCCATCGCCCACACCGATGCGCTGCATCTGGACCCTGAGGAAATCGTGGAAGCCCGGTGGCTGACCCGCGACGATGTGCGCAACCATGCCGCACTGGGTTTCACCCTGCCCGGGCCGACGACCATCGCCCGGCGGATGATCGACGACTGGCTGGAATAGGGCCTACTCCCCGACGGCTGCCCCCCCGGCATGGCGCCGGTCGAACCCGCCATAATAGCGCGCCCCGCCCGTCGCGGCCGCACCCAGGCGCGGGCCGCCGACCAGGATGCCCTCGGCGACGCCCCAGGGGGCATGGGGCGCGATCTTGTAGCCTTCCTGCGTCAGGGTCGCGGCCACCGCGTCCGACAGCGCGCCCTTCTCGACCTCGACCGGTTCGGGCTGCCATTGTTCGTGGATGCGCGGCAGGTCGACCGCCTGCTGGATGTCCAGCCCGTAATCGACCACGCCCAGGATCACCGACAGCACGATGGTCGGAATCCGCGACCCACCGGGGCTGCCGATGACCATCACCGCCTTGCCGTCGCGCGACAGGATGGTGGGCGACATCGACGACAGCGGCGTCTTGCCCGGCGCGACGGCGTTGGCGGCGCTGCCGACGATGCCAAACATGTTGGGAACGCCCGGCCGGGACGAGAAATCGTCCATTTCGTCATTCATGAAGATGCCGGTGTTCCCGCCCATGACCTTGGCGCCGAACCAGCCGTTCAGCGTATAGGTGACGGACACCGCCAGCCCCTTGCCGTCGATGACCGAGAACTGGGTCGTCTCGTGCTTTTCCGGCTGGGCCTCGCCCGGGCGCAGGTCGGCCGAGGGCACGGCCCGGTCGGTCGGGATCGCGTCGCGCACCTGCCGCGCATAGGACGGATCGACCAGATGCTGCACCGGATTCCGCACGAAGGCCGGATCGCCCAGGTCCTGCCGGTCGGCATAGGCGTGGCGCATCGCCTCGACCTCGCGCTGGACCGCCGGGGCGGTGTGCAGCCCCAGCGCGTGCATGTCGTACCCGGACAGGATGTTCAGCATCTCGCACAGCGCCACGCCGCCGCCGCTGGGCGGCGGGGCGGTATCGATGCGATAGCCGCGATACGAACAGGTCAGCGGCGCCATGACGCGCGGCGCGTAGCGGCGCAGGTCGTCGGTCCGCAGGATGCCGCCCCCCGCCTGGCTGGCCTGCGCGATCTGCGCGGCGATGGGGCCACGATAGAACGCCGCGGCACCGTCACGCGCGATCAGGGCCAGGCTTTTTGCCAGGTCCGCCTGCACCAGCCGGTCCCCGACCTGGAGCGGCGTGCCGTCGGGACGCAGGAAGATTTTGCGGGCCTGGGGGTCGCGCGCGAAATCGGCGGTCGAGGTGTCCAGCAACTGCACGTCCCCCTCCGCCAGCACGAAGCCGTCCCGTGCCAGGGCGATCGCCGGGGCCATGACCTGCTGCCGCGTCAGGTGCCCCCAGCGCCGCAGGACCAGGTCCATGCCCGCCACGGTGCCGGGAACGCCCACGGCCTTCCATCCCACGATCGACAGGTTGGGAATGACCGCGCCCTTGGCATCCTGGAACATGGTGGCGGTCGCGGCCTGCGGCGCGTGTTCGCGGAAATCGATGAACACGGCATGTCCGTCGGGCGTCCGCAGCGTCATGAAGCCCCCGCCGCCGATATTGCCGGCCGCCGGATAGACGACGGCCAGCGCATAGGCCACCGCGACCGCCGCATCCGCCGCGTTGCCGCCCTGGGCCAGGATGCGGGCCCCGACTTCGGAGGCCAGGTGCTGCGCCGACACCACCATGCCGTGCGCGCCCGCCGCCGGCGGCAGCGGCGCCTGCATGGTCCCCTCGCCACCGAAGGTCAGCACATCCCCCTGCACCGCCGGCCCCTGCACCGCCGGTGCCGATCCGGCCGGCGCGGCCATGCCGGGCGTCGCCATGCCCGCCAGCATCGAACCCGCCAGCATGATCGCCGCACAGCGCCGTCGCACAGGGAAATACCGCATTATCAATCCTTCAATGGGGGCTTTGGAGACCTATCTTCCGCAGCCCGCATCGGATTGGCAACGCCGGATCGCCTTCGGCGCGTTTTTACGGACGCTCCATGCCCGCGGGCGAGTGGGTGAAGACTTCGCACCCGTCCTCGGTCACGCCCAGCATGTGTTCGAACTGGGCCGAGAGCGAGCGGTCGCGCGTCACGGCTGTCCAGCCGTCATCCAGCACCTTCACGTCCGGCCGGCCGCCATTGAGCATCGGCTCGATGGTGAAGAACATGCCCGGGCGCAGCACCAGCCCCTGCCCGGGGCGGCCGTAATGCAGCACGTTCGGCGCGGCGTGGAAGGTGCGGCCGATGCCGTGGCCGCAGAAATCGCGAACCACCGAAAACCGGTGCGATTCGGCATAGGTCTGGATCGCGTGCCCGATATCGCCCAGCGTCTTGCCCGGCGCCACCTGGCCGATTCCCAGCATCAGCGCCTTGTAGGTCGCATCGATCAGCTTCTCGGCCTTCCGCGAGACCGGACCCACCGTATACATGCGGCTGGTATCGCCGAACCAGCCGTCCAGGATCACGGTCACGTCGATGTTCAGGATATCGCCGTCCTGCAACTGGCGCTCGCCCGGGATGCCGTGACAGACGACGTGGTTGAGCGAGATGCAGCTCGACTTCGGATAGCCGCGATAGCCCAGCGTGGCGGGCGTCGCCCCGTGATCAAGCATGAAATCATGGATCAGCTTGTCCAGCGCCTCGGTCGTGACCCCGGCGCGGACATGCGGCGCGATCATGTCCAGGGTGCGCGCCGCCAACTGTCCTGCCGCACGCATCCCGGCGAAATCCTCGGCCGTATGCAGAATGACGCGCCGTGCGTCCGTGTCACCGTCCATGTCGATGCCCCCTCGCTCTCCCAGTCCAGCCGCAGAACGGCATCACCAGGGGGGATAAATGCGCGGCGCGCTCCGTCAAGGCAAGGGCGATGGTCCAATGATCCTGTCAACCGAGCCTGCCCGAGGCTGTTTCAAAAGCCCTGATACCGGGCGAGAGCGGCCTTACGGGCCGTGAGCATCGGAGCACAGGAAACGCGCGTCGGATCGCCGGCAGCAGGGTTTTTGAAACAGCCTCAGCCCTGGTTGTGTCCACGACGACGGTGCGCGACATGACCGGCCGCGACCATATGGACATGCGCCGGAACACGGGCGTGCGCATGTCGCGCCACGCCATGGCGGCGGGGGGCCACGGGCGCTTCGGCCACCTGTTCGGGGCCCGCATTGGCCGCCCGCGCGGCCGCGGCCAGCATGATCGCCGCCCGGCCGCGATGCCCGCGCGCCAGCACCAGCGGACGGCGCACGTCCGCCACCCCTTCCTGGCGGAACCCGTCATCCAGGATGCTGGCCATGACGGCGCTGCGCTGCGGGTTGGTCCGCGCGCCCAGCACCACGCCGATCAGGCGCACGTTCTCGCGAATCGCGGACGTGACCAGGTTGCGGCCGGCATCGGTCGTGTATCCGGTCTTCAGCCCGTCCGCCCCCGGATAGATCCGCAGCATCGGGTCGTGGTTGGGCACCTGCCGCCCGTGGAAATAGAAGGCCGGGACCGAGAAATAATGATAATAATCCGGGAATTCGGTGATGATCTGCCGCGTCAGCAGCGCCAGGTCGCGCGCCGATGTCACCTGCTCGTCATTCGGCAGGCCGGACGCGTTGCGGAAGGTGGTCCTGGTCATCCCCAGCGCCCGGGCCTGACGGGTCATCAGGTCGGCGAACCGGCCCTCATCCCCGCCGCCCATCAGTTCGCCCAGGGCGCAGGCCGCGTCGTTGGCCGACTTGGTCACCAGCCCCAGCACCGCCTGTTCGACCGTCAGGTAGCTGCCCGGCATCAGGCCCAGCTTCGACGGTTCCATCGATGCGGAATGGGCCGACACGGGCACCGACTGGTCCAGCGTGATCTGGCCGGCATGCAGGGCCTTGAACGCCAGGTACAGCGTCATAAGTTTGGTCAGGCTGGCGGGAAACCGCTGCAGGTCGGGATTGGATTGCGACAGGATCGCCCCGGTGCGGGCGTCCATGACGATCGAGCTGATCTGGCCGACATACTGGGCATGGGCCCGGGGCACGAAGCCCGCCATGACGGCGGCGCACCCCACCGACAGGGCGAAGGACAGGCGCAGCACCTTCCCGCGCCCCGATGCCGCGACATGACGCAGTCGGGCGAACCATCCCCGCCCGGCGTCCATCCCCCGCCTGTCCGTCCATGAGCCGTCGGCCAACGCCCGTTCCCCCGTCACAGGATCCGCATCATATTCGGCGACTTTATGGTCATTTTCCGGAACCCGTCCAGAGCAAAGAACGATAACCGGAAGAAAATGCAGCTTTTTCGTGGCCATGTCATTCATCCATGCACCCCGGTGCGGTCATGGATGCGCACGCGACAGCCGATTTGATCATCGTTCCGCCGCAAAACATGCTTAATTTCCCTCTCCGCGCTCTTTCAACCCGCCACGCCCATCCAATATGGTAAGACCATGGCTGCTTCATTTCCTCCCGTCCGGCATTCGATGACCGCCCCCCGCGACGCATGGCCACGCGGGCACACGCGGGCCCATGGCGGCAATTCCCCGACGCGACGCGAGGGCGGCAACCAGGACGGACAATCCGACAATCCGGATTCGCCCACCATCGGCGTGGTCGTCAGAACCCGGCCGCAGACGCGCAAGCCCGCGATGTACAAGGTCCTGATGCTGAACGACGACTACACGCCGATGGAATTCGTCGTGCACGTGCTGGAACGCTTCTTCCAGAAGTCGCGGGACGAGGCGACCGACATCATGCTGCATGTCCACAAGCGGGGCGTGGGCGTCTGCGGCGTGTTCACCTACGAGGTCGCGGAGACGAAAGTGACCCAGGTCATGGACCTCGCACGGCAGAACCAGCACCCGCTGCAATGCACCATCGAAAAGGACTAGACGGGGACGGAACGACGCGGCGGCGGACAGTCCATGGGGCCACGCGTCTCCGCGCGCCCCTGCCGTCCCGCCTTCGCGAAACGCGCCCGGAATTTGTTGATCTTTCCGTTGATCTTTCCACTGGCATTCCGACGAAAACACACCAAATATAGTCCTGATTAGCCGACTACCGCCTCCGGGCCCTGGACCGACCCTGGGAAAGGCCCGACCCTGGAAAAGGAGCGTCATGGCATGTTGTCACGCAATCTCGAACAGACGCTTCACCGTGCCCTTACCCTGGCGGGCGAGCGTCGCCACGAATATGCGACACTGGAACACCTGCTGCTGGCCCTGGTCGACGACAGCGACGCCGTCACCGTTTTCCGCGCCTGCGGTGTCGATCTGGACAAGCTGCGGTCGGACCTGACCGAATTCCTCGACAAGGACCTGGCCGGCCTGGCGTCCGACCGGACCGTCGATCCCAAGCCCACGGCCGCGTTCCAGCGCGTGATCCAGCGTGCCGCGATCCATGTCCAGTCCACCGGGCGGGACGAGGTCACGGGATCGAACGTGCTGGTCGCCCTGTTCGCCGAGCGTGAGAGCCATGCCGTCTATTTCCTGCAGTTGCAGGACATGACCCGTCTGGACGCCGTCAATTTCATCTCGCACGGGATCGCCAAGGCCCCCGACCGGTCCACGCGCCGCCCGATCACCGGCAGCGCGCAGGACGGTTCCGAGTCCGAACGCGAGGAGCGCGGCGGCAAGGGCAGCCAGAAGAACCAGGACGCGCTGACCGCCTATTGCACCAACCTGAACCGCAAGGCCGAGGACGGGAAGATCGACCCGCTGATCGGCCGCGACCCGGAAATCGAGCGCACGATCCAGATCCTGTGCCGGCGCACGAAGAACAATCCGCTTTACGTGGGTGATCCGGGCGTGGGCAAGACCGCCATTGCCGAAGGCCTGGCCAAGCGCATCGTCGAGGGCGACGTACCCGAGGTGCTGCTGAAATCCACGATCTATTCGCTGGACATGGGCGCCCTGCTGGCCGGAACCCGCTATCGCGGTGATTTCGAGGAACGGCTGAAGGCCGTCGTCACCGAACTGGACAACAATCCGGGCAGCATCCTGTTCATCGACGAGATCCATACCGTGATCGGCGCGGGCGCGACCTCGGGCGGGGCGATGGATGCGTCCAACCTGCTGAAGCCGGCGCTGGCGGCGGGAACGCTGCGCTGCATCGGGTCCACGACCTACAAGGAATACCGCCAGCATTTCGAGAAGGACCGCGCGCTGGTGCGCCGGTTCCAAAAGATCGACGTGGCCGAGCCGACGCTGGAGGACGCGGTCAAGATCCTGCGCGGCCTGAAGGGCAATTACGAAAAGCACCACAAGGTCCGCTACACCGAGGAAGCCATTCGCGGCGCGGTGGAACTGGCGGCGAAATACATCCATGACCGCAAGCTGCCGGACAAGGCGATCGACGTGATCGACGAGGTCGGCGCCTCGCGGATGCTGGTGCCCGAGAACCGCCGCCGCAAGACCGTGACCCTGAAGGATGTCGAGGATATCGTGGCGAAGATCGCCCGCATCCCGCCCAAGAGCGTGTCGTCCGACGACAAGGAGACGCTGCGCACGCTGGAGCGCGACCTGAAGGGCATGGTCTATGGCCAGGATCGCGCGATCGAGGCCCTGACGGCGGCGATCAAGCTGTCGCGGGCCGGGCTGCGCGACCCGGAAAAGCCGATCGGCAACTACCTCTTCTCGGGCCCGACGGGCGTGGGCAAGACCGAGGTCGCCAAGCAGCTGGCCAAGACGCTGGGCATCGAGCTGATCCGCTTCGACATGTCCGAGTATATGGAGCGTCATTCGATCTCGCGCCTGATCGGCGCCCCGCCGGGCTATGTCGGCTTCGACCAGGGCGGATTGCTGACCGACGCGATCGACCAGCATCCGCACGCCGTGCTGCTGCTGGACGAGATCGAGAAGGCACATCAGGACCTGTATAACGTCCTGCTGCAGGTCATGGATCATGGCCGCCTGACCGATCACAACGGCAAGACGGTGGATTTCCGCAATGTCGTCCTGATCATGACGACCAATGCGGGCGCCGCCGACCTCAGCAAGGAGGCCATCGGGTTTGCCCGCGACGTTCGCAGCGGCGAGGACGAGGAGGCGATCAAGCGCATCTTCACCCCCGAATTCCGCAACCGTCTGGACGCGGTCATCCCGTTCGCCAACCTGACGCCCGAAATCGTCGGCCGGGTAGTCGAAAAGTTCGTCTTCCAACTGGAAGCGCAGCTTGCGGACCGCAACGTCACGATCGAGATCTCGTCGGCGGCGAAGGAATGGCTGGCCGAACGCGGCTACGACCGCCTGTATGGCGCCCGCCCGCTGGGCCGCGTCATCCAGGAACACATCAAGAAGCCGCTGGCCGAGGAACTGCTGTTCGGCCGCCTGGTGAAGGGTGGCGCGGTCAAGATCACGCTGAAGGACGGGGCGCTGGATTTCGAATATATCGAAGCCAACGCCGAAACCCCGGCCGAAGGCGATGAAGGCAGCGAGCGGGAGTCCGAAGCCGCGAACTGAGTTCTTTCCGAAACAGAACGGGCCACGCGGCATATGTCGCGTGGCCTTTTTTATTGGCCGCCCCGTCATAGCGTCCCCGCTGTTCAAAGGGAGAACGGCGGCACGTCCGCATGACTGATTAAAGGAAACAATGAGTTTCCATTGTTTCTATTTTTACGATCCCGGTAGCGTCATAACGTGTGTGCAACGGCGGTGAACAGTGCTTCGGCCTCGCCGTCTCCGACCACCCACGAACGCACAAGGATCTCACATCATGAACCAGTTTCCGTCCCGCGACATTGCCCTGCTTGCCGCACGCTTTGCGCTCTCCCTGCTGTTCCTCGTCATGGGATGGGGCAAGCTCTCGGATTATGCCGGCACGGTCGCCTATATGACACAGACCGGCGCGCCGCTTCCGGGCGTGTCCGCCATTATCGCCATCCTCGCCGAACTGGGAATCGGGGTCGCGCTCGTGGCAGGCATCCTGGTGACGCCGCTGTCGATCGCGCTGGCGATCTACACTGTCGTGACGGCTTTCATCGGGCACCATTTCTGGACGATGGACGGAATGCTTCGCTACGACATGACCATCCATTTCTACAAGAATATCAGCATCGCCGGCGGTCTCCTGGCCCTTGCCGCTGCCGGCCCCGGGCGTTTCACCCTGCGCCTGTCCAGACGCGAAGCCGTGACCGCCGCGTGACCGTTCCCGCTTCCGTGGATTTACCAAGGATAATGATCATGTCGCATTTCACGACGACCGACGGTGCGGAAATCTACTTCAAGGACTGGGGCAAGGGGCAGCCCGTGCTGTTCAGCCACGGTTGGCCGCTCAGTGCCGATATGTGGGATACGCAGATGCTGTTCCTTGCGGAACGCGGCTATCGCGCCATCGCGTTCGATCGGCGGGGCTTCGGACGCTCCAGCCAACCCTGGGACGGTCATGATTATGACCGTTTCGCCGCCGACATCGCCGAATTGATGACGCATCTGGACCTGCGGGATGTCACGCTCGTCGGCTTCTCGATGGGTGGTGGAGACGTGACGCGCTATATCGCCCGATATGGAACCGATCGTGTCGCGAAACTGGCCTTGCTCGGCGCCGTGACGCCGATCTTCATCAAGACGGAAGACAATCCGTCCGGCCCCGATCGCGCGGTATTCGATGGTATTCGAGCGGGTCTCCTTTCCGACCGGGCGCAATTTATCAAGGACTTCGCAACGCCGTTCTATGGCGTGAACCATGGCGGGAAAATCTCCGATGGCGTCATGGCGCAGACGCTGCAAATCGCCTTGCAGGCATCGCTCAAGAGCACGATCGATTGCGTGACGGCGTTCTCGGAGACGGATTTTCGTCCGGACATGGCCACGATCGATGTGCCGACATTGGTGATCCATGGCGATGACGACCAGATCGTGCCGCTGGAGTCCACCGGACGGGTCGCCGCCGCCATGATCAAGGGGGCGACGCTCAGGATCTATGAAGGCGCTCCCCATGGTTTTGTCGTCACGCATGGGGATCGGCTCAATGCCGATCTACTGGAATTCCTGAAACACTGAAGACTGAAACGGGGCGTATTCTGCGCCATTTCCGCCCGAAGGATGATGCCGGTCCCACACGTCCGCCGCGGCTGCCCGACCGCCGCGACGGATGCGTGGTTCCAGCCCTTATCGCTGCATCTCCTCTTCGATCCACGCGGTGACCGATCGATGCACGGGTGCCCAGCCCAGCTCGGCGCGCGCCTTGTCCGCCCGCACCCGGCTGTTGGAACTGAGCCCGAACACCGCCAGTTCCCGGCCCCAACGGGCGATCGCGTCCTGTGGCGACCAGTCCTGTGAGGCCCCGATATCGAGCGCCTTGCCGATGGCGTCCGTGATATCCTTGAACGACGCCTCGCCATTCTCGACGAAATAGAAGCTGCCCGCTGGCGCTTTTTCCAATGCGAGAGCATAGAGTTCCGCGACGTCGGCAATATGCACGTTGGACCAGCGGTTGAGACCGCGACCGATATGGCGGGCGATGCCGCTTTCCTTCGCCTGCGCGACCAGCGGCGGTATCTGCACACTTTGCGACACCGGGCCCAGATGATTGCCATAAATCATGGTGTTGCACAGCACGACGGTGCACACGCCCGGTGCGGCGTCGCGGATCAGCGTGTCGATCGCAATACGGGCGATCTTGTCCGGTGCGGGATCGACCGGCGTCTCCTCGGTGAAGATCGCATCCGATGGCTCGCCGAGCGCCTCGTCACCGACGAGGCTGCTGCCGCTGGTATGCAGGAACGGCTTTTCCGACCCGGCCAACCCGAGCAACAGCGCTTCGACCGCGCCGCGATGATCGCTGCTCGCCGCATTGATGACGGCATCGGCATTACGCGCTTCCTCCATGAGAAGGACGCTGTCGTCCAGCGTGCCGACGACCGGCTCCATGCCGAAAGCGCGCAATTCATCGGCGCGCGCCGCGTTGCGGATCAGGCCGCGCAATGTATGCCCGCGCCGGGCCAGGGAAGCACCGACCGATCCGCCGATATAACCGCTTGCGCCGGTAACGAAGATTTTCATGACGTCCACTCCTTGCTCCGAACGAACATGATGATGTGGATCGGGATTGATAATCCGACGCCGGTGCACAAAACTCATGAAAAAATTTCACAGGCGAGGCGCCATGGACAACCGGACAGGCGAAATGCAGGTCTTCGTTCGCGTCGTGGAGTGCGGCAGCTTTTCCGAGGCCGCGCGGCAATTGTTCATGACGCCGTCCACCGTTTCCAAACTGATCGCACGACTTGAGTCCCGGCTGGGCGTTCGGCTTATCGAACGTTCGACCCGCCGCCTGTCGCTGAGCGCGGAGGGACAGCTCTATTACGAGCGCGGGCAGGCGCTGCTCGCCGAACTGGATGACATGGAACAGACCGTCTCGCAGGGGATGCGTCATACGAGCGGTATCGTCCGGGTCAGCGCGTCGGTCGCGTTCGGTACCCTGGGGCTGGAACCGCTGCTTCCGGCGTTCTGGTCGGCATGCCCCAACGTCATCGTCGATCTCTCATTGTCCGATGAGATCATCGATCTTTTTCTCGATCGCACCGACATCGCATTCCGCGTCGGCAAACTCGCGGATTCGACACTGACCACACAGCGGATCGGCAGCGCGCGTCGGAAGATCGTCGCATCTCCCGCCTATCTTGCGCGGCATGGCACGCCGGACACGGTCGATGACCTGGCGCGGCATAATTGTCTCGGATTCAATTTCCGTCGCGCGGCGCCCGTCTGGCCGCTCAGGGAAGGCGGCCGCATCGTCGATCGCATGGTGCATGGCACGCTGCTGGCCAATAACGGCGAAACCGTCCGGCGCCTCGCGGTCGCGGGGATGGGGCTGGCGCGACTGGGAAATTATCATGTCCGCGAGGATATCGCCGCCGGTCGGCTGGTGGAGGTGCTGGCCCAGGCCGGAATCCATGACGAGGAGGACATCCACGCCATTTATTCCGGCACGCAACGCATGCCGCAACGCATGCGGGTGTTCCTGGATTTCGTTATTCCGAAGCTACGGGCGTTTCTGAACCCGGCGTGAGGTGTCCCGGTAAAACGGATAATCGGTCTAGCCATGCGACACCATGCCGGGATCCATGCGTCGTCATAAATACCCGCCGCGCGTTCGAAACCGTAGCCGGTCAGGACGATCGGCGTTGCTTCGGTAATCAGCAGACCGCCGCGAATATAGAAAAGACATTATGCAGTATCGTCTACATCCGGGATAACAATATCCCCCCATTTGGCGCGCTGCTCCAAGGCATCTGCCAAGGCATGCTCGTGCCATCTGGCCGATATTCCGGGCTGAGCAAATATTTCAGCACCACTCTGGCCCGTTTCCACGCTCTCCATGTCAGCTATGTGAGAAATGTGGTACAGGCGCTTTGCCGAATGCTCCCCGACCGATGAAAATATCAGACCAAGGTGGACAAGCACAGGCTGGAAGTCCCGCGTAAATCCTTTTGAACCACACTCAACCAGGACGTCCATCGGTTTTTCGGTGAGGGCTTGTCCGACAAACCTGATTCTCAAGGAAAAGTTCAGTGTCCAGAATGGATAGAGTTTACGTTGGCCATTCGGACCCTGGAAACCTTGTTTTTCGGAACCGGTACAGCGCGCAAGAAGTGCGTCACGCAGGGTTTCCCCTGCTTCATGCCGCAGCCCGGTGGCAGGGAACCGATATCCAGATTTTTATACATGCTATCCGGGCATATTTCAGAGACCGGGGCCAAAGCGAATGGGTTTCCAAAGGGCAGTGCCCTTGCCTGACGTCACTGATACCGCACGCCATTGACCACGACATAGCCCGGCATGCCCCAGTTCCGGCCGGTGCCGTGGTGGGTCCAGTCGATGCCCTGGCTGCGGGGGTTGTCGTAGTAGTAGCGCCCGACCACGTCGGCGGTGTCGCCCTTGGCCACCCAGGGCCAGGGCGGGGCGGCCATGCGGTCAAGGTCCGAGACGATGCGGATCGACACCCCTGCCCCGACATCGAGGTAGAAATACCCATGCCAGCCGCTGCGCGTGTGCCGCTGGCGGGAGACCGCGATGACGCGGCCGCAGACATGCACCGGCTGGTCGCCGCGCAGCGACCCGCCCTCGAACGCCTGCTGCACCGCCAGGAAGTGCCGGTCGTCGCAGGATGGGCCGATGGCCTGCTGCGCGTGGGCCGTGCCCGCGGCCGATGCGGCCAGCAGGGTGGCCAGGGCGCATGCGGCCCGTATGGACGGTGTCATCGCCAGCCGGTTCCGTTTTCCGTTCATGTCTTCGGCGCCTCGGCTTCCAGTTCGCGGCGGACCGTCTCCATATCGGTCACCAGTTCGGGTGCCGGTTCGGGGATGGTCAATTTCAGCGATTCCAGCGCGTGGATGATCGTTTCCATGACCAGCAGCCGCGTCATCCATTTGCGGTCGGCCGGCACCACGATCCACGGCGCGCGGGGTTGCGCCGTATGGCGGATCGCCTCGCGATAGGCCGTCTGGTACGCGTCCCAGTGCGTACGCTCACGCGCGTCGGACGGCGAGAATTTCCAGTGCTTCCTGTCCTCGTCGATCCGCTTCAGGAAGCGCCTGCGCTGTTCCTCCTTCGACAGGTTCAGGAAGAATTTCAGGACCACCGTGCCCTGGTTCGCCAGGTACTGCTCGAAATGCCGGATGTCGCGGTACCGGTCCTCCCAGATCGCGTCGGTGCGCAGGGCGGGGGGAATCTTCTGGCCGACCAGGATCTCGGGGTGGACCCGCGTGACCAGGACCTCCTCGTAATGGCTGCGATTGAAGATGCCGATCCGGCCGCAGGTGGGCGCCGCCATATGCACGCGCCACAGATAGTCGTGCTCCAGCTCGACCGGCCCGGGCTGCTTGAAGGACGTGACGGTGACGCCCTGCGGGTTCACCCCGGACATCACGTGCTTGATCACGCCATCCTTGCCGCCGGCATCCAGCGCCTGGAACACCAGCAGCAGCGACCATGTCCCGTTGGCGTACAGCAGGGTCTGCAGTTCCGACAGGCGCTGCACCCCCTTGCGCAGCATCTCCTCGCCTTCTTTCTTGCCGATGCCGTCGATCCGCCCGATCCGGGTCGGATGGGCGGCGAGGTCGAAATGCGCTCCGTCCTCGACCCGGCAGCGCGCCAGCAGGCGGGCCAGGTCCAGCGTCTGCCCCATATGCGTCAATCCTCCAGCCCCTTGACCACGGCCAGGCCCGCCGCGGCCTGGCAGGTCGGCATCAGCTCGATCTGGTTGATGTTCACATGCGCCGGCAGGCCCATCACCCAGGATACGGTTTCGGCGATGTCCTCGGGCAGGATGGGATGGGTGCCCTGGTACACGGCGGCGGCCTTGGCGTCGTCGCGCAGGCGCACGGTGCTGAATTCGCTGCCGCCGCACAGGCCGGGTTCCAGGTTGGTCACGCGCACCCGCGTCCCCAGCAGGTCGCAGCGCAGGTTGCGCATGAACTGCGACACGAACGCCTTGGACGCGCCGTACACATTGGCCCCCTGATACGGATAGGTCCCGGCCGTGCTGCCCAGCGAGATGACGTGCCCGCGATTGCGCGCGACCATCCCCGGCAGCAGGGCGCGGGTGATTTCGACCAGGCCCGTCACGTTGGTCGCGATCATCTGCTGCCAGTCCGCGATCGTGGCGTCCTGCGCCTTGTCCAGGCCCAGGGCCAGGCCGGCATTGTTGACCAGGACATCGATTTCCTGCCAGCCGGGGGGCAGGCTGCCCGGCAGGGCCGCCAGGGCGTCGGCATCGTTCATGTCCAGGCGGAAGGGCAGCAGCGATGGCCCCAGCGCCTTCGCCAGCGCGTCCAGGCGGTCCTGGCGTCGCCCGGTCGCGATCACCCGATAGCCGTCATGCACCAATCGTTCCGCGATCGCGCGGCCGAATCCCGCCGTCGCCCCCGTCACCAGTACCTTCATCGCCATCGCCGGCCCCTCCTTTTCCATTCGCTGCGTATTAAGCGCCATTCGCCCAGGGGTCGCAAATGTGACGGCCGCGAATTCGGGCGGGCCGCAAATCGGCGCATCATGGTTGCAATGCCGGTCGGTTCTGTTTCTATGGACGGAATGTTCCCCGTTTCCCCCACATCGGCCGCGTCACTGACCGGGTCCCTGCTGGTGGCCAGCCCCGCCCTGGCCGATACCCCCTTCGCGCGCAGCGTCATCTTCCTGTGCGCCCATGTGCCCGGGCAGGGCGCGATGGGCCTGATCGTGAACCGGCGCCTGCCGCAGCCGGGACTGGACGACGTGCTGGGGCAACTGGGGATCGACCCCGTGCCGCCGCGCCGACGGATCGACCTGTGCGCCGGCGGGCCGGTGGACGGGGGGCGGGGCTTCGTCCTGCATTCGTCGGACTGGACGGGCGAGGGCAGCATGTCCATCGACGGCGAGACCACCCTGACCGCCAGCCTGGACGTGCTGCGCGACATCGCCGACGGCGCCGGCCCCCGCCGCGCGCTGCTGGCACTGGGCCATGCAAGCTGGCAGGACGACCAGCTGGAAGACGAGATCATCCACCGCAATGCCTGGCTGCCCGCCCCGGCCAGCGACGATATCCTGTTCGGATCGGATCACCGGGCGAAATGGCGGCAGGCCCTGGCCGCGATCAATATCGACCCGATCCGGCTGAGCGCCCTGGCCGGCCACGCCTGAGACGCTGCGTCCGGGCAGAGGTCCCGACCCCATCGCGCGCGGCGTGGCACAAGGTTTGCGTGGTGAAACGGCATCATGTCAGCGCACAGCCACGGACCGCCATCCATCCTGGATCTTCTGGAACGGCCGGAGGCCGGGACGTTGCAGGCTGCCTTTCGGGCGGTGACGTTCCAGCGCGGCCAGCGCCTGTCGAACCTTGAGGATACCGATTCCATATTCATCGTCCGGACGGGGCGGCTGCGGGCCTTTCTGCTGGCCTTCGACCGGGAGCTGAGCCTGGCCTACCTGCATCGCGGCGACATGTTCAGCACCCATACGCGGGTGCAGATGGAAGCCAGCGAGGTCACGCACCTGCTGATGGCCCGCCGGTCCGCGATCGAACGCATATCGGCCGATCATCCGGCGCTGCAGCATGCGCTGATCCATGGCCTGGCCCGAATCCTGGGCCAGACCATCACGTTGCTGGAGGATTTGGCCTTCCATCATGCCAGGGGCCGGATCGCCCGCTATATCCTGCGCAGCGCGGCCCATGCCGGCATCGGCATCGAAGGTGGCCAGGTCGTTCCGCTGTCGCTGGGCATGGAGGACATGGCCGCGCTGCTGGGAACGACCCGCCAGACGGTCTCGACCGAATTCAACGCGATGATCCGCGAGGGCGCGTTTTCGCGCGAACGGCGGGGGTACCTCCGCCTGGGCGACGTCGCGCTGCTGAAGAACTGGGCCAGCGGAGAAGAAACGCGGCTGGCGTAAGGCGGTAAACACCGGATCTGTCGCCTGGCTGACAGACGGCACGCGCGGACCGTTCCATACTCCGCCCCCGGTTCATGAAGGCAAGCGTGGAAAATGACCGAGCAGATCGACCGATATGTCAGCTTCCGGAACGTGGAATGGGAACGCAGGACGGCGGAAGTCTTCGCCCTGCTGCAACCCCATTTCGACGGAAGCACCAGCCCGTTCTGGGACTATTTCCTCCGGCAGCGCGTCATCGCGCACGCGCAGGGGCTGGACGACCTGCGGGTGCTGCACAATTTCCTGCCCACCCTGAAGGACCTTCTGGAAGAGCTGGATGACGAGCGGACGCTGTCCAGGCTCGAGGAACTCGAAGTCCTGTGCATGTAGCGCGGATCATTCCGGCAGCCTGACCGGGCGGCGCGGCGGCAGGGGCGGCAGCGGGTCGCGGGCCGTATCGCGCACGCTTTCGTACACCAGCATCAGATGGCCGTCGCGGGCGAAGCTGCCGCATTCGGTCATGCCGATCCCCCCCAGGATGGTGCGCGAGGCGATGTTGGTGTCGCGCGTCACCGCGATCACGCGGCGGATCCCCGCATCATGGGCGAAGCTGAGCACCGCCGACGCGGCCTCGCGCGCCAGGCCGCGCCCGGCGGCCCACGGCCACAGGGCGAAGCGCAGGCCCAGGCCCCGCCCGTCGGGGCGTTCATGCAGGCCGGTCATGCCGATGAAGCGTCCGTCCTCGCGAATCGCGAAGATCCCGACGCCGCGCCGCGCCCAGCAGGCCAGGTCGTCGGCCATGTCGGATTCGGCCTGCTGCCGGCTGCGGATTCCGCCCAGCATCATGCCGAACGCGCCGGCATCGGCCTTCAGCCGGGCCATGTCGTCCATGTCCCGCCACGAAATCGGTTCCAGTACCAGCCGGGGGGTGCGGATCTGGCCGCCGGCAATCGGCATGCGTGCCTCCCACCCCGTCCGCCCGGCCGGCTGCCCCCAGGGGCCGCGGCGCGGATGATGCGCCAGGGCCGAAACCGGCGGCGCGTCAGACCCTGACGGCGGCCGCGCCATGTGGGCCACCCGGGGCGGCGCCGTCAGGGGCGCGCATGGCGGGCCGGACCGTTCAGCGTGCGAGCGGGCGGTATTTGATCCGTCCCGGCTCGGTCGCGTCAGGGCCCAGTCGGCGTCGCTTGTCCTCTTCATAGGCCTGGAAATTACCCTCGAACCATTCGACGTGGCTGTCGCCCTCGAAGGCCAGGATATGCGTCGCCAGGCGGTCGAGGAACCAGCGGTCATGGCTGATGATCACGGCGCAGCCGGCGAATTCCGCCAGCGCATCTTCCAGCGCGCGCAGCGTGTCCACGTCCAGGTCGTTGGTCGGTTCGTCCAGCAGGATGACGTTGCTTTCCCGGCGCAGCATCTTGGCCAGGTGCACGCGGTTGCGCTCGCCGCCCGACAGGATGCCGACCTTCTTCTGCTGGTCCGCGCCCTTGAAGTTGAACGCGCCGACATAGGCCCGCGACGGCACCGCGCGCTTGCCCAGATAGATGACGTCGGTGCCGCCGGAAATTTCCTCCCACACCGTCTTGTCGTCATCCAGGCTGTCGCGCGACTGGTCCACATAACCCAGCTTGACGGTCTCCCCGACCTTCAGCGAGCCCGCGTCGGGCTCTTCCTGCCCCACGATCATGCGGAACAGGGTGGACTTGCCCGCGCCGTTGGGCCCGATGACCCCCACGATGCCGCCCGGCGGCAGCTTGAAGCTGAGGTCGTCGATCAGCAGCCGGTTGCCGAACGCCTTGCGCAGGTCCTCGGCTTCGATCACCGTGCCGCCCAGGCGGGGGCCCGGCGGAATGACGATGTCGGCGGTGCCGCCGGCACGCTCGGCGTTCAGGGCCAGCATTTCCTCGTAGCGGGCGATACGCGACTTGCTCTTGGCCTGGCGCGCCTTGGGGCTGGACCCGATCCATTCCTGCTCGGCCGCCAGGGCCCGCTGGCGGGCGCTTTCTTCCTTTTCCTCCTGGGCCAGGCGCTTGCGCTTCTGTTCGAGCCACGAGGAATAATTGCCCTGGAACGGGAAGCCCCGGCCGCGCTCCAGCTCCAGGATCCAGTTGGTGACGTTGTCCAGGAAGTAGCGGTCATGGGTGATGACCATCACCGTGCCCTGGTAGTCGCGCAGCGTGCGTTCCAGCCACGCCACGCTTTCGGCGTCCAGATGGTTGGTCGGTTCGTCCAGCAGCAGCAGGTCGGGCTTTTCCAGCAGCAGGCGGCACAGCGCCACGCGCCGGCGCTCGCCGCCCGACAGGCGGGTCACGGCGCTTTCGGCCGGCGGGCAGCGCAGCGCGTCCAGCGCGATGTCGATCTTGCGGTCCAGTTCCCAGCCGTCGCCGGCATCGATCTTTTCCTGCAGTTCGGCCTGTTCGGCCAGCAGGGCGGTCATTTCGTCGTCCGACATCGGCTCGGCGAACAGCATCGAGATTTCGTTGAAGCGATCGACGGCGGTCTTCAGCGCGCCGAAGCCCAGCGCCACGTTCTCGCCGACCGTCAGCGATTCGTCCAGCTTGGGCTCCTGCTCCAGATAGCCGATCCGGGCGCCCTCGGCGGCCCAGGCCTCGCCGCCGAATTCCTTCTCGATCCCGGCCATGATCTTCAGCAGGGTGGATTTGCCGGCGCCGTTGACGCCCAGCACCCCGATCTTGACCCCCGGCAGGAAGGACAGGGTGATGCCCTTGAAGACCTCGCGCCCGCCCGGATACGCCTTGGTCAGGTCCTTCATCACATAGACATATTGCGTGGCGGCCATGACGAGGGCTCCCGGTATCCAGAGAAAGAGGTAGAAAAACGCCGGCCCGCATCCCCGGTCCAAGGGGGCGTGGGCCGGACCAAAGCCTGCGCCCGGCAGGACTTGAACCCGCAACCAAGCCGTTATGAGCGGCCCGCTCTAACCAATTGAGCTACGGGCGCGCAGGCCGGTCCTCACTTCGCCCATGTTCGGCCGTTTGGCAAGCCTTATAGGGATGCTTGGCAATGGGGACACGCCTCGATAGGTTCGACGGTCTCTTTTCTGTTCCGTAGAGTGTGGAGCGCCGCCATGGATGTGTCGAAAATCTCGCCCGGCAAGGACGTACCGTTCGATATCAACGTCGTCATCGAGATCCCGCAGGGATCGTCGGTGAAATACGAGATCGACAAGGACAGCGGCGCCATCGTCGTCGACCGCGTCCTGTTCACGCCGATGGCCTATCCGGCCGCCTACGGCTTCATTCCCAACACGCTGGCCGCCGATGGCGACCCGGCCGACGCGCTGGTGCTGATCCCGGCCCCGGTGGTGCCCGGCGCCGTGATCCGCGCGCGCCCGATCGGCATGCTGCGCATGGAAGACGAAAGCGGCCAGGACGAAAAGATCGTCTGCGTGCCGCACGACAAGGTGCACCCGTACTATTCCAAGGTCGAGAAGATCGAGGACCTGCCCGAAATCGTCATCCAGGAGATCGAGCATTTCTTCACCCGCTACAAGGACCTGGAGAAGGGCAAGTGGGTCAAGGTGGCCGGCTGGGCCGGTCGCGAGGAAGCGGGCGAGGTGATCAAGGCCTCGCTGGCGGCGGCCGAGAAGTAAGCCGGTGGGCCGGGGCCCCGCCCCGGCCTTTCCCGCCCCTACCGTTCCGCCCCGCGTCCGGCGGACAGGATGATCGCGGCGCCCGCCAGGCAGATCGCGACCCCGGCCGCGTCGCGTAGCGTGACCGGCCGCCCTTCGACCAGCCGCAGCCAGACGATGGCGCCGACGATATAGATCCCGCCATAGGCCGCGAAGGTGCGGCCCGCCGTGTCGCTGTCCACCAGCGTCAGCAGCCAGCCGAACAGCGCCAGGCTGGCCATGCCCGGCAGCAGCACCCACGCCCCCGCCCCGGCCCGCCGCCAGCACCACCAGGCATAGCATCCGCCGATCTCGCACAGCGCGGCGGCGGCATAGACCGCGAACGACCCCAGCAGCATCCGCACCGTCAGGCCGACCGCGCCGCGATCCGCAGGGACGCGCGGCCCCGCCGCCCCTGGCGCACCATCCGGTCGATCAGGTCCCGATACCGTGCCATGTACTCCCCCATATCCAGTGTCCGTTCGGCCTGCCGGCGGGCGGCGCGGCGCAGGCGGGTGGCCAGCGCGCGGTCCTCCAGCACCTCCAGCACCCCGGCCGCGATGCCGTCCGGGTCCAGGAACGGCACCAGGCGGCCCGTCCGCCCGTCGGACAGGAATTCGCGCACCGGCGCCGTATCGCTGCCGACGATCGCGCATCCCATGGCCATGGCCTCGCGCAACGACCAGGACGCCACGAACGGATAGGTCAGGTAGACATGCGCGTCGGACCGGCGCAGCAGGGCGCGGAACACGTCGTACTCCACCTTGCCGGGGAAATGGACGCGGTCAAGGTCGATCCGCCCCGCCAGTTCGGCCAGCATCCGCGCCCGCCACGACCCGGCCGGCAGGCGCGCGCCATAGCTGACCCCATCCCCGCCCACCAGCACGACCCGCACGTCCGGCCGCGCCGCCAGGATGCGCGGCAGCGCGCGCATGAAGACATGGAAGCCGCGATAGGGTTCCAGGTCACGCGCGACATAGGTCACCAGCCGGTCGCGCGGCGCGATGGCGATCTCGCCGATCCGCAGCGTCCGCCGGAACGCCGCCGGATCGGGCGAGCAGGCGGCCAGGTCCACGCCCTCGGGCAGGATTTCGATCCCGCCGCGCGCCCAGGCGGGATAGGTCATCCATTGAAAGCGGGTGGGGGTCTGGCCCTGGACAGTCCCATCGCCGCCGCCCGCCAGCGCCTGCAGGTTGATGGCGTTCCTGGCGCGAATGACCGGCAGGCTGCCGCGGGGCGACGGGAATTCGGGGTCGAAGCCCACATCCAGCGCGTCGGCATGGTAGAAGAATTCGAAATAGCCCAGCACGGGCACGCCGGGGAACACGTCCCCCATATTCAGCAACTCGCCCCAGCCGTGATGGCCGATCACGATGTCGGGGCGATAGCCCAGGTCGCGCAGGCTGGCCGCCGCCCGCGCGACCGATTCGGCCCGCAGCATCGCCAGGTCGAAATCCCGCGCCGCCGGATGAACCCCCGGGGCCCCGCCGCGCGGCGGGCGATAGGCCACCCGCCGCACCCCGGGCAGGTGGTTGTCGTTCGGTTCGCTGATGAAGACGATCTCGTTGCCCGGGTCCTGCCGCAGGTGGCGCAGCAGGTGCAGGTACTGACCGGGAAAATGCTGGTGGACGAACAGATATCTCAAAACGCCATCCCGCGCCGCGCCGGTTACGACCCTCCGCGCGACGTCTTCCGGCGCGCGGCCCTCTGCCTGCGCGCCTTCACAGTTCCACCCGCGACCCCGGCGCCTTGCGGGCCCGGCCGGGGCGCACCGGATCGATCGGCGGGGCTTCCGCCAGGGGGCTTCGGCCTTCGCGCGGCGGGCCCGCGTCGCGCCGGTTTCGGCACGGCGGGGGCGGGATCGGGGGCGGAGACGATCGCCAGCAGGGCCTCTTCCTCCGCGTCCGGGGTTTCGGCGACGTCCAGCGGCGCGATATCGATGCGAAAGGCCTCCAGCGGGGCCAGGCTCTCGGCCTCGACCACCGCGCCGTCACCGGTCGGCCCCGCCCGCGTGCCGTCGGTGAAGCTGGCCGAGACACGGCAGGAAAACCGGCGCGCGGCCTCGGGCTTCAACCGCACGCGCAGGCCCAGGATCGGCAGGGCCATGCCCCGGCTGCCGCAATACTGGCCCCCCGCCGACCAGGGCGACAGCCAGCCGCGCCCCAGCACCGCCTGGTATTCGATGTCCTCGGCCGCGATCAGGCGGGTGGGCACGACGGCGAACCCCTCGATCCAGGCCTTGCTGCCGGAACGCCCATGCCCCTCCTCCATGGCGGACACCACATCCCCCCGGCGCTGGATATTGGCCGTGATGCCCCCGCCGGGCTGTGCCGGCGCGGGTGCGGAGGGCGTCGGGACCAGGCCGGGCGTGGATTCCACTCCCTGCGGCACCGGCACCGGGGTCGGCCCCGGCATATCGGCCAGGCGCACGACCTTCAGGCGCGGGATCTCCGACGCCAGGATCGGGTCCTGGTAGAAGGTGACCAGCACCTGCGCCGCGTTGGCCGGCACGCGCACCAGCGCCGCATTGCGCGCGGCGCCCAGCCAGCCATCGGCGTCGAAGGTCACGATCGCCACCCCGGCGCCCGCCGCCCCCGGCGCGCGCGAAATCCGCACCCCCGGCAGGTCCTCCGCGCCGCCCTGATGGAACGTCCCCCGGTCGAATCCCGGGCCGGGATCGGGCTGCGGCGCGTGGAAGACGCAGTACAGCCCAGGGTCCAGGGTCATCAGGTGGCCCGCGACCTTCAGATCCACGATCCGGCCCTGGCTTTCGGTCATGCTGTCCGGCATCGGGTTCTCCCTTTTCCCCGTGGGCCCGTACGCCCCGTTTCAGGCATAGGAGAGCAAAAACGTATTCAATTCGTGAATCGGCATACCCAATGGCAGGACCCGGCCCCGGCCCGTGCGCCGCACCCGTTCGGCCATGGCCCCCAGGTCGAAGACCACGGCCCGCAGGCCGGCCCGCCACGCCAGCCCCAGCGCGAAACACCAGGTCTCCGGCCACACCGAGGGCAGCAGCGCCAGGTCCGCCCCCTGCGCCGCCAGCAGGGCGACGGAATCGGATTCGCGGTATGGGCCGGTGACGAACACCCGGCCGGTGCCGATCAGCGCGTCGTCGTCGGGCGTGTGGCCCACCACCACGAATTCCAGATTCAGGTCCCGCGCCGCCGCGTCCCGCGCGGCCTCCAGCAGGATGCCATAACCCTTCTCGACCCCGATCGCGCCGGGCACCGCCACGCGCACCCGGCCGGCGGGCCGCGCGCGTCCCGCCGGCGCCGCCCCGCCACAAGCCACCCCGCCATAGATCCGGACGAAGGATGCCAGGTCCATCCCGGGCCGGTCGTCCTCCAGCGGCGTCACCCGGACCGCGATTTCGGGAAAATGCCGCCCGATGCGCCGGGCCGCGTCATCCGACGGCGCCATGACGGCGCGCGCGCCCAGCAGGTCCGCGCGGGACCGCGCGAGGTGGCGCGCCAGCCGATCGGGGATCGTCCCCTCCCCGTCCTCCAGCAGGCTGCCGCCGGGGGCGAGGCAGGCGGCGCATCCCGCCGGTCCCGGTTCGCCGCAATAGCGGCCCGACGCCCCGACCAGCGCCACCCGGGGGCAGAACCACACATAGTCATGGACATGCACCTCGTACGGCACGCCCAGCGAGGCGGCCAGCGTGCGGACATCGATCCCGTGGCCCAGCGAATGATGCCATTCCACCGAATCGACCCCCGACGCGCGCAGCACGGCCAGCAGCATGTCCCCTTCCCCGGGCAGGCGGAATCGCGGGCTGGCGAACGCCGCGGCGGACGGCCCGGACGCCGTGTCCGGCACGTCCTCCAGCCGACAGCCGCCGGGGGCGGGGCGCAGCACCACCGGCCGCGCGCCCTGTGCGCGCCAGGCGGCGGCGCGGGCGCGCACCACGCGTTCCACCCCGCCGCCCTGGTCGTGCGTGACCAGCAGCACCGCCCCATCCCACCCGGCCCCGCCGCGCCGCCAGCACACCAGGTCCAGCCGCCGCCGTGCCGCGAACAGCGGGTCGGCGGCGACATGGGCGGCGACCCGCGCGTCATAGCCCGGGTGCAGGGCGTTCACGATGTCCAGGTTCCGCCGCAGCAGGTCCGGCCGCGCCGCACCGAACGAGGCCCCGCCCACATGGCCGACGAACGCCCCGGGCGCGGCGACATGCCGCCACCCCCCGGCGGCGGCGCGCAGGCAGAAATCGTTTTCCTCGCCATAGCCCTGGGCGAACAGGTCGGCCCGCAAGGGGCCCGAATCCGGCGCGCCGGGCTGCAGCCGCCAGAACGCATCCAGGCAGTCATGGCGGATGAACAGGCAGAATCCGTGCCCGGTCGGCACATCGACCGCCACCCCGCGATTGGCCGCCCGCGCCGCCGCCATCACGTGCCGCACCCGGGCCAGGTCGAACGCCGGGCAGAATTCCGCGTCCGGCGCCCGGTCCGGTCCGGGCCACGAGAAGATGCTGGCCTGGTTCGACAGCGGGGTCACGGTGCCGATATCCGCCGCGCCATAGGCCACGTCGGCCAGTTCCGCCAGCCAGCCGCCCGCCACCAGCGTATCGCTGTTCAGCAGCACGACGTCGTGCCCCGCCATCGCGCGCATCCCGTCATTGGCCGAGGCCGGGAAGCCCAGCGTGCGCGCGTGCCGGACCAGCCGGATCGTCCCCGCCGCCGCCAGCCGGTCCAGGTCGGCGGCAAGGGCCGCGACCGGCGTCGCGTCATCGACCACGACAACCGGCACGTCCGGCCCGGCGCTGTCGCGCACACATTCCGCAAGCAGCGTGATCCGGACCCGGTCAGCATAGACCGGGATCACGACCGCACAGCCTGGGCTCTGGCGCGGAAGATGCGGACGCATCCTGCCCGGCTGGATCTTCACAGGACGTAACCGTGCCGGCAGACCCCGTGTCTGCCCCGAAACCAGTTTCCCCACCAGAGGATCAACGGGAGCACCCGTCAGAAGACGGCCGTTTTCGTTCCACAGCTCAAGGGGACCCTCATCGCGTTCGGGGCACTCTTTGGCCGGAACGTGAAACACCCGGTAGCGCGCCAGGGGGACATCGCTGTCCACATCCTGCGCGAAGTCCTCAGCCCGGAGGGTGGAGCCGTTCCAGAGTGTGATCACCGGGACATGCTCGGGTTCGGCCGGCGTCCAGATCCAGCCCCTCAGGCCATCCGCCGCCGCTTCCACAAAGGACTCGCACCGGGTCAGGGCGGCGATATCCAGCGGGCTGCCGAGAACATGCCGACGGCCGACGCGGACCGCCAGATGCCGTGCTGAGCGCCAGCCTTCCGGAAGGTCATACCGGCCGCCCGTGGCACCCTGTGCGATTTCCCGCCCATCAAGAAACAGACGGACTGGGCGGGACGTCCCGATATGGACGATGCCCGCATTAGACGCCGTCATCCATCCCGGCAGCCCTGCGGAAACTGCGATCTGTTCCGCCAGAGGATAGGTTTCCGGGGTCGCATGAAAGGCGGACAGGCCGCCTGCATCCGGATTGTGGCATCTTCCATGCGCTGCAGCCGCGCCAGACAGACGGCTTCCAGAAACGCGGCTTCCCGCAGCCCGAAATCCTGACGCAGATCTTCCATGCGGACCAGGCAGTCCATGAGCCTGCCCGCGGAAAGACAGGCCAGCCCGACGGACCAAAACAGCGCATCCAGCCGGGCGGTACGCGTGGCGGGACAGGCTGTGCTGCGCCGCCGCGATGGCGTCGCGTCCTCGCCCGCCGCCAGCAGGGCGCCGGACAGGGCCGCCCAGCCCTCGGGGAAATCGAAACGCCGGGTCAGTTCACGCAGCAGACGCACGCTGCCGGCGGTGTCCCCGCCGCGCAGCCGCGCCACCGCCAGCGGGAACATCACGTTCGGGCTGTCGGGAGCCAGGCGGTTCGCCCGCTCGTACCATCGCCAGGCCCCGTCCGGGTCGCCCGCATCCTCCAGCAGGCGCGCACGGCGAAAGGCCGCCTGGGCACGCGCATCGGCCCACGCCTGCCACGCGGCCCGATCGGCACCCGTCACCCCCTGCGGCCGGAACCGCCCCACCACCGCTCAGCCCGCCCCATCCATGTGCGCCAGTTCGGCCGCCGCGTCCGCCACGCCCTGCGCCCGGGCGCGGTCCAGCCAGTGCCGGGCCTGCGCGCCGTCCATCGTGCCGGCCAGCCCGCGCAGCAGATAGCGCCCCAGCATCAACTGCCCCAGCGCGTTGCCGCGTTCGGCGGCCATGCGGAACCAGTGCTGGGCCTGGACACGGTCCATCGGGATGTCATGCCCCCCGCCCAGCAGCGCGCCCAGCGAGAACATGGCATCCACCTGCCCCTGCTCCGCCGCCCGGCGATACCAGTCCGCCGCCCCGACGTGATCGCGGGCGCCGCCGTTGCCGGTCAGCAGCAATTGCGCCAGCGCCACCTGCGCCTCGGCCATGCCGGCCTCGGCGGCCCGCGCGATCCAGGCACGGCCGGCCACCGGGTCGGGCGCGTGCCCCCGGCCCTCCAGCAGCATGCGGCCATACCAGTACCGGGCGTTCACCACTCCGTCGGCCGCCCGCTTCTCCACGACGCGGCGGCGTTTTCGTCGCGCATCCACCCCCAGCCCCTGCGCCAGGCAGATGCTGAAATTGAACGCCGCGACCGCATCCCCCTCCTGCGCCGCGCGGGCGAAGGAACGGCCTAACTCGCGCCGCTCGTCGTCCGACATCGCGGCGCTCAGCGTCGGGTCGGCCAGCAGCAGGTTGCACAGATCGGCACCCGCCCGGGCGTCGCCCAGCGCCATGGCCTGCCGGAAGCAGCGCGCGGCCTCGGCCGCGTCGCGCGGCAGGCCGCCCCCGGCCAGGTGCAGCAGCCCCAGCGCCCGGCATGCCGCCGCATGGCCCAGCGCCGCCGCGCGGTGGTACCACGACGCGGCTTCCACGTCGTTCGGCGGCAGGTCGCCGCCCCTTGCATACAGGTCGCCCAGCAGCGACGCGGCCTCGCGGTCGCCGGCCAGGGCCGCGCGGCGCAGCCAGCTTTCGCCCTGCACGGCGTCGCGCGCGCAGCCCCTGCCCTCCAGCAGCGCCAGGCCGTAGCGCGCCTGCGCCGCGCACACCCCGGCCCGGGCGGCGCTGGCATACAGCGCGGTGGCCGCCGCCACGTCGCGGGCGACGCCGCTGCCCTGCTCGGTCAGCGCCCCCAGCAGGAACTGCGCCGAGCCCAGCCCGGCCTCGGCGGCCACGCGCAGCGCGCCGGCGGCGCGCGCACGGTCGGCCTCGCCCGAGGACGCGGCCTCCGGCGAGTGCCGCAGCGCCGCGCGCATCCAGGTCAGGCCCAGCCCCAGATGACCCTGCGCGCAGCCGGCGGCGGCGGCGCGGGCGAACCAGCCCTCGGCCGCCACCCGGTCGCGCAGGCCGACGGGGCCATCGGCCAGGATGTAGCCGTACAGCGCCTGCGCGTCGGGGGAGCCCGCCTCGGCCGCCAGGTGCGTCCAGTACGCGGCCTCGTCCGGGTCGGGCACGCGATCGCCCGGCGCCTCGGCCGCCAGCCGCACGCCATGGTCCGATGCCGCGTCGCGCGGCAGGCCGAACAGATACAGCGTCCCCAGCACCAGCCGGGCCTCGACCCACCCGGCCTCGGCCGCGCGGCGCATCCAGCGCGCGCCCTCGACCAGGCTGCGCGGCACGCCGGTCCCCTCCAGATAGGCCCGCCCGACACGAAACTGGGCCTCCGCCACCCCGGCCTCGGCCACCATGCCCAGTTGGGCGACACCCCCCACCGCGTCGCCCGCCTCGATCAGCCGCACGCCATGCGCCAGCCGCCCCCGCAGGGACAACCGCGCCCCCAAAGCAGACAAGACCCGCATCAGGACCCACCAAAAGTTATAAAAAATCCAGTCATGAACACGGGTTTCCGTTCGGAAACGCGCGTCGGATCGCCACCAGGCCGCGTCTCCGGACGGGCACTATGGTTCGCGCATGCCATCGGTCAGCGTCGGCACCAGCCGATTCAGGAGGTACTGCATCATGGTGCGCCGGCCGACATGAATGTCGGCTTCGACCGGCATGCCGGGATGCGGGTGGAAGAAGGACGGCACGCCGTGCAGCGTGTAGCGGTCGACGCGCACCCGCACGCGATAATAGGCCTCCATCCCGCCCGCGTCGGGGCGCGGCACCTGCGCGCCGGTGCCGGGGGCGGCATGCCCGCCATCATCGGGGGCGAAGGAATCGGCGCTGATGATTCGGACCGTGTCCTCGGCCCCTCCATACTGGGTGTAGGGCAAGGTGGCGAATTTCAGCAGCACCGGGTCCCCCGGCATGATGAAGCCGACATCCGATCCCCGCACCGCCGTATCGACCTCCAGCTCGTCATCGACCGGCACCAGGGTCATCAACAGGTTGCCCGCTTGCATGACGGACCCTACGGACAGGCTGACGATGTTCAGCGCCTCGTCATCGCGGTCTGCGTGCATGCCGATCAGGGTGCGGAGCAGCCCCGCCTTGCGGTAATCGTGCCCGGCATCGGCCAGCCGGTGCTGCGCCGTGCCCAGGTCCTGGTACACCGTGGCCTTCCAGTTCTGGATGAAGCCGTCGCGCGCGGCTGTCACGCCCTCCAGCTTCGCGCGGGCGCTGCCGGCGGCCTGCTGCGCCGCGATCTGCGCGCGCTCGACCTCCATCAGGTCGTTCTGGGCCGAAAGGGTGGACAGGCGGCTGCCCACCTGGTCGCGCTGCAGGCGCAGGCGCATGGCATATACGTTCGCCGCCACGCGGGCGCGGGCGCCATACATCGCGGCATCCGCCAGGCTGCCCTGCATGTCGCTGCGCGCGCCGGCGGCCTGCTTGTCGAAATTCTCGACCTTGGCGGTGAATTCCGCGCGGCGACGCTGGAAGGCCGCCGCCTCCTGCACCGATGCCGGGTCGGCAGGGTCGGGGATATAGTCCCGCCCCTCGGCCTCGGCGGTCAGGCGCGCGACCTGGGCGGCATAGGCCGCCTGCTGCTGGCGCATGTTCTCGACATCCGCGTCGGTCACGGTGGGGTCCAGGTGGGCCAGCACCTGGCCCCTGTGGACGACATCCCCTTCCTGCACGTCGATCGACCGGATGATCGCGGTTTCCAGCGGCTGGACCACCAGCGTGGTGTCGGTCGAAGTCAGCCGCCCCTGCGCGGACACGACCTGGTCCAGCGGACAGACCGACATCACGACGATGCCCGCGATCGCCAGGGTCGAGATCAGCCACGTGATATACAGCGCGGCGGGGTTGGGCGGCAGGTCGATCAGCGCCGCGCTGGGCGAATGGAATTCCAGCAGCGCGCGCGGCATGTCGCCCGTGGACGCCTCCGCCGCCGGCAGGATGTAGCCCTCGATCGCGCCGCCCTCGCCGGGCGGTAGCATTCCGGCGCTCATGCCTCCTGCCCCTCGGCCAGCATGGCGGCGGGATGGGCGGGCTCGCGGCCCCGGGCCTCGTGCCGGTTCTGCTGGAACCATAGCGTGCGATAGATCGCGCAGCGGTCCAGCAGCGCCGCGTGCGGCCCGATATCGGCCACCCGTCCCTGGTCCATGACGCAGATCTGGTCGCAGTCCACCAGCGAGGACAGGCGGTGCGAGACGATCACCATCGTCCGCCCGCGCGCGATGCGCTGCAGGTTGGCGTTGACCACGGCCTCGCTTTCCGGGTCCAGGGCCGATGTCGCCTCGTCCAGGATCAGCAGCCTGGGGTCGCAGATCAGCGCGCGTGCGATGGCCAGGCGCTGCCGCTGGCCGCCCGAGATGTTGGTCGATCCTTCCTCGATCCAGGTCTCGTAGCCGGCGGGCATGCGCTCGATGAACTCCTCGGCCCCCGCCAGCCGGGCGGCACGCACCACATCGTCCAGCGTCAGGCCCGGCCGGCCGGCGGTGATGTTGTCGCGCACGGTGCCGCGAAACAGGAAATTGTCCTGCAGCACCACGCCGAACGACCGGCGCAGATGCACCAGGTTGATCTCGCGCAGGTCCACTCCGTCCAGCTTCAGGTACCCGGTATAGGACCGGCTGACGCCCTGCAGCAGGCGGGTGATGGTGGATTTGCCCGATCCGCTGCGCCCCACCAGCCCCAGCATGCTGCCGGCCGGGACCTCGAAACTGACATCGGCCAGCGCCCGCGTCGTGGCGCCGGGATAGCTGAAGCTGACATCGGCGAAGGACAGGGCACCGCGTATGCGGGGCCGCAGGCCGGTGGTCATGGCCAGGCGCTCGGTCGGCTGGTTCAGCACCGTTCCGGCTTCGGCCAGGGCGGTGCGGACCTCGCCGGCATCGTCCAGCAGCCGCGCCAGCCCGACCAGCGGGGCCGCGACGCGGCCGCCCAGCATCATGAACGCCATCAGTGCGCCGCCGGCCATGTCCCCCCGTTTGGTCAGTACCAGGTACGCGCCGACCAGCAGGATACCGCGATTGATGAACAGTTCGAAGGGCTGGGCGACCGTCGCGGCCACGTTGCCCATCCGCCCCGCCGCCAGTCCCCACAGCGCCGACTGGGCGGACCGGTCGTCCCACAATTCCCGCCGCGTGCGTTCCAGCGCCAGCGTCTTGATGGTGCGGATGCCGGCCACGGTTTCGTACAGCGCCGCCCCGCGCGCCGTGTCGGCCTGGACCTTGCGCGCGACCAGCCGCCCCACCGGCAGCATGAAGCCGGCGACCACCAGCCCGATCGCCCCTGCCGCCGCCAGCGTCATCCACGCCAGGGTGGCGCTGAAATAGAACAGGAACGGCAGCACCACGACCAGGGTGAACAGGTCCAGCACCGTGTTCATCAGCCGGCCGGTCATGAAGTCCCGCACCCGGTAGATGGCGGATACGCGGCCGATGACCTGCCCCGCCTGCTGGCGTTCGAAGAATTCCAGCGGCAGCGCCAGCAGGCGGTCGAACACCAGCAGCGAAATCCGCGTGTCCAGCCGCGTCGTGACCACCAGCGCCAGTTCCCGACGGGCATAGGTCAGCAGGATTTCATAGAAGCTCATGACGCCCAGGATCGCGGTGATCGAGACCAGGGTGGACATGGACCGGTAGTTCACCACCTTGTCGATCACCTGCATGACGATCAGCGGCGGGAAGATCGCCAGCACGCTCAGCACCATCGAGGCCAGCAGGATATCGCGCAGCGCGCGCCGTTCGCGCAGGACCATGCGGCCCAGCCATTCGGCATTGATGGGGGCGTCGGCCTCGGACTGGTCGCGGCGGCGCTTGACCAGCAGCACGTCGCCCGTCCAGACCTGCGACAGGCGCAGTTCGTCCAGCGGCACCGGGGGCGTGCCCTCGTCCCCCATCGGGTCGCGCAGCCACACGACGCCGCGCGCCGGATCGCCCGCCACCATCAGTCCCGCCGACCCGTCGCGGAACATCAGCACCACCGGCGGCGCACTCCGCACCCGCACCAGCGCCCGCCAGGACAGGCGCATGCCCCGCGCCACCGCCCCCTGGTCGTTCAGCCACCGCGCCAGCGCCGCCGGCGAAGGCGAGACCTCGCCCGGCTCGGCCACGAAATCGCGGACATCGACCGACAGCCCGTGATAGCGCGCCGCCGCCGCGGCCGCATGCAGGCAGATCGTCGTCGGGGTCGGCCGCGTGTCTTCCACAGGGTCTGGCTGCGCCACGGATCGTCCTTCACTAGGTCCCGCTGCAGCAACCCTAGGAAGGCAAAGACGAAAGGACGGTTAACGCCGCCAGACGGGGCGATAACGCGCCGCAACCACGTTATTGCCCTCCAGCGCCTGCCGCATCCCCGCATGCAGCGCGGCCGGCACCACCACCATCACCCGGTCGAACCAGGGACGCCGCCCGGTCACCCGCGCACGAAACAGGTCGGCCAGCACGGCGGCAATCGCACCATCCGGCGCACAGCAGACACAGCCCGCGCAATGGGCGAACGGCGTGATGGCCGGCACCCCGACCACGTCCAGCCACCCCCCATTGTCCCCAGCCCCCTCGGCGGCCCCCACGCGCACCACCAGCGTCCCCCCGTCGCCCGGCATCCGGGAAAACGCCGCATCCTCCACAAGGTCCAGCGCGATCCGCCCGTCATCCCGTTGCATGAAGTCCCCCGTTCCGACACATGGCATCACCGCAACGGAAGACCATCCTTCGCCGCCGCGTCGATCGCCTGCTCGGCTTACTGATTGCGGCCCGAAACACCAGATAGTCCACTCCAGACCATCTCGCCGGCCAATCAGTCACATCGGACTGGACACGTGACGGTGGCATGGGAATAACAGCTACCCTCCCGCTTTTGCACCAGCCATCAGGACCACGATGACCGCACGTCCCCATCTTCTCGACGCCCTTCGCGACCAGGTGCTGCTGTGTGACGGCGGCATGGGGTCGCGCGTGCAGGTGCTGGACCTGGATGTCGAGCGCGACTACTGGGGGCAGGAGAACTGCACCGAGATCCTGAACCTGTCGCGCCCCGAACTGGTGCGTGAGATCCATCGCGGCTATTTCGAGGCCGGGGCGGATATGGTCGAGACCAATTCGTTCGGCGGCACGCCCATCACGCTGGGCGAATTCGGGCTGGCCGACCGGGCGCGCGAGATCAACCGCACCGCCGCCCACCTGGCGCGCGAGGCCGCCGAGAGCTTCGCCGACGGCCGCCACCGCTACGTCATCGGATCGGTCGGGCCGGGGACCAAGCTGCCGTCGCTGGGCAATATCGACTACGACACGCTGGAAGCCGGGCTGGCCGAGCAGTGCCGCGGCCTGATCGACGGCGGCGTGGACGCGCTGCTGATCGAAACCTGCCAGGACACGCTGCAGATCAAGGCCGCCGTCAACGGTGCCAAGATCGCCCGCGCCGAGTTGGGCACCGATACCCCGATCTTCGTCCAGGTGACAGTGGAAACCACCGGCACCCTGCTGGTCGGCCCCGACATCGCCGCCGCCGCCACCGCGATCCACGCGCTGGATGTGCCGCTGATGGGCCTGAACTGCGCCACCGGCCCGCAGGAAATGGCCGAGCACGTGCGCTGGCTGGCCGGCAACTGGCCGGGCCTGATCTCGATCCAGCCCAATGCCGGCCTGCCGGAACTGGTGGACGGGCAGACCCACTACCCGCTCTCGCCCGCCGACATGGCCACCTGGGTGGACCGCTTCATCACCGAGGACGGGCTGAACCTGGTCGGCGGGTGCTGCGGCACCTCCACCCCGCATATCGCGGCGCTGGACGCCATGCTGCGCCGCCGGGCCGAGGGCACCGGCCGCCACCGCCCCGCCCCGGTCCCGCGCCGCCCGGTCTGGATTCCGTCGGTGTCCAGCTTGTACACCCAGGTGCCGCTGCGCCAGGAAAACAGCTATTTCTCGATCGGCGAGCGCTGCAACGCCAACGGGTCGAAGAAATGGCGCACCCTGCAGGAAGAGGGCGACTGGGACGGCTGCGTCTCCATCGGGCGCGAACAGGTGGCCGAGGGGTCGAACGCGCTGGACCTCTGCACCGCCTTCGTCGGCCGCGACGAAATGCGCGAGATGAACGAGGTCGTGACCCGCTTCACCTCTTCGGTCAACGCGCCGCTGGTCATCGATTCCACCGAAACCCCGGTGATCGAGGCCGCGCTGAAGCTGTACGGCGGCAAGGCGATCATCAACTCGATCAATTTCGAGGACGGCGAGGGCCACGCCACCGACCGCATGCTTCTGGCGCGCAAGTTCGGCGCCGCCGTCGTGGCGCTGACCATCGACGAAGTCGGCATGGCCAAGACCGCCGAGGACAAGCTGCGCATCGCCACCCGCCTGGTCGAATTCGCCTGCGACCGGCATGGACTGCCGCAATCCGACCTGATGATCGACCCGCTGACCTTCACCATCGGCACGGGGGTCGAGGACGACCGCAAGCTGGGGCTGTGGACGCTGGAGGGCATCCGCCAGATCCGCGACCGCTTCCCCGACATCCAGATCGTGCTGGGGCTGTCGAACATCTCGTTCGGCCTGAACCCGGCGGCGCGCGCGGTGCTGAATTCGGTGTTCCTGGACCATGCGGTGCGCGCGGGCATGACGGCGGCGATCGTCCATGTCTCCAAGATCCGCCCGCTGCACCTGATCCCCGAGGAAGAGGTGAAGGTCGCCGAAGACCTGATCTTCGACCGCCGCGAGGAAGGCTACGACCCGCTGCAGCGCCTGCTGGAACTGTTCGCGGACCGCAAGGCCAGCGACGCGGTGAAGAAGACCCGGTCGGACCGCGTGGACGAACGGCTGAAGGAGCGCATCGTCGACGGCGACCGCAAGGGGCTGGAAGCCGACCTGGACGAGGCGATGCGGACCATCCCGCCGCTGGACATCATCAACACCATCCTGCTGGACGGCATGAAGGTGGTGGGCGAACTGTTCGGCGCGGGCAAGATGCAACTGCCCTTCGTCCTGCAGTCGGCCGAAACGATGAAGGCCGCCGTGGCCCACCTGGAACCGCACATGGAACGGGCCGAGGGCCAGACGCGCGGCACCATCGTGCTGGCGACGGTCAAGGGCGACGTGCACGATATCGGCAAGAACCTGGTCGACATCATCCTGACCAACAACGGCTATCGCGTCGTCAACCTGGGCATCAAGGTGCCGGTGGCCGACATGATCGCCGCCACCCGCGAACACGCGGCCGACGCGGTGGGCATGTCCGGCCTGCTGGTGAAATCGACCGTGGTGATGCGCGAGAACCTGGAGGAAATGGCCCGCCAGGGGCTGGACGTCCCGGTGCTGCTGGGCGGTGCCGCGCTGACCCGCAATTATGTCGAGGAAGACTGTACCGCCGCCTACGGCACCGACGGCCGCGTCGCCTATGCCCGCGACGCGTTCGACGGGCTGTCGCTGATGGACCAGGTGGCGCAGGGCGAATTCGACAACTACCTGGCCGCCACCCGCGCCCGCCGCGCCGGCAAGGCCACCCGCGCCCGCCCCCGCGACATGGAACAGGCCGACACTCGCGGCTTCGCCCCCGTGGACGTGGCCGCCGCCCGCGCCCGCCGGGCGCGCCTGACGCAGGACGAACCGGCGGTGGAACCGCCCTTCTGGGGCGCGCGGGTCATCGAGGCCGCGCCGGACGCCGTGCTGCCGTTCCTGAACGAGCGGTCGCTGTATCAATTCCAGTGGGGCTTCCGCAAGCAGGGCCGCTCGCTGGACGATTTCATGGGCTGGGCCCGGCAGGAACTGCGCCCGGTGCTGCGCCGCATGCTGGCCCTGGCGGCGGAGCAGGACATCCTGCGCCCCCAGGCGGCCTACGGCTACTGGAAGGCCGCCGGCCAGGGCAACGACCTGATCCTGTTCGAAGCCGACGGCACCACCGAGGCCGCGCGCTTCACCCTGCCCCGCCAGCCGCGCGAGGACGGCGAGTGCATCGCCGATTTCGTCCGCGACGTGGATGACGCCCGGCGCGACGTGATCGGCCTGCAGGTCGTGACCGTGGGGCAGAAGGCGTCGGACATGGCGCGCGAATGGTTCGAGGCCAACCGCTACAAGGACTACCTGTACCTGCACGGCCTGTCGGTCGAAATGGCCGAGGCGATGGCCGAATACACCCACAAGCGCATCCGCGCCGAACTGGGCTTCGCCGCCGAGGACGACCGCGACATGAACAAGCTGTTGCAGCAGGGCTATCGCGGCTCGCGCTATTCCTTCGGCTACCCCGCCTGCCCCCGGCTGGAGGACCAGGACCCCATTCTGAAGCTGCTGGACGCCGAACGGATCGGCGTCTCGCTGACCGACGGCTACCAGTTGCACCCCGAGCAATCGACCTCGGCGCTGGTGGTTCTCAATCCGAAAGCGAAATATTTTTCGGTCTGAGCCCACTTGCGGGGCGGCGGCGCCTGCCGCGGCGTTGACCGCGTGAACCGCGCCCCGGCATCATGGCGGAATGTCCGAATCCGCCCCCCCGCCGCCAAGCGACGACGATGCACCGTCCGTGCCGGATGCGCGGACGGTGCTGGCGGCGCTGTGGGCCGGACTCGTCGCGTCTCCCACTACCATTGCCGCCGCCGGGTCGGCCCCCCTGCCGCCCGACCCGCGGGCCGAGCAGCATGTCCGCCGCATCGCGCGGGCGTTCGGGCTGCATGCCGAACATTGCGTCATGGAACTGATCGCCGATGACCGCGCGGCGCTGATCCGCGAAAGTGCCGAAACACTGACGCGCCTGATGCAGATCTGGGCCGCGCGGAACGTATCCGCCGACGCCGTGTGGACCGAACTGGACCGCCGCACGCAGGTGGGCGAACTGCTGCTGACCCTGAACAACACGCCCACGCGGCGGGCCGGACGCGCCATCGCCCGACCGTGGAAGATCCGCACCACCAAGCTGCCCTGACGCGGCGTCCCGGCGCCCCGCGCGATCTTTCCCCTGTCGCGGCGCCTCCGGTGATGGCATAACCGGCCCGAAATCACCCCATCGCTTGACCGGCCGCAGCACAAGGAACGCCCCGACCCCATGACCCGGGTCCCCTCCCAGCTTTCCATGGACAACCGGGCGGCCGCATGACCGGCGGAACCCAGATCGGCGCGGACTGGATCGACGTGACGGCGGGCCTGGTGGTGGTCGTCTCGGCCCTGTTCGGCTATGGACGGGGCCTGGTGCGCGAATTGCTGGGGCTGGGAAGCTGGATCGGGGCGGCGGTGCTGGCGACGCGCCTGACCGGGCCGGTGCTGCAGGCCATCGCGCCGTCGATCACCAACCCGCTGGTGGCCGGTGTCGTTGCCTTCGCGTTGCCCTTCATCGGGCTGCTGGTCGTCTTCACCCTGGTCACGCAGGCCATCGGCCGCGTGGTCCGGGACTCGGCCCTGGGCGGGCTGAACAGCATGCTGGGCTTGCTGTTCGGCGGGGTGCGGGGCTATGGCGTGCTGGTCGCGGCGTACCTGGTCGCGGGCCTGGTTGCCGCGCCCGCCGAATGGCCGCTGGCGGTGCAGACGGCACGCCTGCTGCCGCTTGTGTCGCAGGGGGCCTTCTTTCTGCAGCGCGTCCTGCCCATTTCCATGAAGCCCAGCCTTGCGCAACTGATGCAGACGCGCCATGACGCCCCGATCTGACCCCTTCGCGGGGCCGCCTTGTGCCTGCCCGGGAAGCACCACCCGGGCGCCCGTCGAGGAAAAGAGGTAGCTGACCATGTCGACCCGCCCCACCGCCCCGCAGGCCGTCACCCCGGACAGCGCCGCCTGCTCCTGCCCCCTGTGCGCCACCGGCCACGCGCGGGACGACATGCCGCTGCAATGGCATGACGACGACAAGCCGCACGAGGAATGCGGCGTCATCGGCGTCTGGAACGTCAAGGACGCGTCGGCGCTGACCGCGCTGGGCCTGCACGCGCTGCAGCATCGCGGGCAGGAGGCGACGGGCATCGTGTCCTATGACAGCACGCGCTTCCACACCCACAAGGGGCTGGGCCTGGTGGGCGACGTGTTCGGTGACGCCCGGGTCATGGCCACCCTGCCGGGCCACCGGGCGGTGGGCCACAACCGCTACGCCACCACCGGGGCGACGCTGATCCGCAACGTGCAGCCCCTGTTCGCGGATTTCGAATTCGGCGGTCTGGCGGTCGCGCACAACGGCAACCTGACGAACGCCGAGACGCTGAAGCGCGCGCTGGTGCGCCGGGGCTGCATCTTCCAGTCCACGACGGACAGCGAGGTGTTCATCCACCTGCTGGCGATCTCGCTCTACGCCACGGTGCTGGACCGGCTGATCGACGCGCTGAAGCAGGTGCTGGGGGCCTATTCGCTGGTCGTGCTGTCGCGCGACGCGCTGATGGGCGTGCGCGACCCGCTGGGCGTGCGGCCGCTGATCCTGGGCCGCATCCCCGGCGAGACCGACGGCGCCGCCCCCTCCTGGGTCCTGGCCAGCGAGACCTGCGCGCTGGACATCATGGGCGCGGAATTCGTCCGCGACGTGGAACCGGGCGAAATCGTCATCATCGACAATGACGGCGTCCGTTCGGTCAAGCCGTTCGGCGAGCGGAAATCCCGCTTCTGCGTGTTCGAATACATCTATTTCGCCCGCCCGGATTCGGTGATGGACGGCAAGCCGGTCTACGAGGCGCGCAAGCGCATCGGCGTGGAACTGGCGCGCGAAAGCGCGGTCGAGGCCGACGTGATCGTCCCGGTACCCGATTCCGGCGTGCCCTCGGCCATGGGCTATTCCATGGCCAGCGGCATTCCCTTCGAACTGGGCATCATCCGCAACCATTATGTCGGCCGCACCTTCATCGAACCGACCGACCAGATCCGCCATCTGGGCGTGAAGCTGAAACATTCGACCAACCGGCCGGTGCTGGACGGCAAGCGGGTGGTCCTGGTCGATGATTCGATCGTGCGCGGCACCACGTCGCGCAAGATCGTGGACATGGTCCGCGCCGCCGGCGCGCGCGAGGTGCACATGCGCATCTCCTCGCCGCCCACGACGCATTCCTGCTTCTACGGCATCGACACGCCCGAGCGCAGCAAGCTGCTGGCGGCCCAGCACGACCTGAAGGAAATGGCCGAACTGATCGGCGTGGACAGCCTGGCCTTCATCTCCTTCGACGGGCTGTACCGCGCGCTGGGCCACGCCGACCGCGCCGCCGCCGCCGGCCGGTACTGCGACGCCTGCTTCACCGGCGACTACCCGATCCCCCTGGTGGATTACGAAGCCGCAGGCGACGACGCGCGTCCCGGCACTCCATGACTCCAGCCACAGTGACCGGGGCCCCGGTGGCACTGGTCACCGGGGCCAGCCGGGGCATCGGCCGCGCCACCGCCCTGGCCCTGGCCGCGGGCGGGGCGCACTGCATCCTGACCGCCCGCACCCCCGGCGGATTGGAGGAAACCGACGACCTGATCGAACGCCGCACCGGCCGCCGCGCGACCCTGCTGCCGCTGGACCTGCGCGACGGGGACGCGATCGACACGCTGGGCCCGTCGATCGCCGCCCGCTTCGGCCGGCTGGACGTGCTGGTCCATTGCGCCGCCATGCTGGGGGTCCTGACCCCCGTCACCCATATGCGCGACGCCGACTGGACCGCCACGCTGGCGGTCAACGCCACGGCCGCCTGGCGGATGATCCGCACCACCGCGCCCCTGCTGGAACGCGCGCCCGCCGGCCGCGCCGTGTTCCTGACCGACGGGCACGCGACGCACCCCGCCAGCTTCTGGGGCATGATGGCCGCGTCCAAGGCCGCGATGGAGGCCGTCGTCCTGACCTGGGCCGACGAAATCGCCCCCGGCAGCCCCCTGCGGGTCAATCTGTACGACCCCGGCCCGGTGGCCACCCGCCTGCGCGTGCAGGCCATGCCGGCCGCCGACCTGTCCGCCCTGCCCCGCCCGGACGCGGCGGGCGCGGCCATCGCCGCCCTGTGCCGGCCGGACGAGACCCGGCACGGGCAGCGTATCCGCGCATCCTGACGCGACCGCCCCGCCCTGCTATAACACCGGCATGGCCAAGAAAAATTCCCATCCCCAGGCAACCGGCACCCAGGCCACCCAGGCCCTGACCCGTGCGGGAATCGCCTTCACCGCCGTCACCTACCATTATGATCCGGACGCCGACCGGCTGGGCGTGCAGGCCGCCGAAGCCATCGGCGAACCGCCCGCCCACGTCTACAAGACCCTGATGGCGGAGATCGACGGCCGCGCGGTCTGCGTGGTCGTCCCGTCGGACCACGAGGTCAGCATGAAGAAGCTGGCCGCCGCCTTCGGCGGCAAGAGCGCGAAGATGATGAAGCCCGCCGACGCCGAACGCGTCACCGGCTACCGCGTCGGCGGCATCAGTCCCTTCGGCCAGAAGAAGCGCGTCCCCACCGCCTTCGCCCGCCAGGCGGCGGACCTGCCCTACCTCTACACCAACGGCGGCCAGCGCGGCCTCCAGGTCCGCCTGGCCCCCGACGACGCGCTGCGCGCCTGCGATGCCACCCTGGCGGACCTGACGGCCGCATAAAGCATCGGCGGCCCCACGCCTTTGCGTCTCCCCCGGACCATCCGGTGGCGCGATGTCATGATTCCGAAAAGAAAATGGTACAAAACGGACACAAACCGCCGTTTCTGCTCTTTTTAAGTTTTATGACCATTCGGATTTGTCGGCTGACTTATTCAAACCCGCATAGACATTAATTAATTTTTGTATATTTTGGAAAATCAGCACCACGCTTCCGGCTGCTCCCCTTCCACCAGGCCTGCATCCATGAAAATTACGACAAAGAAACGATATCACGTCACTCTGGAAAATGCCGATCGTATTTCCAAATATACAAATAACAATTCAAGAGCCGCCGTGACAAATCAGGGATATTATTCACTATTAAAAAAATACCGCCCTGCCATGGCCGGGATCTTTCGCCTGGTCCTGATCGCATCGCCATTCACGGCCGTGACCTCCGTATCGTTCGCCCAGACCTTGCCGACGGACTACCTGCTGGCCCTGACCGACGGGAGCGGGGCGAATACGACTGCGTACAGCACGACAGGTACTCTTCAGACCTATACAGTCAGCTTTACCGCGCAGACGACCGGCACGAATTATATCCTTTTCGCCTTCCGCAATGATCCGAATTACTGGACTTTCGGGGATGTCAGCCTGGCCGTCCAGGGCAGCACGACCAATCTCCTCACCGATCCGTATTTTCTCTCCGGCGGGACGGTCAGCGGCAGCACGAACGGAATCGAGGCGCCCGCCAGTTGGGGCGTCGTCTATCAGACCGGAACCCCGCCAAACGCTGCCGGCGCCTGGCAAGCCCCTTCCAGTTCGGCCGGGGCATCCACACCCTCGCTGGCAGCCGGAACGGCGGGCACCTGGTTTGACGGCGCGGTAGGCAGCTTCGACGGCATCTACCAGGGGATCAACCTGGTCGCCGGCGATACCTACACGATCTCATTCACGACGTCCTCGGGTGTTGCATCGACAGCAACCGATGGCGGCGTCCAACTCGGTGTCTATACCGGCCCGTGTACCTCCCTGACTTCAGGCGCAAATTGCACGCCCGCGGGCGGTTCCGGATTTACGGCGGCCGCGACGCCGGAGCAGACCATCAACGCCGGTTCGTCCGCAACGCCCATTACCACCCTCCAGAACGCATCCGGCCTGGCCTCCAGCCCCGCGACCATCCTGCCGATCCTGGATGGCGGGACGCTGACGCTCGATGGCACGAACATCACGCCCTATAGCTTCTCCATTACCGGCAACAACGGCACGATCGACCTCGCCGGTCAGAGCGCCACGATCTCCAATCCCATATCCGACCAGTCCAGTGGCGTTCCGGGCGGCCTGACCATCGCGAACAGCGGCACCGGCGGCACGCTCATCCTGACCGGCGCCAACACCTATACCGGCGCCACCACCATCGACGCCGGCGCCGCACTCGACCTCCAGGGCGGTTCCGTCGCCGGCGCCCTCGCCAATGCCGGCAGCCTGACCCTCGACGGCGGCAGCGTCGGCGGCACCCTCACCGACAGCGGCGCCCTCGCCGTCACCGCCAGCGGCGGCACCGCCGCCTCGCTGGCCGGCACCGGGACCGGCACCCTCGCCGGCACCCTGACCCTGAGCAACGCCGCCGACAGCTTCGCCGGCACCCTCGGCGGCACCGGCGGCCTGACCATCGCCGGCGGCAGCGAGACCCTGACCGGCGCCAACACCTACACCGGCGCCACCACCATCGACGCCGGCGCCGGACTGAACCTTTCCGGCTCGGTCGCCGGCGCCCTCGCCAATGCCGGCACCCTGACCCTCGACGGCGGCACGGTCGGCGGCACCCTCACCGACGACGGCGCCCTCGCCGTCACCGCCAGCGGCGGCACCGCCGCCTCGCTGGCCGGCACCGGGACCGGCACCCTCGCCGGCACCCTGACCCTGAGCAACGCCGCCGACAGCTTCGCCGGCACCCTCGGCGGCACCGGCGGCCTGACCATCGCCGGCGGCAGCGAGACCCTGACCGGCGCCAACACCTATACCGGCGCCACCACCATCGACGCCGGCGCCGCACTCGACCTCCAGGGCGGTTCCGTCGCCGGCGCCCTCGCCAATGCCGGCAGCCTGACCCTCGACGGCGGCAGCGTCGGCGGCACCCTCACCGACAGCGGCGCCCTCGCCGTCACCGCCAGCGGCGGCACCGCCGCCTCGCTGGCCGGCACCGGGACCGGCACCCTCGCCGGCACCCTGACCCTGAGCAACGCCGCCGACAGCTTCGCCGGCACCCTCGGCGGCTCCGGCGGCCTGACCATCGCCGGCGGCAGCGAGACCCTGACCGGCGCCAACACCTACACCGGCGCCACCACCATCGACGCCGGCGCCGGACTGAACCTTTCCGGCTCGGTCGCCGGTGCCCTCGCCAATGCCGGCACCCTGACCCTCGACGGCGGCACGGTCGGCGGCACCCTCACCGACGACGGCGCCCTCGCCGTCACCGCCAGCGGCGGCACCGCCGCCTCGCTGGCCGGCACCGGCACCGGCACCCTCGCCGGCACCCTGACCCTGAGCAACGCCGCCGACAGCTTCGCCGGCACCCTCGGCGGCTCCGGCGGCCTGACCATCGCCGGCGGCAGCGAGACCCTGACCGGCGCCAACACCTATACCGGCGCCACCACCATCGACGCCGGCGCCGCACTCGACCTCCAGGGCGGTTCCGTCGCCGGTGCCCTCGCCAATGCCGGCAGCCTGACCCTCGACGGCGGCACGGTCGGCGGCACCCTCACCGACAGCGGCGCCCTCGCCGTCACCGCCAGCGGCGGCACCGCCGCCTCGCTGGCCGGCACCGGCACCGGCACCCTCGCCGGCACCCTGACCCTGAGCAACGCCGCCGACAGCTTCGCCGGCACCCTCGGCGGCTCCGGCGGCCTGACCATCGCCGGCGGCAGCGAGACCCTGACCGGCGCCAACACCTATACTGGAGGCACCACGATCCGCGCGGGTGCGCTGACCGGCACGACGACCAGCTTCGGCAGCGGTGCCATCGTGGATAACGGCATCTTCAACCTGGCGCAGAACAGCGACGGCGTACTGACCAATACCGTCAGCGGCTCGGGCATCCTGACGAAATCGGGTGCGGGCAACGTGACGCTGGCCGGGGTCAACAGCTATGCCGGCGGCACGCTGCTGCGGTCGGGCACGCTGACGCTGACCAACGCGTCGGCCCTGGGCACCGGCGCGCTGAACATGGCCGAGAACACGACGCTGGTCCTGGCTGGCAGCAACCTGGCCCTGGGCAACGCCATCGTCCTGAACGGCGACCCCACGGTCCAGGTCGACAGCGGCACCGACAGCCTGACCGGCACGCTTGTCGACGGTTCGACCGCCGGCATCCTGGTCAAGACGGGCGTGGGCACCCTGGTCCTGAACGGCAACAGCACCTACAGCGGCGGCACCGAAATATCGGGCGGCACGCTGCAGGTCGATGGCAGCCTGGCCAGTTCCGTGGTGGCCGATAGCGGCACCACCCTGTCGGGCAATGGTTCGGTGGGCACGACGACGATCAGGAGCGGCGCCACCCTGTCGCCGGCCGGCAGTGGAGCGGTCGGCACGCTGACCGTCAACGGCAACCTGACGATGGCAGCGGGATCGAACTACATCGTCAGCGTGAATACCGCCGGCGACCATGATTCCGTGCGGGTATCGGGTCACGTATCGCTGGGCAGCGGTGCCATCACCGTCCTGGCGGCCGATGGAACGTGGAACATTACCCACCCTAACACCATCATGACCGCGACCGGCGGGGTGTCCGGCACGTTCGGCACCGTGGTGTCGAACTTCGCCTTCCTGACGTCGAACATCACCGCCGGAGCGGACGGCATCGTCGTCAATCTGCAGCGCAACGAATTGAATTTCGCGGATGTCAGCACTACGCGTAACCAGACGGCCGTCGGCGTCGCACTGCAGAACGTGACCTCGGGACAATTGTATAACGAACTGGTGCAGACCGATGCCGCCACAGCCCGCCATGCCCTGGGCGCGCTGTCGGGCGAATTGCATGCCTCGGCGCGCACCGCGCTGATCCAGGACAGCTTCTATGTGCGCGACGCGGCGGTCGAGCGGCTGCGCGGCACGGAATGCGCGCCCGGCGCGGACAGCGGCATGAAGACCGCCGCGTCCGACGGCACACGCACCGACGGCACCTGCCGGCCCGACCACGCATCGCTGTGGATGCAGGGTTACGGCACCTTCGGGCACAACACGGCCAACGGCAACGCCTCGGCCATGAGCCATTCGGCAGGCGGCTTCGTGATGGGGGCGGATGCGCCGGTAGTGGGCTGGCATGTCGGCGGGCTGGTCGGCTACGGCCATAGCGCATTCGACAGCGGCGCCGCGGCATCGTACGGCCATGGCAACACGATCAGCCTGGGCGGCTATGCCGGCACCCACTGGGGGCGCCTCGCCCTGCGAACGGGCGTTTCCTATAGCTGGAACATGCTGTCCATGACGCGCAACGTCGCCTTCACCGGATATTCGGACCGGCTGAACAGCGGCTATGACGGCGGCACCGCCCAGGCATTCGGCGACCTGGGCTACCGCATGGACCTGGGGCCGCTGATGGTCGAGCCCTTTGCTGACGTGGCCTATGTCAACCTGCACACCGACCGCTTTACCGAACATGGCGGCGCGGCAGCACTGACCGGCCGTGCCATGGACACCGGCACGACCTATGCGACCTTCGGGGCACGACTGGCCGGCCGCCTGAAGGTCGGCGGCGTCACGCTGATACCGAACGCGACCCTGGGCTATCGCCACGCCTTCGGCCTGACGACCCCGACCACGCGCGAATCCTTCGTGCAGAACGGCGGCGCATTCGACGTGGCCGGCGTACCGCTGTCCACCGACGCCGCATTGCTCAAGGCCGGATTGCAGGCCAGGCTGACCGACCGGCTGGATGTCGGTCTCACCTATATCGGCCAGTATGGCGACCAATCCACGGACAGCGGCGTCACCGGCACCCTCAGCCTGAAGTTCTGATCCGGTCCCCGCCGGCTTTTACCGCCATGGCCGAAGCCGGCCATGGCGTCACGCCTGAAAGACAGAAATGAAAATCTCCACGATCAAACTCATGACCATCGGCGCGGGGTGCACGGCAGCGGCATTCGCCCTGGTCGAGGTATATGGCGGCAATCCGACTTTTCCGGCACCCGCCCATGCCACGCCCCATACCGCCGCAGCGGCCCCAGCCGCACCGGCGGACACGACCTCCTCCCTGGCGCAGCTTTCCCAGTCGTCCGGACCGTGGGCCTATCGCTGCCTGTATGGCCGACCGCCAGCCGGCGGGCCGGTCCTGTGTTCGGCGGAGCAGCGCCTGACGACGCAGGACCCGCAGAAGAAAGCGGTACCGGTAGGAGTCGTGGCCTTCAGCCGCGAGCGGACTGCCACGGGCTTCCCCACGTCCTATCGCGTCGCTGTGCAGATGCCGCTCATGGTCTCGCTGGTCCGGCCCCCCACCATCGCCGTCGACGACGGCACCCCCGTGCCCCTGACCTGGCAGGTCTGCTCCACCAGGGGATGCATCGCCAGTGTGCCGGCCATTCCCGACGCCTGGTTGGTCGACGCCCGGCACGGCAAGATCGGCCATATACAGATCGGCACCATTCAGGGCGCATCGATCACGATCAATTTCGCCCTCGCCGACCTCGATACGGCCCTGAATACCCTCGACAATTGGGCGCATCGACAAAGTCCGTCATGATCGACGTCCCGCGCCCCTTGCGCGCGGGGCACCCGACGTTCGAATATGTCAAAACATTGCCGAACATCGGAGGAAGGGAAAGTCATGCCAACACGATACGGGACAGGATCTTTCGGCTGGGCCGCCCTGGCGTCGCTCACACTGCTGGCATCCTGCCAGAGCCCGACCGCGATCGCGCAGAAGGAGGACCACCTCGCGGCGGCGGGCTTCGCGTTCAAGCCGGCCGATACCCCGGCCCGGCAGAAGATGCTGAACCGGCTGCCGGCCCATCACTTCGTGCGGCGGGTCCAGGGCGGACAGGTGTTCTACGTCTATTCCGACCCGACCGTATGCGACTGCCTCTATGTCGGCGACCAGGCGGCCTATGCCCAGTACCAGCAATACCGGCAGGCCAAGGCCCTGGCGGACGAACAGCAGGAAACGGCCATGGACTACCAGGACGCCCAGTGGAACTGGGGCACCTGGGGGCCCGGTATGGGCGGCGGCTGGTATGGCTGGAATCCCGCCTGGGGGAACTGGGACCCGGGCATGGGGCCGATTGGATGGTAAGAGGCTGTTTCAAAAGCCTTTAAGCCGATCTAATCCAGTTCGTCATGGCCGACGGTCCCCACGGCCGTCACCCCCGGAATATCGGACAGGCTGGAAATCAGGTGGGAAATCGGCCGTTTTCCCTTGACCTGCATGGACAGCGTCACCCCGGCCGGAGCGCGCGGCGACAGGTCCGTACCCTCGTCGTCGGCCTGGTCCCGGATCGCCTCCGGCACCTCTTCATACTGTCCGTTATGCCCGATCCGGACATGGTCGATCGCAAAGCGCAGGCGCGAGCAATCCACCAGGATCGCCCGCAGGATGCCCTTTCCGTCGTCATAGGACACCCGAAGGGTCGCCACGGTCCGCCGCTCGCGCGGCAGGTAGCGAAGCAGTAGGGGAATGCCGAGCATGATGACGAAATGCCCGATCGTCGCCGCCACGGCCAGGGCCAGCAGGCCCGCCCCGCATGCCATCCCCACGGCGGCGGTCACCCACAGCGACGCCGCCGTCGTCAGCCCCCGGACGACATCGCGCCGCATGAAGATGACGCCGCCGCCGATGAACCCGATGCCCGAGACGATCTGGGCCGCGACCCGCGACGGATCGAGGACCACCCTCTCGTTCGCCAGCACGTCGGTAAACCCGTATTTGGACACCAGCATGAACAGGGCCGCCGCCACGCCGACCAGGCTGTAGGTCCGCAGCCCGGCACTCTTCTGGCGTATCTCCCGCTCCAGCCCGACCAGGCCGGACAGGACGAAAGCCAGCGTCAGTTCCCCGAACTGATACCACCCCTGTCCCGGCAGGTCAGATATCGCCATTGGAACCCTCCCTTCCCCAGGACCGCGGGGCTTTGAAACAGCCTCTGCCGTGCCGGCGGGCGGCACACAACGCAACATATCGGGAACGATGCCGTTGCCGACGTCATCCCGCTTTCTGATCTTTAACTTTACAGAAGAAATACCGGCAAATTACAGTCCTCACTCCAAGCGAGGAGTACAGACCGGTGCGCGACAGGTTCGGATGGGTCAAAGGCTGGGGTCTCTTTACCGGCTTCATTCTCCTCAGCCGCGTCGCCCTCGCGACGCCCTATGTGGTGCCGTCGGGCTCCATGCAGCCCACCCTGCTGATCGGCGATCGCCTGATGGCCCAGCCCCTCGCCTACGGCTTCAGCACCGCCAACCTGCCGTTCGGCGACCATCTGCCGCAGGGCGCCCGGCTGTTCGGCCGTATGCCGGCACGTGGCGACGTCATCGTCTTTCGCAGCCCGGCCGAACCGGGCACCACCTTCGTCAAGCGCGTGATCGGGCTGCCGGGTGACAGGATCGGCCTTTCCGGCGGGCGGGTCCGGCTGAACGGCGCCGAACTGCCGTGGACGGACGAGGGACCGGCGCGGGAAGAACTGTCCGACGGCAGCACCGCCCCGGCGGAGCGTTTTTCCGAAACGCTGCCCGGCGGCGTCCGGCACCTTCTGCTGAAGACGCCGGACGGCACGCCGCTGGACGACATGGCGGATATCACGATCCCCGCCGGGCATCTGTTCGTGATGGGCGACAATCGCGACAATTCGGCCGACAGCCGCGTGCCGCAGGCACAAGGCGGCGTGGGCCTGCTGCCGCTCTGGAACCTTCAGGGCAAGGTGGAGGTCATCACCGCCTCGCGCGACAG